>NZ_JAGXKA010000015.1:0-226746 GCF_019091065.1 Burkholderia sp. GbtcB21
CGCAAGCCCCTTTGTGAAATTATTTTGAAACAGTCACCGTGCGCTATCGCGCACGGTGACTTGGGGCTCGACGGGCCGGGCGACTACGCCGCAACCGGTGCCAACCAGTCGCCAGACAGCTGCCGCTGCGCAGCCCACTTAGCGGTTCTTGAACTCGGGCTTCCGTTTCTCGACGAATGCCGCCATCCCTTCCTTCTGGTCCTCAGTCGCAAACAGCGAATGGAACAGCCGGCGCTCGAAGTGGACACCTTCTGCCAGCGTCGTCTCGTACGCGCGGTTCACCGACTCCTTGACCATCATCACCGCCGGCAGCGAGAACTCGGCGATCGTCGCCGCGGCCGCAATCGCCTCGTCGAGCAGCTTGTCGGCCGGCAGCACGCGCGACACGAGCCCGGCTCGCTCCGCTTCGGCGGCGTCCATGAAGCGCGCGGTCAGGCACATGTCCATCGCCTTCGCCTTCGACACCGCGCGCGGCAAACGCTGCGTGCCGCCTGCGCCCGGCATGACGCCAAGCTTGATCTCCGGCTGGCCGAACTTGGCCGTGTCCGCCGCGAAGATGATGTCGCACATCATCGCGAGCTCGCAACCGCCGCCCAGCGCGAAACCCGACACCGCGGCAATGATCGGCTTGCGGATCTGACGGACCGTCTCCCAGTTGCGCGTAATGTAGTCGCCCCGGTAAACATCCATATAGGAATAGGTGGCCATCATGCCGATGTCGGCGCCGGCTGCGAACGCCTTCTCGCTCCCCGTCACGACGATCGCGCCGATGCCGTCGTCCGCATCGAACGCCTTCAGTGCATCGCCCAACTCATCCATCAACGCATCGTTCAGCGCGTTCAGCGCCTTCGGACGGTTCAGCGTAACCAGCCCGACACGCCCCCGGGTCTCCGCCAGGATGTTCTCGTAAGCCATCTATTTCTCCTCGATCAATGAAATGAGAAACGCCTCGCACATGCGAATAGTTTGATGCTAACATTCTTCGACCAACCGGTCGGTTAATTAATCGATCCAACCCCTCTCATCGTCCATCAGGCCGCCGCCATGACCCATGCACTGTTCACGAAGCACGAAGACACGCTGAAGCACGCACTCGCCGCCATCGAGAGCCGCGGGTACTGGAGCCCGTTCGCCGAAATGCCGAGTCCCAAAGTGTACGGGGAAAGCGCGAACGCAGACGGCGAAGCAGCTTTCAAGTCGCACCTCGACAAGACGTTCGCACTCGACCAGCCGGCGTCCGGCGAAGCGGTCGGCGCGGAGCGATCGCCGTACGGCATCGCACTGGGCATCCGGTATCCGAAGTCGACGCCCGACGCACTGATCGCCGCCGCAGCCGCCGCGCAACGCACGTGGCGCGAAGCCGGCCCCAGCGCCTGGATCGGCGTCAGCCTCGAAATCCTCGCGCGCCTGAACCGCGCGAGTTTCGAGATCGCCTACAGCGTGATGCACACCACGGGGCAGGCATTCATGATGGCGTTCCAGGCCGGCGGCCCGCACGCGCAGGATCGTGCGCTCGAGGCTGTCGCCTATGCATGGGACGAACTGCGCCGCATCCCGGCCGATGCGCATTGGGAAAAGCCGCAAGGCAAGAACCCGCCGCTCGCGATGCACAAGCGCTACACGATCGTCCCGCGCGGCACGGGGCTCGTGCTCGGCTGCTGCACGTTCCCGACCTGGAACGGCTACCCGGGCCTGTTCGCCGATCTGGCAACCGGTAACGCCGTGATCGTCAAACCGCATCCGGGTGCGATCCTGCCGCTTGCAATCACGGTCCGGATCGCCCGCGACGTGCTGCGCGAAGCCGGGTTCGATCCGAACGTCGTCACGCTCCTTGCGACCGAGCCCAACGACGGCGCCCTCGTTCAGGACCTCGCGCTGCGCCCCGAGATCAAGCTGATCGACTTCACGGGCAGCACGCAGAACGGCACGTGGCTCGAACGCCATGCCCACCAGGCACAGGTCTACACCGAGAAGGCCGGCGTCAACCAGATCGTGATCGACTCGACCGACGACCTGAAGGCCGCAGCCAAGAACATCGCGTTCTCGCTGGCGCTGTACTCCGGCCAGATGTGCACGGCGCCGCAGAACATCTATGTGCCGCGCGACGGCATTCGGACGGCGGACGGCCATGCGAGCTTCGACGAAGTCGCGCAAGCCATCGCGGTTGCCGTGCAAAAACTCACCGGAGACCCGGCACGCTCGGTCGAACTGATCGGCGCAATTCAGAACGACGGCGTGACCGCACGTATCGACGACGCCCGCCAGCTCGGCCGCGTACTCGCCGACAGCGTGGCCCTTCAGCACCCCGCGTTCCCCGATGCCCGTGTGCGCACACCGCTCGTGCTGCAACTCGACGTGACCGATCGCGAGAAATTCACGCAGGAGTGGTTCGGCCCGATCTCGTTCGTGATCGCGACCGACTCGACCGCGCAGTCGCTCGATCTCGCCGGTGAAATCGCGGCGGAACATGGCGCGCTGACCCTCTCCGTCTACAGCACCGACGACGCAATCGTCGACGCCGCCCACGACGCAGCGGTGCGCGGCGGTGTCGCGCTGTCGATCAATCTGACGGGCGGCGTGTTCGTCAACCAGTCGGCCGCGTTCTCCGATTTCCACGGCACGGGAGCCAACCCGGCTGCCAACGCGGCGCTGGCCGACCCGGCGTTCGTCGCCAACCGGTTCCGTGTGGTGCAAAGCCGCGTCCATGTTGCCCCGAAGGCGGTACCCGCGGAAGCCGGCCAAACGGCATAACCCGAATGGCGGACGTGCAAACGCCGCCACGTTCTCTACCATGAACGAATCCGCCACCCTGCGGGTTCGTTGCTCATCGATACGCCCATGACAGACGCCTACATCTGCGACGCGATTCGCACCCCCATCGGCCGCTACGGCGGCGCCCTGAAAGATGTCCGTGCCGATGATCTCGGCGCGGTGCCGCTCAAGGCGCTGATCGAGCGCAACCGCAACGTCGACTGGACGGCGATCGACGACGTGATCTACGGCTGCGCGAACCAGGCAGGCGAAGACAACCGCAACGTCGCGCGCATGTCGGCGCTGCTCGCGGGCCTGCCGACCGCCGTGCCGGGTACGACGCTGAACCGGCTGTGCGGCTCCGGGATGGACGCGGTCGGCACGGCCGCGCGCGCGATCAAGTCGGGCGAAGCGCGCCTGATGATCGCCGGCGGCGTCGAGAGCATGACGCGCGCGCCGTTCGTGATGGGCAAGGCCGCGAGCGCGTTCGCGCGCCAGGCCGACATCTACGATACGACGATCGGCTGGCGCTTCGTCAATCCGCTGATGAAGCAGCTTCACGGCGTCGATTCGATGCCGGAGACGGCCGAGAACGTCGCGGTCGACTACAACATCAGCCGCGCCGACCAGGACCTGTTCGCGCTGCGCAGCCAGCAGAAGGCCGCGCGTGCGCAGCAGGACGGCACGCTCGCCGAGGAAATCGTCGCCGTCACGATTGCGCAGAAGAAGGGCGATCCGGTGGTCGTGTCGCGCGACGAACATCCGCGCGAGACGTCGCTCGAAGCCCTCGCGAAGCTGAAGGGCGTCGTGCGTCCGGACGGCTCTGTAACGGCCGGCAATGCATCGGGCGTCAACGACGGCGCGTGCGCGCTGCTGCTCGCCAATGCACAGGCAGCCGATCAGTACGGCCTGCGCCGCCGCGCGCGCGTCATCGGCATGGCGACGGCAGGCGTCGAGCCGCGCGTGATGGGCATCGGCCCCGCGCCGGCCACGCAGAAACTGCTGCGCCAGCTCGGCATGACCATCGACCAGTTCGACGTGATCGAGTTGAACGAGGCGTTTGCGTCGCAGGGTCTCGCGGTACTGCGCATGCTCGGCGTCTCCGACGACGATCCGCGCGTGAACCCGAATGGCGGCGCGATCGCACTCGGTCATCCGCTCGGCGCATCGGGGGCCCGGCTCGTGACCACGGCGCTCCATCAACTCGAGCGTACGGGCGGCCGCTTTGCGCTCTGTACGATGTGCATCGGCGTCGGCCAGGGCATCGCACTCGCGATCGAACGCGTGTAACCGATGCGCCGCGCGCCTATAACGAAGTCATGAAGGAGACACTGCATGTCCTATCAGGCGATTCAGCTGGATATCGATCAGGCCGTGCGCGTGGCCACGATCACCCTCAACCGCCCCGACAAGCTGAACAGCTTCACGCGGGCGATGCATCGCGAACTGCAGTCGGCTCTCGATGAAGTCGAAGCGGCCGGCGCACGCGCGCTGATTCTGACGGGTGCGGGACGCGGCTTCTGCGCGGGCCAGGACCTCGCCGACCTCGACTTCACGCCGGGCGCGTCCACCGACCTCGGCACGCTGATCGACGAGCATTTCAATCCGCTGATCCGCCGCCTGCAGCGTCTGCCGCTGCCGGTGATCGCCGCCGTCAACGGCACGGCAGCCGGCGCTGGCGCGAATCTCGCGCTCGCATGCGATCTCGTGTTCGCCGCCCGCTCGAGCAGTTTCATCCAGGCCTTCGTCAAGATCGGGCTCGTGCCCGATTCAGGCGGCACATGGTTCCTGCCGCAACGCGTCGGCATGGCACGTGCGCTGGGGCTCGCGCTGACCGGCGACAAGCTCGGCGCCGAACAGGCCGAACAGTGGGGCCTGATCTGGCGTGCGGTCGACGACGACGCACTCGCCGCATCAGCCCGCCAGCTCGCGACCCAGCTCGCGCAGCAGCCGACGCTCGCGATCGCATCGATCAAGCAATCGATGCGCGACAGCGTCACGAACACGCTCGACCAGCAGCTCGACCTGGAACGCGACATGCAGCGCAAGCTGGGCCAGTCGCACGACTACGCGGAAGGCGTGAAGGCATTCGTCGAGAAGCGTGCTCCACGCTTCGAGGGGCGTTGACATGACGGCCGCCACCGCCACGCTCGATCCCGATGCGCTCGCCCGCGCCACCGCGCAGGCCATGTTCGACGCCGATGCATGCAGCCGCGCGTTCGGGATGGAAATCGCGGAAGTACGCGCCGGCTACGCACGCCTGCAGATGCGCGTGCGGCCCGAATTCCTGAACGGGCATCAGACCTGCCACGGCGGGATCATCTTCACGCTCGCCGATTCGACGTTCGCGTTCGCGTGCAACTCGTACAACTTGAATACGGTCGCTGCCGGCTGCTCGATCGAATTCCTGCGCCCCGTGCACGGCAACGACGTGCTGACGGCCGAGGCGATCGAACAGGCGCGCGCCGGCCGCCAAGGCATCTACGACATCCGTGTCACGAACCAGACAGGCGAAACGGTCGCGATGTTTCGCGGCAAATCCGCCCAGATCAAGGGCACTGTCATCCCGGAAGACCGCTGACGTCAACGGCTCGCACATAACAAACACTGGAGACATGCATGACTACCCCGCTACCGCTCGAGCCGATCGAGACCGCCTCACGCGACGAGCTGACCGCGCTGCAGCTCGAACGCCTCAAGTGGTCTCTCCGGCATGCGTATGACAACTCTCCCGTCTATCGTCGCAAGTTCGACGATGCGGGCGTGCATCCCGACGACCTGAAGACGCTCGCCGACCTGTCGCGCTTCCCGTTCACGACGAAAGGCGACCTGCGTGACAGTTACCCGTTCGGGATGTTCGCCGTGCCGCAGGACCAGATCTCGCGCATCCACGCGTCATCGGGCACGACCGGCAAGCCGACGGTCGTCGGCTATACGGCCGGCGACATCGACACGTGGGCGAATCTCGTCGCGCGCTCGATCCGCGCCGCCGGTGCACGCCGCGGCGACAAGGTACACGTCAGCTACGGGTACGGCTTGTTCACCGGCGGGCTCGGCGCGCACTACGGCGCCGAACGCGCGGGACTGACCGTGATCCCGTTCGGCGGCGGCCAGACCGAGAAGCAGGTACAACTGATCCAGGATTTCCGGCCCGACATCATCATGGTGACGCCGAGCTACATGTTGTCGATCGCCGACGAAATCGAGCGCCAGGGCCTCGATCCCGTGCAGAGCTCGCTGCGCATCGGCATCTTCGGCGCGGAGCCATGGACCAACGACATGCGCGTCGCGATCGAGCAGCGGATGGGCATCGACGCGGTCGACATCTACGGGCTGTCCGAAGTGATGGGCCCCGGCGTCGCGTCCGAATGCGTCGAGACCAAGGACGGCCCGACCATCTGGGAAGATCACTTCTATCCGGAAATCATCGATCCGGAAACCGGCGAAGTGCTGCCGGACGGCGAATTCGGTGAGCTCGTGTTCACGTCGCTGACGAAGGAGGCGCTGCCGATCATCCGCTACCGGACACGCGACCTCACGCGCCTGTTGCCCGGCACCGCTCGCACGATGCGCCGGATGGAAAAGATCACCGGCCGCTCGGACGACATGATGATCGTGCGTGGCGTCAACGTGTTCCCGACGCAAATCGAGGAACAGTTGCTCAAGCAGCGCGCGCTCGCACCGCACTATCAGATCGTACTGACGAAGGAAGGCCCGCTCGACGTGCTGACGCTCTACGTCGAGCCCTGTCCCGACACCGCTCCGGATACGGCGGCGATCCACGCGGCGAAACAGGCGCTCGCGCATGACATCAAGTCGCTGATCGGCGTGACGGCCGTGATCAACGTGCTGCCCGTGAACGGGATCGAGCGCTCGGTCGGCAAGGCGCGCCGCGTCGTCGACAAGCGCAAGGGCTGACGGCAGACGCTGCGCGTGCGTCGCGCGGAGAGGCAATCCCGTTGCGCAACAAGAAAATAGCCCGATCGGCCAACGCCAATCGAGCTATTTATTGTGTTCCGCGACGTCGTTCAACGCGACAGGCGCATCACACAGACTGAAACCACACGGGTGCACCGCTCTCAAACCGACGCACTCCACGCGCACCGCCGCGCCCACGAATGCCGCACCTCATGCGCGGGCGGCCCCCGAGCAGCCGGCGCCGCCTCACGTCACGAATTCGGGAACAGCAGCCACATCCGGCCGACCTGCTTCATCCGGCCGGCCTGGTCGCCTGCGTCGTCGCCGAGTCCCCAGAAATAGTCCGCCCGCACGCCGCCCTTGATCGCGGAGCCCGTATCCTGCGCGAACACGAGCCGGTTCATCGGCGTATTCGTCAGCGGACGCGTGGTCTGCAGGAACACGGGCGTGCCGAGCGGGATCGACGACGGATCGACCGCGATCGACCGCTCCGCCGTCAGCGGCACGCCGAGCGCGCCGATCGGGCCGTCCGCGCCGCCGTGCGGCGCGTCTTCCTTGGTCGGCATGTCGCGGAAGAACACGAACCGCGGATTCGTGTCGAGCAACGCGTCGACGCGGTTCGGATTCGCCTTCGCCCACGCCTTGATGCCCTGCATCGTCGCCTGTGCGGGCGTCAGCTCGCCGCGATCGAGCAACCACTTGCCGATCGAGCGGTACGGCTGGTTGTTGGTGCCGCCGAAGCCGACCCGCATCACCGAACCATCGTCGAGCAGCACGCGCCCCGAGCCCTGCACCTGCAGGAAGAACGCCTCGATCGGATCGTCGACCCACACGAGTTCGTTGCCGTTCAGGATGCCCGCGCGCTCGAGCTGCGCGCGCGCAGGCAGCGCGGCGCCCGCGCGATAACCGGCCGGCCAGCGATAGAGCGCGTATTGATACGGGCCGCGGCGCACGCGCGAGCCATGCAGCAGCGGCTCGTAATAGCCGGTCACGAGCCCGTCGAGCGTGCCGTCGGTGTTCGCGAGCTGGAACGGCGTGAAATACGTTTCGAAGAAGGTGCGTGCGCTGCTGACGTCGAGTTCGTCGAGCCGGTCGGCGGCCGCACAAGCGCGCTGCCAGGCCGGCTGGCGCGCTAGCCGCGCGCAGTTCTGCCGCAGCGCAGCCGTCGCGCCGAGCAGCGAATCGTCCTGCCAGCCCGGCACCTGCTGCCATGCAACCGGCGTGAGCCGCTTCGCGGCAACCTGCCCCGGCACGATCGCCGTGCCGGTCGGTGGTTTCAGCGCAGACGTTCGCGTCGGCGCGCCGCCGCACGCTGCAAGCAGCGCCGCCGCCGCGGCCGCCGCAACCCAGCCGGCCAGCCGGGGCCCAAACCACATACAATGTCCGTTCTTGATGGAAACCGCCATGTCAGATTTTCTCGACCAATATCCGATGCTCATCTTCGCGCTCGAAGCCTTCGTAGCGCTTGCCCTGCTGATCTTCATCGTCGTGTGGACGTCGTCGGGCAGAAAGAAGCACGCCCGCAACAACGATCGCCAGCCGCGCTGACGCGCTCCGTACGCTCAATGCAGCGTGCGCGGCATATGCAGCGCAAACTCGTCGACCGGTGCCTCGAAACGCTCGCCGTCCTCCGCCACGCAGAAGTACGCGCCACGCATCGTGCCGACCGGCGTCGCGATCACGGCCCAGCTCGTGTATTCGAAATGCTCGCCCGGCTGCAGCAGCGGCTGGTGCCCGACGACGCCGAGCCCCTTCACTTCCTGCACGTGGCTCTCGCTGTCCGTGATGATCCAGTGACGCGCGATCAGCTGCGCCGCGACCTGCCCCGTGTTGCGGATCGTCAGCGTGTACGCGAATGCGTATTGACGGCGATCGGGGTCGGATTGTTCCGGCAAGTAGCTGGTTTTCACCGAAACGGTGAACTGATACTGACTCATGGTGTTTCCACTGGAGGGTGACTGTCCGTGCCGGCATGGGCGACGGGGCCGCGGACGCGCCGCTTTGGTTCGGCATTCTGCTTGATGCGGAATCGGGCCGCAACCGCACGGCCTGCCGCCGCGAGCCGGCCGCCGGGCGTTAGAATGTCGGTTTTGCGCCGCAACGTCCCCGCTCCCCCTGCCATGACCCAATTCCGCATCGCTCCCAGCATCCTGTCGGCCGATTTCGCACGGCTCGGCGAAGAAGTCCGCAACGTGGTCGCCGCCGGCGCCGACTGGATCCACTTCGACGTGATGGACAACCATTATGTGCCGAACCTGACGATCGGCCCGCTCGTGTGCGAAGCGATCCGCCCGCACGTGCAGGTGCCGATCGACGTGCACCTGATGGTACGCCCGGTCGACCGGATCGTGCCCGATTTTGCAAAGGCCGGTGCGAACCTGATCAGCTTCCACCCGGAAGGCTCCGATCACATCGACCGCACGCTGTCGCTGATCCGCGACCACGGCTGCAAGGCCGGCCTCGTATTCAACCCGGCCACGCCGCTGAACTACCTCGACCACGTGATGGACCGCCTCGACTTCGTGCTGCTGATGTCGGTCAACCCCGGCTTCGGCGGCCAGTCGTTCATTCCGGAAACGCTGAACAAGCTGCGCGAAGCACGCGCACGTATCGACGCGTACACCGAGCGCACGGGCCGCGAGATCCTGCTCGAGGTCGACGGCGGCGTGAAGACCGACAACATCGCGGAAATCGCGGCGGCCGGTGCCGACACCTTCGTCGCGGGTTCGGCGATCTTCGGCAAGCCCGACTACCGCAAGGTGATCGACGAGATGCGCGCCGCGCTCGCCACCGTCGAGCGGAGCTGACGCCGTGGCCGAATCGTCGCTCGCCGGCCGTGCGCCGGCCGGGGCCGCAACGAACGCCGCCCCGATCCGCTTCGCCGCGCCGCGCATCGACGCGGCGCTGATCGATCTCGACGGCACGATGGTCGACACGGCCGACGATTTCACGGCCGGCCTGAACGGGATGCTCGCGCGGCTCGACGCACCGGCCACGTCGCGCGACGAAGTGATCGGCTACGTCGGCAAGGGCTCCGAACACCTGATCCGGAGCGTGCTGAAGCCGCGCTTCCCGGCCGACGAGGCGCACGCGCGCTTCGACGACGCACTGGCGATCTACCAGACCGAATACGCGAAGATCAACGGCCGCCATACGCGCCTCTATCCGGACGTGGCCGCCGGTCTCGACGCGCTGCGCGCGGCCGGCATCCGGCTCGCGTGCGTGACGAACAAGCCGCACCGCTTCGCGGTCGAGCTGCTCGAACAATACGGGCTGGCCGACTGCTTCGGCATCGTGCTCGGCGGCGACAGCGTCGCACGCAAGAAGCCCGACCCGCTGCCGATGCTGACGGCCTGCGACGCACTCGGCGTCGTGCCGGACGCGGCGGTCGCGATCGGCGACTCGGAAAACGATGCGCTGGCGGGCCGTGCGGCCGGGATGGCGACGCTGACGGTGCCGTACGGCTACAACCACGGCAAAGCTATACAAACGATAAATTCGGATGGTATAGTCGATTCGTTGCTGGTCGCAGCCCGCGCGATCACCGCGCACAACGCCGGCCGGCCAACCCTCTGATTATTTCTTCCATCCGCATGTTTCTGAATAAAAAACGGAGTCTGAGCAGCATCGACCGGGGAGCCTGGCCCTGGCGTCGCTGGTCGCGCTAACCTCTTCGATGAGGTACGCTGAAGCACGTCTTCAGCGCCGTTTTTTATCTCGCTGCGCATCCGCGCGCCGATCGTCGCACCACCTCGAGTTCCACCGCGTCCGAACGCTTGCGTTCAGGATCGGCCGCAGGCTCGCGACGTTCACGCCCGGACTGCCGGCCGGCAACAGGCACTTCTCGATCGACCGCCCTTTCGCCGACGGCAACCCGCGCAGCGTCAAGTGATCCCTGGCGCACGCGCCGCTCGTCCCGAACAGGACCGGAACATGACCGAACTCGAATTCCAATCGCTCGCGAACGAAGGCTACAACCGCATCCCGCTGATCGCGGAAGCCCTCGCCGATCTCGAAACGCCGCTGTCCCTCTACCTGAAGCTGGCCCAGCCCGAACGCGCGGGCGCCAACTCGTTCCTGCTCGAATCGGTGGTCGGCGGCGAACGCTTCGGCCGCTACTCGTTCATCGGCCTGCCCGCACGCACGCTCGTGCGCACCCGCAACGGCGTGTCGGAAGTCGTGCGCGACGGCCAGGTCGTCGAGACGCATGACGGCGACCCGTTCCAGTTCATCGAATCGTTCCAGGCGCGCTTCAAGGTAGCGCAGCGTCCGGGCCTGCCGCGCTTCTGCGGCGGTCTCGCCGGCTACTTCGGCTACGACGCGGTGCGCTATATCGAGAAGAAGCTCGCAAACACCGCGCCGCGCGACGATCTCGGCCTGCCCGACATCCAGTTGCTGCTGACCGAGGAAGTCGCGGTAATCGACAACCTCGCCGGCAAGCTGTACCTGATCATCTATGCGGACCCGGGCCAGCCGGAAGCCTACGCGAAGGCGAAACAGCGCCTGCGCGAACTGAAGCAGCGCCTGCGCACGACCGTGCAGCCGCCCGTCACGTCGGCGAGCGTGCGCACCGAGACGTTCCGCGAGTTCAAGAAGGAAGACTATCTGGCCGCGGTGCGCCAGGCGAAGGAATACATCGCGGCCGGCGAGCTGATGCAGATCCAGGTCGGCCAGCGGCTGACCAAGCCGTACCGCGACAATCCGCTGTCGCTGTATCGCGCGCTGCGTTCGCTGAATCCGTCGCCGTACATGTACTACTACAACTTCGGCGATTTCCACGTGGTCGGCGCATCGCCGGAAATCCTCGTGCGCCAGGAAAAGCGCGGCGAAGACCAGATCGTCACGATTCGCCCGCTCGCCGGCACGCGACCGCGCGGCAACACGCCCGAGCGCGACGCGGAACTCGCGACCGAACTGCTCAACGATCCGAAGGAGATCGCCGAGCACGTGATGCTGATCGACCTCGCGCGCAACGACGTCGGCCGCATCGCCGAAATCGGCTCGGTGCAGGTGACCGACAAGATGGTCATCGAGAAGTACTCGCACGTGCAGCACATCGTCAGCTCGGTCGAGGGCAAGCTGAAGCCCGGCATGACGAACTACGACGTGCTGCGCGCGACGTTCCCGGCCGGCACGCTGTCCGGTGCGCCGAAGGTACGCGCGATGGAGCTGATCGACGAGCTCGAGCCGATCAAGCGCGGGCTGTACGGCGGCGCAGTCGGCTACCTGTCGTTCTCGGGCGAGATGGATCTCGCGATCGCGATCCGCACGGGCCTGATCCACAACGGCAACCTGTATGTGCAAGCGGCGGCCGGCGTCGTCGCGGATTCGGTGCCCGAATCCGAATGGCAAGAGACCGAGAACAAGGCGCGCGCGGTGCTGCGTGCGGCCGAACAGGTCCAGGACGGCCTCGATAGCGACTTCTGACCGGAGACTGACCATGCTGCTCATGATCGACAACTACGACTCGTTCACCTACAACCTGGTCCAGTACTTCGGCGAACTGGGCGAGGACGTGCACACGTACCGCAACGACGAAATCACGCTCGACGAGATCGCGCGCCTGAATCCCGACGCGATCTGCCTGTCGCCGGGCCCGAGCAACCCGCAGCACGCGGGCATCACGCTCGACGTGCTGCGCGAATTTGCGGGCAAGAAGCCGATCCTCGGCGTCTGCCTCGGCCACCAGGCGATCGGCGAGGCATTCGGCGGCCGCGTCGTGCGCGCGAAGACCATCATGCACGGCAAGGTGAGCCGGATCGAAACGGACTGCCGCGGCGTGTTCGCCGACCTGCCGAAACATTTCGACGTCACGCGCTACCACTCGCTCGCGATCGAGCGCGAATCGCTGCCCGACTGCCTCGAGGTGTCCGCATGGACCGACGACGGCGAAATCATGGGCGTGCGCCACAAGACGCTGCCGGTCGAAGGCGTGCAGTTCCACCCGGAATCGATCCTGTCCGAGCACGGCCATGCGCTGCTCGAGAATTTCCTGAAGCAGGCCCGCGCCGCGGCCGCACAAGCCGCCTGACGGGAGCCTCATGATGACGATTACCCCGCAGGAAGCGCTGCAGCGCACGATCGAACACCGCGAGATCTTCCACGACGAGATGCTGCACCTGATGCGGCTCATCATGCGCGGCGACATGTCGCCCGTGATGGCTGCCGCGATCATCACCGGGCTGCGCGTGAAGAAGGAGACGATCGGCGAGATCGCCGCCGCCGCGACCGTGATGCGCGAATTCGCGAACCACGTCGACGTGCAGGACAACTCGAACTTCGTCGACATCGTCGGCACCGGCGGCGACGGCTCGCACACGTTCAACATCTCGACCGCGTCGATGTTCGTCACGGCGGCGGCCGGCGCGAAAGTCGCGAAACACGGCAACCGCGGCGTGTCGAGCAAGTCCGGCAGCGCCGACGTGCTCGAGGCGCTCGGCGTGAACATCGACCTGCAGTCCGACCAGGTCGCCGCGTCGATCGCCGAAACGGGCATGGGCTTCATGTTCGCGCCGAACCATCACCCGGCGATGAAGAACATCGCGGCCGTGCGCCGCGAGCTCGGCGTGCGCACGATCTTCAACATCCTCGGCCCGCTGACCAATCCGGCCGGCGCGCCGAACCAGTTGATGGGCGTGTTCCACCCCGACCTCGTCGGCATTCAGGTGCGCGTGATGCAGCGCCTCGGCGCGCAGCACGTGCTCGTCGTGTACGGCAAGGACGGGATGGACGAGGTGTCGCTCGGCGCCGCGACGCTCGTCGGCGAATTGCGCGACGGCAAGGTGCACGAATACGAGATCCATCCGGAGGACTTCGGCCTGCAGATGGTGTCGAACCGCACGCTGAAGGTGGAAAATGCCGAAGAATCGCGCACGATGCTGCTCGGCGCACTGGACAACCAGCCGGGCGTCGCCCGCGAGATCGTCACGCTGAACTCGGGCACCGCGCTCTATGCGGCGAACGTCGCCGAATCGATCGCGGACGGCATCCAGCTCGCCCGCGAAGCGATCGCGAGCGGCAAGGCGCGCGCGAAAGTCGACGAACTCGTGCGCTTCACGCAGCAGTTCAAGCGCTGACTCCCCTTACGACTCAAGCAGGAACCCACATGAGCGACATTCTCGACCGAATCATCGCCGTCAAGCGCGAAGAAGTCGCGGCGGCCATGCGCAGCACGCCGCTCGAGGCACTGAAGCTGGACGCATCCGCGCGCGACCTGCGCGACTTCGTCGGTGCGCTGCGTGCGAAGCACGCGGCCGGCGATGCCGCCGTGATCGCCGAAATCAAGAAGGCAAGCCCGTCGAAGGGCGTGCTGCGCGAGCATTTCGTGCCGGCCGACATCGCGCGCTCGTATGCGGCGCATGGCGCCGCGTGCCTGTCGGTGCTGACCGACGAGCAGTTCTTCCAGGGCAGCGTCCGCTACCTCGAAGAGGCGCGCGCGGCCTGCGCGCTGCCCGTGCTGCGCAAGGACTTCATCGTCGACGCGTACCAGATCCTCGAGGCGCGCGCGATGGGCGCCGACGCGATCCTGCTGATCGCCGCCGCGCTCGACACGCCGCTGATGCAGGATCTCGAAGCGTATGCGCACTCGCTCGGCCTCGCGGTGCTGGTCGAAGTGCACGACCGCAACGAGATGGAGCAGGCGCTGACGCTCAAGACGCCGCTGCTCGGCATCAACAACCGCAACCTGCGCACGTTCGAGACGTCGATCCAGACCACGCTCGACATGCTCGACATGATTCCGCCGGACCGCATCGTCGTGACCGAATCGGGCATCCTGTCGCGCATCGACGTCGACACGATGCGCGCGGCGAACGTGAACACGTTCCTCGTCGGCGAAGCGTTCATGCGCGCCGACCAGCCGGGCGAGGAACTCGCGCGGATGTTCTTCTGATGGCGATCGAAAAGGAAATCAAGCTCGCGCTGCCGGCCGGCCAGGCCGATGCCGCGCGGCGCTTCTTCGAGACGCTGACCGGCGAACCCGGTCAAGACATCACGCTCGCGAATGTCTATTACGACACGCCCGATCTCGCGCTGGCCCGCTCGAAGAGTGCGGTGCGCGTGCGCCGCACGCCGCACGGCTGGTTGCAGACGTTCAAGACGGTCGGCAGCGCGGAAGGCGGCCTGCATCGCCGCCACGAATGGGAACTGCCGGTGGCCGGCGACGCGCTCGAGATCGATGCGCTCGTCGCGGCCTGCGACGTGCCGGAAGCCGCCGCAGCGCTGAGCGACGCGGCCGGCGCGCTGTCCGCGCTGTTCCGCACGGATTTTTCGCGTACGCTGTGGCGCATCGCAATCGGCGGCGCAACCGTCGAAGCCGCGGTGGACCTCGGCGAAATCGTCGTCCAGGGGGAACACGAAACGCGCCGCGAACCGATCAGCGAAATCGAACTCGAACTGATCGACGGCCCGGAAGCGGCGCTCGCGACGCTCGCCGCCGAACTGCAGCAGGCGCTGCCGGGCCTCGCTCCCGAAAACATCAGCAAGGCGCAGCGCGGCTACCGGCTGCGCGCGCAATAAACACGCATCACGCATGGCAACCCGCAAGACTTCCCGCGCGCCGCAACAGGCGTCGCTGTTCGATGATCCCGTGCCGGAAACGGCACCGGCCGATATTCCGTCCCCGGTTTCCGCGTCGCCCGCGGCCGGGCGCAAGCCCGCAAGGAAAGCCGCCGCGCCGGCCCCGGCCACCACGGCGCCGAAGCCCGTTGCCGCCGACGTCCCGCACCTCGCCGCGCAATTCGACGCGCTGCCGGCCGTCTGGCGCGACGTGCTGAAACCGTTTACCGACAGCGACGCGTACGCGCCGCTGTGCCGCTTCGTCGACGACGAGCGTGCGGCCGGCAAGACGGTCTACCCGACCGACGTGTTCCGCGCGCTGCGCCTCACGAGCCCGGACGACGTGAAGGTCGTGATCCTCGGCCAGGACCCGTACCACGGCGACGATCGCGGCACGCCGCAGGCGCACGGCCTCGCGTTCTCGGTGCCGCCAGCCGTCCGCACGCCGCCGTCGCTGCGCAACATCTTCAAGGAAATCGCCGCGAACTTCGGTCACGACACGCCGCGCCACGGCTGCCTCGACACGTGGGCGCGCCAGGGCGTGCTGCTGCTCAACACCGTGCTGACGGTCGAGCGCGGCGCGGCCGCGAGCCACGCGAAGCGCGGCTGGGAGCAATGCACGGACACGCTGATCCGCGAACTCGCCGGCCGCCATCGCGGGCTCGTCTTCATGCTGTGGGGCGCGCACGCGCAGGCGAAGCGCGCACTGTTCGACACGAGTGCGCATTGCGTGCTCGAGGCGCCGCATCCGTCGCCGCTGTCCGCGCACCGCGGCTTCCTCGGCTGCCGCCATTTCACGCTCGCGAACGACTATCTGGTCGAAGCAGGCCGCGAACCGATCGACTGGCGCCTGCCGGAAGCGGCCGAGACGCTCGCGTAACGGTCGAGCCGGTTCTGTCGCCGGCCAAAATGCAAAAACGCCGCGCCCCTTCAGGGACGCGGCGTTTTTTCTGGCGATGCAGCGGGTGCGTCACACCCGCATCGACCTTACGCGGCAGCGATCGCTTCGCGTGCGCTGGCGAGCGCGGCGCTCTGCGCATCCGGGCCGAGGTTCAGGCCTTCCGCGAAGATGAAGCTCACGTCGGTCATGCCGACGAAGCCGAGGAACGTGCGCAGGTACGGCGTCTGGCTGTCGTTCGGCGTACCGGCGTACTTGCCGCCGCGGGCCGTCACCACGTGGACCTTCTTGCCCTTGATCAGGCCTTCCGGACCGTTCTCGGTGTAGCGGAACGTGACGCCTGCGCGTGCGATCCAGTCGAAGTACGTCTTCAGTTGCGACGAGATGCCGAAGTTGTACATCGGCGCGCCGATCACGATGATGTCGGCGGCTTGCAGCTCGGCGATCAGTGCATCGCTCTTCGCGACGATCGCATTCTGCTCCGCGCTGCGCTGGTCGGCCGGCGTGAAGAACGCGCCGAGCACCGATTCGTCGAGGTGCGGCAGCGCGTCGGCCAGCAGGTCGCGAACCACGACCTTCGAGCCGGGGTTCGATTGTTGCAGCTTTGCCGTCAGTTCGTTGGCCAGCAGCGTGGATTGCGCGCCTTGCGAACGCGCAGCGGAATTGATTTGCAGAATGGTCGTCATGTCATGCTCCGGTTGGGTTGCGCTTCGGTAGCGCGAGTGACGCCATTGTGCGTGGCCGCATTTGCCGGAAAAAGCGGGTTCAGGGCGACGGATTGTTGCAGCAGCAGAACAATCCTCGATCGCGCCCCGATTGCCGCTGCCGTGCACTCAGCCCTTCAGCCAGGCCTCCCGGGCCTTCGATGCCGCGGCCGGCTTCGCGGCCGACGTCAGCCGGTAGCGCGTGATCTCCGGACCGTCGAGCTTCAGTTTCGCGGTACGCAGCTCGTCGCGGCGAAACGCGTGAACCTCGACCTTGTCGCCCGGCCGGTAGCGTGCGAGCAGCGCGTCAAGGTTGGTACCCGTGACGCGCAACCCGTCGACCGCGATCAGCGTGTCGCCGGCCGACAGCCCCGCGCGATGCGCGGCGCCGCCTTCATAGACAGCCGCGAACGTGCAGTCCGCACCGCCGCGCAGGCGCGCGCCGATCGTCGGCTTCGCGGCCGCGCCGCTCGCGACATCGGGCGCGAGCGTGACGCCGAACGGCGCAAGCAGTTCGCCAAGCGGCAGGTCGCGCGTGCCGTGCACGGCGTCGGCGAACAGGCGCCCCAGCGCGACGCCCGTCGCCTCTTCGATCAGCGTCTCGACTTCGTCTTCCTCGACGCCCGCCTGCTTGCCGCGATAGAAATCGCGCCCGTAGCGTTGCCACAGCAGGCGCATCACGTCGTCGAGCGATTTCCGGTTGCGCGTCTGCGCGCGGATCGCGAGATCGAACGCGAGCGCGACGAGCGAACCCTTCGTGTAGTAGCTGACGATCGCGTTGGTTGCGTTCTCGTCCTGGCGGTAGTACTTGATCCACGCGTCGAACGAGCTTTCCGCGACGCTCTGCTTGAGCCGGCCCGTGCCGCGCAGCACGCCGCCGACCGTACGGCCGAGTGCCGCGAAATATTCGTCCTGCGACATCAGCCCGCTGCGCACCAGCATCAGGTCGTCGTAATACGACGTGAAGCCTTCGAACAGCCACAGCAGCGACGTGTAGTTCTCGCGGGTCAGGTCGTACGGCACGAACGCCGCCGGCTTGATGCGCTTCACGTTCCACGTATGGAAGTACTCGTGGCTGCAGAGGCCGAGATACGTGCGGTAGCCTTCGGTCGTCTCGGGACGCCCCTTCACCGGCAGGTCGGTGCGGTTGCAGATCAGCGCGGTCGATGCGCGATGCTCGAGGCCGCCGTAGCCGTCGCTGACCGCGAGCGTCATGAACACGTAGCGGTCCATCGGCACCTTCTTCGATTTCGGCTCGAACAGCGCGATCTGCGCTTCGCACACGCGCTTCAGGTCGGTCCGCAGCCGCTCCAGGTCGAGCTGCGTCACGCGCCCCGCGACCACGATGTCGTGCGGCACGCCATGCGCGTCGAACGTCGCGAGCGCGAATTCGCCGATCGTCACCGGATGGTCGGAAAGCTCGTCGTAGTTCGCTGCACGATACGCGCCGAAACCGTAGCGCTTCGTGCCGCGCGCCTCGGGCAGCGCGGTGCCGACGCGCCACGCGCGGAATGCCGCGCCGGCCGGCTTCGCGATGTCGACTTCGCACGGCGCGTCCTCGCGGCCGGCGACGCTCAGGAACACGGCCGTCGCGTTGAAGAAGCCGCCCGATTCGTCGAGATACGCGGAGCGCACCGACAGGTCCCACGCATACACGTCGTAGCGCAGCGTCAGCGCACCGGTCACGGGTGCGGCCTGCCACGTGTGCTTGTCGGTCTTCGCGATCCGCACCTTGCGACCCGCGGCGTTGAACGCGCCGAGCGTCACGATGTTGCGCGCGAACTCGCGCACGAGGTAGCTGCCCGGAATCCACACCGGCAGCGAGAAGCGCTGGCCTTCGGGATCGGGATCGGCGACCGTCACCGACACTTCGAACAGGTGCGCGGCAAGATCTTTCGGGACAATCGAATAGCGGATCGGCTGGGTCATCGTGGCAATCGGTCGAATACGGCGGCGAAAACGAAGAGAGGCGCCGGCAGATCATGCGGGCGCCCCTCGCTGGCCGGGCCATGCGGCCCGGCGTGTCGGTCGGTTACTTGCTCGAGGCGAGCGCCTGGTTGAGCTGGTCGGCCGATACCGCGCCCGGCAGGCGGCGGCCGTCCGGCAGGAAGATCGTCGGCGTGCCCGTGACGTTCATCCCGCGGCCAAGCGCGAGGTTCTTGTCGAGCGCGCTGGTATCGCAGGTACCGGCGCCGGACGGCGCACGGTGGTCGAGCATCCAGCCCTCCCACGTCTTCGCGCGGTCGGTCGCGCACCAGATCGCCTTCGACTTCGCGGTCGAATCCGGCGACAGCACCGGGTACAGGAACGTGTAGACGGTAACGTTGTCGACCGACTGCAGCGTCGTCTCGAGCTTCTTGCAGTACGGGCAGTTCGGATCGGAGAACACCGCGATCTTGCGTGCGCCGTTGCCCTTGACGACCTTGATCGCATTCGCGAACGGCAGGCTCGCGAAGTCGATCTTGTTGACTTCGGACAGGCGCGCGTCGGTCAGGTTCTTGTGCGTCTTGGTGTCGACGAGATCGCCGAGCAGCACGTAGTCGCCGGCCGCGTCGCTATAGATGATCTGCGAGCCAAGGTTCACTTCGTAAAGGCCCGCGACCGGCGATTTCGACACGCTCTTGATCGGCGCGTCGTTGCCGAGACGGGCCTGCAGCGTGGCCTTCAGCTTGTCGGTGGTCTGGTCGGCCTGCGCGGTGCAGCCCAGCGTCGCCATCGTGACGGCCAGCGCCAGCGACGCGATGCGGATCGTTTTTTTCATCGAAATCTTCCTTCAGCTCAATCGGTATGCACGGCACAGTGTACGCCGTAACGGAACCGAGTCCGACCGGCGAAGCGGCCGAAGGTTCGATCAGCCGAGCGCGGCCGACACGAGCCAGCGCTTCACGAGCGGCTGCGCCCCGACGAATGCCATGCCCGCGTTGCGCACGGCCTTCGCGAGCGAGCCCGGCACCGCGAACAGCCGCTGCAGGCCGTCGGTCGCGACCATCAGCGCGCGGATGTCCTCGCGGCGCGAACGCTCGTAGCGGCGCAGCAGCACCGTATCGCCCAGATTGCGGAAGCTTTCCTTGCCGGCGATCGCGTCGGCGAGCGCCGCGACGTCGCGCAGCCCGAGGTTCATCCCCTGCCCCGCGAGCGGGTGGATCAGGTGCGCGGCATCGCCGACGAGCGCGACGCGCGGTGCGATCAGCTTGTCGACCGTCTGCAGCGCCAGCGGGAAGCCGGCGGCCGGCGTCACGCATTCGAGTGTGCCGACCTGGCCGTGCGACACGCGCTCGACCTCGGCCGCGAGCTGCGCCGGATCGAGTGCGAGCAGTTCGTCCGCATGCGCGGTGTGCGCGGACCATACCAGCGACACGTGGCCGTCCGGCAACGGCAGCAGCGCGACGATCTCGCCTTCGTGGAACCACTGGTAAGCCGTCTCGCGGTGCGGCAGCGACGCCTTGAAGTTCGCAACGACGCCCGTCTGCCGGTAGTCGCGCCGTTCTACTTTGGCCCCCATTTGGGACCGTACCCACGAATGCGCGCCGTCCGCGCCGACGACGAGGTCGGCTTCGAGCACCTGCCCCGACGACAGCGTGAGCACGGCCGCATCGTCGCGCACGTCGAAGCCCTGCGCACGCGCATCGAACCACGTGAGGTTCGGCTGGAACCGCAGCGCGGCATCGAGCGACGTCTCGACCAGCGACGATTCGGCGATCCACGCGAGCTGCGGCACGGAGGCCTGGTACGCGGAGAAATGCAGTTCGGCGTGCGCATCGCCGTACACACGCATGTCGTAAACAGGCGCGAGCCGGCCGTGGTCGAGCGCCTGCCAGACCCGCAGCCGCTCGAGCAAGGCCTGCGAACTGGACGATAGCGCGTACACGCGCGTGTCGAACGCGAGATCGGCGGGGCGCGGCGCGGCCGGCTGGGCAAGCAAGGCTGTCTTGTAGCCGGACTGGGTCAGCGCGAGCGCGGCCGTCTTGCCGACGAGCCCGCCGCCGACCACGGCGACGTCGAAGGAGTGGTGGGCAGTCATGGCGGGCATTATAGCCGTGGGGCCAAACCCTTACGCGGCCGGACTTTGCGGGAAATCAGCAGAATCGCAGGTGGACGCGGCGGCGCGGCGGCCCGCCGCATCGGCCGATCGGCGCCAGCCCGGAAACCGGGGCGTCGGCACGGTACAATAGCGCCTTTGACCGTCGGCTCGACGCGCCCCAAGCGCCGGCCGCCCTTTTTCCCGCGCCGCCGTGCCCTGTCCGGCCGCGCCGCTTTACCCGTTCGAAGGATTCCATGAGCCTCAAATGCGGCATCGTCGGCTTGCCCAACGTCGGCAAGTCCACCCTGTTCAATGCGCTGACCAAGGCCGGCATCGCCGCCGAGAACTACCCGTTCTGCACGATCGAGCCGAACGTCGGCATCGTCGAAGTGCCCGATACGCGCCTGAAGGCGCTCGCGGAGATCATCAACCCCGAGCGTGTCGTGCCGGCCGTCGTCGAATTCGTCGACATCGCCGGCCTCGTCGCGGGCGCGAGCAAGGGTGAAGGCCTCGGCAACCAGTTCCTCGCGAACATCCGCGAAACCGATGCGATCACGCACGTCGTGCGCTGCTTCGAGGACGAGAACGTCATTCACGTCGCCGGCAAGGTCAGCCCGATCGACGACATCGAGGTGATCAACACCGAACTCGCGCTCGCCGACCTCGGCACCGTCGAGAAGGCGCTCACGCGCTATTCGAAGGCCGCGAAGTCGGGCAACGACAAGGAAGCGGCCAAGCTCGTCGCAGTGCTCGACAAGGTGCGCGCGCAGCTCGACCAGGGCAAGGCCGTGCGCGGCCTCGCGCTGTCGGACGACGAAGAGGCGCTGCTCAAGCCGTTCTGCCTGATCACCGCGAAGCCGGCGATGTATGTGGCCAACGTGAAGGACGACGGTTTCGAGAACAATCCGCACCTCGATGCGGTGCGCAAGTACGCGGAGAGCGAGAATGCGCCGGTGGTCGCCGTGTGCGCGGCGATCGAGGCGGAAATCGCCGATCTCGACGACGCGGACAAGGAAGCATTCCTCGCCGACATGGGCATGGAAGAGCCGGGCCTCGATCGCGTGATCCGCGCGGGCTTCAAGCTGCTCGGCCTGCAGACCTACTTCACCGCGGGCGTGAAGGAAGTGCGCGCGTGGACGATCCATACCGGCGACACGGCGCCGCAGGCGGCCGGCGTGATCCACACCGACTTCGAGCGCGGCTTCATCCGCGCGCAGACGATCGCGTTCGACGATTTCATCACGTACAAGGGTGAACAGGGCGCGAAGGAAGCCGGCAAGATGCGCGCGGAAGGGAAGGAATATGTCGTGCACGATGGCGACGTGATGAACTTCCTGTTCAACGTCTGAGCGTTAAATCGAGGTCTCAATGAAAAGCCCGCTGCAGCGGGCTTTTTCTTTTCCGGACGAGCCGCCCATCGCGTCATTGCATCGTACGACTCGACACATGCTCGAGACGATTACGCGGATGGTATCTCGACCAGACGAACTGACTGAAATAGCTCTCCGCCACTTCCGTCCACGTTCTAAGCCCGCCGTCTTCCTGCATCACGTGCTTGGCATTGACCAGCAACCATGACATCACGGCCTGGCTGTCGCGACACTTGGCACATTCTCCCGATGTGCAACAGCGCGCCAGCGTATGCATGTCTGCACGATACGCGTTGAATTTCGGCAACGCGGGCCACCCCGACGCGAAACGTGTGGCGTTCTGCGGATGAGCTTCGCTGACGCTCGGGCAACTGGTATGGTCGAATGTTCCCCAAGTGGTCTCCCCGCGCATGAGTGCAGCCAGATAGTAGGGATGGCTCGCCACTGTTTCCGGATATTTCGCCTTCAATTCGAGCAACACATCCAGGAGCCGCTCCTCACCACGTCGGCGAAGCGGCCCGGCAACATCGTATGGACTGTAGTAATTGAACAGCAGGCGATTTCCGTTATCTCGGATCTTGCGCACCGTTTCTTCGATATAAGCAATTCCGTCGATCGACACGGCGTAGACGAAACCTGCCCGCTCGTCGTTGCGATAATTCAGCAACGCCTTGTCGAACAAGCCCGTGAAACGCTTCCCATTCGGACCAATCGCGCGCAGTTCGTCATCGAGCGGCCCGCCACCGAATACAGAGACCGCGATGGTGATATCTTCGAAGCCCTCGAAAGGGATTCGTCGGAGGCCGTTTGTCGAAACGGACACCTTCGGCATGTGCTTCCGGAATATTCTTATCCGGTCGAGATACAACGCGGGCTCGCCGCCTATCAGCAATGGCGCGTTGATTCCGCGCTCGGCCTCATCCTTCACGCGCGCCTCGATATGCGACGTATCGTTTAACTCATCCGATGCGACGTCGAATTCGTTTTCGAAGAACCAGCACCCCTTGCATCGCAAGTTACATTGATTCGTGAGATGGTAAAGCGATGCGCGTGTCTCCTTCGCCTCGTTTCTGACTGCCTTGAAACGCGCCTTCATGCCGGTTGAATTGTCCATCCTGGTCTCCTGATACGAGGACGCAAGCGCGCCTGAGCGTCAACTCCACAATCCTCTGGTGAGTTCCGGCCACAGCGACGAGTGCTGGCGGCGGAACATGCCGACGTGACCGATTGCTCGGCCATCGCAGTTTTCCGGGCTGACGAAATGGAGGGTGCTTCTGGCTTGCGGCAACCATCGGAGCCAGTCTTCGATATTGGCCGGCGTTGCGAGCGGGTCGTCGACCGCGGCGACTACCGTGACGGGAGCGGAGAATTCGTTGTAGTAGTGGCGCGCAATGCCGACCCCGAACTCGTTCGCCATATACCCGGGGCGGCGACACCATCGAGCCCACTGAAGCCCGACGCGTGCAGGCAAATCGTCGCCCCAACCGAGCACCCTGGCAGGCACATAGCCGAGCAGATGCGCGGTAACCGGGACGTAGAGATTCGCCAGCAACAACGCGGCAATTCGCTTCGGCCACCGGATGTTGCCGACGTATCCGGACGACGCGGAAATTGCACATAGCGAACGGATCGACGCGTGATTCGGCATCAGTCCGGCCAGTTGCGCTCCGGCGCTATGGCCGATTAGATGCGCATTGCTCGCACCGGTTTCCCCAAGGAGCCACGCGAGCGCAGCGGGCATGTCAAGTTGGCCCCAGTCCTGCTTCCGCGCGCGCGACTGGCGTACATGGCGCACACCGAGCGATGCGCCAATTCCGCGGTAATCGAATACGAACGTCGGATATCCTGCATCGCGCAGCCAATCCGCGAACGGAAAGTAAAAGGACTGCCGAAGCCCCGTTGCGGGACAGATGAGCACCGGGAAACAGGTTGCGCAGGCAGCAGGGAAATAAGTGCCGTGCAACGGGAATCCGTCGCCGGCTCGAAATGCAATGCGCACGCGGGACATCGGCTGCCCGTTCATCGTTCAGGTCCCGGCGCAATGATCCAGCAAAGACGCGATCCGTAATCGAGAATGAACGAACCATCTCGCTTCCAGATTCGGCTGGGTAACAAAGGATTCCAAATCGATTCGCCCATCGATTCACCCCGGTTATCGAAGTGATCAATGTATTAAGTTGTTGCCGCCGGCGAAATCAGACAAGTTCGATTTTTTGACCACAAATTTCAATGCCGTAAGTTGTTGCCGAACAACCCGTGTCGATACCGGGAACGGCATCCGCTTGCCCCGAAAAGCAAATGGCCCGACCGGCTTTCGCCGACCAGGCCATTTTTCATGGCGGGAATTTCCCCGCCAGCCGACGGCGAACACTCAGTCCGCCGCCGCTTCGTCACTCCATCACGTCGCCGACACCCGCCGCCCCGCATCCGCCTGCGCGTCGCGGCCGCGCTTGTTCAGCCACGACGCCAACAGCACGATCAACGCCAGCACGGCCGTCGCACCGACTTCCATCCGGTGCGCCTCGCTGACGAACATCACGGTCAGCGTGCCGCAGATGAACAGGATCACGGCCCACGTAAGCCACGGGAACATCCACATCCGCAGCGTCAGGTCGGCGCCGCTCGATTCGAGCGTCTTGCGCATCCGCAGCTGCGAGATCGCGATCACGAGATACACGAGCAGCGCGATCGCGCCCGACGTCGCGAGCAGGAAGCCGAACACCTGCTCCGGCATCAGGTAGTTCGCGATCACGGTCACGAAGCCGAATGCCGTCGACGCGAGCACGGCCGCACGCGGCGTGCCGGTCGAATCGGTGCGGTGCAGGAACGCAGGCGCGTCCTTGCGCTTCGACAGCGAGAACAGCATCCGCGACGCCGTGTACAGCGCCGAATTCAGGCAGCTCGCGACCGATACGAGCACGATCACGTCGATGATCGCCTTCGCGTTCGGGATGCCGATCAGCTCCATCGCGCGCTGATACGAGCCGTGCTTCGGCAGCAGCGGGTCGTTCCACGGCACGATGGCCGCGACGACGAGAATCGAGCCGAGATAGAACAGCGTGATGCGCCAGATCACCGAGTTCGTCGCGCGCACGATCTGGCGCTGCGGGTTGTCCGATTCGGCGGCCGCGATCGTCACGATCTCGGTGCCGAGGAACGAGAACATCGTCGTCAGCATCGCCGCCAGCACCGCACCGGCGCCGTTCGGCATGAAGCCCTGATGCGCGAACAGGTTCGACACGCCCGATACGGCCGGCGCCGGTATGATCCCGACGATCGCCGCGCCGCCGATGCACAGGAACACGACGATCGCGACGACCTTGATCAGCGCGAACCAGAATTCGAATTCGCCGTAGTTCTTGACGGAAAAGAGGTTGGTGACGGTGAGCAGCAGCGTGATGCCGAGCGCGAAGATCCAGGTCGCGATGCCCGGGAACCATGCATTGAGGATGGTTGCCGCAGCCGTTGCCTCGATCGGGATCACGAGCACCCAGAACCACCAGTACAGCCAGCCGATCGAGAAGCCGGCCCAGTGGCCGATCGCGCGATCGGCATAGGTCGAGAACGACCCGCTGTCCGGATGCGCGACGGCCATCTCGCCGAGCATGCGCATCACCAGGACGACCAGCACGCCCGCGATCGCATACGCGAGTATCGACGCCGGACCGGCTTCCGCTATCGCGTGGCCGGAGCCGACGAACAAACCCGCGCCGATGACGCCGGCAATCGACATCATCGTCACGTGACGCTGCTTCAGGCCCGTGCCGAGGCCTGTGTTGCTTCCACTCATCTGTCTCTCTCCAAAAAACGGTTCCGGTACGACCGGGTGTCGCGTGAAGGCGGCGCGGGGAGTTGTCGTTCTTGAGCCGGGCCAGGCACGGCGCCTGCATTGCATGCAGGCCCGAGGCCGGATCGGGGACCGTTCCGGTGGGACGCGCCGCGCAGTCTGCGAAGCTGCGTGGGCGATGCGGCGCACGAGGCGCCGGCGCATCGCGTGCGCCCGTTCCGTCGGCTTTCGTCAGCCGCCTTCGAAGCGAAGGAGTGTAAGCATCAAACGGTTCTTCACTAAGAACCAATTGAAGAATTTCGATGGGACCACTTGTTGCATCGATGCGAACCGATGCAACGCTTGGTCCGGTCGGCGCCGGCTCGCGCACCGTCAGGGCGCTTCCGCCAAAGGCAATCCGGCAGCGTCGCGCGCCGGATGCTCAGTTCCCGCCGCGCGCGACTTCGTCCCGCCATTTGGCAGGCACGATCGCGTGCCATTCTCGCAGAAGCAGGTTTTTCACGGCGTCGGGATGCGCGGCCGACAGGCGCACCATCACGATCGGCCAGCCCGCGTAGTGATCGGTCACGTAATACACGTCGGGTTCCGATTCGATCAGCCACGCGCGTTCGTCGGGGCCGACGCCCTTGACGACGAGCGTGTCGCCGTCCTCGCGCAGCCGCGCGAGCAGCTTGCCCTTCACCTTGAGTGCGGGCGTGCCGTACGACGTGCCTTCCTCGACGCCGCGCCACGCCAGCGCGATCTGCCGGACTTCGTCGAATGTCACGATGCCTCCTCGACCGTTGGTCGACGGTTGACGGTCCGGCCACCCTATCGGAAATCGCGCGGCGCGCCCAGCGATGTGCGCCTATCCGCCGGTCGCTCGCGCGGCCACCGGCGCGCGTCCGGTGGTCGCGACGATGGCGAACGCGATCGCATTCGCGACGGCGCTCGCGAGGATCGGCACGAGATAGCCGCCCCCCGCGTCATAGATGAAGCCGGCAGCGGCCGGCCCGATCAGCGTGCCGAACGCGACGCTCGTGTACAGGATGCCGATGATCGCGCTCACGTTGCGGCCGCCGAAATAGTCCATCACGACCGCCGGCAGCACCGCGACCCAGCCGCCATAGAACACGCCGAACACGAGTGCGAACGCGGCAAGCGTCGCAACGGTGCCGGCGCCCGCCCACGCGACGAGCGCAACGGTCATGCCCGCGAACATCGCGAGCAGCGATGCGCGGCGGCCGAAGCGGTCGGCGAGGCCGCCGAGGAAAAAGCGGCCGGCCGTACTGCCGACGCCGATCGCGCCGAGCAGCAGCACGGCCGTCGATGGCGCGACGCCATGATCAAGCGCGTACGGCACGAGGTGGACGAACGGGACGAATACGCCGAACGAGCATACGAGACAGGCGGCGTAGAGACTCGCGAACGGCCGCGACGTGACGGCCTCGCGCACAGTCGCGCCAGCGTGCACCGTCGTGGCGGCCGCGCCGGCTCCGGAAGCACCGGCATTCCGGCCGCCGTCGCTGGCCGCATCGCCATCCGGCAACAACCCGCGCCCGCGCGGATCGTTCTCGATCAGCAGCGACATGCCTGCCCCCAGGACCACCGCGATCGCTGCCAGCGTGAAATACGCGCCGCGCCAGCCGACATGCGCGATCAGCACGGACGCGAGCGGCGGCATCACGAGCGTGCCGACGCCGATCCCCGCGACCGCGAGCCCCGACGCGAAGCCGCGCCGGCGGACGAACCAGCGCTGCACGGCCCCGACCGCCGGCACGTACGCGCAGCCGACGCCGAGACCGACGCCAAGCCCATACGCGACATAAACCTGCAGCAGCGTGTGCGCGGCGCCGGCGGCCGCGAGCCCGGCGCCCGTCAGCAGCATGCCGGCGACGGCGAGCCGCCGCGAGCCGAAGCGATCCGCAAGCGGCCCGCTGACGATACCGAAGCCGAAATACAGGAAGCCGGCGAGCGAGAACACGAGCGAGATCTGCCCGCGCGATGCGGCGAAATCGCGCTGCAGCGACTCGACGAACGCGCTGAACGTATACGCGCTGCCGAACCCGACGAACGTGACGGCGAACGCGGCCGCGACCACGTACCAGCCGTAGAAGAGGCGCGATGCGCCCGGGCGGTTCATGACGATGCTCCTCTCAGGTCCCTCCGGACGCCGCGCGGCATCCGGATTGCCTCATGGATATAGTTGAACTATGTTGATCGCATCGGCTGCCGCAAGGCAGCCCTGAAGAATGCGATCCGATGCGACAACGGTACTCGCGCGTACGCATCGCCTCAAACGATATTTCGTCGGCCTTTCGCTTTAGAAAATCTGAATGAATCGTTCCCGCCTGCCGCCGCTCAACGCGCTGCGTGCATTCGAAGCGGCCGCCCGCCACCTGTCGGTGAAGTCGGCGGCCGAAGAACTGTCAGTCACGCCCGGCGCGGTGAGCCAGATGATCCGCACGCTCGAAACGCATCTCGGCGTGCAGCTGTTCGAGCGCGTCAACCGCGGCATCCTGTTGACGGCAGCCGGCCGCGACTACCTGCCGCCGGTGCGCAATGCGTTCCGGCAGATCGCCGATGCGTCGCAGCGCGTGTCTGGCGCCGCCGACAGCGGCGTGTTGACGGTGAGCGTCACGCCGTTCTTCGCGTCCGCGTGGCTCGTGCCGCGCCTCGCGCAGTTCCGGCACGCGTGCCCGGACGTCGACCTGCAGATCGTCACGAGCCATGCACTCGCGGATTTCGCGCGCGACGGCGTCGACGTCGCGATCCGTCACGGCCTCGGGCGCTACATCGGGCTGTGCAGCGAACGCCTGCTGACGGTGGAAATCGTCGCGCTCGCGTCGCCCGAACTCGTCGCGCGGCTCGGCATGCCGGCGACACCGGCCGATCTCGTCGGCTGGCCGCACCTGCACGATGCCGAGCGCAAGGGCTGGCACATCTGGTTCGGCGCACAGCGTATCGACGATTTCGGCCCGCCCCGCGGCCCCGCGTTCGACGACTCGGGCCTGTTGCTGCAGGCGATCGTCGCCGGCCAGGGCGCCGGGCTGCTGCCGGCCGCGATGGTGCGCGGCGAGCTCGAAAGCGGCCGGCTCGTGCAGCTCGCCGACGTCGCGTGGCTCGACGATTTCGCGTACTACCTCGTCTATCCGCCGCATCACGCGGAACGGCCGAAGATCGCCGCGTTCCGCCGTTGGATTCTCGACGCCGCGCAGGCCGACGGCGCGGCGTCGATGTCCGGCGCGGCTTGACGTCGCTTCACCGCGAGGCGCCAGCGCCCCCCCCTGGCCGATCGGCTAACATGCGGCGCGGGCCATCGGCCCGACATCGATAACAACAGACCGAGAGAGACCATGACTGCCCTGCTCCGCCGCGCGACGCACGTTGCGACGCTGTCGATCGCGCTCTTCGTCGCGTGCGCCGCCCTGCCTCCTTCCGCGCAGGCGTACCGCGCACCGCCCGGCTACGGCAACGAAGCCGATCTCGACCGTCACGACACGTATCGCAACCGCGACGGCGAAACCGTGCACGCGCCCGCACATTCGAAATCGGGCCGCGTGCCCGACGGCGCAAGCGCGCGCTGCCGCGACGGCACGTACAGCTTCAGCCGCCACCGGCGCGGCACGTGCTCGGGGCACGGCGGCGTCGCCGCGTGGCTGTGAACGCCGCGCGCCCGAATGCCTGCGTCGTGCCAGCGACACCCGGCGGCGAAGTACAATAGCCGCTCGCGCCGCCGCCACTCGGCGACGCCGCCGCGCCTTGCGCGGCACGCTCCGTACCGAATCACCCGACGCCGCCCTGCCAGCGCGCTGCGCGGCCGTCTCAACTTCTGACTTTCACACCCAAATGGCCCAATACGTTTTCACGATGAACCGGGTCGGCAAGATCGTGCCGCCCAAGCGCCAGATCCTGAAGGACATCTCGCTGTCGTTCTTTCCGGGCGCGAAGATCGGCGTGCTCGGCCTGAACGGCTCGGGCAAGTCGACGCTGATCCGCATCATGGCGGGCGTCGACAAGGACATCGAAGGCGAAGCGACGCCGATGCCGAACCTGAACATCGGCTATCTGCCGCAGGAACCGCAGCTCGACCCGACGAAGACGGTGCGCGAAGCCGTCGAGGAAGGCCTCGGCGACCTGTTCCAGGCCAACAAGAAGCTCGAAGAGATCTACGCGGCGTATGCCGAGCCGGACGCCGACTTCGACGCGCTCGCGGCCGAACAGGCGAAGTACGAGGCGATCCTCGCGTCGAGCGATGGCGGCAGCCCCGAGCAGCAGCTCGAAGTGGCCGCCGACGCGCTGCGCCTGCCGGCGTGGGACGCGAAGATCGAGCACCTGTCGGGCGGCGAAAAGCGCCGCGTCGCACTGTGCAAGCTGCTGCTCGAAAAGCCCGACATGCTGCTGCTCGACGAACCGACCAACCACCTCGACGCCGAATCGGTCGACTGGCTCGAACAGTTCCTGGTGCGCTTCCCGGGCACCGTCGTCGCCGTCACGCACGATCGCTACTTCCTCGACAACGCGGCCGAGTGGATTCTCGAACTCGACCGCGGCCACGGCATTCCGTGGAAGGGCAACTACAGCAGCTGGCTCGACCAGAAGGAAGAGCGCCTGAAGCAGGAAGAAGCGTCGGAGTCGGCGCGCCAGAAGGCGATCAAGAAGGAACTGGAGTGGGTGCGCCAGAACCCGAAGGGCCGCCAGGCGAAGTCGAAGGCGCGTATCGCGCGCTTCGAGGAGCTGAACAGCCAGGAATACCAGAAGCGCAACGAGACGCAGGAAATCTTCATTCCGGTCGGCGACCGCCTCGGCAATGAAGTGATCGAGTTCAAGAACGTCAGCAAGGCGTTCGGCGACCGCCTGCTGATCGACAACCTGAACCTGAAGATCCCGGCCGGCGCGATCGTCGGCATCATCGGCCCGAACGGCGCCGGCAAGTCGACGCTGTTCCGGATGCTGACGGGCAAGGAGCAGCCGGATTCGGGCGAGGTCGTGATGGGCCCGACGGTGAAGCTCGCGTACGTCGACCAGAGCCGCGATGCGCTCGACGGCTCGAAGACGGTGTTCGAGGAAATCTCGGGCGGCGCCGACGTGCTGACGGTGGGCAAGTACGAGACGCCGTCGCGCGCGTACATCGGCCGCTTCAACTTCAAGGGCGGCGACCAGCAGAAGATCGTCGGCAACCTGTCCGGCGGCGAACGCGGCCGCCTGCACCTCGCGAAGACGCTGATCTCGGGCGGCAACGTGCTGCTGCTCGACGAACCGTCGAACGACCTCGACGTCGAAACGCTGCGCGCGCTGGAAGACGCACTGCTCGAATTCGCGGGCTCGGTGATGGTGATCTCGCACGATCGCTGGTTCCTCGACCGGATCGCGACGCACATCCTCGCGTTCGAAGGCGATTCGCAGGTCACGTTCTTCGACGGCAACTACCAGGAGTACGAAGCCGACAAGCGCGCGCGCCTCGGCGAGGAAGCCGCGAAGCCGCACCGACTGCGCTACAAGCCGATCACCCGCTGAGCGGCGCGGCCCGGGCGCCCGGCACTGCGGCAACGTGGGGCCGGATGCCGAAGGTGGCCGCTTCCTTCCGGATCGGCAAAACGACAAAGCGGGCCCGTGGCCCGCTTTTTTCATCTGACGATCGCTCGCCCGCCGCCTACGCGAGCGCGCCCAGTTCGCGCAGCCGCGCCTCAGTCTGCGCCGCGCTCGTGTGATGAATGCCGTGCCAGCCGAGCGCCGTTGCGGCCGCGGCGTTCTTCGCGTTGTCGTCGATGAACACGAGCTCGCGCGGCGCGATGCCCGGCAGGTGCGGATCGATTCTCGCGTGCATCTCGCGGTAGATCGCCGGATCGGGTTTCACGAGCTTCACGCGGCCCGACACGACGATGTCCCTGAACCGCCGCAGGACCGGGAAGTTGTCCCACGCATACGGAAACGTCTGCGCGGACCAGTTCGTCAGCCCGAACAGCGGCATCCCCTGCGCGTCGAGCCGCTCGACGAGCGCGGCGCCTTCGTCGAGCACGCCGCCGATCATCTCGTGCCAGCGTGCGTAGAACGCGCGGATCGGCACCTCGTGCTCCGGAAACTTCGCGACGAGCTCGGCCGTACCTTCCTCGATCGTCTGCCCGCCGTCCTGGCGAATCACCCAGTCCATCGCGCAGACATGCGTGAGGAACCAGCGACGCTCGGCCTCGTCGGGAATCAGTTGCCGGTAAAGGTAGTCGGGGCTCCAGTCGATCAGCACGCCGCCGAAATCGAACACCACCGCCTTGATCGTCATGCGAACTCCGCGGCGAGCACGTCGGCGAGCGGACGCGGCGTGACCGCGTTGCCCGACAGCGAATTGTTTGCCCAGACGAAGTGATGATGCGCGACGATCTGCGCGGCCGACAGGTGCGCACGCTCGTTCGTCGTATGCAGGTCGGACACGACGGTCGTCCGGTAGCCGAGCAGTGCCGCACGGCGCGCGGCCGAATCGACGCAGAACTCGGTCGCATAGCCGCAGATCAGCACCGAACGGATGCCGTGGCGGTCGAGCTGCGCCGCGAGCGGCGTGTCGTGAAACGAGTCGCTCACCTGCTTGCGCACGCGCCAGTCGTCGCTCCCGACGACCAGCCCCGCATGCAGCTCCCAGCCCGGCGTGCCGGGCACGATGTCGTCGTCTGCGTCGCCGTCGTGCTGCACGAAGCACACGGGCGCGTTCGCCGCGCGTGCCGCCGCCGTCAACCGGTTGATGCCCGACACCACGTCGTCGAGCCGGTACGCGGGCTGCGCCCGCTCCACCAGTCCGCGCTGCATGTCGACCACGATCACTGCGGTGTCCGCCATATTTTGCCCTCGCTGTTGTGGTTCGGCCGTCGTCCGGCCGTTATCGCACGTCGCGTCAGATCGGCTGCGTGCGCGCGTCGAGCCATGCCTTCGCGTCGCCGCTCAGGTGCCGGCCGACGCGCTCGCGCACCGTCGCGTGATACGTGTTCAGCCACGCGCGCTCTTCGTCGTGCAGCATCTCGATCAGCACGCAGCGCGTGTCGATCGGGCACAGCGTCAGCGTCTCGAACGCGAGGAAATCGCCGAACTCGGTCTTCCCGGCCGCGCGGTTCACGACCAGGTTCTCGATCCGGATGCCCCACTGGCCGGGGCGGTACACGCCCGGCTCGATCGACGTGATCATCCCCTCTTCCATCGCCGTGTACGGCTCGGCCGGCGCGTAGTGCGAGATGACCTGCGGGCCCTCGTGCACGTTCAGGAAATAGCCGACGCCATGCCCCGTGCCGTGGCCGTAGTCGAGCCCGGCCGCCCACATCGGCGCGCGCGCGATCGCGTCGAGCATCGGCGAGCGGATGCCGCGCGGGAAGCGTGCGCGCGACAGCGCCATCATCGATTTCAGCACGATCGTGAAATCGCGCCGCTGCAGGTCGCTGACGGTGCCGACCGGCACGACGCGCGTGATGTCGGTCGTGCCAGTCACGTACTGGCCGCCCGAATCGATCAGCAACAGGCCGTCGCCGGCGATCGTCGCGTGCGACTCGGGCGTGGCGTGGTAATGCGGCATCGCGCCGTTCGCGTTGAAGCCGGCGATCGTCGCGAAGCTCGGCGACACATAGCCGGGGCGCCGTGCGCGCGCGGCCGTGAGCTTCTCCTCGATCGTCAGTTCGGTGATAGTCTCGCGGTTCACGGCCTGCTCGAACCAGGCAAAGAATTCCGCGAGCGCGGCGCCGTCGTGCTCCATCGTCACGCGCACGTGCTCGATCTCGGCGGACGTCTTGCGCGACTTCGCGAACGTCGACGGATTCACGGCCTCGACGAGCTTCACGCCGGCCGGCACGGCCTCGAGCGTGCCGAACGTCACGCGGCGCGGGTCGACCAGCAGCGTCGCGCCGTCGGGCAGCGCCGCGAGCGATGCGCGTGCGGCATCGTATGCACGGACGTCGACGCCGTCCTGCGCGAGCGACGCGGCCAGCGCCGGCGACACCTTGCCGTCGGCGACGAACAGCGTCGCGCGATCGGCACCGATCATTGCGTGCGCAACGAATACGGGATTGAAGTTGACGTCGGCGCCGCGCAGGTTGAACAACCAGGCCAGATCGTCGAGCGTCGACACGAAATGCCACTGCGCGCCCTGCGCGTGCATCGCGCGGCGCACTTCGGCCAGCTTGCTCGCGCGCGTCGTGTCCGCCTGCGGCGCCGCGTGCTCGAACACCGCGTCGCCGGGTAGCCCCGGCCGCTCGGGCCAGATCGCGTCGAGCAGGTCGAGATCGGTGCGCAGCGCGATGCCGCGCGCGCTCAGCGCGGCCGTCAGCCCGCGCGCGGCCGCGACGCCGAGCACGGCGCCGTCGACGCCGACCGTCGCGCCCGCTGCCACGTTCTGCGCGAGCCAGTCGACGTGCGGCGCGCTCTGCTGCCCGCCCGTCATCTTCATCAACTGCACGCCCGTGCCGGCCAGTTCGGCATCGGCCTGCACCCAGTAGCGGCTGTCGACCCACAGCCCCGCGAAATCCGCGGTCACGACCAGCGTGCCGACCGAGCCCGTGAAGCCGGACAGCCAGCGGCGGGCCTGCCAGCGCTCGGGCAGGTATTCGGACAGATGGGGATCGGCGGACGGCACGAGATAGGCGGCCAGGTCCTCGCGGGCCATGGCGCCGCGCAGCAGCGCAAGGCGGGCCGGCACCGACGAGACTTCGGGAAGACGGGCATTCATGATTTCACCTGAGAGCATTCAGCGACGGGCCGACAGCGCGACCGTCACGGCTACGGCAAGGAACGCGACGCCGGTGCAGACCGGCCATTCGAGCGTCTCGCCATCGTAAAACAGTCCCGAGAGATTGCCGGCCATGCGGGCGGCAGCCGCACCCACGATGCCGACGAGTACCGCGATCCACCACGCCGGCCGGCCCGTGCGCCGCATCGGGTGCAGCCATCGGCCGAACAGCCCGACGGCCGCTCCCAGGACAAGGATTCCAAACCAGTTCATTCGACGCCTTCTATAAATTCAGATTCGTCCCATAGGCGTGAACGTTGCCAGCGGCTAGCATCGATTCATCCATCGAACCCGAGACCAGCCGGGCGCCGCGAACGTTCGAGTGTAGGGGCCGACTCGACGTTATGGCAAGCGCGCACCGGCTGCCGTATTGAAGAAACTCTCATGCGAATCGCTCTGATCGATCCGGAGGCGCGTCATGCCGCGCTCCTGAACCGCCTGCTCTTTGCAGGCGGTCATGTGTGCCACGCGTTTTCGTCCAGCACGGCGTTCTTCGAATGGCTCGCCACCGACACCTGCGACATGCTGATCACCGGCAACTGGGCCGGCGACCAGCCTGCCGAGGAAGTCATACCGCGCGCGCAGGCGATCCTGCCCGGGCTGCCGGCCATCGCCGTGATGCAGTTGCCGCGCGAAAGCGAAATCGTATCGTGCCTGCACGCGGGCGCCGACGATTGCCTCGTGCGCCCCGTCAGCGGACCCGAACTGCTCGCGCGCGTCAACGCGCTGAGCCGGCGCGCCGGCGTGCGCCGGCCGCCGACCCGCTCGCGCGAAATGTATGGCGAATACGCATTCGACGCCACGCATTGCCTTGTGCGCTTCGGCAACGCAATCGTTTCACTCACGCCCAAGGAGTTCCGCTTCGCGCAGTTGCTGTTCGCGAACCTGTCGCGGCCCGTATCGCGCGCCCATATCCTCGAAACGGTGTGGGCCCGCCGCCGCGACATGAAGTCGCGCACGCTCGATACGCATGCGTCCCGGCTGCGCAGCAAGTTGCAGCTGCTTCCGGAGCACGGCTACCGCCTGTTGCCGCTCTACGGCTATGGCTACCAGCTCGAACGCGTGCCGATCGAGCCCCCAAATTCCCGGCCGTGCCACACCGATGCCCGGTATGCGGCGAGTGAGGAAATCGCTGAAACGCTATAATATGGGGCTAAACGATAGCCCTCGATATGCAACTCCTCACGATCGGAATCAATCACCACACTGCGCCTGTCGCCCTGCGCGAACGCGTGGCGTTTCCGCTCGAGCAGATCAAGCCGGCTCTCGTCACGTTCAAGAACGTGTTTCTCGGGCCCCAGGCGCCCAACACGCCCGAAGCGGCGATCCTCTCCACCTGCAACCGCACCGAACTGTATTGCGCGACCGACGATCGCGCAGCACGTGAAGGCGCGCTCCGCTGGCTGTCGGAGTATCACCGGATTCCCGTCGACGAGCTCGCCCCGCATGTTTACGCGCTACCGCAGTCGGAAGCGGTCCGCCATGCATTCCGCGTCGCATCCGGCCTCGATTCGATGGTGCTTGGCGAAACGCAGATTCTGGGCCAGATGAAGGACGCCGTGCGCACCGCGACGGAAGCCGGCGCGCTCGGCACCTATCTGAACCAGCTGTTCCAGCGCACATTCGCGGTGGCGAAGGAAGTGCGCGGCACGACCGAGATCGGCACGCAGTCGGTGTCGATGGCCGCCGCCGCGGTTCGCCTCGCACAGCGGATCTTCGAAAAGGTGTCGGATCAGCGCGTGCTGTTCATCGGCGCCGGCGAGATGATCGAGCTGTGCGCGACGCACTTCGCCGCGCAAGGCCCGCGCGAGCTCGTCGTCGCGAACCGCACGGCCGAACGCGGCCAGCGGCTCGCCGAACGCTTCAACGGCCGCGCGATGCCGCTGTCGGATCTGCCGGCCCGCATGCAGGAATTCGACATCATCGTGTCGTGCACGGCGTCGACGCTGCCGATCATCGGCCTCGGCGCGGTCGAGCGTGCGGTGAAAGCACGCCGCCACCGGCCGATCTTCATGGTCGACCTCGCGGTGCCGCGCGACATCGAGCCCGAGGTCGGCAAGCTGAAGGACGTGTTCCTCTACACCGTCGACGATCTCGGCGCGATCGTGCGCGAAGGCAACGCATCGCGCCAGGCGGCGGTCGCGCAGGCTGAATCGATCATCGAGACGCGTGTGCAGAATTTCATGCAATGGCTCGACACGCGCAGCGTCGTGCCGGTGATTCGTCACATGCATACGCAGGCCGACGCGCTGCGCCGTGCCGAAGTCGACAAGGCACAGAAGCTGCTCGCACGCGGCGACGATCCGGCCGCCGTGCTTGAAGCGCTGTCGCAGGCGCTGACCAACAAGCTGATCCACGGCCCGACGAGCGCGCTCAACCGCGTGAACGGCGCCGATCGCGATTCGCTGATCGACCTGATGCGTGGCTTCTACCAGCACGCGCCGCGGTCGAACGACCAGTCCGGCCACTAGCGCCGGCCGGTTGCCCTGCCGCCGGCCGCGAGCCGGCCTATCCTTTCCGAATACCCTTGCCCGGGAGCGCCGCTCCACACCATGAAGACGAGCATGCAACGCAAGCTCGACCAGCTGTCCACACGGCTGGCCGAACTGAACGACCTGCTGAGCCGCGAAAACGTCACGGCCGATCTCGACCAGTACCGCAAGCTGACGCGCGAACATGCGGAACTCGGCCCGGTCGTCGAGCAGTACGCGCTGTGGCGCCAGTCGCGCAGCGACGAAACGGCCGCGCAGGAACTGCTCGCCGATCCGTCGATGCGCGATTTCGCCGAGGACGAGATCCGCAGCGCGCGAGAAAGCATGGCCCGCCTCGAGGTCGAGCTGCAGAAAATGCTGTTGCCGAAGGATCCGAACGACGATCGCAACATCTTCCTCGAAATCCGCGCGGGCACGGGCGGCGACGAATCGGCGCTGTTCGCGGGCGACCTGCTGCGCATGTACCTGCGCTTCGCGGAACGCCATCGCTGGCAGGTCGAGATGATGTCGGAGAGCGCGTCGGATCTCGGCGGCTACAAGGAAGTGATCGTGCGGATCGCGGGCCAGGGCGCGTATTCGCGCCTGAAGTTCGAATCGGGCGGCCATCGCGTGCAGCGCGTGCCGGCGACCGAGACGCAGGGGCGCATCCATACGTCCGCGTGCACGGTCGCGGTGATGCCGGAAGCCGACGAGATCGGCGAGATCGAGATCAATCCGGCCGACCTGCGGATCGATACGTTCCGTGCGTCCGGCGCGGGCGGCCAGCACATCAACAAGACCGATTCGGCGGTGCGCGTCACGCACATCCCGACCGGCATCGTCGTCGAGTGCCAGGACGACCGTTCGCAGCACAAGAACAAGGATCGCGCGCTGAAGGTGCTCGCCGCGCGCATCAAGGACAAGCAGTATCACGAGCAGCACGCGAAGGAAGCGGCGACGCGCAAGAGCCTGATCGGCTCCGGCGACCGCTCGGAGCGGATCCGCACGTACAACTTCCCGCAGGGCCGGATGACCGACCACCGGATCAACCTGACGCTGTACCGGCTCGAGGCGATCATGGACGGCGATCTCGACGAACTGATCGGCGTGCTCGTCAGCGAGCACCAGGCCGAACTGCTCGCGTCGCTCGGCGACGCCGACTGAGGCCGCGATGCCCGACACCACCGCCGACGAACTGTTGCGCGCGTCGCCGCTCGACGCGGTCGATGCGCGCGTGCTGCTCGCGCACGCGCTCGGCTGGACCCGCACGCAACTGATCACGCGTGGCGACACGCCGCTCGACGCTGCCGCGGTCGAACGCTATCGCGCGCTCGAAGCGCGCCGCGTGGCCGGCGAGCCGGTCGCGCAGCTCGTCGGGATGCGCGAATTCTTCGGCCGGCCGTTCGACGTGACGCCCGACGTGCTGATCCCGCGCCCCGAAACCGAACTGCTCGTCGAAGCCGCGCTCGACGCGATCGACGGGCTGCCGCATCCGGCCGTGCTCGATCTCGGCACCGGCAGCGGCGCGATCGCCGTATCGATCGCGGCCGAGCGTCCCGATGCACGCGTGTGGGCGCTCGACCGTTCGCCGGCCGCGCTCGCAGTCGCGCAATGCAACGCCGGCAAGCTGCTGGACGCGCACCGCCCCGGCGGCCCGCTGCACTGGCTGCAGAGCGACTGGTACGCGGCGCTCGATCCGGCGCTCGCATTCGACACGATCGTCAGCAACCCGCCGTACATCGCGCAGCACGATCCGCACCTCGCGCAGGGCGATCTGCGTTTCGAGCCGCGCGGCGCGCTTACCGACGACGCCGACGGCCTCAGCGCGATCCGCACGATCGTCGCGGGCGCCGGCGCCTACCTGAAACCGGGCGGCACGCTGTGGATCGAGCACGGCTACGACCAGGCCGAAGCCGTCCGCGCAGTGCTGTCGTCGCACGGCTTCGTCGCAGTCGAATCGCTCGCCGATCTGGCTGCGATCGAACGCACGACCGGCGGCCGCCTGCCGGGCTGATGCCCGGCCCGCCCGGTTGAAATCCGCTATCATTTCGATCTAACGCCCCGCAAACGCAAGGTCAGTCATGGACACCCAACAACGTATCAAGCAAATCGTCGACGAAAACCAGGTCGTGCTCTTCATGAAGGGCAACGCGCAATTCCCGATGTGCGGCTTCTCGGGCCGCGCGGTGCAGGTGCTGAAGGCCTGCGGCGTCGACCAGTTCAAGACGGTCAACGTGCTCGAGGACGACGAAATCCGCCAGGGCATCAAGGAATTCTCGAACTGGCCGACCATCCCGCAGCTCTACGTGAAGGGCGAATTCGTCGGCGGCTCGGACATCATGATGGAGATGTACCAGTCGGGCGAGCTGCAGCAACTGTTCGCAGCCGCTTAATACGCCCGACCTGCCCCACCCTTTCGATGGCATCTCCCAGCGCGCCGCCACGCCGGCTGATCGTCGCGATCACCGGCGCCACCGGCGCGATCTACGGCGTGCGGCTGCTCGACCTGCTGCGCGCCGCCGGCGGCGTCGAAACGCATCTGCTGATTTCGAACGCCGGCTGGCTCAACATCCAGCATGAACTGAAGCTGCCGAAGGCCGATGTCGAAAGCCGTGCGGACGTCGTGCATTCGGTGCGCGACGTCGGCGCGACGATCGCGTCGGGCTCGTTCGCGACCGACGGGATGGTGATCGCGCCATGCTCGATGAAGACGCTCGCGAGCGTTGCGCACGGGCTGTCCGACAACCTGATCACGCGCGCGGCCGACGTCACGCTGAAGGAACGCCGCCGTCTCGTGCTGATGGTGCGCGAAACGCCGTTCAACCTCGCGCATCTGCGCAACATGACCGCCGTCACCGAAATGGGCGGCATCGTGTTTCCGCCGTTGCCCGCGTTCTATGCGATGCCGAAGACGATCGAGGAACTCGTCGACCAGACCGTCACCCGCGTGCTCGACCTGTTCGCGCTCAGCGCACCGCTGACGACACCGTGGGCCGGCATCCGGCACGCGCAGTAAGCCGATCGCCACACCCGCTTCTTCGCGCATCTTCACCGATTCAATCGGCAATTCATTCGATTTCACGCGTACTGACGTCTACCCACACCAGAACGCATTGCATCGCGACGATTATCAACAAACAAGCATCAATCAAATTCTCTGGCGCGGATTTATCAATGTCAGGTGCACGCCTATAGTCACAGGCAAACCCTTTTGCAGGCCACCGCCATGAACCGCTTGCCTTCGCTGTACCTGTCCCACGGCGCGCCGACGCTGCCGATCGACCCGACGCTGCCGTCCGGTGCGTTCACGCACCTCGGCGCCGAATTGCCGCGCCCGCGCGCGGTGCTGATGCTGTCCGCGCACTGGGGCACGCAACAGCCGGTCGCGAGCGTCGCCGCACACCCGGAAACGATCCACGACTTCTACGGTTTTCCGCGCGCGCTGTACGAGATCCGCTATCCGGCGCCGGGCGCCCCTGACGTCGCCGAGCGCGCGGCTGCGCTGCTGAACGCGGCCGGCATCGCGACCGCGACGACCGAGCACGGGCTCGACCACGGCGCGTGGGTGCCGATGCTGCTGATGTTCCCGGAGGCCGACGTGCCGGTCGCGCAGTTGTCGATCCAGCCGCGCGCGGATGCGGCCCATCACTTCGCACTCGGCCGCGCGCTGCGGCCGCTGCGCGACGAAGGCGTGATGGTGATCGGCTCGGGCCAGATCACGCACAACCTGCGCGCAGCCGATTTCGGCGCGGCGCCCGAGGATGCGGACCCGCGCGTGGCGGAATTCACCGACTGGTTCGAGGCGAAGCTCGCCGCGCGCGACGTCGACGCGCTGCTCGACTACCGCCGGCAGGCACCGCATGCGGCGCTGATGCATCCGACCGACGAACATCTGCTGCCGGTGTTCACGGCGCTCGGCGCGGCGGACGACGACTACCAGCTCGGCATCCAGTCGCTCGGCACCTACCAGCGCGTGCTCGCGATGACGAACTACGTGTTCGCGAGCGCGGCCGCCTGAATTCCGCGAGACAACCTGCGACAACAAACAAAAAACCCGCCCGGGCATTGCCCGGGCGGGTTTTTTTCACTGCTTCCCGCCGCCGCCGAATCCGGCGGCAGGTCACGCGTCAGACACCGACCCCTTCGAGGATCTCGTCGTGCGTCTCGCGCTCGTCGAGATACTGGGTCCGGTAGCCGGTACTCACGCCCCAGAAGTAGAACACGAGCGAAATCGCAGCGACGATCAGCATGTCCCAGCCGTACGGCAGATAGCCGTGACCGCCGAATTCCTTGCTGCCGATCAGCGACAGCACGGCCATCGTCGGCAGGTACGCGACCAGCCACCATGCGGCCTTCAGGTCGGCACCCCAGCCGGTCCAGCCCGACTTCGCCTGGAAGTAGAAATACACCGGCAGTGCGACGATCATCAGCAGGATGATTTCGCCCGTCAGCGGCCACTTCGCCCAGTACAGGATCAGCGACGCGCAGACGAACGCGAACGGTGCGATCAGCTTCATCAGCGGAATCGACAGCGGGCGCTCGATGTCGGTCGCCGCGCGGCGCAGCGCCATCAGGCTGATCGGGCCGGTCAGGTACGAGATCACCGTCGCAACCGAGATCACTGCCGCGAGCGAGCTCCAGCCGCGGAAGAAGAACAGGAAGATGAACGAGACCAGCAGGTTGAACCACATCGCCTGGCGCGGCACGCCGTAGAGCGGGTGCACGTTGCCGAACATCTTCGGCATCGTGTTGTTGCGCTCCATCGCGTAGATCATCCGGGTGGTCGTCGCCATGTAGGTCGTGCCGGTGCCGCTCGGGCTGATGAACGCGTCGACGTACAGCAGGATCGCGAGCCAGTTCAGGTTCAGCGCGATCGCGAGTTCCGCGAACGGCGACGAGAAGTTGAAGTGCGACCAGCCCTGCGCGACGTCGGCCGGATTCACCGAGCCGATATAGGCCACCTGCAGCAGCACGTAGATCACGAGCGCGATCAGGATCGACGAGATCACCGCGAACGGCACGCTGCGCGACGGATTGCGCGCTTCGCCCGCGAGGTTCACGGGGCTCTGGAAGCCGTTGAACGCGAACACGATGCCGCTCGTCGCGACCGCGGTCAGCACCGCCGACCAGCCGTACGGCGCAAAGCTTGCATTGGATGCAGTGCCGAGGTTCTCCGAATGGAAGCTCGTCAGCATCAGGCCGAGGATCGTGAGGCCGGGGATCAGGAACTTGAAGATCGTGATTGCGGTGTTCGCACGCGCGAAGGCCTTCACACCCCAGTAGTTCAGCATGAAGTAGATGACGACCAGCACGGCCGACAGCAGCAGCCCGGGTGTCGTCAACTCGCCGTTCACGAACAGGCTGTGCGCCCACGGATACGGCCACGTGCTCATGTACTGGATCGACGCTTCGGCCTCGATCGGGATCACGGAGACGATCGCGATCCAGTTGGCCCATGCGCTGATGAAGCCCACCAGCGAACCGTGCGAATAGCGCGCATAGCGCACCATGCCGCCCGACTCGGGGAACATCGCGCCCAGTTCGGCGTAAGTCAGTGCAATCGCGAGAATCACGACCGCGCCGATGATCCATGCGCAGATCGCCGCCGGACCGGCAATCTTCGCGGCCTTCCAGGCGCCGAACAGCCAGCCCGAGCCGATAATCGAACCCAGCCCCGTCAGCATCAATGCAAACGGGCCGATGTTCCGTTGAATAGAACTCTTCACATCCTCTCCTGTGTCTCAAAAAGCATGGTCGGCCCGCAGTCCGGGATCGGCTCGGACTGCACCGCGCACGCATTCTTGGGGGGACGAGTCATCCGATCGGGGCAACCCGTCCGCGCGGCGCGTAGTTTAACGGTTGCACCTCGAACGTGGCGCCAAAATCGTTCGGCCCCTACAAAAAATTCGCATCGTCTGCAAGCTTTGTAAACCTGATATACGCAATAACCCTGAGAGCATGGAAATACGGTTGACCACACGATCGATTAGCCGTATAAAGGACTTCGCAGGATTTCAAGCGGCGAGTGAATTGGTTCTTTCGTAGTTCGCCCATCAACGGTACTCCGGTTGGTCCTATTACCCCTTCCTTGATTTTCCGCACCCCATGGGCTTCGGCCCCGTTTTATCTTTTTAGGAACAAGTAACATGGCAACCGGTACCGTCAAGTGGTTCAATGACGCAAAGGGCTTCGGCTTCATCACCCCGGAAGGCGGCGGCGACGATCTGTTCGCGCACTTCTCGGAAATCCGCACCGAAGGCTTCAAGACGCTGCAAGAAAACCAGAAGGTCGAGTTCGAAGTGAAGACGGGCCCGAAGGGTCTGCAAGCTGCGAACATCAAGCCGCTGTAAGTTCTGCGCGAGATTTGATGTAAAAAAGCCCCGCTTCGGCGGGGCTTTTTGTTTTTCTACGCCAATCCGGCACGGCGGAATGCGGCTGCCTGCATTCAGCCGAACAGCCGCTGCGCGTGAATGCCGAGCCCCGTCGCGACACTCGCGAGGCGGTCGCCGAATACCGGCTGCGCATCCGGGAACGCGCCCGCGAGCGCGCCCGACAGGAACGCAAGCCCCGTCGAGCCGCCGGTGAAATACAGTGCGCCGACGTCGCGCGGCGCAACGCCCGCGAGCCGCACCGTCTCGCGCGCGGCGTCGACGATGCGCGCGGTGTCGTCACGGCTCGCATCGACGAGACGATCGGAATCGAACGCGATCAGCAGGTCTTCTTCCACGTCGTTCAGGTCGATCATCGTCTCCCCGCCCGCCGCGACGCCGATCTTCGCCTCTTCCGCGCGCGCCATCAGCGCATGCCCGAGCCGCTGCTCGACCACGCTCGTGAGCCGGTCGTATTGCCGCGCATCCTGGTACAGGTGCTTCATCAGCTTCAGCTCGCCGAGCCGCTTCGGCGTGTAGACCGTATTGATCAGGTGCCAGGTCGCGAGATCGAAGTAGATCTTGTTCGGCAGTTCGCGCCCTTCCGGGTCGAGCGAACGGTAGCCGAACGCAGGCAGGATCGCCGCCAGCTCGACACGCCGGTCATAGTCGGTGCCCGCGACGTGCACGCCGTGGTGAGCCAGCACGTCGTCCTTGCGCTCGAGCCGCACCATCCGCTCGGGCCCGACGCGCACCAGCGAGAAGTCGGACGTGCCGCCGCCGATGTCGGCGACGAGCACGAGGCGTTCGGCCTGCTGGCGCGATTCGTAATCGAACGCGGCGGCAATCGGTTCGTACTGGAAGTGAACGTCCGCGAAGCCGACCGACCGCGCGGCCGCCTCGAGCTGATCCTGCGCGAGACGGTCGGCGCGCGGATCGTCGTCGACGAAGAACACGGGCCGGCCGAGCACCGCGCGGCCGATCGGCGCGCCCGCGCGCGCTTCGGCCTTGCGCTTCAGGTGCGTCAGGAAGCGCGCGATGATTTCGGTGTACGCGATCGCGCTGCCGTCGCCGAGATCGGTCGTCGTTTCCGCGAGCGGCGAGCCGAGGATGCTCTTCATCGAACGCATCAGCCGGCCGTCGAAACCGTCGATATAGGACGCCAGCGCCGCGCGGCCGTACTCGACCGTCTCCTCGTCGTTGTTGAAGAAGATCGCGGTGGGCAGCGTCAGGTGGTCGCCCTCGACGGGCGCGAGGCGCATGCCGTCGCCGTCGGGCAGCGCCACGGCGGAATTGGACGTGCCGAAATCGATCGCGCAGTAAGTCATGGGAAGTTGCCGCAGCAGGGCCGGCGCGAAAACGGAAAGGACGGGCTTTTTAACATGAAGCCCGCGGGATCACAACCGGGCCCGCCACCGGTGCCGCGGAACGGGCTTCGGTGACGACGGCGCGCGGCCTGGCGCGCCGGAGATGCGCGCGGACGGGATGCACGATGCAGCCGCCCGCCTGGCAGGTCAGGCTGCCGCGTCGAAGCTCTTCTTCCACGCGCTCGCATACACGACTTCGCCGATCGCATGGCGCGTGCGCGGCGCCTTCTCGCGATCGCGCAGCACGGGATCGAGCTTGTCGACGTTGCCGTAGTGGCCGAGCGAGATGATCGATACGATCGCGACGTCGGCCGGAATCGCGAATGCGTCGCGGAACGCCTTCGCGTCGAAACCGCTCATCTGGTGCGCGGCGAGGCCGAGCGCGTGCGCCTGCAGCACCAGCGACATCGCCGCGGCGCCTGCATCGTACAGCGCGGTCGGCGCCGGTTCGCCCTTAGGCGAAAGCGTATGCGCGGTCACCGCGATCAGCACGGGCGCCGGCGCATTCCAGCCCTGGTTGAACGGCACCAGCGTCGCGAATGCGCGCTTGAATGCGTCTTCGTCCTGGGTGCGCTCGAATACGATGAAGCGCCACGGCTGCGCGTTGTATGCGGACGGCGCCCAGCGCGCGGCTTCGAGCACCGCGTGCAGATCGCCGGCGCTGACGGGTTCATCCGAATACGCGCGCGGGCTCCACCGGCCCGCGATCAGATCGTGAATCGAAACAGTGGTGGGAGCAGGTTTGACGGACATGCGGTTCCTCGCTGACATCGATGAAGGGGCGCGAACGCCTGGCGAACCGCAAGCATACCCGCTTGAGCGTTTGCGCGCCCGATCCTCCCGCGCTATGCAAATCACCGTACCTGCAATGGCCGGCCGCATGCGGTGCGGCCGGCCGGGCCGCCGTGCTCAGGCTGCCTGCGCTGCCGCACGCGACGGGCCGCGGTTGATTCGCAGCACGATCAGCGCACCGACGATGCACAACCCGCCCGAGATCATCGACGCGATCGTGTAGGTGCCGAGGCTCGCGCGCAGCAGCCCCGCGCCGAGCGCCGCGAACGCCGCGCCGAGCTGGTGGCCGGCGACGATCCAGCCGAACACGACCGGCGCCGCGGCCTTGCCGAACACGTCGGTCGCGAGCCGCACGGTCGGCGGCACGGTCGCGATCCAGTCGAGCCCGTAGAACATCGCGAACAGCGGCAGCCCGAAGAAATCGATGCCGAACGCATGCGGCAGGTAGATCAGCGACAGCCCGCGCAGCCCGTAGTACCAGAACAGCAGCACGCGGTTGTCGTAACGATCGGACAGCCAGCCCGACAGCGTCGTGCCGAACAGGTCGAACACGCCCATCGCCGCGAGCAGCGACGCACCCTGCACTTCGGTCATCCCGTAGTCGCTGCACATCGCGATCAGGTGTGTGCCGACGTAGCCGTTGGTGCTCGCGCCGCAGATGAAGAAGCTGAAGAACAGCAGCCAGAAGTCGCGCGAACGGCTCGCCATCAGCAGCGTGCGGAACGCGACCGCGAGCGGGTTCTCCTTCGTCGCGTCGGGCGCGGGCGGCGCATCGGCCGGCTCGCCGTACGGGCGCAACTGCACGTCGGCCGGCCGTTCGGGCAGCAGGAACGCGACGAGCGGAATCACGATCGCGGCCGCTACCGCGACGACCAGCACGACCGGCCGCCAGCCATGGCGCTGCGCGATCGCCGCGAGCATCGGCAGGAACACGAGCTGGCCGGTGGCCGTGCTCGCGGTCAGGATGCCCATGACCAGGCCGCGCCGCGCATGGAACCAGCGCGTGACGAAGGTCGCGGACAGCGTCAGCGCGACGACGCCCGTCGAGCAGCCGACCATCAGGCCCCAGATCATCACCATCTGCCAGCTCTGCGTCATCATCGACGACAGCGCGACGCCCGCGCTCATCGTCACGAGCGCGGTGAGGATCGTCGGGCGCAGCCCGAAGCGCTGCATCGCGGCGGCCGCGAACGGCCCCGTCAGCCCGTACAGCGCGATGTTCACCGAGATCGCCAGCGAAATCGCCGCGCGGCTCCAGCCGAGTTCGCGCTCGAGCGGCACCATCAGCACGCTCGGCGTCGCGCGGGTGCCGGCTGCCGCCAGCAGGATCAGGAATACCACCGCCGCCGCGAGCCATCCGTAGTGGAAGCGCCCGCCGATTCGTGTCACCGCCCAGTTCATCGTCATCTTCTCCAGTTGGCGGCTCCGGCGCCATCGCACCTGCTCCGCCCTACCCAGCCAGGCCACCTCCGCCGCACACTGCATCGGCTGACCCGGGCCGACGCTTGGCATTTGTCTGTCGATCCGACCAGCATTGTTACCGACCGGTCACAACTGTGTTGCGATCGTAGTTACCAGTCGGTAACATGTCAAGCAATTCATCACGTAGTCGAGGGTCATCATGTCCGGCATCGAAGCCGCCAAACCGCTGGCGCGCCGCACGCGCCGGCCGATCGACGGGGCCACTGCGCACGAGCACCTGCTGCGCGCCGCCGAGGAGCTGTTTTACCGGGAAGGCGTTCGCACGGTCGGCGTCGAGGCGGTCGTCGAGCGCGCGGGCGTCAACAAGATGAGCCTGTACCGCCAGTTCTCGTCGAAGGACGAGCTGATCCTCGCGTACCTGGAGCGGATGGACGCGTGCTTCTTCGAGCGTCTCGACACGAGCGTCGCCAAGCATCCGGGCCAGCCGAAGGCGCAATTGATCCAGTATTTCGTCGATCTTGCCGAGCGCGCGACGCAGAAGGACTATCGCGGCTGTCCGTTCGTCAACGTCGCCGCGGAATTCCCGGATGCGTCGCACCCGGCGCGCGAGCGCGTCGCGCAGAACAAGGAGCAGTTGATGAAGCGGCTCGTCGCGCTGTGCGAAGACGCCGGCGCACGGCAGCCGCAGGCGCTCGCCGATGCGCTCGCGCTGGTGGTCGAAGGCATCTATGCGGCGAGCCAGACCTACCGGCACGGCGAAACGCCGATCGGTATCGCGCCCGCGCTCGTCACGCAGTTGATCGAGGCCGCATGCGCGTGACGGGCAGCGCACGCCCGAACCCGGCGTGCCCGCTACAATGCGGCCCTCTCCGCTCCACCGCCCGACTGGTTTCACGATGACCGACACCCGCCCCGAATCGCACGACGACATCCTCGCTGCCACGCGGCACTGGCTCGCGCGCGCGGTGATCGGGCTCAATCTGTGCCCGTTCGCGAAAAGCGTCTACGTGAAGGAACAAGTGCGCTACGCGATCAGCGAAGCGACGACGCTGGAAGACGCGCTCGCCGAGCTCGAAACCGAGCTGCGCGCGCTCGACGCGGCGGACCCGCAGCAGGTCGACACGACGCTCGTGATCTTCCCGCATGCGTTCGCCGATTTCGTCGACTACAACGATGCGCTGTTCTTCGCCGATCGGCTCGTGCAGCAACTGCGGCTCGACGGCGTGCTGCAGATCGCGAGCTTCCATCCGCAATACCGGTTCGAAGGCAGCGCCCCCGACGACATCGAGAACTACACGAACCGCGCGCCGTATCCGATCCTGCACCTGCTGCGCGAGGACAGCATCGCGCGCGCGGTCGACGCGTTCCCGGACGCGTCCGCGATCTACGAAAAGAATCAGGAAACGCTGCGCCGCCTCGGCCACGACGGCTGGCGCGAATGGATGCGCCGGCCGGGCGACGACGTCTGATGCGCCGCGCGCTCGCGCCGGCCGCTACGCGGTTCGGCCCGCCCGCGCGTCAGCCTTCGGCCGGCTCGACGGCCTCGCCGCCCGCTGCCGCGGCCTCCGGCACGAAGAAGCGCTCGTTCAGTTCGGCGAGCCCGAACATCCCGAGGATCTCGTTCAGCCGCTCGCCGGGCCGCCGGCGCGGCAGGTTCTTGTACTGCGCGATGATCAGCTCGTTCTTCATCGAATGCTCCCAGCCGACCAGCTCGGTCACGCTGACCTGGTAGCCATGCGCTTCGAGCTGCAGGCAGCGCAGCACGTTGGTGATCTGGCTGCCGAATTCGCGCGTATGCAGCGGATGCCGCCACACCTCGGTCAGCGCGTTCGCGAGCGACTTGCCCTTGTTCCGGCGCAGCACGCCCGCGACTTCCGCCTGGCAGCACGGCACCAGCACGATGTGCTGCGCGCGCTTCGCGAGCGCGAAGCGGATCGCGTCGTCGGTTGCCGTGTCGCACGCGTGCAGCGCGGTGACGACGTCGACCGTTTCGGGCAGCTGCGGCGACGTGATCGAATCGGCGACCGACAGGTTCAGGAACGACATGCCGCCGAACCCGAGCCGCGCGGCGAGCTCGGCCGAGCGCGTGACGAGCTCCTCGCGCGTCTCGATCCCGTACACGTGCGATGCGAACGCCGGCGTGCCGTGCCCCGGCTGCAGCTTGAAGAACAGGTCGTACAGGATGAAGCCGAGATACGACTTGCCGGCGCCGTGATCGACGAGCGTCACGCTGCCCTTGTCGGCCTGCACGCCGGCCAGCAGCGGCTCGATGAACTGGAACAGGTGATAGACCTGCTTCAGCTTGCGGCGGCTGTCCTGGTTCAGCTTCCCGTCGCGGGTGAGGATGTGCAGTTCCTTCAGCAGCTCGACGGATTGCTCCGGGCGGATTTCGTGGGTCTTGTTCGACATCGTGATGCGGCGCCGGGCCACGGTCGGTCGACCACGGCCCGGCGGCGGGAATTCGTGAGGGAGAGTGACAGTTTACCGAAAATGCGCGGTCAGGCTCGGGCGCCGAGCCGCCACAGCGACGTGACCTCGGCGCGGCGTGCCGCATGCAGCGGATCGTCGGCGTCGGTCGACTTCGGGTGCGCGGGGCGGATGTCGTCGCGGCCGAGCACGACCAGGCCCGCCTCGTCGATCCATTGCAGCAGCGTGTCGCGCGGGCGCAGGCCGAGGTGCTCGGCGAAATCGGACAGGATCAGCCAGCCCTCGCCGCCCGGCTCGAGATGCGCGGCGAGCCCGGCGAGGAAACCGCGCAGCATGCGGCTGTCGGGATCGTAGACCGCGTATTCGATCGGCGCGCTCGGCCGGGCCGGCACCCACGGCGGGTTGCAGACCACGAGCGGCGCACGGCCGGCCGGAAACAGGTCGGCCTCGACGACGTCGACGCGATCCGCATGACCGAGCCGCGCGACGTTCTCGCGCGCACAGGCGAGCGCACGCGGATCCTGGTCGGTCGCGACGACGCGCTCGACGCCTCGCGACGCGAGCACGGCCGCGAGCACGCCGGTGCCCGTGCCGACGTCGAACGCGAGCGACATCGCCGGCAGCGGCGCGCGCGCGACGAGTTCGACATATTCGCCGCGCACCGGCGAGAACACGCCGTAGTGCGGATGGATCGGCGCGCCGCCGAGCGCCGGGATCGGCACGCCCTTCTTGCGCCATTCATGCGCGCCGACGAGGCCGAGCAGTTCGCGCAGCGACACGACCGACGGCGCGCCGCCCGGCCCGTACGCCTCCTCGCACGCGGCGCGCACGTCGGGCGCGCGGCGCAGCGGGATCGTGTAATCGGCGTCGAGCGGGATCAATAGCATCCCGAGCGTGCGGGCGCGCTGCGACTGAGCGAGACGATGCAGGTTGAATGCGTCGGCGCCGGCCGCGGCCTTCGCCTTCTTCGGCTTGCGCTCGACGCGGCGCGCCATCGCCTGCACGAGCTGGCGCGCATTCTGGAAGTCGCCCTGCCAGACGAGCGCGGTGCCCTCGCACGCAAGGCGGTAGGCCGCGTCGGCAGTGAGGCGGTCGTCGGCGGGCACCGCGCGCTTCGGCGGCTGCACACCGGCTTCGGAGCGCCAGCGCACGGCATGATCAGCGCCGTCGGCGTCGGTCCAGTGGAAAACGGGGAAATCGGTCACGCGAACTCGGTTACGGTTGGCTTCAACGGGCGGCGGCATCGCGCCGCGCGGCTCACACCATACCGCGCTTTGCCCGCGCGGCAAAGCGCGGGCGGCGGCACGCACCGCCGCCCGGGACGCGCGCGTCAGGTCTCGTCGTCGAGCGCCGCGTCGGGTGCGTTCTGCTTCACCGACGCGATGCCGTTCTCGCGGCCCGCTTCGGCCTTGTACAGCTCGCTCGTGCCGATGATCTCGTGATTGCCGGCCTTCAGGTTGAACATGAACTGGCCGTTGCTCGCGGTCTTGCGCTCGTAGCGCGCGTCGTCCGGCGCGTTCTTGCGCACCGACGCGACGCCGTTCTCCGCCGACGCCTTGGTCTTGTAGAGCTCGCTGCGCAGGATGATCTCGCCGTTGCCGGCCTTCAGGTGGAACAGGAACTGACCGTCGCTCGCTTTCTTGATGACGAATTTCGCTGCCATTGGGATCCCCTCGGGTGAAAGTTCGTCCGGCCCTCCGGACCCGGCCAGTTTAAGCGCGATCCCGCCGGGAAAACGCAAGGCCGGTGCAATTCAATCGTCAGGAATCGTCAGGGCCGGCGCGCACGCGCCGCTTCGTCCGGCATGGCGCCGGCATCCGCGCGGCGCCCGGGCTATCCGCCCCATCCCGGCATCGCGGGCAGGCGCAGCGTGCCCGCGTCGTTGAAGTGCACGGTGCCGAGCACGCCGCCGGCGAGCCGGCCGCGCAGCGCATACGGCAGCTCGCCGTTCGCAGCCGCGCCGGGCAGGTTCCACGCCTGCCGCGCGGCGGCGAATGCCGACACGGAAACCGGCACGTCGAGCACGGCCTCGCCGAAACGCGGCACGGTGCCCGAGCGATCGCTGACGCCGCTCGCGAACGGCGTGCCGTTCAGGTCGAGCGCGACCGAGATGCCGTCGTACTCGATCGGCGCATCGTTCGGGTTCTGCACGCGCAGCTTCAGGCTGAAACGCATCTCGAGCCCCTGCCCGACGAGCGGGTCGAGCCCGGCGACCGACACGCGCACGGGGTCGCGCGTCAGCCCCGCACAACCGCCGAGCAGGAACACGGCGGCGAACAGCAGCAGCACGGCGCGCAGCGGCGCGATACGGAACAGGGCTCGTGGCATCGGAAGGTCTCCTCGCGGCAATCGGTGAACGGGTCGTCGATGCATTGTACCGAGCGTGCCGCGGCACGCCGGATTTCGTAGTTTTCGCAACCTCGCCAGATCGTTAATAGATTAAAACTACGAAGCCATCGGCTAAACGGAAAGCGTATTAATGACTTCCAGCATTCAATGAAGCGGGGAAAATTCAATAGATGCATCTTCTAAATTTTTCGTTTCCTTTACCTAAAACCATCAAGTATATTTACGCATCCTTCGAGCTGGCCGACAAACCTTGAAGCCGCATGACGGCGAATTTACGGAACGGCGACCCGCCTTCCTTCCGTCCTGCGGACTGGCCCGGCCAGCCCCGTAGGTCGTCGGTTCAAAGGGATTGCGCGCCCGTGCCGGGCGTGCGGCCCCGTGTCGTGCGCGCGAAATCAATTCAGTACAACACGCGCTCGTCCATTTTGAACCGGCAAGTTAACCGACATCCGGAAATCCAGAGGGGGCAGTAAACCATGATTACCTTCACGTAGTCGGCCGCCGTCTTTTTCGAATAATCCGTCATTGGCATTTTCATCGCCGTTGATTAACGGCGAGGGGATTGCTTTTGCCGGCGTTTTCGCAGCACTGAACGATTCTTTCAACAATCGAGGTTTCAGTCATGTCGATCAACATTCGCAAGATGCGTTATCTGCCGCTCGTCGCCGCACTCGCGCTCGCCGGGTGCGGCGGCGACGACGGCGGCGCGGGCTCGGCTTCCGCGCTCAGCTCCGCCGGCGCGCCGCACTCGGGCTCGTCGCCCGCCGTCACCTCGCCGCCGAGCGCATCCAACGTCGACAAGAGCGTGTCGCCTGTCGAGCTGCCGGACACCGTCGTACCCGTGAACTACCGGCTGTGGTTCCGCCCGAACGAAGCGCTGAACGCGTTCGACGGCCGCGCCGACGTCGAGATCAAGGTGCTGAAGCCGGTCAACAACATCGTGATCGCCGGCCACCGGATCAAGTTCACGAACGGCCGCATCACGCTGCAGCCGGGCAACATCCAGCTGATCGCGACGCCGCAGGACAAGGGCGACTTCTACCAGCTGCGCCCCGTGAGCGGCACGATCTCGCCGGGCAACTATTCGCTGCACATGGAGTGGTCGGGCATCATCAACTTCAAGTCGTATGACGATCCCGTCACGAAGACGGGCGGCAGCTGCGGCGACGATCCGTATCCGGGCTGCTCGGCCGCGGAAGGCATCTTCCGCGTCGACCTGAAGAGCACCGACGGCACGACGAGCGGCGCGATCCTCACCCAGGGCGAAACCAACCTGGCGCGCCAGTGGTTCCCCGGCTGGGACGAGCCGGCGTTCCGCCCGACCTATGAAGTGACGGCCGAAGTGCCGCAAAGCTGGCGCGTCGTGTCGAACGCGGCCGAGAAGCCGTCCACCAGCATCGGCGGCGGCTACAAGCTCGTGCAGTTCGAGAAGACCCCGCCGATGCCGTCGTACCTGCTGTTCTTCGGCGGCGGCCTGTTCGACACCTACGAGGACGACTTCACGAGCCCGCTGCCGGGCGGCAAGGGCGGCCTGCACCTGCGCGTGTTCACGCCGCCGGGCATGAAGGACTGGGCGAAGCCGGCGATGGACCGCACCAAGCAGGCGCTCGACTACTACTACCGCTACACCGGCATCGCGCTGCCGCTGACGAAGTTCGACACGGTCGCCGCGAACGACGCGTTCAAGGAGCAGAAGGACCTGAACTTCGGCGGGATGGAGAACTGGGGGTCGATCCTCGAGTTCGCCGACGACATCCTGCCGCAGCCGGGCCAGCCGATGTCGCGCTACGGCAACGAGGTGCTGACGCACGAAGTCGCGCACCAGTGGTTCGGCGACCTCGTCACGACCGACTGGTGGGACAACGTGTGGCTCAACGAATCGTTCGCGACGTTCTTCGAGACGAAGACGACGATCCAGTTCTTCCCCGACGAGTTCAGCTGGCTCGACCAGGTGAAGAACAAGTACCGCGTGATCAATCGTGACATCGGCCCGAACGCGTTCCCGGTCGCACCGAACTTCAACGGCTGGGCGTCGAACGATTTCGTGCTGAGCGCCAGCGCGTTCACGTACGACAAGGGCGGCCACGTGCTGAAGACGCTCGAGAACTATCTCGGCGAACAGACGCTGCGCAAGGGTCTGCAGCAGTACCTGGTCGACTACTCGTTCGGCAACGGCACGCCGAAGCGCCTGTGGGACGCGCTGTCGAAGGCGAGCGGCCAGTCGGTCGGCGCGATCGGCGACAGCTACGTGCGCCAGACCGGCGTGCCGCTGATCTCGCTCGACACGCAGTGCGACCTGACGAAGAACCAGACGATCGTCACGCTGAAGCAGCAGCCGTTCCCGAACAAGAACGCGTATCCGGGCCTGCAGTGGACGGTGCCGATCACGCTCGCGTACGGCCAGGGTCTCGCGCAACGCACGACGCTCGCGCTGAAGGACACGCAGACGCAAACGCGGATCGACGGCTGCACGGGCGTGGTCGCGGACCCGAGCGGGCTCGACTACTACGTCGTGAACTACAGCGACGCGGCCTGGAGCGGGTTGCTCACGCAGGTCAACGGCTCGTCCGATCCGGTGCTGCTGTCGAACCTGAAGAGCGAGGCCGCGCTGCTGGTCGCGAACAACCTCGCGCCGGCTTCGCGCTCGACGTCGATCGGTTCGGTCGCTTCGCCGGCCGCGATGAAGCTGCGCCAGACGCCGACCTTCGGCGGCATCGCGCCGGCGACGAAGGAACGCCCGGCCCTGCAATACCAGGGCATCTTCAAGCCGCGCAAGGTAGTGACGCAGTAACGGTGCGCGTCCGGCCGGTGCCGCGCAGCCTGCGGCGCCGGCCGGCGTACCTCCTCCCGACCTTTGACGGGCCTCGCGAGCGAGGCCCTTTTTTCTGTCGGCGCGGCGCTATCGCCCGACGCGCCTTCTTGCGCTCACGCCCACGCGGCATCCCACGCCGGCTGCGCGAACCACGTTGCCAGGAACGCGACGAGCCGCGACGCACGCGCGCTGCCGCGCGCCTGCTGGCGCAACACGTGGATCGTCGCGTGCTCGGGCGCCGCCGCATACTGCGGCAGCACCGCGCGCAACCGTCCGTCGCGCAATGCATCTCCGGCGAGCCAGGTCGGCAGGTGCGCGAGACCGAGCCCGTCGATCGCGGCTTCGAGCAACGCCTCCGAATGATTGCTGCGAAACCGCGGCTGCGCCGGCACGTGGCGGCGGTCGCCGAAGCGCCAGGCGCCCGGCGGCGGCGCGCCATGCCACGCGAGACAGTCGTGTCCGGCGAGCGCGTCGGGCGATTCGGGCTCGCCGCGCCGCGCGAGGTAGGCCGCGCTCGCGCACAGCACGCGCCGCTGCGGCGCCAGTACGGTCGCGACGAAGCGCGTGTCCTCGAGCGGGCCGATGCGCACCGCGAGATCGACGTCGGAACCGAGCCGCGCTCCTTGCAGGTCGACCATGCTGTCGGTCAGCACCAGGTCGACCTGCAGCGCCGGATGACGCTGCATGAACGCGGCCAGCGCGGCCATCAGGTGCAGGCGGCCGAACGGCGCCGGACAGTCGACGCGCAGCAGCCCGCTCGGCTCGTCGTGCTGGCTGTGCAGGTCTTCCTGCAGGCCGCGCAGCTCGGCCAGCATCCGCAGCGCGCGCCCGTACAGCAACTGCCCGGCCTCGGTCGGCCGCAGTGCATGGGTGGTGCGATGCAGGAGACGGATGCCGAGCTGCGCCTCGAGCCGGTCGATGCGCCGCGTGACCGACGACGCGGCGACGCCCAGCCGGCGCGCGGCCGCCGAGAAGCTCTGCTGGTCGACCACGTCGACGAACAGCGCCAGATGCGGGGAAAGGAAGTCGTCCATTCAGGGGGCCTCGGGTTTTGCTATGCGCAAATCGCAAAACAATCATCCACCTTTGCATATTTCCGCGTCAAACCGCCCCGACTAGACTGCATTCATCCTTTCCACCCGTTGCACGCGCCGGCCCGCCGGGCAGCGCGGCAGCCATCCGCCACGGAGACCATCATGCGCAGCATCCGCTTCGACGCCCCCGCCGCCGACATCGAGTCGCTCGACGCACGCGTCAGGGAAATCGACCAACCCGTGCCGGCCGACGGCCAGATGCTGATCGAGGTGCGCGCGGCCGGCGTCAACCCGAGCGACGTGAAGGCCGCGCTCGGCCGCATGCCGCACGCGGTGTGGCCGCGCACGCCCGGGCGCGACTGGGCCGGCATCGTGCGCAGCGGCCCGGCCGAGTGGATCGGCGCGCCCGTGTGGGGATCGGGCGGCGATCTCGGCGTGGGGCGCGACGGCTCGCACGCGGAATGGCTCGTGCTCGACGCGGCACTGGTGCGCCGCAAGCCGGCCGTGCTGACGCTCGACGAAGCGGCCGGCGTCGGTGTGCCGTTCGTCACCGCATACGAGGGTTTGCGCCGGGCCGGCATGCCGACGGCCGACGACGTCGTGCTGGTGTTCGGTGCAAACGGCAAGGTCGGCCAGGCCGCGATCCAGTTGGCGACCGCGCGCGGCGCGACCGTGATCGGCGTCGAGCGCGGCCCCGGCGGCTATCGCGGCCACGCATCGGGCGACGTGCACATGATCGACGCGTCGCGCTGGCCCGTCGCCGATGCCGTGCACGCGGCGACCGGCGGCCGCGGCGCGGACATCGTCTACAACACGGTCGGCAGCCCGTATTTCGAAGCAGCGAACGCATCGATGGCGATCGGTGCGCGGCAGATCTTCATCTCGACGATCGACCGCAGCGTGCCGTTCGACATCTTCGCGTTCTACCGCGGCCAGCATACGTATGTGGGTATCGATTCGCTGCAGCTCGGCGGCGCCGCGGTCGCGCAGATCCTCGACACGCTCGCACCCGGCTTCGGCAACGGCACGCTGCGCCCGTTCCCGATCGGCGACGACTACGTGTACCCGCTCGAACGCGCACACGACGCATATCGCGCGGTGCTGGCCGGTGCGCGCGAGCGCGTCATCCTCAAGCTCTGACGCCGGACCGCACGGGAGACCGCCATGATGGATTACCTGACTTCGCTCGCGGTGGGCCTCGGCGTCGGCGTGCTGTATGCGCTGCTGCACGTGCGCTCGCCGGCCCCGCCGCTCGTCGCGCTCGTCGGCCTGCTCGGGATGGTGATCGGCGAACGCGCGATCGCGCTGCTGCGCTGACGCGCCGAAACGGCGCCGGCGCTAGCGATCGTCGCGACGTCGGAACGCCCACCATGCGGCGAGCGCGGTGAAGCCCGCGACGAGCAGCACCATCAGCCAGAAGCCGTGCTTGTTCTCCGAGAACGGCACGCCGCCGACGTTCATCCCGAAGAAGCCGGCGACGATGTTGATCGGCAGCGCGATCACGGTCACGAGCGTCAGCGTGAACAGCGTCCGGTTGTTCTGCTCGTCGAGACGCGACCCGATCTCTTCCTGCAACAGCTTGATCCGCTCGTTGAGCCCCGACAGATCGCCGAGCACCAGCGAGAACTCTTCGGTCGATTCGCGCAGCTCCTGCGTGTCTTCCACGTGCAGCCACGCGGGCGGCTTCGCGAGCAGCCGGAAGATCGACCCGGGCTCGGGCGCAAGCATGCGCTGCAGGCGTGTCAGCGTGCGGCGCATCGCGCCGAGCTCGATGCGGCTCGACGTGAGCCGCTGCGACAAAAAGCGATCCTCGATGCGATCGACGTCGATGCTCGTGCGCCGCATGATCTGGATCAGCAGGTCGGCCTGGTCGCGCAGCAGGTGCACGAGCAGTTCCGCTGGCGACCGGAACTGCTCGCCGTCGCGCACGCATGCGCGCAGCGTGTCGACCGAGCGCAGCGGCTTGAGCCGCGCGGTGACCATGATGCGCTGCTCGACGTGGACGAACAGCGTCGCGATCTCCGACGGCGTCAGCTCGAGATTGAACATCACGTCGTTGACGATCGCGCGCAACGCGCCGTCTTCCTGCTCGATGCGCGTCGAGCGCGAACCTTCGTGGAGGAATGCGAAGAAGCTGTCCGGCAGCCCGAGATGCGTGCGCATCCAGCGCTCGCTCGCGCCGTGCGCGAGATTGAAGTGCAGCCAGACGAAATCGTCCGACGCGACCGCGTCGCGCTCGCGGCACGTGCGCAGCCACGCGGCGGCCGCATCGGCGTCGAGCATTGCGCCGGATCCGCCCGGAACGAAGCGGAAGCCGCACACCATGCCGGACGTATCGGCGCCGTAAGTCTGTACGATCAGGTCCATCGTGTCGAAAGTCGTGCGATGCGCGGCGCGCCGCACATCGCGGGTCGCGGGCCCGCGCCGGGAAAAGAAAGGAGACGTATGCCCGACGGGCGTGACGCACTCGTGACAGTGTCACGCCGCATGATACCGGCAGCTTCCGTGCCCCAAAAGCAACGCGCCGCCCAACGGGCGGCGCAGATACGGCATCGCGGCATGCGCAGGACGCGTTACTGCCGCGTCTCCGACTGCGCGGCGTTCGGGCACGCCGGGTCCTTGCCCCAGTGGCCGTCGCAGACGCGCCAGCGGCACAACTGATCCTCGAAGAAGCCGCGCTCCGAACACTCCTTCACGCGCGCCCCAAGCGAACCGGTCGCCGCCGCCGTCTTGGTCGGCACGGCCTGCGCCTTCTGCGCGGCGAGTTTCTTGTCGGCCGGCTTCGTGCGCGCGACGAGCGCAGCGAGCAGATCGGCATCCGGATCGTCCTTCCCGGCCGCCTTCGCATTCGCGGTACGCGTCGACGCCGCATCGCGGCGCTTCTTCGCCTGCGCGAGCTCGGCTTCCTGTTCCTTGCGATGCTTGCGGGCTTCAGCCTTCGTCTCGGCCTTCGTGTTGGCCTTGCCTTGCGCGACCTTCGTGCTCTTCGCGGCGTCGGCCTTCGCGGTTTTCGTCGTCGCTGCCGCGGCGGCCGTGGCGGCTGCGGCAGCGCCGGCCGTGGCTGCGCCCGATGCGTCGTCGGCGCCATCGGCGAGCGCGCGCGACAGGCGGCTGTTGTCCGCGCCGGACGCGGACGATGCGGACGCAACGGTCCGGGAAGCCGAATCGTCGTTGACGATCGTGGCCGGCTGCGCGGCGGACGCGCCATTCTGCGCGACCTGCACGGCGGCACCGCTGGCCGGTGCGGCCTTGGCCGGCTCGGCCGCTGCGGGCGCGGCTGCAGCCGTGACAGCGACGGCCTGCTCGCCCGAATGCTGCTGCATGCGCCATGCGCCCCAGCCGCCGACGGCAATCACCAATGCCACGACGGCCGCAATCGGTGCCTTCAGCGAACGGCGCGCCGGTTCGGCGGGCGGCGTGACACGCCCTTCCAGATTCGCGAGAATGCGAGACTGCTGAGCTCCTCCGTTGCCTTCCGGTTTAGTATCGGACAGCAGGCTGGGTGGAGTTTTCGAATTTGAATTTTCCGGCGCACTCATTCAGCGTCTCATTGAATCCTGGTTTAATTCACCGCGATAATATAGCCCGGCCTCTCAAAGCAGCCTGATTCTAAGAGCAAGCATTGCAAAACACAATCAATTCCAATTTCCGGGGATTTCGTTGATTGCCGTCGCACTCGTCGCCTATTTCGCCCTTGCCGTCGCGGTTGCGGCACTGTTGCTTTTACCGGGTATCCGCGCGACGGTTTTCGAATCCGTCGCCCAGTTTCACGGCCGTCTTACGCGCCGTGCGAACGATCGCGCCGCGCGTACGCGGAGTCAGATTGTTAAATCGGCAAGCGCTACGCGCGGCGCATTAAACGATGTGCAAAATTTACTGGTTCGGCGGCGCTTGATGATTACGGTATCGGCAGGTATTCTTGCGACGCCGCCATTGGTCGCCATTGCGTTACGCGGCCGGCAATTGTTCCAGTACGACGACACGGCGCGCGTGCCCGACGAGAAGATCGCCGCGCTGCTGCAGGGCGAACAGCTCGTGCCGCCTCCGCCGCTGCCGCCGGAAGTCTTCGCCACCCGGGAAGTCGAACAGGTGCGCCCGGCGCTGAAGGATGCGAGCCGCGACTGGAACCTGCTGGACCCGGATTTCCGTACGCGTTTGCTGCTGGTCTACAAGATCATGCACGAACAATACGGTTATGAAATGGCGCTGCTGGAAGGTTACCGGAGCCCGGAACGGCAAAACCGGCTGGCGCAGATGGGCAGCAACGTGACCAATGCGGCGGCCTTCCAGAGTTATCACCAATTCGGGCTGGCGGCCGACAATGCATTCCTGCGCGACGGCAAGCTGGTCATTTCCGAGAAAGATCCGTGGGCGATGCGCGGCTACCAGTTGTACGGCCAGGTCGCCGAGCAGGTCGGCCTGACCTGGGGGGGCCGCTGGAAAATGATGGATCTCGGGCACGTGGAATACCATAAACCCGGTTTTAAACTGGGACGCGGCAGCTAGCCAGGGCTGCCGGACAGGAAATAATGAGGGCGGCATGGGGCTTTTTAATATCCCGGCAGGAAACGATACGGGCGACGCAAAAAATCGGGCATTCCGGTGCGCGATTTTTTGCGGCCGCCGCTTCCGTTTTAAATCTCACAGCGTCCTTTCATTAATGCGCGCGCCTTCTCCGATGCCGCGGGCGCATTGATGCCGGCCCCCTTCATCCCGTTTGACAGCATGGCGACACATCGCGGCGCCACCCTTGCCGCTCGGCGCGCCTGCGTCGCCTCACCGAATCGCACCGGAACCTGAACGTCCTATGCAACGCATCCTCAACGTGCTGACTCATCCGCGTACGCTCTCGATCGTCGGGATCGTCGCGCTAGCGGCCATCCTCTTCATCGTCGCCGACATGCTGCAGCTGCCGCTCCTGTGGGCGGCGATCGCGTTCGCGGCGATCCTCGCGCTGTGGCTCGTCGTCGCGCTGTGGCGCCGCTGGCGCGTGAAGCGCGCGAACCAGCAGCTCGGCCAGGTGCTGGAAGAGCAGGCGGAAACCGGCAAGATCGCCGCACCCGCCGCCGCCGCGCTCGCGCCCGACGCGAAGACGGCCGACCTCGACGTGCTGCGCACGCGCCTGTCGGACGCGGTGAAGACGATCAAGACGTCGAAGATCGGCCAGGTCTCGGGCGGCTCCGCGCTGTACGAACTGCCGTGGTACATCGTGATCGGCAACCCGGCCGCGGGCAAGAGCAGCGCCGTGCTCAATTCCGGTCTGCAGTTCCCGTTCGCGGACAAGAACAGCGCCGTGATCCACGGCATCGGCGGTACGCGCAACTGCGACTGGTTCTTCACGACCGAAGGGATCCTGCTCGACACGGCCGGCCGCTATTCGGTGCACGAGGAAGACCGCAGCGAGTGGCTCGGCTTCCTCGGCCTGCTCAAGCGCTATCGCCCGAAGGCGCCGATCAACGGCATCATCGTCACCGCGAGCATCGCCGAACTCACCGGCAACCGCCCCGAATTCGCGATCAACCTCGCGAAAAACCTCCGCCAGCGCGTTCAGGAGCTGACGGAAAAGCTCGAGGTGTTCGCGCCGGTCTACGTGATGTTCACGAAGGCCGACCTGATCACCGGCTTCACCGAATTCTTCAGCAGCAGCGACAAGCACGAGTACGACCGCGTGTGGGGCGCCACGCTGCCCTACGAGCCCGACGACAAGCGCGACGTGGTCGCGCAGTTCGACACGCACTTCGAGGAACTCTACGAAGGGCTGAAGGAGATCAGCGTCGCGCAGCTGTCGCTGTCGCGCGGCAACCAGCTGTCGCCGGGCCAGTTGAGCTTCCCGCTCGAATTCTCGACGATCAAGCCGTCGCTGCGCGCGTTCCTCGCGACGCTGTTCGAGAACAACCCGTTCCAGTACAAGCCGATCTTCCGCGGCTTCTACTTCACCAGCGCGCTGCAGGAAGGCGAAACCAACAGCGCGGCCGCGCAGCGCATCGCGCACCGCTTCGGCCTCGACGCAACCGCGCTGCCGAAGCCGCACAGCGCGTTCTCGAAGAACGGCTTCTTCCTGCGCGACCTGTTCTCGAAGGTGATCTTCGCGGACCGCCAGACGGTGCGCCAGTTCGCCAGCCCGACCAAGACGCGGCTGCGCTACGCGACCTTCTTCGGCTTCGTCGCGGCGCTCGCGCTCGCGCTCGGCGGCTGGACCTGGTCGACGATCGGCAACCAGCAGCTGGTCTCGAACGTGCAGGCCGACCTCGACAACGTCACGCGCCTGCAGCAGGGCCGCAACGACCTGCAGTCGCGCCTGCAGGCGATGGACATCCTGGAAGACCGGATCGAGCAGCTCGAGCAGTTCCGCCGCGACAAGCCGCTGTCGGTGTCGCTCGGCCTGTACCAGGGCGACCGTCTCGAGCAGCACCTGCTGACCGAGTACTACAACGGCGTGCGGCAGATCCTGCTGGCCCCCGTGTCGCAGAACCTCGCGTCGTTCATGAAGGACGTGAACGCGCACCCCGAGCAGCTCGTGCCGATGACCCGCCCGCCCGAATCGGGCGCCGTGCAGGGCGGCACGATGCCGGTCTCGACGAACGCGGCGGGCGCAGCACCGCAGGCAGGCGCCGCACCGGCCGCGTCCGGCACCGCGCCGGCCGCCGCGCCGCAACAGCCGGCCGCGCCGCAGGGCGGCCTCTACAGCGACGCGTCGCCGACCAACGTGCAGGACGCGTACAACGCGCTCAAGACGTACCTGATGCTGTCCGACAAGCGCCACGTCGAGCAGGCGCACCTGACCGACCAGCTCGCCCGCTTCTGGCGTGGCTGGCTCGAGACGAATCGCGGCAACATGCCGCGTGACGAGATGATCAAGAGCGCGGAGCGCATGATCTCGTTCTACCTCGCCCGCGTGAACGACAACGACTGGCCGATGATCGACGCGAACCTCGCGCTCGTCGACCAGACCCGCGAGAACCTGCGCCGCGTGGTGCGCGGCATGCCGGCCCGCCAGCGCGTCTACGAGGAAATCAAGGCGCGCGCGTCGACCCGCTTCGCGCCGATGACCATCGCGCGCATCGTCGGCGACGGCAACCAGGGGCTGGTGGCCGGCAGCTACGCGATTCCGGGCACGTTCACGCGCGAAGCGTGGTTCGACTACGTGCAGCCGGCGATCCGCGACGCGGCGACCAAGGAACTGCAGGCGAAGGACTGGGTGCTGAACACGTCGACGCAGGACGACCTGACGCTCGAGGGCAGCCCCGAGCAGATCCAGAAGACGCTGGTCGGCATGTACAAGACCGAGTACGCGCAGCACTGGCAGAAGTTCATGCAGGGCATCGCGGTGCAGGGCTTCAGCAGCTTCGGCCAGGCCGTCGACGGGATGAACCGCCTCGGCGACCCGCAGGATTCGCCGATCCGCAAGATCCTCGAGACCGCGTACGACCAGACGTCGTGGGACAACCCGTCGCTCGCGAACGTGGCGATCAAGAAGGCGCAGACGGGCGTGGTGAACTGGGTCAAGCAACTGTTCTCGCGCTCGCAGGCCGGCCAGGTGGCGGCCGCCAACATCGACATCAACGGCAATCCGGCCGAGGTGCCGATGGGTCCGGTCGGCCAGGAGTTCATCGGGCTCGCGCGGATCGTCGCGACGCATGACGGCACGTCGATGCTCAAGGGCTACATGGATTCGCTGTCGAAGGTCCGGACCCGCTTCAACGTGATCAAGAACCAGGGCGACCCGGGCCCCGGCGCGCGCCAGCTGATGCAGCAGACGCTCGACGGTAACGGTTCGGAACTCGCCGAGTCGCTGAAGCTCGTCGACGAGCAGATGCTGACGGGCCTCACCGATTCGCAACGCAAGTCGCTGCGCCCGCTGCTCGTGCGGCCGCTGATGCAGGCGTTCGCGGTCGTGATCCAGCCGGCCAGCGCCGAAGTCAACAAGGTGTGGAACGCACAGGTCTACCAGCCGTTCCAGAACTCGCTCGCGACGAAGTACCCGTTCGCGGCCAGCGCGAAGGTCGAGGCCGGCGCCGGCGAGATCGCGCAGGTATTCGGTCCGGACGGCTCGATCGCGAAGTTCGTCGGCACGACGCTCGGGCCGCTCGCGGTGCGCCGCGGCGACACGCTCGCCGCCCGCACGTGGGGCGACATGGGCATCGGGCTCACGCCGGACTTCACGAACGGCTTCGCACGCTGGGTCGCACCGCTCGCGGGCGGGGCGGCAGGCGGCGCGGCCGCGGCGTCCGAGCCGCAGACGGTGTTCCAGATCCTGCCGCAGCCGAGCTCGGGCACGACGGAATACACGATCGCGATCGACGGGCAGCAACTGCGCTACCGCAACACGCCGCCGCAGTGGACCAACTTCGTGTGGCCGAACCCGCAGGGCTCGCCGGGCGCGACGCTGTCCGCGACGACCTTCGACGGCCGCACGGTGCAGCTCGTCAACGAGCCGGGCCGCTACGGCCTCGAGAAGCTGATCAACTCGGCGCAGCGCAAGCGCCGTCCGGACGGCACCTTCGACCTGACGTGGGTGCAGGGCAGCGTGAACGTGTCGGTGACGATGCGCATCATCAGCACGTCGCAACCGACGGGCGGCGGCGGCGACCAGCCGCAGCAGCAGAGCCTGCGCGGCCTGCAACTGCCGTCGTCGGTCGCCGACGCGAGCGCGGGCGCCGCGCAGAACGCGACCCAGTCCGGCACGGGCACGCCGGGCGCAGCGCCGGCCATCGCGGCCGCCAACGCAACGAATGCACAGGGGGCGCAATGACGCAAACCGTACAGGCGCAAATCGCCTACTTCGGCAAGATTCCGTCGCGCGGCGACTTCGTGAAGAGCCCGCACAATCCGCAGTTGCTGCAGACGCTCGATCGCTGGATCGCGCAGGCGCTCGAACTGCTCGCGGAAGACCCGCGCTGGAAGCTCGTCTACGAGGATGCGAAGCCGATGCATTTCGCGTTCCTCGGCTCGCGCAGCAAGCTCGCGATCGCGGGCCACATGGTCGCGAGCCACGACGTGTCGATGCGCCGCTTCCCGTTCCTCGGCGCAACCGCGCTCGAGGTCGACCGGCCGCTCGCGTTCCTCGCGCGCAGCCCGCTCGCGTTCGCGCGGCTGTGGTCGCGCGTCGCCACGCAGATCCCGCCGCTGCTCGGCAAGGAAGAGCCGCCCGGCGCGCTGCAGGCGCTCGGCGACACGCAGGTGCCGATCGACGTCGGCGGCCCGGGCACGTCGCATGACGGCACCTTCAACGATTTCGTCGAACACCAGTCGCTGTATGGCCTGCAGCAGATGCTGCTCGAAAGCGGCCACCCCGTGCGGCTGCGCGGCGCGATGCTCGCGCTCGGCTCGCTGCTGCGGCCGGTGATGCAAAGCGGCTCGTCGCACATCGAGCGCGGCCTCACGCTGCCGCTGCCGGTCGATCCGTTCTATCGCAGCCTCGTCGCCGCGTTCTGGCTCGAACTGATCGCACCGTTCGTCGCGCAGGCCGACTTCGAGCTCGCGATCTTCATCGGCTCGATCGCCGAACGCGAACGCCTGATCATCGGCTTCAACGGCGCGTCGGCGAAGACGCTGCTGAGCGTTGTCGATCCGCAGACCTACGCCGCCCACAACATCGACATCGACGATCCCGAGTGGATCGACGCCCATGCGCAAAACGATCACCAGATCAGCAAGCTCGTCAGCTACCTCGACCAACCGCAACTCTCGCTGCGCGTCGCGATCGACGCGTTCCGCGAAGCGTTCATCGGAGGCTGACGGGATGCATCGCACGATTCACGCCCGGCGCCCGCGCTTGTCGCCCGCCCTCGCCGCTCTGTTCGCCGCCGGCCTCGTTGCCAGCGGCGCAGCCTTCGCGCAGAACACCGGCGCGACCGTCACGCCGGTCGGCAACGGCTCGGTCGCGACGACCGCACTGCCGTCGTCGAACCCGCCCCCCGGCGCCGCGCCTGCGACCGCGTCCGGCACGCTGGTGCACGGCACGGCCGGCACCATCACGCCGCCGCCCGCGAACGCGGCGCCCGGCCAGGTCGTCGCCGGCGGCAAGGTGCCCGACGAGGCGACCAAGGCCGCCGTGCTGCAGAAGCTGCGCGATACCTACGGCGCGGCGAACGTCGTCGACCAGATCGAGGTCGGCGACGTCGCGACGCCGCCGAACTGGAGCGCGAACGTGCAGAAGCTGCTCGGCGCGCAGCTCAAGCAGATCAGCAAGGGGCAGTTGAAGATCAACGGCACGCAGATCGAGATGAAGGGCGAGGTGCACAACGAGGCGCAGCGCCAGCAGCTCGCGAGCGACATGGCGAACACGCTGAACCCGACCTACACGATCAAGAACGGGCTGCGCGTGTCGGCATCCGAGCAGGGCGTGCTCGACCAGACGCTCGCGAATCGGACGATCGAGTTCGAGACCGGCAGCGCGACGCTGACGCCGCAGGGCCGGCTGATCCTCGACCAGATGGCGGCCGCGCTCGCGAAGATGCAGAACCGCACGGTCGACATCATCGGCCACACCGACAACTCGGGGAACCGGACGTCGAACATCGCGCTGAGCCAGGCGCGCGCGGATGCGGTGAAGGGCTACCTGATCACGAAGAGCATCCCGCCGCAGCAGATGACGACGACGGGCGTCGGGCCGGATCAGCCGATCGCGCCGAATGATACGGCGGATGGAAGGGCGCGGAATCGGAGGATCGAGTTCCGGGTGGGGCAGTAACGGATCGATCGGCTGCTCCTTTGCGGGGCAGCACGGCACACGACGGGCGGCGGCAGCGATGCGCCGCCCGTTTTCTTTTGCAGTGAACGGCCCTCAATGGGTGGGGGTTGCGCCCCCCTTGTAGCCCCTCGCCCACTCCTGGCTTTGCTTGGCAGCCTGGTCGATACGCGCGGCTGCAAGATCGTCCTTCTTGCGCTTCTTTGCTTCCTTTTCGATATCGGACGAGCCGAATTCGTCCTTGTCCCGCGTGCGAAAGTACAGCGACGGCGCGAGCACGTGGTCCTGCCAGCTCGTCAGCAACGTATCGTGGACGAGCATGTCGAATAGCGCCATCACGTCCGGCGGAAGCGGGTGCTTGCCGTCGATCCCTTCCTTCCAGGCCGACACGAGCTCCATTTGGGCTTCGGGTAGCATGAACGCCTCGACCGCATCCGCGCTCGCCTTGTTGTTGGAATCCCACGAATCCGGCATGTTGCGGATGCGCTCCGCAGATTGCCGCAGGCCGTCCTGAAGGGACGCGCGGCGCAGCATCTTTTCCGACTCCTTGTGAAGTCGCTCCCACACGGTCGTGTAGTCCTTCGGTGCTTCCGCGATCAGCTTTTCGTAACGCTTCTGCGCCGCGTCGCTGGCCGCTTTCATTCCGCGCAACGTCGCCTGGTCGGCCTGGCTGCGGCTGGCCAGCATGCTCATGTTGATGCCTTGCCGCTGCAGTTCCCAGTCGAGCTGAGACTTCGCCGTCTTGCGCTGCAGGTCGGCGTCGGACATGTTTCGCTTCCAGTCGGCAACCGGATCGGACATCGTGCGACGGAACTCGGGGTCCTGGTAGCGGACGGCAATCCAGCGCAGGAATACTTTCGAGTGCTCGACGAAATCGACACCAGGTTTGCGAGGGATGAGTGCGCGGTAGGCGTCGACGAGTTGCTTGATGCGGTATTGCTTGCCGTCGCAGTTGATGGGGTGAGCGATCGAAAACTTGTCAAAGGTCTTTCGCTTATGGAGGTACAGATCCTCCATCATGTCTATCGCCACACCGGCCTTCAGTGCCTCCAGCAGCATGTCGCGAAGCGGTATCCTCATCAGCTCCGCATTCAGACCGAGCGAACCACTCACCGCACCGCCAACGACATCGCAACTCGTTCCAGGATAAAGAAACTGCTCGCCGCGCGTCTTTTCCAGACTGTCAAGGCGCTGATAGAAACGCATTTCATGAGCAGCAGCGAAATGAACACAGCGCTGCACGCTCGCGGGTATGCCAAGGTGGCGGTCTTTATAGTTTGGTTTGATCAGGCCCATATAAGGCACCATTCCGATCAGTTCGCCAGCCTCTTCCGACATGATCGACGAAACTGCGTCGAATAAACCGACAAACTTGATTTGAATGGAGACGCCGTCGATTGCCAGATCTGTATCGTCCCTGCGCTTGTACTTCTCTGCCAGATCGTTGACGAACGCCCGAGCCAGTACGCAGCCGCGATCCGCGCCGAACACCGATACCTCAATGACGCGGATCTTTGGCATCTTCTGTTTCACTTCTTTGTATGCAGCCTCGAACTGTTTTTTCGCAGCGATAAGGCGGGTATCGACGCCCGTTCCGAAGACTTCTGCCATGACCGCGTTGTCACGTGCGATCGGCACATTCTCCATCACCAGTCCGACGAAAAGGCCGCGTGCAACCGCCAATGCCGTCTTGATCGGGTTACCCCTGATATTGGCCTTGGCGTCATTCTTGGCGTTGCGCCACAGTAGCCTGCCGGTAGCCTTGGTCCGTTCCCAGAGTCGTTCCGGCGACGCGTTCAGCACGTTCGTGATGCGCCGTGCCTGTGCGGGAATGCGTTCGATATCCTTGCGGAAATCCTCGAATGCTTTCTCGATTGGCCGGAATGAAAAGTCCCCCCCGAGAATCTCCATCCCCGCCGCCTTGGCGCGCTTGCCAAGGTCGGCCTGATCAATCGGCGCCTTGACTCGCGCATATGACTCGCCAATCTTTTTTGCAGCACCAACGGCTTTCTTCGCCCCTATCATGGCTGCAGCCTTGACTGCATTGCCCACAGCGTCGGTATCGCTGTCGTTGTTCAGCGGTGTACCCAGGCCCGAGTAATAGTAGCGATACCAGAACTGGTTCACAGGCCGTCGCTCGTCCTTCATTTCACGATGTGCTTCCCAGAGCCGCGAAATGTTCGAGTACTGAGAGCTCGCCGAATCGTCAATGTCACGATTGCGGCCAAATGCATCAAAGAAGAATCCCATGCGTATCGTTGCTCCGCACGGCAGGCAATCGCCCTTCGGATACATGGTCGCGTTTTGGCGGGCAACCTGTATGTACACCGATGTTGGAGTCGTATCGTCCGGGTCGAGCTTGATTTTCTCAGCCATGGTTTTTCTCCTCTGCCCGCGGCGGCGGCAAGAGCCCCACGGGAACGGCCGGCACCGCAACCGCCTTGAATTTATCGCTTTTCAGTTCAGACAAAACGCTCTGTGGCAGCGCTTGCATCGACTTCGAGAACGAACCGGGCTTGCTACCGGTAGTTTTCAGTATCTGCTGGACCTCGGGGTGCGTGTCGAATCGGCTATTCACGAGTAGATCGAAATACGCGTACTGCTCAAGATCGTTGACATCGGTTAGCCGGTATTTCAGCCACGCAGCGGCGACAATGCGCGCAATGCGACGATACTGCTGATCCTCGCGCTCGTCGTATCGCTTGTTCAACTGCCCCTGGTAGTGACTCGCAACCCAGCGAGACACATCAATCATCGGAATACGCGAGTCATCCGTCGGCGCGCCGGGAAACTGAAGCTCAACGTGACGATCCGGATAAAAATGAACCGCAAGAATTCGGGTGCCCACATTCTCCGGAACCTTTGACGGAGGCAGCGCAACCTTTGCTTCGGCGTGAAACGTCTGTTCGTCCCCCTTATGCCACTGGTCAACGTCGTAGTAGTCCCATTTGACGGTGAAATCGGTCCCCTTGAGCTGATAGCAACAAGTCACGCCCCCACCGCCACCCGGCATGCTGTCGCCACCGCCGCTAGCCTTGTTGCCATAAGCATCGGTGATCGTGAATTTATCCAGGTTATAGGGCAGATAGTTCTGGGCCATAACCGAAATCCCGCTGTATGTAGGCTCCGACTTGCCGCATGCCGCCATGGCCATCACGAGCAGACACCCTGCCAGAACACGACTCATCAGACTCGAAAATCTCATTGCTCTATTCACTGATGTTTTCCTTCCGAATATTGCCCAGCATGCCCTGCCGACGTATCGATTGCATCGGTATCGCTCACCTGTGTCGTCAGGCGCCTCCGCCTCTCATTGCCCGAACCGCTCCCGACGCAATCAGCTATGCCGCGCCGCCTCCGCACGCGGCGGCGGCAGCAAGCCGTCCGGAATCAGCGGGACAGTCACGGGTTCGAAGTTGTTGCTCGTCAACGCGGACAGCACATTCTTCGGCAGCGATTGCATTGCCTTCGCGAACGCACCCGGCTGACCGGCCGCCGTCTGCAAGCTGCGTTGAACCCCGGGATGGGCATCGAATCGGCTGTTTACGAGCAAACCGAAGTACGTGTACTGCTCCAGATCATCACGATCGGTCAGACGGTATTTCAACCACGCAGACGCAACGATACGGGCAATACGACGAAACTGCTGGTCTTCGCGTTCGTCGTATCGCTTGTCCAGTTGCGCCTGATACTGCTTCATCCATCTCACGACATCGACTATCGGCAGGCGTGAATCGTCAAGGATCTTGCCGGGAAGCTGGAACTCGACATGCCGGTCCGGGAAGAAATGCACTTCGAGAATTCGGGAACCCACCTCGTCGGGCAACTGGGACTGCGGCATCGACACTTTCGTCTCGCCGTGGAACATCTGCTTGTCCCCTTTGTGCCATTGGTCGACATCGTAGTAGTTCCACTTGACGAAAAATTCCGTGCCCTTGAGCTTGTAGCAACATTTCACGCTACCGCCCCCCGCTCCCGGTGGGTCGTCGCCACCTCCGCTCGCCTTGTTTCCAAATGCATCGGTAATGGTGAAGCCACTCATGTTGTACGGCAGATAATTCCGGCCAATGACGGAAATCCCGCTGTATGTCGGTTCCGACTTCCCGCATGCAGTCACGGCCACCGCGAGCAAGCCCCCTGCCAGAACACGACTCACCAGAATCGGCAATCTCATTGCTCTACATCCGCCGCATGCGGCGGTGGCAGCAAGCCATCGGATATCGCCGGCACCGCCGCCGCTTCGAACTCGTCGTTTGCCAACACGGACAACACGCGCTTCGGCAGCGACTGCATCGACTTCGCGAACATCCCCGGCTTGCCGGTGGTTGACTGCAGGACGCGCTGAACCTCAGGATGCGCATCGAACCGGCTGTTCACGAGTAGGTTGTAGTACGCGTACTGCTGCAGATCGTCGAGATCGGTGAGGCGGTATTTCAACCATGCCATCGCTACCACGCGGACAATGCGGCGAAACTGCTGATCGTCACGCTCGTCGTATCGTTTGCTCAACTGCGCCTGATAGTGGCTCGACATCCAACGTGACACATTGATCATCGGAATGCGTGACGCATCCATCAGTGCGCCGGGAAACTGCAGCTCGACGTGACGATCGGGGTAAAAATGAACCTCGATAATTCGATCGCCCACCTTCTCCGGTGCCTGCGATGGCGGCATTACGACCTTTGCCTCGGCGTGAAGCGTCTCCTCGTTACCTTTGTGCCACTGGTCGACGTCGACATAGTTCCATTTGACCGTGAACTCAGTACCTTGGAGCTTGTAGCAACAAGTCACTCCCCCTCCGCCACCCGGCAAGCTATTCCCACCACCCGCCTTGTTTCCGTAAGCATCGCTGATCGTAAATCCATCCAGGTTGTACGGCAGATAGTTGTGAGCGATCACCGAAATCCCGCTATACACCGGCTCCGATTTCCCGCACGCGCTCCAAGCCACCGCAACCAGGCCCACCGCCAGCACCGACCTACGCCACGCCACCGCGCGCCTCCAGCAATTCCCGCTCATGCGCATCGCGAATCGCATCCCACGTCGCATCGTCGATCGCCATCAGCGCCGTGTCGACGCCGGTTTCCCCGCGTGACGCCGCTTCGAGGCTCGCCTTGACCGCCGGATGCTCGTCGAACTTCGGTGCAACCTGCACGCCCATCACCACGTAGCAGAGCAGCTCCGCTTCGCCGGAGATCCCGTGCCCCGCTGCGCGATCGAGTTGCTCGACAACCTGCTCGTACAGTTCGCCATCGGACAGGTGATCGACCGCCGCCGCCATCGTCTCGCGAAACTTCAGCACGAGCTTGTCCGAATAGCCGAGTTCGATCAGTTGCGCATGCTGCTTTTCGCTCAAGCCCTGCACATCGCCTGCCTGCGCGGCCCCGGCAGACGCCGGCGCATCGTTGCGCCACACGACCTCCTCAAGCCGCCGATTGCGATAGCGGATCTCGCCGAACGGCGCAGCGAACTGCTGCGCCTGCGTATCGCTCCACACCAGCCGTAGCCGTCCGAATACATGATTGTCGAAGAAGAACAGGTAATACGCGCGACCGTTCGGCAGCGCGTACTTCACATATCTGCGCAGATGCGCATCGAGCGCATCGAACGACCACGTCGACCACAGCCACGTCACCGCGTGCAGATCGACCGCATCCAGCCACAGCTGACGCAGCAGCCGATGTTGCTCGCCTCCCTCGTCGTCGAGTGCCTGGCGGTCGAAGGCAATCAGGTACGGTGCGATATCCGTATAGGCGTCGAGACCGGTATCCGTCCAGAGCGACGCGTAGCGCAGGCCGTGCACCGTCACGAGCTGCGTATCCAGCTCCTGATAACCGCGCGTATCGACGATCGCGTACAGTCGCATCGGCCGGCCCTCGCTGGTCTCGCCCGTCAGCGACGCCTTCAGCGCCTCCAGAAATGCCGGCCATTCCGGCTCCCGCGGATTCGGCGCGGCGTCGACGGCCTCGCTCATGTCGGCTGCATCGCTCCCATCGCCCGCGTTGCCGATGTTGCTCACGTCACCCATCAATCCGCCTCGACCATCGATTCGCGCCCGCTATGCGCATTCAGCACACATTGCTTGCACGTGCCGCCCGGCATGGCGGGCAGCGGATACGGCATGCTCGTCGGGCCGCTGAATGCGTGCTGGGCGCCCTTGATGTCGATCTTCCCCGGCGCGTGAATCTCGATGTTGCCGCCCTTGATCCGCACGTACGCGCCGCCTGAGGTCAGCAGGATCTCCTGTTTGGCGGCCACGTCGACGTTCTCGGTCGACGACACGATCTTGACGACCTTCTGCGCGGTCATCTCGATACTGTCCGCATGCGCCTGAATCTCGACCTTGCCCTTGCCCGCGAACAGTTTGATCCCGGCATTCTGGGCAAACAGGCTGATGCGATCCCTGATACCGGCGATCAACGACTTCCCGCTGGTGATGAAGGTGCTTTGGCCGCTGACGATGTTGGCCTGCTGATCGCCAGACAGGTGCACGCTCTGCTGCGACGCCATCCCGATCCCCGCCGGGCTCGCGAACAGCATCACCGGCTCCTTGAACGCATTCGCACTCCCCGTCCCGCCGCCGGCGGTCCTGCCGCCCGATGACGCCCCCGCCACGCTGTTCTTCGTGGCATCGGCGAATTGCTTCAGCGCATCGTGCCCGGTACCGAGGCTTTCGGCCTGATGCATTTCACTGACCTGCGACATCGACTCGAGCAACCCGTCGGCATTGGCGAGCTGCTGCTGCGCTTCGCTCACATCGAGCGGCTGGCTGTTCGCCTGCTTCGGATGCGTCGTGACATACAGCCCTTGTGCCGCACGCACCGCACCGTAAGCATCCGTGCGCAGGTCGAAACCCGAGCCGAGATATGCGCCGCGCGTGTTGCCGCTCTGTTCGATCAGATAGCCGAGATGCAGCAGCGAATTCGCGCTGCTGCTGAACAGGCGCGCCCGGTTCTGCCCGGTCGCGTCGTCGAGCACCATCTCGTTGTGACCCGATCCCGCATACTCCTTCGACCGGAAGCCCGACAGGATTCCGTCGCTATGCCACTGCGGCTTGGCGGCGCCGTTATAGACGCGATGCATCACGATCGGCCGGTCGCAGTCCCCGCCGATGTAGCCGATCATCACCTCCTCGCCGACCCGCGGAATATGAACGCCACCATAACCGCCGCCGGTATCCGACTGCACGACGCGCACCCAGCACGACGCGTTTTCGCGACCGTCGCTCTGCCGGTCCCAGACGAACATGACCTTGATCCGGTTCAGTGCGTCCGTGTAGACCTCCTCGCCCTTCGGCCCGACGACGACGGCCGTTTCGAGCTGCATCGCGGGCTTCCGGTGCTCGAACGGGCTGCGATACGGCACGGCCGCGCGTTGCGCTTCGACTTCGACGAGATAGAACCCGGCCGAACCGTCGTCATGCCCGACTTCGAATGCGGCCGCCTCACCGTGGCCGGCTTTCACCTGCGCAAGCCGATCCTGGAGGCTGTGCGGAAAATTCGCTTCGCGGTCCGAGATCGGCAGGTTGTTCTCGATGTACCGCGACACCTTCAATGCCGCGAATTCCCGGTCTTGCGCCGCATCGCGGTCGTGCTCGGGGTGATCCGCCAGCGTGAAGCGCCGGCCGGCGTCGATCCCGCGCACGCCGCCCACGCCGAAGAAGCGCTTCGCGCGCGACTCCCATTCTTCGAGGCGAATCTTCGACAGATGTTCGCCGCGGTCCTGGCCTGCATACGTATACGCCCCGGTGTATTCGTAGATTTCGGCCTGGCCCGGCAGATCCCCTTGACCGGCCTTCGTCGGCAACGTCGTGCCGTTCGGGTTGCCCGGCGAGGACGGCGACTTATAGTCGAACGTACGCGTCGTATGCAACGTGCTCTGCAAGGTCCGCGACGCTGCCCATTGCGTGAAGCCGGCGGTTTCGCTACCCGTTCCCGAGTGGTCGAACCTGACGGTTTTCGGCGACAGTTCATCGACGGCATGCAGGTCATCGGTCACGACGAGCGTGTGCGCGTTGCCGTCCTCGCTATGCCGCCAGAAACCGAACAGCCCTTCGTCTTCCATCAGGCGATGCACGAAGTTCCAGTCGGTTTCGCTCTGACGGCAGTACGAGCGCGACGGCAATGGCTTCGACAGCGCGAACTGATACCACCCCTTGGCCTGCGGATGCGCGTCGAACACATCGGCGAGGATCGCGTCGACGCTCTGGTCCTGCCAGTACCGCATGTCGCTGCGGAACTTGAGGAAGTGCATCCACGACGCGAAAGTCAGCTGGTAGCTCGACAGGCTGCCGTCCGCGCCGAGCCTGCGCGCCGTATGGATATAACCGTTGATCGGCAAATACGACTGGTTCGCCTGCTGGATCCACAGCGTCATCGGCTTCGCGATCAGCGTCTTGAGCTCGATGTCGCTCGCGGTGGAAACGAGATCGAGCGAGACGCTGAAATCGCGCCCCAGTTCGGAACGGGTCACGGCCCGACGCGGCACGAGCGCATTGTTCGGTAACGACGGAATGTCCACCTTCAGCAGGCGGTCCTGCTGAATCAGGCCACCGCGAATCGCCTGTGCCAGTTCGCTCACGTTCATGCGTCAATCCTGTTCTTGTCTGCCGCGAGCCCGCCGGGCACGCGCTCTCAGGTCAACAGGCAGCCGCTCACGACTGCTCGTCCGGCCTCACCCCCAGCAGCTCGCGAATATGCGACAGCGAGCCGTCGTCCTTCACGACGCTCTCGAGCCACTTGTGCAGCGGCATGTCGGCCCATTCGGCCGCCTTGTCGGCAAGGTACGCGACCGGGCTGTGCGGCTCGGTCTGGCGGAAATAACGCGCCACCGCACGCAACTGGTCGACGGCCTGCGCGCGGTTCTGGATGCCGGCGATCATCTGCGTCACCGGAGGACGCGGAGCGGTCTGCGACTGCACGTGGGTCTCCTCGGTCTGAATCGAATTGCCGAATACCGGCTCGATGCGCTCGGGCTGCGCCTGCTGCGCCGCCTGCGTGTGCGGCGCGCTGCCCGTATAGCCCTGCTCGCGCGCAAAGCGCTCGGCGAGCCGGTACACGGTCTCGAACGCGTCGCGCGCCTGCCGGAAGCTCGGCGCCGAATCGCCCGCGCGCTCGACGAGCCGCTCCTCGAACGCATCGAGCGCGAATTCGAATGCCTTCAGGTTCGCCAGCAGCGCCGTGTAGAACGCGATCGACGTCACGCGCCGCGACGCATCGATCTGGTCGATCGACGGCTTGCCGCGCGCGATGTCGTCCGCGTGTTCGGGGTCGCGCTTGATCGACTGCGCGACGTGCTGCGCCACTTCCCAGTCGAGCGTGCTGAACGCGTTCGACGCGCCGTCCGTCAACGGCACCGCGCGTAGCAGCTCGGCCGTGCGGCCGGCCAGCCACGCGACGTTGCCGAGCCGGTACTCGGTGTCGTCGCCTTCGGGCAGCGGGTGCACGGTGTCCCAGAACTCGCGGCACAGGCCCTCGAGCAGCGCATAGCCTTCGGTGAGGCCGGTGACGCCGTCCTCGAGCGCGAGCGCCTCGGTCAGCCACACGGCGAGCCGCAGGTCCTTCGTGCGCGTGCGCAGCAGCTCGCCCGCATGGTCGACGACGAAGCCCCAGTCGGCCTCCTTGATCTCGGTCACCCATTCGCCCTGGTCGAGCGTCGGATCGTCGTAGCGCCGCGCGTCCTGGATCGCGTCGAATTCGTTCGAGAACAGCAGGTCGTCGCCGCTGGGCGACGTGTCGCTGATCGGCGTCAGCAGCTCGGGGAGATTGATCGGCATGGTTCAGTGAATCCGTTGATGCATGAGATGTCGCGCGCGGGGCTCATTCGACGGTGTACGCGAATTCGCCCGCCTCGTCCGCGCGCACCGCGATGCGCGCGATGGCCTCGCCGTCGGCGATCCGGCCGAGCACGTGGCCCGCGATCTCCGGCAGCAGCGTGCCGTTCAGGATATGGTCGACGTTACGGGCACCCGAATCGACCTCGGTGCAGCGCGCGAGCACTGCCTCGACGAGCGACTCGTCCCATTCGAACGCGGCCTTGTGGTTCGCGTCGATCCGGCGGCGGATCCGCTCGAGCTTCAGCTCGATGATCTCGGCCAGCACGTCGTCGGAAATCGGGTAGTACGGCACGACCTTCATCCGGCCGAGGAACGCGGGCTTGAACGTCTTGTACAACTGCGGGCGCAGCGTCTCGGCGAGCGCGTCCGGATCGGGCAGCTCCTCGGCCGGCTTGTTCAGGCACGCCTGCATCACCGCTGACGAGCCGACGTTCGACGTCAGGATGATCAGCGTGTTGCGGAAATCGATCTCGCGCCCTTCCGCGTCGTCCATCGTGCCCTTGTCGAACACCTGGAAGAACATCTCGAGCACGTCGGGGTGCGCCTTCTCGACCTCGTCGAGCAGCACGACGGAATACGGGTTGCGGCGCACGGCCTCGGTCAGCACGCCGCCCTCGCCGTAGCCGACATAGCCGGGCGGCGAGCCCTTCAGGCCCGACACGCTGTGCGCTTCCTGGTACTCGCTCATGTTGATCGTGACCATCTTGCGCTCGCCGCCGTACAGGATGTCGGCCAACGCGAGCGCCGTCTCGGTCTTGCCGACGCCCGACGGCCCGACGAACATGAACACGCCGCGCGGCTTGTTCGGATCCTCGAGGTTCGCGGTCGCGGTGCGCACGCGCTGCGCGATCGCGTCGAGCGCGTGGTCCTGGCCGATCACGCGCGCGGTCAGCAGCGGCTGCAGGTTCAGCACGGTGTCGATCTCGTCCTTCACCATCCGACCGAGCGGAATGCCCGTCCACGCAGCGACGATCTCGGCGACGACGTGGCCGTCCACCTGCAGCGGCACCATCGGCTCGCCGCCCTGCAGCGCGTGCAGCGCCGCGACGCGCTCCGCGAGCTTGTCGCGCGTCGCCTGCACGTCGACCGGCTGGCCGTCCTCGGACGGGCCGCGCGCCTTGTCGAGCGTGTCGCGCAATTCGGTGATCTCGGCGACGATCGCACGCTCGGCTTCGTAGCGCGCGTCGTCCTTTGCGAGTTGCTCCAGCGCCGTGTCGCGCGCGCCGCGCAGCTCGCCGAGCCGCTCGTCGTGCGGCGCGCCGCCCGCTGCCTCGCGTTCCAGCGACGCGATTTCCGCATCGATCCGCTCGATGCGCTTCTTCGTGTCGTCGATCGCGGCCGGCGTCGCGCTGTGCGCGAGCGCGACCTTCGCACATGCGGTGTCGAGCACGCTGATCGCCTTGTCGGGAAGCTGGCGGCCGCTGATGTAGCGGTGCGACAGGCGCACGGCCTCGGTGATCGCGTCGTCGAGAATCCGCACGTTGAAGTGCTTCTCCATCAGGCCCGACATGCCGCGCAGCATCGCGGCCGCGAGCGGCTCGCTCGGCTCCTCGACCTTCACGACCTGGAAGCGCCGCGCGAGCGCCGCGTCCTTCTCGAAGTACTTCTTGTATTCGCTCCACGTCGTCGCGGCGATCGTGCGCAGCTCGCCGCGCGCAAGCGCCGGCTTCAGCAGGTTCGCCGCATCGTTCTGGCCGGCCTGGCCGCCCGCGCCGATGATCGTGTGCGCCTCGTCGATGAACAGGATGATCGGATGCGCGCTCTTCTTCACTTCGTCGATCACGCTCTTCAGCCGGTTCTCGAACTCGCCCTTCACGCTCGCGCCGGCCTGCAGCAGCCCCATGTCGAGCACGTGCAGCGCGACGCCGGAGAGCGGCGGCGGCACGTCGTCGGCCGCGATACGCAGCGCGAGGCCCTCGACGACCGCGGTTTTGCCGACACCGGCCTCGCCGGTCATGATCGGGTTGTTCTGGCGGCGGCGCATCAGGATGTCGATCGCCTGGCGGATCTCGGCTTCGCGGCCGATCACCGGATCGATCTTGCCGTCGCGCGCGCGCTGCGTGAGGTTGGTCGTGTACGTGTCGAGCGCGGGCGTCTTCGACGGGCCGGCCGCGGGCGCGGCACCGTCGACGGCCGGCGCCACGCCGCCGTCGTCGGTATCGGCCTGGCGCGGCTCGGCTTCGCTCGACCCTGCCACGATCTCGTCGAACTTGTGCTTCAGGTCCGTCACGTTCACTTCCGCGAACTGCGACGACATCCGCTGCGCGAACTGCGCGAGGTCCGGCGCGGTCAGCAGCGCGAGCAGCAGGTGCCCCGAACGGATGCGGCCGAGCTGCGAATCGAGCGATGCAATCAGCCACGCCTGTTCGAACAGCGCGATCAGGTGCACGGAGAACACCGGCGTACGCGTGTTGCCGGTCTTCAGGCGCGTCAGCTCGCGCTCGAGATCCGCGCGCAGCGCATGCGGATCGACGCGGCTCGCGCGCAGCGCGAGCGGCAGGTCGCCCGCCGGCTCCTCGAGCAACGCGAGGAACAGGTGCTCCAGATCGACCTCGTAGTGGCCGCGCGCCAGGCACGCGCTCGCCGCGCGCTCGGCCGCGTGCCGGCACAGCGGGTTCAGTTTCGTGATCAGGGTCTTCAGAGGCGTGCTCATGGCGTCGATCTCAGGTTCGATTGCGTGTTTGTTGTCGTTAGGAATCAGTGAATCACGTGCAGTTCGTAGCGGGCGTCCGAGCGATCCTCGATCGCGTCGCGCGTGCAGAGGAACGCGTCCCAGCCGAGCCGCGAGCCCGCGCCGAGCACGCTCGCGCCGACCTCGGTGCGCTTCAGCACCAGCTTCACCTCGTATTCGAGCGTGACGCCGGCGAGCAGCGTCAGCATCCGTTCGAGCGCGACGGCGTGCGCGCCGCCGGGCAGGAACGCCTCGTAGTCGCGCTTGGACAGCGGGCCGACGACGATCCGCGCGCGCATGTCGCGCTGCCACACGCGTTCGCCGACCAGCGCCGTCGCGCCGAGCACCGCGTTGACCTCGCCGAGCACGCTCAACTGGTCGGGCGGCACGTCGTACCACTTGCCGACGAACTGGTCGATCTTCACCGGCACGCGGAAATAGTCGGACAGCGTGCGCTGCAGGTACGCGGCCGACATCGGCCGGTGCCGCGCGGCCAGCGCGTAGCCGGCAACGGCTTCGTCGAGCACGCCGCCCGCGCCGGCCGCGAGGCTGTCGCGCACCTCGTCGCTCGGCACGCCCGCGATCGCGAGCAGCAGCGGCAGGTAGCGCTCGTCGCGATCGAGCTCGTAATGGAACGGCAGCCGGTATTTCTTCCACGCCGCATAGAACAGCGCGGTCGCGCGGTTCGAGAACACGTCGAAGAACGCGCGCGCCGCGTGGTCGCGCTTCAGGTGCTCGCGCGCGACGATCTGCTCGGTGTAGTGCAGCGGCAGCGCACCCTGCCCGCCGAGCAGCCCGAAGAACGCGGGCGTCAGCTCGACGTGGCCGAGCTCGCCGGCCGCGAGCGCCGCGCCGCGCTGCTCGCCCGAGTCGAGCAGCGTGCCGTCGTCGCCAAACGAGCGCGCGCCCTCGATCTCGCTCGGCGGAAAACCGAGCGACAGCGTGTTGCGGAATTCGATGCGCTGCGCGACGACGTCGCCCTGCCGCCATGCGCCGGGCGCATCCGACGCCTGCCGCGCGAACAGCCCTTCGAGCACGCGCACCGCCTGGAAGAATTCGAAGCGGTGCGGCTCGTCGAGCAGCGCGTCGACTACGCCAGGATCGATTCGCCGGTCCGGGGCTTGCATCGGATGATCTCCTCGCCGGTGCGTTTCGACACGACGACTAGTTGAACGAAACTGTTGAGGTGGACGTAAAGCCCGAAGAAGCTGTCGAGCACGCGCACGAACGACGCGAGGCTCGCGCCGACGAAGTGTTCCTCGTCGATCGTCAGGCGGATCTCGATGCCGCGCACGAAGGTCGCGAACGGCTTGCCGGGCAGCCACTGCACGGCGCCGCGCTGCTCGATGCCGGCGAGGCCGTCGATCTGGCGCATCGACACGGCCGTGCGTCGCAGGTCGTACAGCGTCAGCATTTCCTTCAGCGGCGCGAGGCCGTGCGCGACCAGCGACACGTGATTGAGCGCGAGGTGCGACACGAGCCGCCAGTGCGCGGCGCGGCCGCGCTCGAAGCGCACGCTCTGCGTCGGGCGGCGCAGCATCGAGATGCCGCTGGTCTGCGCGCCGCCTTCCTGGAACAGGTCGCCGCCTTCGAGGCCGAACGCGAGCATCGCCGGCAGGTCGCGGTTCGTGCAGGTGAGGTCGAGGCTCAGCGTGTCGGTCTGCGGCGACGTCGGCTCGAAGTCGATGTCGACGATCGAGATCTCGGTTTCGTAGCCGGGGCTCTTCTGCGCGACCCAGTCGTTGCGGCGCGCGAACCAGTAGTGGCCGATCCGCGCCGCTTCGCCGTGATGCAGCGAATAGAACGGCCGGAACTCGATCACCGATTCCTCATGCGCCTGCTGCCTGACGAGCTTCACCGAGTCGATCGAGTACACCTCGTACGCGAACGCGCGGCGCGCCTCGGCGATCACCGGGTAGGACACCGCGCGGTGCGTGATGCGGATCGGCTCGCCGTGCTGGCGGAACAGGTTGACGATCGGCGTGCAGAACAGCCGGAAGTGGCTTGCCGTCAGCAGCTCGAGCAGCCGCGCGACGTGCGAATCGCTGCGCACGTCCTGCAGCACCAGATGCAGCGTCGCGCGCTGGCAGCGGCCCGACGCGCGCGCGATCGCCGCGAGGTCGAAATCGACGAAATCGAACTTGTCGGGGAACGCGAAGTATTCGGTGAGCAGGCGATACGCGGGATGCGATTTCGCCGGGTAATCGATCAATGCGTCGTCTTCGTCGAAGCCGGCCTGCTCGATCGGCAGCTTGCGCAGCGCGGTCCAGCGGCCGTTGCGTTCGGGCTCGACATACGCGCCGAGCACGTTGACGAACAGGCAGTCGGTCAGCGCGGCGACGAACGACTGCTCGCCGTGCAGATGCGCGCGCAGCGTCGGCACCTTCAGCGCGCCGAGATCGAGCTGCGCAGCGAGCGACTCGAACGTGATCGAGATCACGCCCGTCGCGTTGGACGGCAGCACCGTCGCGCTCGGCGCGAGCGCGACCGGCGTGTAGCGCGCTTCCGAGATGCGGATCGGCGCGAGCGTCACGTCGTAGGCGGTGCGGAAGCGGCACTGCACGCCGCGGATCGGGCGGCTCTTCAACTCGGTGCCGCGGCCGATCACGACCGGCTCGGTCTGCTGGCCGGGCGACGCCGGCGTGAACTGCGCGATCGAGCACGACGGGAACGGCCGCAGGTAGTGCGGATACAGCACTTCCAGCAGCGCTTCGGTGAATTCGGGGTAGTCGTCGTCGAGCTTCTTGTTGATGCGCGCGCCGAGCAGCGCGAACGACTCGATCATCCGCTCGACGTGAGGATCCTCGCAATGCTCGCCGGACAACGCGAGCCGCGCCGCGATCTTCGGATAGCGTTCGGCGAAATCTCGCGAATAGCGCCGCAAAAACGATAATTCGCGCTCGTAATACGGCAGCAATTCTTCCATCGACGACCCCGAACCTCAATATTTCCTGCCGGACCTGATCGACCACCGGGCGGTCCGGCCCGCTCGGCGGCTTGATTTACTGCATTCTCGCGGCGCGTGCGCGCGTGACCGAATACTGCAGCGTCGACGGCTGCAGCATCGCGTCGAAATTCACCGGCTCCTCGGCCGGGTGCACGACGAGCAGCGCCTGGATCGCGAAGTAGAGCGCATTGGTCGCCTGCTCGTTCAGCTCGAACGTCACCTGTACCTGCTGCAGGCGCGGCTCATGGCGCGCGATGGCCTGCTGGATCGACTTGCAGATGAACGCGCGGTCGTAGTGACTCGCGAGGCTCAGCCCCGCGAAATCGTTCAACCCGTAGGTCAGCACCGACTTCTGGCATTCCGGCAGCGCGGCCAGCTCGTTCTCGGTGTGCGCGATACGGGTGTTGAGGATCGCCTCGACGTCGCGGGCGACCGTGGTCTTGAGCTCGTCCAGCGACAATTGCCGCATCGCTGCCGAGGCCGGCAGGTGCGGTTCGTCGTCGAACAGCTTGTCGAGAAAACTGGGTTCGAATCGTTTCATCGGCCGGTATGAACTACGAAAACGGCAACGGGACGCCGTGCGCCCCGTTGCCGCAACCGACCTTAGACCGCGTAGGTCTTGTCGTTCTTCGTCAGACTCCAGGCGCCCTGCGTGTTGCCGCCCTGGTTGCCGCCGATCTTCTGCTGGGTTTGCTTCCACTGCACGGCCGCGTACTTCAGCGAGAACGTCTCGAGCGGCAGACCTTCTTCGCGAACGCTCGGGGCGATGCTCGAGATGATCACGTACTTGAGCTTGACTTCCAGATACTGCACGCGCTTGCCTTCACCGTCTGCGCGCGAGAAATGGACCGTCACCTCGTCGAACGTGGTGCCGCCCGAAGCGTGCTGGTACAGCAGCGGGCTCGACGAATCGATTTCCTTCGTGAAAATCATGTCGCCGTGCTCGCAACGCGTCATCGTGTGACCGCCAGCGGTCGATGCGGTTGCCGAACGCGGCTGAACGATCGAGTGATCCCACGATTTCAGTTCGATCCAGCCCTGATGGTCTTTGTCCGCGGATTCGCCCTTCACCGCCGGACTACCAAACTGCAAGTGCATATGTAACATGGCCCTTCGACTCCCCAAAGAGGTGGTTTTAACGTCCTACCCAGGCGGCCCGCCCGGGCGATTTACTCGCTTATGAATTTGCCGGTTTGGGCAGATCAGCGACAAGTCGCAGAGAAATCGAGAGTTCGTCGAGCTGAAAGTGCGGGCGCAGGAATGCGACCGAACGATACGAGCCCGGCTTGCCCGGAATCTCCGACACTTGTATGGATGCCTCGCGCAGCGGGAATTGCGCTTTCTGTTCCTGCGAGGCGTTGTCGTCGAGCAGGACGTACTGCGAAATCCACCGGTTGAGGAAAGTCTCCACGTTCTGCGCCGATGCGAAGCTGCCGATCTTGTCCCGCATCATCGCCTTCAGGTAGTGCGCGACGCGCGATACCGAGAAGATGTACTGAAGCTGGGCGGACAGGACGGCGTTCGCATTCGCGCTGTCGGTGCTGTATTTCTTCGGCTTCTGCACCGACTGCGCAGCGAAGAACGCGGCGTAATCTGAGTTCTTGCAATGGACGAGCGGGATGAAGCCGAGGTCGCTCAGCTCCTTCTCGCGGCGATCGGTGATCGCGATCTCGGTCGGGCACTTCAGCGCGACTTCGCCGTCGTCGGTCTTGAACGTGTGGGTCGGCAGGTCCTCGACGAGGCCGCCGCCTTCGACGCCGCGGATCGCCGCGCACCAGCCGAAGTCGTCGAACGCGGCCGTCAGGCGCGCAGCGAACGCCCACGCGGCGTTGCACCACAGGTACTTGTCGTGATCGGTGCCGTCGACGTCCTCGACGAAGTTGAAGTTCTCCGCGGTCTGGCCGTCCTTCGGATTGAACGGCAGGCGGCCGAGGAAGCGCGGCAGCGTCAGGCCGACGTAGCGCGAATCCTCGGCGTCGCGGAACGACTTCCACTTCGCGTATTCGACGGTATCGAACACCTTGCCGAGATCGCGCGGCTTGCCGAGGTCGGAGAACGACTCGAGGCCGAGCAGCTCGGGCGATGCCGACGCGATGAACGGCGCGTGCGCGGCCGCCGCGACGTGCGACATCTGCTCGATGAAGTACATGTCTTCCGGCTGGCGCGAGATCTCGTAATCGCCGATCAGCGCACCGAACGGCGAGCCGCCGAACGTGCCGAATTCTTCTTCGTAGACCTTCTTGAACAGCGCGCTCTGGTCGAACTCGCTCGCCCCCTTGAAATCGCGCACGAGGTCGCGCTTCGGTGCGTGCAGCGCCTTGATCTTGATCGTCTGGCCCGTATTGCTTTCCTTGACCAGGTAATCCATCCCGCGCCACGTGCTTTCGAGGCGCTGGAATTCCGGCGCGTGCATCACCGCGGAAAGCTGCGTCGAGATCAGGCGGTCGAGTTCCGCGACGCGCGCATCGATCGTGGCCGACAGGTTGTCCGACACGATCACCGTGCCGTCGAGCACCTGGTGCACGAGTTCGCCGATCAGGTCCTTCGCGCGCGCATGCTCGGAATCGGATTTCGCGACCTTGCTCTTCTCGACGATGTCGTCGAGCAACGAGGTCCCGGCGGCGTATTCCGCGCCGCTGGCTTGGGCCGCAGCCGTTTGCTGGTTCATCTCAACACTCCGTCGTCATTCGCCGTCTTTGTCGCCGCCGGTGCCCTTCGCGAGCTCCTGCAGCTGCTGCGTGTTCTTCAGCACCTCGGACAGCAGATCCTCGAGCTTGTCGTTGCCGGCGAGCTTGTTGCGCAGGTCGGCGAGCTTCGAGCGCGCCTCGAGCAGGCGGCGCAGCGGCTCGACCTGTTCGACGACTTCGTCCGGGCTGAAATCCGACAGCGAGCGGAACTTCAGGTCGACCGCGAACTTGCCGCCTTCCGGGCTCAGGCGGTTTTCCACCTGGAACGCGGCACGCGGCTCGATCGCCTTCATCACGTCGTCGAAGTTGTCGCGGTCGATATTGACGAACTTGCGGTCGCGCAGCTTCGGCTGCTCGATTTCGGACTGGCCCGCCAGATCGCCGACGACCCCGACGACGAACGGCAGTTCCTTCACCTCGATCGCGTCGCCCTTCTCGACCTCATAGGTCAGCTGGACGCGCGGCGGCCGTATTTTCTGCAAGCTTTTCTGAATGCTTTCTTTCTTGGCCATCGACGGCTCCCAGGTTAGTTGTGGTTTTCGCGTCAGTTGCTTTCGCGTCAGTTGCGCAGCGCGCTGAACGGGTCGGCGCCGCCTTTCTGCGGCGCGCTGCCGCTCGACGTCGGCGGGGGCGGAGGCGGCGTCGTGGCGCCGCTGTCCGCCGGTGCCGCCGCGCCGGCTGCCACCTTCGGGCGGTGAATCGGGCGGCGGATCTTCTTCGTTTGCGATTTCTGCTCCGGCGGGAACAGCGCCGATTCGCCCAGCGTGTCGCGCAGTTGCTTCGCGAGCGTCTGCGCGTCCGACTTCGCGTCGCCCGCGAGCGACGCATCCTGGCGCAATTCGCCGAGCGACTGCGTCGCGATCCGCAGGCCGGCGACGGCCAGCACGCTCTTCGCCTGCCGGTCGGTCGCGTCGCGCTGCAGCGCTTCCTGGGCGGCGACGATCGCCTGCCCGTAGTGGTTCTGTGCGAACTGGATCTGCGCGATGCGCGACCACGGCTCCTCGCGCGTCGGATCCGACTTCGCGAGCTGCTGGTACAGGCCGAGGGCCTTGTCCTGATCACCCGACTTCGCAACGGCGTCCGCATCGGCCAGCGACTTGTTGAAAACCTCGGCGCTCGGCGGCGTGGTCGACTGGCTCGCACAGCCGGCGATCACGCCGCAAGCCAGCACTACCCCAGACAGTTTTGCGAAGAGACGGTCTTTCATCGTTATATCCACCGGCGCGTGAGTTTTAAAATCGTTGAGAATCTGGTTCTTTTGCTTTGCAAGAAGCGCGCGGGTATAGTACCGATCAATTTTTCATAATTCAATCGTCGTGTGAAGAGTAATTCCTTTTAAAACCGGGCGCTACCCCCTCGAATGACCTCTCGCTGCGGGCTCGCGGCGGTTTTTCCTTCGGCCGGGATGCGCAAGTTTTACTGGCCGCACGACGCGCCGCCCGGGTGGCGGAAAAAATTTCCGGGCGCTTGCCGCGACGCAGGCGTGCTTAATAGTTGAGCGATTCAATGTCGGGGATACGCGGCGAACGCGGAAATACCCGGCAGTTTTGACAGGGATAAAGGCGGCACGCCGGAAACACGATGAGATCGTCCATGATTCGCTACGCGCTGCCGCTGGTTGCCTGCGCCCTTCTGGCCGGATGCGCGGCCGCCCCGCTGCTCGGCTCGGCCGCAAGCGCCGTGATGCAGGCCGCCGGCATCGGCAAGCCCGAGCTGCCGGACTCGCAGAAGCCGCCGCGCAATCTCGGGATCACGCTCGCCGCCGCGCCGAACCTGAATGCCGCGACCGACCACAAGCCGCTCGCGCTCGTCGTGCGGCTCTACGCGCTGAAGGATCCGACGTCGTTCCAGCAAGCGCCGTTCGACGCGTTCACCGATCCGACCAAGGAAAAGGCCGCGCTCGGCGCCGACCTGCTGAATGTGCGTGAAATCACGCTGATTCCGGGCCAGCGCTATACGGCGACCGAAAAAGTCTCGCGCGAAGCGCAGGCATTCGGCATCGTCGCGCTGTTCCGCGATCCCGCACTGCAACGATGGAAACTGACGTTCGATCCGGCGAAGTCGGAGAAATCCGGCATAATCATCGGCCTGCATAATTGCGCGATGACGGTCACCGACGGCACCGTCATCGCACCGCAACAGGGTGCGCCTTCACAACCGCTGAATATGCTTTCCTCGGTGTCCTGCGGTTAAACATGACGCACGAATGTCAATTAACAAGAGTTAACAATTGGCGATTTAATTCGGGCACGAACAAATCGATTACATCGCAACGCCACATTAACCGGATTTGACATGAGTTATTCGGCCAAGGTGCTGTGGGGGGAAGGGCTGTTCCTCCGGCCTCAACACTTTCAGCGACAGGACGCGTACCACGAGGCGCGCCTGTTCGAGTCCATCCAGGCGATCCAGCCGTACAACTGGGGCGTGCGCTCCGTGCGCATCGACCGCGACGCACTCGGCAGCAACGTGCTGCGGGTTGCCGATCTCGCGCTCGTGTTCCCGGACGGCGCGCTGTATGCCGCGCCGCAGGCCGATGACCTGCCGCCGCCGATCGCGCTGGACACGCTGCCCGACGGCATCAACGAATTCGTGTTCTATCTCGCGCTGCACCCGCTGCGCGAGAACGGCACCAACTACAGCGACGATCCGGCCGCAGGCTTCATGACGCGCTTCGTCAGCGAGCAGACGAGCGTCGCCGACAACTTCACCGACGCGGCCGAAGCCGACATCACGTTCCTGAAGACGCAGGTCAAGCTGATCGCGCACAGCGAACCGCGCGACCAGTTGCTGTCCGTGCCGCTCGTGCGCGTGCGCCGCACTGCGACGTCCGGTTTCGAGATCGACGACAGCTTCGTGCCGCCGTGCCTCGCGATCGACGCGTCGCCGATCCTGCACCAGCGGCTGCGCCAGCTGGTCGACGCGCTGCAGGCGAAGGTGAACGCGCTGTACGGGTTCCACCGCGAGCCGTCGAAGAACATCATCGAATTCCGCTCGGGCGACATCGCGTCGTTCTGGCTGCTGCATACCGCGAACGCCGCGTTCGCAACGCTCGCGCACCTGCACCAGCACGCGGCGCTGCATCCGGAGCGGCTGTTCCAGGAACTGCTGCGCCTCGCGGGCCAGCTGATGACGTTCTCGAAGGGCTATACGCTCGCCGACCTGCCCGTGTACCGCCACGACGATCCGGGGCCGAGTTTTGCACGTCTCGACCTGATGCTGCGCGAACTGCTCGACACCGTGATCTCGACGCGCTACTTCGCGATCACGCTCGACGAGGTGCGTCCGTCGTTCCACCTCGGCCGCCTCGATTCGGGCAAGATCGACGACAAGACCGAGTTCTACCTGGCGGTGTCCGCGGACATGCCGAGCGTCGAGCTCGTCGATGCCGTGCCGGCCCGCTTCAAGGTCGGTGCCCCCGACGACGTCGACAAGCTCGTGCTGTCGGCGATGCCCGGCGTGCGGCTGTCGTACACGCCGCAGGTGCCGCCCGCGATTCCGGTGCGGCCGGGCGCGTGCTACTTCGCGCTCGATTCGCGCGGCGCGCTGTACGAGCGCATGCTGCAGGCCCAGTCCGCGATGATCTATGCGCCGACTGGCATCAATGACCTGAAGTTCGAACTGATCGCGGTCACATCATGAGCTACGCGCCTTCCCTGTTCGGCGACAACGCGCCGGCACCCATGCATACCCCGGCGTCGACGGACTCCGCGTTCCAGGCCCGTTCGCTGCTCGACTTGCTGTACGACGGCTTCTTCATGCTGTTCCTGCTCAAGAACGGCCGCGAGCCGGACAGCGCGAGCGAGTTCAGCACGCGGATCCAGGAATTCCTGTCGGATTTCGAGCGCGGCGCGAAGAAGCTGAATATCGCCGCCGAGGATGTGTACGCCGCGAAGTTCGCGTTCTGCGCGGCCATCGACGAGATGGTGCTGTCGTCGCAGTACAAGATCCGCACGGACTGGGAGCGCCGGCCGCTGCAGCTCGTGCTGTTCGGCGAGCAGTTGGCGGGCGAGAAGTTCTTTCAGTATCTCGAGGAATGTCGTGCGCAAGGCGCGGCGCGGCTGCAGTCGCTCGAGGTGTTTCATATGTGCCTGCTGCTCGGATTCCAGGGGAAGTATCTGCTCGAAGGGCCGGAGAAGCTCGCTTATCTGACGGCGCGGCTGGGGGACGAGATCGCGCATATGAAGGGCAAGCGGGCTCCGTTTGCGCCGCACTGGCCGTTGCCGGATCAGATCGCGCACCGGTTGAAGCGCGAGGTGCCGGTTTGGGCGATCGGGGCGGTGTTTGCGCTGGTTGCGCTGCTTGGGTTCCTCGGACTCAACTCGTATCTGAAGGACAAGACGCTGCAGGCGCTCGCGCCTTATTCGCAGGTGATCAAGGTGGGGCCGGAGTCGGCTAATTTGACGATTTCGTTGCCTTGATGGGTGCTTCGCGAGAGCGTCGCCTCATGAGGAAAAGGACCGCTGAGCGGTCCTTTTTTTGTTTCGGCGCGCTCGTTGCGCGTCGTCAGAAAAGAATGAATGCGTCGTTTTCGACGTAGAACACGAACGCATCGAACAACTGCGCAAGCGTAGGTTCGTCGATCTGGTCATGCGCGTTGATCACGATGTCCTCGATCGTTGAGCTGTTCAATGTGATCTGCCAGCCGGGTTGGGTTGCGATGACGGGCGCCGTGTCTTCGTCAGCGTCCTTCGTGTCGTCGGAGAATGCGCCCTCGGTATCGGGCGTCCACGGCATCGGCGGCAGGCAGAGCCATCCGGAGAAATCGCCGGGGGTTTCGAGGACTTGTTTCAGGCTAACTGCAGTCGCCGTATCGGTCGAGGTAGGCATTACGTTCGTAGCATCGGATAAAAGCGGCTGCCGATTCGAATCACGCTGCACGGGAACGCTTCACCTAGGTGCCCTCAACGAATCCCTGAGGGTTCGTCGGATGTGTTCTATCGCCCTGCGGCACCTGGAACGCGAAACAGTGGCATCCAGCGCATCCGTATCGTCAAAGGCCGTGATTATGCCAATGAACCGCGAAATTCGACACTCGACGTTTCGAACGTTGACGGTTCCGACGCTCGCCCGGGCAGGACACGTTGACGATGCCCCGCCGCGTCACGATATGCGGATGCCACCCCGAAACAGACGCGGCCTGCTCGGCTGCTTTCTCGTGAGGACTGAACGGCCACGAAAACTGTCACGGCGCGTGCGAATCGATCGCGCTGTATCAAGGTTGATAGCGGATCGTTTCATAGATCTTGGCCATACCTTGCTTCGCAGCGCTCTCGTTAGCAGCCAATCCCGACGAGAAGACAACGCAGGTCCAACCTTTGCCGCAGACCTTGCTGGTGACGAGATCGAGACGATGCGCATAGAGCTCATCGTCGTTGAAGATCTTGTGCGTATAGCGCGAAGCGAGCGCTGGGTATTTGTCGCTCAGCATGATCGGCGCAAAGTCCGGCTTCGTGTATTGAGCGGACTTGTCGTCCACCTGGCTCTCGTAAAGATATTGCGCAGTACCTTCGAACGAAGGTGCGACCTTGGTTCTCAGCACCTGAACAACAACGTCCAGATTCAGTACTTCGAGTGCGGACTTGTCGGCTTCGATACTGACGCCCCGGCCATCGGCGTCCCGGAGTCGATCGTTTGCCGTGACCTTCCAGTCCGCAGGGAGCTGGAAGCTCAGGCCGTTGGCTTTGAAGAGCTTTGGATGCGTCAGATCAGGGGAGGCGGCGGCTCTTGGCCGAAAATCGTAAGCATGTGAAGCTGTCGCAAGCGCGAGAAGGATTAAAGGCACAATAACTATTCGCATAGGTGACTTCACCAGTCCAATCTTCCAGTTTGATATCCCAATTGCGCACACTTCATCACGCGTGAGCATGGAGTCGTAGAACGTCTTCGGTCTTCTTTGCGTGGGCTGTCATCGCCTCCGACACCACATCGCCATCGTCCGCGGTCAGCTACTGCTCCACCTACGAACCGATGTACTTGTACTTTAGGTTCAGGTCATCACCCTTACCGCTCAGTTCGACGTGCAAAATGGGCTCCTGTGCCTTCCCATCCACCCAAAGAATGCATTCCGCGCCCCAGGATTGACCGTCGTCCATCTCGAAGAGATCAATGTATGGTCTCGATCCTTTCTTGCCCGAGAAAGCCACTTCAATCGGCGCTAAGCTGATACTAGGTTTTCTTCCAAAATAGTCGTCGAGCGATTCGCATATCTCATCGAGAATCGGTTCGGTGACCCCGAACGTCGACTCCAGTAGATGCTTGTCCATCGAGTTGAGTGCGCCAAGGAATTCGGAAATCACTTTATAAGCCTGATCGTTCAATGATGGGGTCATTTCAGCCTCATTCGTTTCGATGGTGTGCTCGTCCCAGAACCGGCATTTGCACCAATGCTGGAGAAATAGCCTCGTGCGCGTAAGACAGCGCACTTAGCCGCTTTGGGGCTTAGCCCGGCGGCCTTCAGTGAGTTGAAGGCTACTACAGTCTCGCTTCCTAAGGTGCCGGCAAGAGACGCGTTGTCCTGAGTCCGGTTCGCGCGGTAGTGCGGCGTTCCGCGAGTGGTACCGTCAGCGTTTCGTCCCTGCAAACTGATCGCTGGGGCGTCGTTGTAATCATAGTTCGGCAGACCATTCACGGCTGCATCTTGGTAAATGTGATGGGAGTCTTGCTGGCCGCCGATCTTTCTCAGGTTCCCGTGCCTCCCGGTTACCACTCCTTCGTCGGCTAGAATCTTCTCGCAGTCGTCTGCGCAGGGACATTTCGCGAGCCCTAGCGGATCGATCCATTGAATCGGATTGGGCGCATATTGATAGACGTTGATGCCGCCTTCAAGGCCAATCGGGTCGTTGCTGATGAACCGCCCCGAGTTCGGGTCGTAATACCTGTGCCGGTTATAGTGCAGCCCCGTCTCTTCGTCCGCCTGCTGCCCTCGGAACCGCAACGGATTCCTCGGCACGATTCCCGCGGCGGCCTTCGATGCCCGCGCGATCACTTCCCGCGCTTCACCCCACGCCTTGTACGACGCCTCCCACACGACGTCACCGTCGTCATCCGTCAGCAACTGCGGCGTCCCGATCTGGTCGCAGTGGTAATAGAACAGTTTGGCATCCGCCCGACGCTCCGGCACCTTTTGCAGCGGATCGTCCTCCGGTACGTACCGATCGGTGCTCTTCCACACCGGCGTCGCGATTCCCTCGACCGGCTCGGCCACGTACTGCGCCAGCGGCGCGAATGTCCCCGGCTCGTAGATGTAGTGCGTACCGCGTTCCCCGTCACTTTCGTACGCAAGCGTATCGCCATCCCACCCGAACACCGTCCGCTCGCCGTTCACCTCCTTCGCGATCCGGCGGCCGAATGCGTCATAGAAGTACCGCGACTGACTCTGCCGCGATGTCTCGGCAACACGCGCCGCCAACAAGCGGTTGAACTCGTCCCACTCGTATTCCTGCTCGCCGGCTGGCGTACGCTTGCGGATCAAGTTCCCCCGAGCGTCGTATTCGAAGTGCATTCCCGCATACGCCTTCAGCAGGTTACCGAGTACTTTCGGCACCTCGGCCGGCAACGTGCTTTCCGGCCTCACCGGGCTTCGCCGCGGCGCAAGCGCCTCTGTCGTCTGCGGCGGATCGATGATGTTACTCGCAGGATCGAACGAGAACCGTTCCTTCGCAACCGGGCTAATCGCCTCGATCAGTCTCCCCACCGGGTCATACCGATAGTCCGTCCCGCCCTTGCGGCTATCCTCGATCCGCGACAGTTGCCCCACCGCGTCATAGCGATAACGCCTCTCGGCCAGCGGTGCGGGTGACGTCGACCGCTGCACCGTCTGTTGCAGCATACGTCCCGCCGGATCATAGTGCGTGCGCTGCCCGACTTTGTTCGACAGTTCCCGCACCGTCTCGCGGTGCAGGTCATCGCGCTCAAACTGCACCCGTTCCTGGCCATCCAGCAGCATCCCGTGCACATGCCCCGAGCCATACATTAGCCAGTCGACTGCATGACCATCCGGACGCACGGTCCGCCGCCGATTGCCGAGTTCGTCGTATTCGTGATGCCAGATGTAGCTGCGCCGCTCCCCGAACAGATCGTAGGCATGATGTTCGCGCACAAGATTGCCAACCGGATCGAAGAAGAACTGCACGCGGCTGTACCGGTTCACCGCGTCGATCAGTCGCCCGCTCGGATCGTAGGCAAACCGCTCTTCGCTTTCACCCGACATACGCTTCAGCAGGCGGCCATTTGCATCGAGGTCCATCGACCTCACGCAACCCGCTTCATCAATGGATACGAGGCTGCCGCTTTCTCGATCGTACTGATAGCGCGTCGACTTACCGTCGAAGCCGATTTCCTCAATCAATCGCCCCGCCGGATCGTAGTGAAACTGATACGTCGCAAAGTTCGCATCGGTCAGCGCGGTCAACCGACCGAGACGGTCATAGCGATACGCAATCGTCTGCCCAAGCACATCGGCGCGGCTCGCAATGCGACCGACCGCGTCATAGCTGTATCTCGTGGAGCGATTGAGTTGATCGGTATGTCGCAACAACCGGCCTTCCGCGTCGTAATGCACCTGCTCGACACCGGCGGGCGAACGTATCTCGGCCAATTTCCCATTCGGGCCATAGCCGTAGGCCGTCACACCACCAGCAGCGTCCTTTGCCTCAATCACACGTCCGATGTCGTCGTACCGCCACTCGGTCTTCTTGCCGGAGCAATCCGTGTAGCTCGTCAATTGCCCCGCGGCGTTGTATTCGAGCGCTTTCGATCCCCCCTTCGCATCGGTAATTTGCGTCGGCAATCCCTTGTCGCCGTATGCGTACTTCGTCGAGTGCTCGAGCGGATCGATCTCCTCGACGAGATTGCCCGCATCGTCGTACTTGCGCTGCCAGACATGGCCGTTCGGATCGACGAGCCGAACCATCTGGTCCTTGTCGTCGTAACCCATCTCGACAATGCTGCCGTCCGGACGCTCGTGCCACGTGAGGTTGCCGCGCGCGTCGTACCTCATCTGCTCGATGCTGCCGTCCTGCAGAATGTGCAGCGTCAGATTGTTGTGCGCGTCGCGCCGGAACCATTCCTCGTTTCCGTCGGGATAGGCGATCCGGTAAACGTAGCCGTTGATGTTGTAGTAGTAGCGCGTCATCTGACCGAGCGCGTCGGTCACGTAGGTGAGACGAATGTTCGGATGCCACGCAAGACGAATGTCGAGGCTGCCGTCGTCCGCGTACTCGCGCACGCATTTCGCATTTGCGTTGTCGTCAGCGTCTGCACCGTCCCATTCGAGCGTCATCCCGCGGCCGGTACGATCGGTGTAGCGGGTGATGAGATGTCGATGGTACTCATAGCTCCACGCGTTGCCGTGCCGATCGGTAGCGCGCACGAGATCGCCTTGGTCATCGTATGCGTAGCGCGCAAGCGTGCGACGCTCGCCGCCATCGAGCACTTGCTCGATCAGCGCGATCCGCCCGTGCTTGTCGTGCTCGAACGACAGCACGTTGCCGCTCGCGTCGATCAACCGCGCGACGCGGTCGAGCGCATCGTAATCGAGCGTGATCGTGTTGCCCGCGCGATCCTTCTGCATCGCCAGCCGGAATGCATCGCCGCGCCGTTCATACACGTGCAATGCGTCGTAACCGTACGCGATCGTGAGCCACGTATCGTCAAGGCGCGACAGCGTCAGGTTCTCCGCGAGATCGTCATGCACGCCACCGACGGCAAGCGCGCGATATTCGATGCTGCGTCCGCTCGCGTCTCGATAGAACCACGTATCGCCGTCGACATCGATGCGCGTCGTATAGGGCGTAAGCCAGCGCGCGCCGAGTTCGCCGTCGTCGTATGCAGACAGACGCGATCGATACGTGCGAGCCCAGACGAGCGGCAACGCACCGGGAAGTTCGAAATCCGTATGCGTGAACGTCTCGTCGCCGAATGCGAAATCGATCGATGCAGGCGACGCGCCGATCTGGCAACCCTTGCATGGACTTTGGCCCGCACCGCCCGCTCGCGCTTGCTGCCCGGTCATGCCGACCGGCTCCTGAGGGCGATCGTTCCGCGCCTTCCCCTTGCCTCCGGGCGGCACATCCGCCGTCTTTTCGTGGGGTTTCCCGCGCAAACGTACCTGTGCAACCGCCTGGACCAGCTGCGCGATGAGCCACAGCATCTTGCCCTCTTCGCTGCCGTTCAGATCGCGGATCGCCTTCGCGACCTTCGGTGCCTCGGTCTTCAGGAACGTAACGATATCGCGGAACGGTTGCAGCCACGAATCCGGCGCGAGCTTTGCGGCAGCCCCGGCCGTCGCGTTCCCGACCTCCTTGCCCAGCGCGATCGACCCTTCGTAGCCGTACTCGAACGCGTCGACCACCAGCATCGGGTTGTACCAGGACCGATCGTCCATCTTCCGCGCGATCCGCTTGGTACGCTGCACGTTTGCGCTGCTGTCGAAAAGCTGCCCTTTGAGCGCGAGTTCCAGTCCGGTCGCAAGCCCGACCATCAATTCCTGCGCTTTCGCAGCGCAGTCGTTCAGCAGCTCGACAAGAACGTCCTGCAGCGTCTTCAGGAAATTTTCGATTTCGGTCGCGGCTGCGGCATTGACGTGCGTAACGAGCACCGAAATGATCGCCGCGCCGAGATTGCCGCGCGACACCAGCAACTGATTGCGCACGAGCCCGAGCAGCGGCCGCGCCGACAGGCGGAACGACGCCAGCGGCGGCGGAACTGGAATAACGCCGATCAGGTTGATCGCAAGCCCGAGATAATCGAGCAAATTGGCGCTGCGCTTCTCGATGATCGTCACGATGTCGCACACCGCATCGTAAAACGCCATCAGGTTGCCGATGATCGGTACGGCGCTTGCAACGGTCTTGAGATCCTCGAACGAAATGTGATTGCCGCTGATGCGGAGCAACCACTGATTGAAGCGATCGCCCCCCGCCGCGACATCCTTCGGCGAAATATCACTGAGCCAGGAAACAGCCTGTTCCTTCTCTGCGCCCGGTGGAAGTTGTTGTGCCATGTCGTTTTTCGTTCAAATCGCGATTTAGTTGTTCTTGACGGTTGATGCACCGCCCTCTCAGGATTTCAGCGGTCCGCCGAACCCGCTCGTCGGCAGCTTCATGCCGGTCGCACCGGCCGCCGACGCCACCGTCGTCGCGCCCTTGCCCGCAATCCCCGCGACACCGGGCAATGCGCCCTGCAGCGCCCCGGATGCTGCGTTCGCCGCCGGCGCGGCCAGCGCCGCGAGCCCGCCTTGCCGTGCAGCCTGCACCATCCCGGCCACCTGCTTCGCGGCACCGCTCAGGCTCGAAGCCGTCTGCAACGCAGACGCCACGCCCGCGCCGCCGAGCGCAGTCGCCGCAGCCGGCAACGCGGAACTCGCCAGCCCGCCCAGCGCAGCGCCTGCGCCACCGCCGCTCACGAGCCCCATGGCAGCCGTTGCCGCTGCAGGCGTCATCCCCTGCAACTGGCTGGCAAGCTGCCCAGTCGCCGTGGCCTGCGCGGCTTCCGGCGACGGCTCGACGGGCTCCGCCGGCCACTTCGCCTGCTTGAAGTAGTTCGCCGGCTGATCCGACTCGCGCGGGTCCTTGCCGAACTCGACACGCACCGCACCGGGCGGCAGCCCGCTCACGACCGTGTAGCCGCTGTTGTCGAGCGCGCCCTTCTTCAGCACCGCGCCGTTCACGTCTTTCACCGTGAACAACCCGCCCTTCACCGCCTCGCCGTTCACGTACTTGTGAAACAACTCCAGCTGCCCCGGCTGATCCGGCCGCGGGCTCGGCAACGGATACCCCATGCTCGCCGGCCCAGCGAACGTATGCGACGCGCCCTTCACATCCACCGCACCCGGCGTGTGAATCTCGATGTTCCCGCCTTGAATGCGGATATACCCGCCGCCGCTCGTCAGCAAGATTCCCTGATCGGCCGCGATTTCAATCCGGTCGGTCGCCGACACGATCTTCACCGCCTTCTGCGCGGTCACCTCGACGTTGTCCGACTGCGCCTGGATCTCGACCTTGCCCTTGCCCGCGAACAGCTTCATCCCCGCGTTCTGCACGAACAGGCTCAGCTTCTGCCCGATGCTGCCGATCAGCGACTTGCCTGCCGCAACATGCACGCTCTGCCCGCTCGCGACGTTCACGTGATCGTTCGCGACCACATGCACCGACTGCTGCGTCGACATCCCGATCCCCGACGGGCTGCCGAACAGCATCACCGGTTCCTTGAACGCGTTCGCGTTGCCCGTGCCGCCGCCTGCCGTGCGTCCTCCGGCGGCGCTGCCCGATGCGCTGTCCTGCGTCGCGTCCGTGAACGCGCGCATCGTGTCCTGCGCGTCCTTCAGGCTTTCCGCCTGATGCTGCTCGCTCACGCCCGACATCGCCTCGACCAGGCTCTCGCCCGTCACGAGCTGCTGCTGCGCCTCCTTCACGTCGAGCGGCTGGCTGTTCGCCGCCTTCGGATGCGTGGTCACGTACAGGCCCTGGCTCGCCCGCACCGCGCCGTACGCATCCGAGCGCAGGTCGAACCCGCTGCCGAGATACGAGCCGCGCGAATTGCCGCTCTGGTCGATGATGTAGCCGAGATGCAGCAGGCTGTTCGCGCTGCTGCTCATCAGCTGCACGCGGTTCTGCCCGGTCGCGTCGTCCATCACGAGCTGGTTGTAGCCGCCGCCCGAATACTCTTTCGACCGATATCCGGACAGGATCCCGTCGGTATGCCACTGCGGCTGGTTCGCGCCGTTATACACGCGCCCGACCGCGAGCGGCCGGTCGCAATCACCGCCGACGTAGTCGATCAGCACTTCCTCGCCGATGCGCGGCACGTGCACGCCGCCGTAGCCGCCACCCGTATCCGACTGCACGACGCGCACCCAGCACGACGCGTTCTCGTTGCCCGGGTTCAGGCGGTCCCACACGAACTGCACGCGAATCCGGTTCAACGCGTCCGTATAGACTTCCTCGCCCTGCGGCCCGACGACGATCGCCGTCTCGAGATGCATCTCCGGCTTGTGATGCTCGAACGGGCTGCGATACGGCACGCTCGCGCGTTGCGCTTCGACTTCGACGAGATAGAAGCCGGTCGAGCCATCATCGTGCGGCACGCGAAATGCGGGATCGGCGCCGTAGCGCTCCTGCACCTGCGTCAATGCCTCGCGCAGACTATATGGAAAGTCCGCGCCGTCGCTCGCGACGGGCAGGTTGTTCTCGATCCACCACGCCACCTCGATCGCGGCGAATTCGCGCTGATCGGCGGGATCGCGATCGTGCTCGGGATGGTCGGTCAGCGTGAAGCGTCTGCCCGCATCGATCGCGCGCACGCCACCCGCGCCATGGAAGCGCTTTGCCTGCGACTCCCATTCCTCCATCCTGACCTTCGTCAGATGGTCGCCGCGCGTCTGGTCCAGGTATGTATAAGCGCCCGTGTACTCGTAGACTTCGAGCTGATCGGGCAACTCGCCCTGGCCGCCCATCGTCGGCAGCGACGTGCCTTTCGGGTTCGACGGCTGCGAAGGATTCTTGTAGTCGAACGTGCGCGTCGTGCGCGTCACGCTCTGCAGCGTACGCGTGCCCGACCATTGCGTGTACGCGTCGGCCTCGCTGGCCGCGCCGCCGTGATAGAAGCGCACGGCCTCCGGCGACAGCGGCGCGAACGCCTGCAGGTTGTCGGTGATCACGAGCGTATGCGACTTGCCGTCGTCGGCCTGCTGCCATGCGCAGTAGAGCCCTTCGTTCTCCATCAGCCGATGCACGAAATGCCAGTCGGTGTCGTGCTGGCGCGTGTACGAACGGTTCGGCAGCGGCTTCGACAATGCGAAGCGGAAATGGCCCTGCGCCTGCGGATGCTTGTTCAGCACGTCGCTGATGATCTGGTCGACGGTTGTGTCGTTCCAGAGCCGCTGATCGCGGCGGAACTTCAGGAAATGGGTGAAATCGGCGAATGCGAGCTGATAGGTCGTGAGCCCGCCGTCGGCACCCAGCCGGCGCGCGGTATGCACGTATCCGTTGATCGGCCGGTAGCTGCGGTCGCCCTGCTGGATCCACAACGTGACGGGCTGCGCGATCAGCTTTTTGAGTTCCAGATCGCTATCGGTCGACAGCACGTCGAGCGTGAACTCGTACGCGCGCCCGATGCGCGAACGGCCGACCACCCGCTGCACGGTCAGGACATTGGCCCCCAACGGCGTGTCGAGCTTCAGCAGCCGGTCCTGCTGAAGCAATCCGCCGCGCAATGCGGCAATTGTGTTCTGCATGTTCATGACTACGGCCTTTTCTTCTTTTGACGCGCCCTCGGATGGCGCCGGCATTTGATTCCGCTCGCGCGATTTTACAGACAAATTACAGCGCGAACCCGAAATATGACCTGATTTAAAAGAACATTTCGAGTGCAATCGGAAAATATCCGAGCGGGACTGCTCACCGAATTGCTCGCCCCAGCCGAGCCGATTTCTGCCCATGCCACTGGAAGTCAGTCGCCTCTCCCCATGAAATCGATTGCAATCAGGGCCAATTCGACTTTCGGCGCGGCGCGGTTGCGAGTAGTGTCTACGTGCCCGTATTGCGGCCCACCGGGGCCGGCCGGCGCCCGGCGCTCACCACAACACCGTACTGAACACTGGAGATCTGCGATGAAACGTTCGAAGTTCCTGCTGTCGGGCCTGCTGCTCGCGTCGGCCCTCGGCTTCACGGCCGTCGCCGCGCACGCTGAAGACCTGCTCGATTCGGTGAAGAAAGCCGGCGTGCTGCGCGTCGGCCTCGAAGGTACGTATCCGCCGTTCAACTCGCGCGGCACGTCGGGCCAGCTCGAGGGTTTCGACGTCGACGTCGCGAATGCGGTCGCCGGCAAGCTCGGCGTGAAGACGCAGTTCATCCCGACCGAATGGAGCGGCATCATCGCGGGCCTGCAGGCCGGCAAGTTCGACGTGATCGTCAACCAGGTCACGATCACGCCGCAGCGCAAGGAAGTGCTCGACTTCAGCCAGCCGTACACGTACTCGGCCGCGCAGCTGATCCAGCGCAAGGACGACACGCGCAACTTCAAGTCGCTCGACGATTTCAAGGGCAAGAAGCTCGGCGTGACGCTCGGCACCAACTACGACCAGATGGCGCGCACCGTGCCGGGCATCGAGGTGCAGACGTATCCGGGCGCGCCGGAGAAGCTGCGCGACCTCGCCGCGGGCCGGATCGAGGCGACGCTCGACGATCGCCTGATGCTGCCGTACATGATCAAGACGTCGAACCTGCCGCTGCGCGCGGGCGCGGTGCTGAACGGCGGCAAGCAGGAAATGGCGATCCCGTTCCGCAAGGGCAACCCGAAGTTCGAGAAGGCGATCAACGACGCGCTGGCTTCGCTGCAAAAGGACGGTACGCTGAAGAAGATCTCGATGCACTGGTTCGGCAGCGACGTGACGGTGCCGGTCGCGCAGTAAGCGGTTCGGCGTTTCGATGCGTCACGCCCTTCGTCTCGATGAAGGCGTGACGCTTCCTCTCAGGCCGCTTCGTCGAAGCGCGCCAGCAGCATCTGGCCGATCGGCGTCAGCGCCGGGCGCACGGCTACCGCGCTCATGCGCACCTGCGTATCGACGACCAGCCGCTTTTCTACCAGCACGGCGAAGGCCTGATTCGATTGATCGACGCTGTCAGGCGCGCGCGCAATGCGCAGCAGCATCGAGAATTCATGCGGACTCAACATGGTCCAGGTCTCCTGATCGTTCGCGATCCGGTTCGAATCGGCGTCGATCCTGCTTTCGAATGAAATGGTGGGGGGCATGGACGGTGCGCCGCCGGGAGCGAGATCCCGGTTGCCCGCCTGCGACGCGGGCACGTCGTCGGAAGCAGGTTGCGCACGCCCCGGTTCCGGCGATGCCGCCAAGACGGGAACGTGCAACCTTATGGGCGCATCGTGACGCGACCGTGACAGCAAAACGGGGGCGCAACGGCGCGCGCTTTCCCGCGTTCCGTTTCGCGCCCGTCAGCGCGGATCGACCGAATACGGAATGCCGCTGCGTGCCGATTCTCCCGCATGGCGCATGCAGCGCACGACCACGTTCACCGCACGCCCGAGCGGCATCCCTGACTTGGCTGCATGTGAAGTGCTGTCGCACCTCTTGACCGAGAAAGTGCCCCTCTCGGCATGAAATACCGAGCTTACCCAGCGCCTCTCGAAATCGTTGCTCGACCCTTCTTCGCTCACACTCCAGGCACGATACCGTACCGCGCATCGCAACCGTGCCGATACGCGTGAATTCATGGCCGAACGCGCAGCGAAACAGGTAGGCAAATTGCGCACCGTTCCATTGCTCGGTCAGCAGCGTGAGCCCACGGTTGCCCGCGATTTCGCGCAGAAGCGAAAATGCTTCATCAGAATTTCTGCGCGTGCGCTTTAGTGGTGTGGTACTGCTCATCGTGTCGCTAAGCTTCGCACCTCTCTTCATCAATCTCCGGCAGCATCGTCGGATCAAGCAAGATCCGGTGTTGCGTGGGGTTGCGCTCGCACACGAATTCGTTATGTCGAGGCCCCTCGCGCGGACCGACACTACGCAAATTCATATGCGAATGACACCAGGGACATGTAGCTGCGAAGGTACTGAGGTGTATTCGCCCTTTCGCACCCAGCTCCACGAAGTGCCTTCGGCTCACTGGCTCAAACCGACGGCGACGCAGTGCAACGACCAAGACCCATGAAATCGCTCCGATAACCATTGAAAAGAAAAACAGCGAACCCCAAGACGCATATTTCTGTTTTGCAAAAGGGGAGTACAAAGTGAAATACAGTCCGAGCAGGCTCGCCAATCCTGTCACAATCCCGAACACGCTCAATCGTTCGGCTTTAATCGATGCGCCACCTAGCAGACCGTTGAAATACGTCGGTCCGTCCTGCACGATGTAGGCTCCCGAGATCAAGGAAGAGCAGGCAGATGCGAGGCGCGGACGGTTACAACGAATCGTTGTTCAGCACGGTGAGGCTAGAGGAATTTGTTCCGCAGGCGCATCCGCTGCGCCAGATCCGGACGTGGCTGAACGAAGCACTGTCGAAGATGGATGCGAAGTTCTCGGCGATGTACGAAGTCGACGTGAAGGGAGGCCGACCGAGCATCGCGCCTGAGAAACTGATGCGGGCGATGCTGTTGCAAGTGCTGTACAGCATCCGTAGCGAGCGGCAACTGGTTGAGCAGATCTCGTACAACCTGCTGTTCCGTTGGTTCGTCGGCCTGTCGATCGAGGAAACGGCGTGGAACCACTCGGTGTTCAGCAAGAACCGGGATCGGCTACTGGAATTCGACGCGGTGACGGAGCTGTTCAACGCGACGGTGGAAACGGCGCAGAAACGGGGCCTGCTGTCGGGCGAACATTTCAGCGTCGATGGCACACTGATTCAGGCCTGGGCTAGCCATAAGAGCATCCGTCGCAAAGATGGTAGCGACGACGACCGGCCGCCAGGCAACTGGCACGGCCAGCCGCGCAGCAACGAAACGCATGAATCGAAGAGCGACGGTGACAGCCGCCTGTACCGAAAGAGCAATGTTGCACCGGCGCTGCCGAGCTATCTCGGTCATGTGCTGACCGACAATCGGCACGGTCTGGTGGTCAATGTACAGGCCAGCCGGGCGAATGGCCGAGCCGAACGCGACGTTGCCGCCGAGATGTTGCAGGACGTCGCGCGACCAGATCGACGCATCACGGTCGGGGCCGACAAGGGTTACGACACGCGCGGGTTCATCAAGGCTTGCCGGGACGCGAACGTGACGCCGCATGTGGCGCGGAACACGAAACGCAGCGGCGGCAGCGCGATCGATAAACGCACGACGCGGCACCTGGGCTACGCGCTGAGCCAGCGCAAACGGAAATGCATTGAGCAGTGCTTCGGCTGGGGCAAGACGATAGGCCCGCTGCGACAGGTCATGGTTCGTGGTCTCGAGAAAGTGGACCAACTGCTGACTCTGACGATGGCAGCCTACAACCTGACGCGGTTGAGATCGCTGGCCGCGTTGCGCCCGCAGAGCGCCTGAGGTACCAGAGTGGGCACCGGGAAGCCCACGACGTTGATCCATTCGCATTGAAATCGGCAGAGCGAGCCGAAATCGAACGCTTCGCGGTGATCGTCGTGAACGGCGGAAGGGAAAATACGTCAGGACGGACAGTAATTCAACGGCCTGTTAAATCGATCTACGGATGCCGAAGTCAACGCCCCCGTCCCACCGCCGACAAGCGCCCCGGCCCCACCAGTGAGCAGGTTCGAGGTCACGTTGCCGAGCAACTCGTCGACATTTGCATTGCCGGTCGGCCCCGTCTCCTTGATCGACTACGCGATTTCATTCAGTTGCGGGGCGAGCTTCGCCGACACGCCCGCACCTGCCGCTCCACCAGCCGCACCCAAGCCACCGCCGGTCAACCCGCCCGTCAACGCACCGCCGGCAATATGCAGCGCAACACGGTTGTCCCCGCCTTCGGCCCAACTGTCGGCTGCCTGCTGATACCGTGCCTTGAGCGTCGGATCGGTCGCATTATTCGCGTTCGTCTGTGCCTCGTCCCGCTTCCTGTCCGCATAGCTACCAATCTGCTTCGCGATCGCTTCCGACGCCGCTTGCGCTGCGTTGATCAGATCCGACTGGCTGCTCAACACCTGTTGCAGATCCGGGGTCTTGCCGACCGCGCCATTCAAGCCCGACGTGTCACGATTCAGCGTCGCTACATCCTGCTTCTGGTTCGCCTTGTCCGTGATCGTGATGTTGCCAGCACTGATTGCGCTTTTCGCGGGTCGCGCTACTGCTGTCGCTCTCGCTCACATACAGTGGCTGACCGCCACCCGTATAGGTTGAAACCCGCAGACTGATGGATCAAATGACCGCGTTCGCCAAATATTCGCCCATATTCAGCACAACCACGATAAGAATTTCCTCAAGCAGATTGTGGAAGTGATAGTTATTTGAGCCAGAATGCATTGACCTCTATCCAACTACGCTACTAGCATAACCTCGCCACAGTGGTCATGACTTGAACCAAGGCCCGAACTTCTCCGGGTCATCACTCAACAGCCCTGCCTTGCGCAGCGGCTTTGGCAGGTGCCTCGCAAAAACGAAGAACAAGATAATGAATAACGGCAATCCAATTGAAAGTAGCGCTATAGTGTCATCCATTTTGAATGCAATGCGGCATAGTCCGGATACAAGGAAGGACCAACAGCCAGCACCGACTGAAGATGCGAGGCATACAGTGAAAAAAATTTGAGACGTTGCATATAATCTACGCCAGTTCACTTTTCACCTCCACCTCGAATGTCGTTGACAACGGCTGCCCCCTTCGAACCAACGCCGTAAAGCAAAAACCCCTGCGTCGTACCATATGGCCACGGCTGCTTAAGAAAAGGAAGCAAATTTACATTATTAATGCGCGGAACGGTTACGCCAAACATAGAAACCGGCCGATTCAATCCATCAGCAACGCCCACGTTCAAAGGTACCGGAGCCTTCAAGGCGAGAATGGCCATTCCAAAATTAATTCCGTCATACACGGCGCTTCCCCATTGCGGAGAAAGTTGGTTAAATCCCCAGCGCAATGGGTTATCTCCCGGCTCGCTGATTCCGTTGTAGCGTTTATACAAGCCGCTACCGCCTTCTACGACTTCACTCAATCCAAACGTGGTCATCCAGCCACCGACGGCACATCCAATACCACTCGTGCAAAGAGCCGCACCAGTCTTCGCCGTCATTCCACCAAGGGCGATTTTAGTCGCATCTTTTGCCACACCCACCGGATCGTTCTTGATGGCGTCGCCACTTTTCTGCAGAAAAGTATATTCGAATAGACCCGAACTCTTCTGTTGGCTCATCCAGTCGAATTCTTTGGTAAGCGACGCCGCTTCAACCTCGCTCACAAAATTCTTGTTTCGGTCATCGCTACCTACGGCATATTCCGCCCAGCATTTGACGGCATAACAAGCGGCACGCGTAAGGCGCTCTTCCTCTTTCTTGTCGCCGTTCGCCTTGTCGTGAATCGCCTTCTTCTCGTCCTGATTCAACTGCCGGTTGAACCGATCCACGGCCGCCGAAGTCAACGCACCCGTGCCACCGCCGACGAGCGCACCGGCCCCACCGGCCAGTAGGTTCGAGGTTACGTTACCCAGCAGCTCGTCGACATTCTTGTTGCCGGTCGGCCCAGCATCCTTGATCGACTGCGCAATTTCCGTCAGTTCGGGCGCAAGCTTCGCCGATACGCCGGCACCCGCCGCACCGCCAGCCGCGCCCAGTCCGCCAGCCGTCAGGCCACCCGTCAACGCACCGCCCGCAATATGCAGCGCAACACGATTGTCGCCACCTTCGGCCCAGTTCTTCGCGTCCTGCAAGTACTGCGCCTTGAGCGCCGGATCATCGGTCGCAGCGGCTGCGTCGCGGGCGGCTCGTTCCTTCTTGTCCGCATAATCGCCGATCTGCTTGGCGATCGTCTCTGACGCCGCCGTCGCCGCGTTCATCAAGTCCGACTGACTGGACAGCACCTGTTGCAGGTCCGGGTTCTTGCTCACCGTCCCGTTCAGGTTCATCGCGTCCCGGTTCAGCGTCGCCACGTCCTGCTTCTGACCCGCCTTGTCGGTAATCGTGATGCTGCCGTTGCTGATCGCGCTTCGCGTCGTCGCGCTGCTACTGCCGCTTTCGCTCACATACAGCGGCAACGCGCCGCCCGTGTTCTTGCCGTTCGTGTTCGTCGGCCCGTGCGTCGCATAGTTGTTGCCGCCGTCGCCGATGCCGCCGCCCGCGCTTACGCCGACGCTGCTGGCGTTGTAGTCCGAGTGGTTCTGGATGTCCGAGAAGGACAGCGTTCCGGTCATCAGCTGGTTCTTGTTAGGCGTCGCCGTGCTCGCGATGTACGCTCCCTTCAGGTCCGTGTTGCCCTTGACCGTCACGTCAAATCCACCGTCCCCGGCCTGAATACCCGACTGCTCGTTCACGCCAGCGTAGTTGCCGGTCGCATGACCGCTCTGCGCGCTGAAACTCGCGCTTCCACCGCCCTGGCTGACACTGAACCCACCGCCAGAACTGCTCTGGTGCGCCTCGCTATGGCTCGTATCCTGCACCGACGCGAGATTCAGGTTGCCACCTACATCCGCAATCACCTTGTTCGCATTGACGTTCGCGCCGATGATATTGGTGTCGCCGCCGCTGATGATCGTTGCCGTGTTACTCGCGTTGACGTGCGTGTTGTTCTGCGTCGCTGCATCCGAGTTTGCATCGCCGTGTGCGCGCGACATTGACGCCGATACGCCGAACCCGCCCGTGCCGTACGACACGCCCACGCTCGCGCTCTTCGACTCGTTCGTGCTGCGCGTGCTGTCGGTATCCGTGCTGTTGACCAGATTGACCTTGTTCGTCGCCTGCAACAACACATCCTTCGCGGTCACGTCCGATCCCTGGATCGTCACGTTACCCTGTCCGGCGTTCTTGTCACCCGTTGCGACGAACGCGGCAGTACCGCCCGCCTTCACGCTGCTGCCGTTGTTCTGCGTGCTGTTCTCGGTGAACGTCGACTTGCTGTGAGACGAGCCGAAACTCAATTCGACCTTCGCCTCGACCTTGCCCTTCGGATCGTTCAGCGCATTCGTCATGCTGCCCGTTGCGCCGACCAGATCGACCATGCCGCCCGCCGCCGCAATCGCATGCAGTGCTGCCGCCCGTCCGTCCTGACTACCGCCCGCGCCCTGCGCCTGTTGATTCACGTTCTGGATCGCATCGATCACCGGCGACTTCACCGCCAGCGTGAAACCCGAACTCTTCACCTCGTGCGTTTCTTCGTGATGACGATCCGTCTGCGACGCATCGATCGTCACTTCCTTCGCGACGCCCGTCACATCCTTGCCGGCGACAATGTCGGAGCCCGTCACATGCAGCTTGTTGCCAGCCACCATCGACACGCTACCGTCCGTGCTGCCGATCAGGCTGCCCTGCGAACCCTTCACCGTATCGCGGCTGGTATCTATCGTCTGGTTCGTGCCATACGAGATTCCGGCGCCTGCACTACCGAGGCCGGATTTCTTCACGTCCTTGTAGTGATATTCGCTCGAGGCCGTGTCCGCCGTCGTAACCGTCAGGTCGTGTCCTGCGGCGAGGCTCACGTCGTTGGTTGCAGCGATCGTTGCGGCCTTCGCCGTCAGGTCGTTGCCAGCCTGCACCGCAACCGTGCTGCCCGACAACGTCGTGCCCACCGCATTGGTGTAGCTGCTCGAATCGATCGTGTGCGTCGATTTAGACGACAGGAAGCCGTTTTCTTTGTGATAGTGCTCGTCGTTCGCGCTCGCGCTCTGTTCACCGGCCTTCAGGTTGACATCGTGCCCGGCGCTGATGCCAATCGCACCCTGCGCATTCGCATAAGCTGCCGTCGCATTCACGTCATGGCCAGCCGCAATCGCCAAGTTGCCACCCGTTGCGATCTGCGTGCCCGTGTCGCTCGACGCCGAGTGTTCGGCGTGATTGCGGGCGTCCCACTTCACCGCGTCCTGGCTGCTCTGGCGAACCGCGTTCAGATTGACGTCGTTGTTCGCGGCCAGCACTGCATCGCCGGTCGTTGCAATTACAGCCGCGTTGGCGTTCAGGTCTCGACCGGCAACAGCCTGAAGCGTGCCCGCATTGACCGTCGATACACGATCGATGCCGGTCGCACTGCCATTCGCAGCCTTCGCAGAACTGGTCGTGCTCGTCAGGTTGAGGTCGCGCCCCGCCGACAGCGCCACCGTATTGCCTTGAATCAATCCACCGAGATTATTGAGATCCTGGTTCGCACTCGCGAGCACGGTTCCGCCCGACACCGTACCGCTGTTGTCGATCGAATCGGCGTGAATGATCGTGACGTTGCGGCTGGCGATCGTGCCCGAGTTCTTGTACGCACCATCCGAATCAATGGTGACATTCTTGCCGGAGATGATTGTGCCTTCGCCAGTCACGTCCGCCGCGTTCGCGTGCAAATACACCTGCGGCACCAGCACCGTCTGCTGACTACCATTCGGCAACGTCACCGTCTGATTCACGAGCCAGACGATGTCGCTCGTCAGCGCGGCCATTTGCGCGTCGGTCAGCGCGGTGCCTACGTTCAGCCCGAACTGCTGCGACGCCTTCACGCCATTCGCCATCAGCGCCTGATATTCGCTCTGGTTGTCCGTATAGTCGCCGATGAAACGCTGGCCGGTCGTCTGGATAATCTGCTGCTGAATCAGTTGCTGCTCGTAAAAGCCGTCGCCTATGCGTTTGAGAACCGTATTCGGGTCGACCTTGAGCGCATCCAGCATCGTGTCGCTCGACAGCCACTTCCGGTAATCGGTAAAGCGCGGGTCCGTCTCGATCAGGAAGTGGCTACCGGGGTCGCTCGTGACCTGATACAGCGCGTTGTTGGGCAAACGTGTGTTCGGCGTCACCGTGCGCACGACGACATCGCCCACATTGGCCTTCACGGCCGATACGTTCCCCGCACCGACACCAGACACGCCGGAGCCGACCAGCAATTGCCCGCCAATATCCTTGTCCGCCACCGGCGTCACGCCCGTACCGCTTGCGCCCTGCGCAACGGACGTCGCTACCGCCACGCTCTTGATCGGATTTGACGGCTTGCTCGGATCGCTCAGCACCACCGGCAGATCGATGGTCTGCGCCGGAATGGCCGGCATGAAGGGGGTCGAACTGGTTGCTCGCTCGTCACCGCTGAACGCACCGCCAGACTGAACCCACGTATAGATCGCCTGACCTGAACCCGTGAACGTTTCCGTGCCTTGCGCACCGATGTTCTGTACGTTTTTCGGATTGTTACCGTCACCGGCCACGATCTGACTCTTGTCGTTGACGCCCGAGACGGTATTGATCGTGATACTACGACCAGACGTGATCGTGCCCGGTTGCGAAGCCGTAACAACATCCTTGGTCGATGTCACGTTGGCCGTATAAACGGTGTACGTCTGGACGAGGCGGCTCGCCACGTCAGCGTTATACCCGACCAGCGCCTGATTCAGGTTCTGATAGGCGGCAACGGTCTCCTTGTACCACTGCTGGAAAGGCGCACATGCCGCGTTGGTCGAGGTCAGACACGACGGGCTCGCCGGATCGAAGGGATTCGGTTTTGCACCCGTTACGTCCGCTTCAGTGGGGGCCTTGATGGAAAACCAGTCGCTGCCGACGCCCCTTCGTCCGAAAATTAGCGCGGCGGGCGCCGTCATGGCGAACGGCCCCTGCGTGACCCACGCCGGGTTTGCGTCGGGTGGTGGCGCCACACCGAACGTCGTCCAAATGTCGGCCGGTACCGTACGATATGCACCTGTCTGTGCCGCCGCCGCCCCCGAGCCAAAGTAATTGGCGGTGTACGCCGTGTTGTCGATTTTGCCAGCCACGCCGTTCATCGTGTACTTCGCGTACTCGGCGAACGGATACTTCGTCGACGGCAGCAAGATGAATTTCTGGTCGTCGTCCAGCGCCCACTGGTAATCCGTGCCCGGATGAATCTCCTGGCTGTTCTTCTGGTACAGGTAAACGGTCGACGGATCGATCTTCTCGGTCGAGCCCGGGACCTGATACCACAGCTGGTTGCCGCTGTCGGTAGTGACGGTCGAGGTCAGGAAGTTCGAGTTCAGGTTTTCGAACCGATACGCGCCGATCGTGATGTCACGGCCAGCATCAATCTGCGCCCCGTTGTTTGTCACGGTCTGCGCGCTGCCGGTTGCCTGATGGTTCGCATCCAGCGCGCCGCCGACGCGAATGTCGTTGCTCGCGTAAATCAGCGCGTTGTTCTGGTTCTTGAGCGTCTGCGCCCCAATGTCGAGATTGCCGCGAGAAGCGATCACGCCACCGACGCCCTGGGCGTTCTGGTCGTTGACAACCGTGTTCGCGCCCACTGCGACCGTATCGCCGTAGATCCGTCCACCGACATTCGTGATGGTGTCCCCCGCCGTCACCGTCGTGGTACCGCCATCGATCAGACCTTCGTTCGTAATCGACTGGTTCGCGTGGACGTTCGTAGCGCTCCCACCGAAAATCTCGCCCGTCGCGCGGTTCCGAATGGAATTGGCGTTCACATTGGCAACATTGCCGGCCGACAGTGTGCCGCTGTTGTCGAGCGCGCCGCTGGCAGTCGTCGTCAGATCATGACCCGCGACGATCTGCCCATTGTTGGTGAGATTGCCTTGCGTCGTTACGTTGACGTCGCCCGCCGATTGGAGCTTGCCGTCGTTGTTGAGCGTACCTGTCGAGACCGCCAGTTGCTGACCGCCATTGATGTCGCCCTGGCTGTTGACCAGCGTATTCGATGCCGTCAACGTTGCCGAGCCTTTCGACTGGATGCCGCCCGACGTGTTGTCGATGGTCGGTGCGGTGAGCTTCGCATCCTTGTCAGCGCGGATAGAACCGGACGTATTGTCGATCGTCTGGTTGGCGTTAAGGGTAACGCTCGCGCCCTCCATCCCTGCAGTCAGCCCCGGCACGCCTGCCGTTGTCGGCAACGTCGAATTGGCGGTCTGCGCATTGCGAATCGTATCGCCCGTCACCGACAGCGCACCGCTCGCGTGCATGGCCCCGCGCGTGTTGTCGACCATCGTACCGGACACCGTCACATCCCGGTTGCCGCCGATCTGGCCGGCCACGTTCGACACCGTACCGGCGCTCCGTACGGTCAATGCACCGTCCGCCACGAGCGAACCCGCATCGTTGGTCACGGATGCGGCATTGACGGTCGCCGCACCGCTCGACGAGATGGCACCACCTGCGTTGTTCAGCGCTCCGGTTGCCAGCGTGACGCCATTGCCGAGAACCTGACCGCCCGTGGATTGCCCTGCCAGTACGCCGTTGTCGAACGTCTGGCCGTGCGTATCGATGTCAACCGCTCCCGTTGCCTGAACCAACCCCGACCGGTTATCAAACGCACCCGACCGGCTCGTCAGTGATTGGCTTGCCGCCACTTTACCGAGCGTGTTGTCGATCGCCCCCTGTCCGGACGCGAGCGTGACGTTCGCCCCCGTGATCGTGCCGCCCGAGTTCAGCAATCCCGCATTGGTCAGGGTCGTGTCACCCGACGCGAGCAGCTTGCCGCCAGCGTTGTCCGTCGTGCCAGATGTCGCCACCGCCAACGCGCCGGAAACCGAACCGATGGTGCCACCGTGGTTCGACACGGTCTGCGCCGCCACGGTCGTGTCGTGTGTCGCCGCGATCGTCCCGCCTGCATTCGTCAATGCGCCTGCTACAGTGAGCTTCGCCGCATCCGCCGACACCGTGCCTTGCGAATTGTCGAACGTACCGGCCTGCGTATTCAGCGCGCCAGCTGCGGTAATCTTGCCCTGGGTATTGTCGAGTGCCTGAGAGACGGTCAGCGCCATGTCGCCGGTGGACGTACCGATCTGGCCGGCACGGTTGCTCAGCGTGCCTGCGGTTGCGGACAACCCGGTCGCCCCCACCAGCTTGCCGCTGTCGTTCGACAGCGTGCGCGTGGCATTCAGCGACAATGCATCCGACGTTGATCCGATCTGGCCGCCCGCATTGACCAGGTCCCCCGTCTGGATTTGCGCACCGTGCACGGCCGTCATACTGCCGTTCGTGTTGTCGATCGTGTCGCTTGCAACGACAAGCGCATTGGCCGAACTCACCGTGCCGCCAGTGTTCGTCAGGGACTGCGTCGCACGCAGCGTCGTGTCGCCAGCGGCCGATCCGATCGTGCCCGCCGCGTTGCCAATGCTGTTTGCCGTCACCGACAGACCATTGCCGCCGACCATGGAGCCCGACTGATTCAAGACGGCGCCCGTCGCCGCCACGTTCAGTGCGGCAGTGGTGCCGATCTTGCCGCCTGTATTCACGACATCGGCCGCGGTGATCTGTGCGGCGTGTGCGCTGACCGATCCGGCCGAGTTGTCGAGACGGGCCGTGTGGATGGTCAGGTCGTTACCAGACGCAAGCGTGCCGTTTGCGTTGCTCAGCGATTGCGTGACGTCGAGCGAGGTATTGCCTGATACGGAGCCAATCTGGCCCTGTGCGTTAGAAACCGTATTCGCCGTCAGCGTGAGACCATTGCCACCTGCGATCTTCCCGTTGTCGTTCGACACGTTCCCGGTCGCCGTCAATGTCAACGCACCCGTCGAGGTGCCGATCTCGCCCGCCACGTTCGTGAGGTCGGTTGCAGCGATCTGCGCCGTGCGCGCAGTCATGTGCCCCTGCGTATTGTCAAGCGCGCCAGCCGAGTTCAGGGACAGCGCATCCGCCGCCAACGTACCGGACCGGTTCGAAACCGATTGCGCGGTCACGTTTGCCAGGTTCTGCGAACTGATAACGCCTGAGTCGTTAACGAGTCGCCCCGCACTCAGCGTTACATTCTGACCGCTCATCGTGCCGGCGACGTTCGACAACGTGCCATTCGTCGTGACGTTGACTGCACTGGTCGCGTTCACGGTCCCGTGGTCGAGCGTGACGTCGTTTGCGAACAGATTGACGTTATCGCCCGCTGCCAGCGTGCCGCTGCTCGTCACGTTCGCAGCGCGCGCCGTCACCGAGCCACCACCGACGAGATTGCCTGCGGAATCTGCCCCCGCGTATGCCTGCCCGCTATTGTTGAACGACGTGGCGGCTGTCAGGTTCGTGTTGCCGCCCGACGAAATCGTTCCGGCGTTCGACAATGCCTGAGACGCGTTCAGATCGGTGGTCTGCGTACTGACAATCGTGCCTTGCTGGGCGACGTTGGTGCCATCGATCCGGGTGTTCGCGGACGACTGAAGACGCGCCGTCGGCGCAATCGTCACATCGCCGTTGTTCGAGACTTGAATATCGCCGGTCAGTGACGTGACCGAACCGGCATCTCGCACCCCCACGCCGGCCTCGGTCCCGATCATCCGGACGCTATTGGCAAACATGCTACCCAACGCTTGCACGTCGATCGCGACGCCCGGCGCTGCGCCGGTGCCGGTCTGAGCCTGCGCAGTGTTGCTCGCATAGTCGACCCGGTTCGCACCCGCCACTGCGTTGATCGAATCCGCCCACACCTGGCCGTTGATCGTCATCGCGCGCGCGATCAGGTCGATCGCACTGCCATGCGCATCGAGCCCTGCACCGGCGATGCCGATCTGCCCCTGCGTCACGTTGAAACCGGCCAACGTGCCATCCGGATTGAAAGTCGACACGCCGGTCGTCAGCGTCACACGCGGAACATTCAAAAATCCGCAACCCGCACAGGTGATGCCTGCCGGATTGGCGATCACGAGATTCGCGCGATTGCCCGCGATCTCGGTCGGCCCGAGCAGTTGACTGGGGTTACCCGACGTAACCTGGTTGACGATCACGCGCGCCGAGTTGTTGCCAAGGAATGGGTTGCCTTGAACCCAGCCGGCGAGCTGCGTCTGTGAATCCCGGCCGCTGTTGACCAGCACCGCGCCCTTCGTCCCGACGTTGTACTGCGTGAAGTTGTTCAGCGAGACGCCGTTCTTCGGTGCAGTAATGTTGACAAGCGGTACGCCCGATGCAGACACGCCGACGACCGGATGGGTCGGACCGCTTCGATCGGGCGTGATCGGCAGCGTTGCCTGCGCTTCGGCGACGAGCGGCTGCATGCCGAACGTACAGAGTGCGGCAAACGCGGTTGCGCGTGCCGCAAACCAGATCGAGATCCCGGAATCCGTCGACATAGGTCGAGTGGCTCGCCGCACGCGAGCGCGTTCACCGCCCCCGTGCGCCGATGCGTATTCGTCAACCGCTACCAGCATGCCGCGCACGGCACTGAAGACCAAGCGAAAGATTCCGGAATTCATAATCGTTTTATTCTTGAATGCATGTCAGGCCGGCCGTCCACGTATCGCGCGAATGACCGCCCCCACTCACGTTACTTGCAGCTCAGTGCCACCAAGCCGTTGATGTTGCCCGTCGTCGCGGCCGGGATGCCGTACGACACCACCAGATACGGCTGCTTCGCGTCCGTGCCCATGACCGTGCTCATCAGAGTCGATTTGGTTTTCGAGCTCAGCTCCGTCAGACCAATCGCAGAGGTTCCGACGAACGACTGGTTCTGGTCGCTACCGATCGAGTACTGCAGATTCAGCGTGTAGTTGATGGCCGGATTACCAAAGGTATCGGTACCGGTCGTCAGGGTCGCCGCGGCGCCATTCAGCGAACCCGGGGCCGTATTGCCGTCCGCCGACGTCGGACGCGTTGCGAAGGCCAGCGAGCATTGCATTTGCACAGGCGAGGTCGTGTCGATCGCAACCGGCACACCGATTGCCCATACTTGCCCCTGGTTGGCGTTATATGCAGCCCCCGAAGAATCCGCACCGTCGGCCCAGCGGCCGAGTGCGATGGCGCCATTGCCAGCGAGGTCCGTCACGATGCCTTTGGTCAGGGTCTTGATCGTGCCCGACGAGTCATACGGAATCGCGACATAGGCACCCGGTGCCTGCTCCTTGAGCGTCGCGGTAGGCTGGGTCAGGGCTCTGAGCGTGTAATTCCCGTTCGGCATCTGCCCACCGTTCCACGATGCGGGCGGCATCAGAATGCGGACCGTCGAAACCTGGCTCGAGATCGATTGCGATTGCCCTTCCACCCGAATCGTCGACGACGAAGACGCACTCCCCGACGGCGCTCCGGTCGATGACGTGCCATTTGATGCGGCGCTACTGCCGCTACTGCCGCTACCGCCGTCGTCACCGCCACCGCATGCGCTCAATCCGATCGCTGCCACCACCGCAAACGTTGCCGTCGCGGCTTGCAAAAGCCGACGCTTCTCGTACAGGTGCTGCATAGTCCTTCCTTCTTCTGATTGACGATCAACAAGACACCGAGTCGAGATCGACACCCGCTCGGTCTCCCCAGCTACGCTTAGAACAATGTGCTGACCTGGAACAGCAGCGTCGGCGAACTCGTCTTGAAGCCCTGCGGCTTCGACAACGGGAACCCAAGCGACACGTCGTAATTCAGTGCGGCACCGAGCACGTTCTTCGGTGCGAGATTGCCGCGCACGCCGACGACGGCGCCGACCAGTGTTTCGCCGAGCAGGTACTGTGCAGCGGGCCCTCGCACGCGCCCGGCATCGACGCCGGCATAGAGCGCCTGCGTGCCGACAGGCGTCGGCACGTACCAGTCGAGTTCGTTGGAAACCACCCAACCGCTCTCGGCAGCCAGTGTCAGTTGCTGATCGAAGCCACGCACGGCGTAACGCGTGCCGATCGTGAAATAGTCGGAAGGGGTTAATGGCGTACGCGCGTTCTGCATGTTCCAGCCGAACTGGTACGAGAACGTCTGACTGCCGATCTTGAAAGGAACCTGGGCGCTGAGACTTGCCAGCTCGATCTGCGTCTTGCCGTCGAAGTCGGGCGTGCCAACCACCGTGCCCGAATTACTGGACAAGCCCGGCAGCGATGCGCGCCAGGCAAACGAGCCGTCGAGGACAACATTGCCGATGTACTGGCGATGTGCGATGCCGAGCTCGTAGCCGATGATGTCGCGATGCTGCACGGGAAGGTCGACACCATCCAGCGAGTTGCGACTGATTTTGTGGAATAGGTTGCCGTGGATCTCCGTACGCGCGTGTGCGTTTCGATAGATCACACCCGACAGGCCGGCCTGAAGCTGCGATTGCACGCCGCTGTATTCAATCGGCGCATCGAAGCCGGCCACCGTCTGCTTATAGCGGGAGCGGCTCGCGTTCAACGTCAGCATCGCATAGCCAACCGGCACGCTATAGTTAGCAGACACCGACTGATTGCCTTTGTCCGATGCGCCAAAGTTCGCATTCGTCGTGCCGGCAATTTGAAGCTGGTCGTAGAGATGAAACGGCGAATCGAACGTGAACGAGCCGGACAGTTCGTACTTGCCCGTCGAATCGAGGCCCGCGTTGTCCGTACCGATAACGGCATGCCAGCGCTTGCCCGTTCCGGGGTGAAAGACGAGTTCGGAGTCTCCCGGATTAAGACCGGGCGCGATGTCGAACGTAGCATCGGACTGGGATTGCAGACGACGCAGGTTCTCCAGCCCTTGATCGATATCGCGCTGGTTCAACAGCGCACTGCCTGAAGTCGGCAGCGCCGCGCGCAACCAGCCAATCGTGGGCTTGTCGGCTCGGACCTCGCTGATGCGTCCCGGAACGACACGCAGCGTCAACGTGCCCGCTTGCAACGATTGCGTCGGCACGAGAACGCGAGATGTCACGTAACCGCGATCGATCAGCGCATTATTGGCAGCATCCTGAATCTGCTTGAGTGCGGTCTTGCCGACACACTGGCCCACGACCGGCTGAAGGAAACGCACGAGCCAGCCGAACGTGTTGTCCTCCAGCGCGATTTCCTTGATCGGAAAACACGGATTATCGAGCGGCAGGTTCGTGACGCTGGGTACCGAAGTCTTCTCTCCAGTCGGCGTCAACACATTGGGGCGTGGATTCAGCTCCTTGGTGGCCTCAAGTTGCTGCTGCTGCAAACGCTGGATTTGTGGGCCGGACGTAGTTTCGGATGGCGGAACGCCTTGGGCTAGCGCAGAAACGCTCGCCAACGCCGAAATCAACGCTGCCGAAGTTTCTCGTTTCTTCACTTGTTAGCGGCGTAATGATTGGTCTCTCGCGCCGTAATTTATCGAAATACTTGCAAGCACAGTGTCAGAAACTGCAAGGTCGGCATTAGATCACCTGTCGATCAGTGCTGCCTCAACACCGGACACCTTTTCATAAACGCCCGCTCCAACAAGGAAAAAATCGTCAATCGACTCTAAAACAAATAAAAATTTGACACTTTGCAATAAATAATTTCAGATAGAAATAAAACATTGAGACTCTACGCAACCCGCCGGGGGCATGCCTCTCTCCGAATCTACCGACAACGATCCAGCCATTGATTTTTCTACAACTTTCCAAAAAACACACGCAATTTACAGCCCTTCGCGAGTATTTCCACCACCAAACCTAGGATCGAAAAATATCTCATAAAACCACGAAGTGGATAACAACCAACTACTATCTCAAATAAACCGGATTGACATTTGATGCAACCATCAATTTTCGAGGCGCCTCGTTGCAACTATGCGATTCCATTTCCGCTCGCGTGTATCCAATTTACAACATGAGATCGGCCTACCGCCAAAGCTCGCCTCATGATGGCTATGCACGCGCGCCCCCACTGACGAATTTCCACATAGCACCGCTCGAGGGTTTTCGTGAATCCCACCCACTTCGCACACCGCCGCGCTGATCGCGATCGTCCTTGTCTTCGTTGCCGGTCATGCCGCCTTGTCGACACTTTTGGGCGATACCAGCGACTTGGCCTCTGCGTTTTACGCAGATGGTAACGGAGGGGGCGGACGGGTTGCGTCGATAGGGTGCCTGAGTTGGCCGACGTCACCGGATATCCCCGAGAGTCGCAGTCACCAGCTAGTGCGCACGTAACGGCATGGATGGAAGGCCCTGGGCGGGTGGCGGCATCTGAATTGACGGAAAATGCCTACACGAAGCCAGAAACGACAAAGGGCTACGAGACAGAATCTCGTAACCCTTTGACTTTATTGGTGCCGGCTGCAGGACTCGAACCCGCCACCTGATGATTACAAATCAACTGCTCTACCAGATGAGCTAAGCCGGCGTAAGCGCGAGATTCTACCTCATTTCACGATCTTGAGGCGAGGTCTGCTGCCGCCTTTCGAGCCGTCGCCGTCGGTTTTCGGCGGTTCGTCGGCACCTTCGGACGGCTCCTCGTTCGCGCCGCTGTCTGCCACCGGCGTCAGCGCAGCCGAAGACTCGTCGCGCTGCACATCATCCGCCTGCGCGGCTTCATCGTCGAACGTGCCCGAATCCTCACCTTCGCCCGCGACCGCATCGACCTGGAACGCCATCCCCTGCCCGTTCTCGCGCGCATAGATCGCGAGCACGTTGGCAACCGGAATCTCGATCTTGTGCGCCTTCCCGGAGAACCGGGCTGTGAACTCGATCCACTCGTTGCCCATCTGCAACTGGCTCGTCGCCTCGAAGCTGATGTTGAGCACGATCTCGCCGTCACGCACGAACTGACGCGGCACGCGCGTCGAGTTGTCGACCCTCACCGCGATATGCGGCGTGTAACCGTTATCGGTGCACCACTCGTACAACGCGCGCAGCAGATAAGGCTTCGTTGAAATCTCTTGCATCACAATCCTCGAACCCGGAGCGGGCGCGCGGCACGCCGCGCCGCCCGCTCCGTCTTGCCTTCATTGCATCATCAACGACGCATGACCTTTTCGGACGGCGTCAGTGCTTCGATATAGGCCGGACGGCTGAAGATCCGCTCCGCGTATTTCATCAGCGGCGCAGCGTTCTTCGACAGCTCGATGCCGTAGTGATCCAGACGCCACAGCAGCGGCGCGATCGCGACGTCGAGCATCGAGAACTCCTCGCCGAGCATGTACTTGTTCTTCACGAAGATCGGCGCGAGCTGCGTCAGGCGATCGCGGATCGCGAGGCGTGCCTTCTCGTGATTCTTCTCCGCTGCCTTGCCCTTCTCGTTCTCGAGCGTGCTGACGTGAACGAACAGCTCCTTCTCGAAGTTGAGCAGGAACAGGCGCGCGCGTGCGCGCTGCACGGGGTCGGCCGGCATCAGTTGCGGATGCGGGAAGCGCTCGTCGATGTACTCGTTGATGATGTTCGATTCGTACAGGATCAGGTCGCGCTCGACCAGGATCGGCACCTGACCGTACGGGTTCATCACCGAAATGTCTTCCGGCTTGTTGAACAGGTCGACGTCACGGATTTCGAAGTCCATGCCCTTCTCGAACAGCACCAGCCGGCAACGCTGGGAGAACGGGCAAGTTGTGCCGGAATACAGAACCATCATATTTGCGTTTCCTCAAAAAAGCCGAGGGCCGGCACGCGGCGAAACCCCTTTCACGGGTTCCGCGTTGCGCCGGCCCCACGCCGGTCAGGCGTGTTTACTTGATATCTTTCCAGTACGCGGCATTGAGCCGCCAGGCCAGGAAAGTCAGGACACCGAGAAAGACCAGCACCCACACGCCGAGGCGCTTGCGGGTCTGCTGGGCCGGCTCGGACATCCATGTCATATAGGCCACCAGGTCGGCAACCGCAGCGTCGTAGTCCGGCGACGACAGTGTCCCCGGCGTGACCTGCTGGAAGCCGACGAGCGTGTGGACCTTCTCGCCCGTCTCCTCGTCCGTCTTGTCTTCGAATTTGGCAATGCGCTGCCCCTGCAGTTGCCACAATACATGGGGCATGCCGACGTTCTCGAACACCGCGTTGTTCCAGCCGGTCGGCCGCGTATCGTCACGGTAGAAACTCCGCAGATACGTATACAGCCAGTCGCGGCCGCGCGCGCGCTCCACGACCGACAGGTCGGGCGGCGAGGTGCCGAGCCAGTTCTTCGCGTCTTCGGGCCGCATCGCGACGGACATCGTGTTCCCGACCTTGTCGGTCGTGAACAGGAGATTCGTTTCGATCTCCTTCTGGGATATGCCCAGATCCGTCAGACGGTTGTAGCGCATCAGGTTCGCGCTGTGGCAGTTCAGGCAATAGTTTACAAACAATTGCGCGCCGTGCTGAAGCGAAACGAGATTTTCCGTGTTATCGGGCGCCCGGTCGAGCGGAAAATTACCTTCCGCCCGCACGGCCGGCGCCGCCAGCAGCGCACACGCGGTCGCCCCGATCAGCGCGAGTGTCGAAAGCAGTTTCTTCATGTCGTTCTCTCCTCGCTCACATTAATGGGGCTTGAAGCGCACCCGCTCCGGCGGCTGCTTGAACGTGCCAAGCGGCGTCCAGACGGGCATGCCGAGGAAGAACGCGAAGTAGATCAGCGCGCAGGCCTGCGCGATCAGCGTCGCAGCCGGCGATGGCGGCCGCGTGCCGAGGAACGCGAGGGTCAGGAACGCCGCGACGAAGATCCCGAGGAACACCTTGTGGAACAGCGGCCGGTAGCGGATCGACTTCACCGGGCTGCGGTCGAGCCACGGCAGGAAGAACAGCGTGATCACCGCCGAGCCCATCACGACGACGCCCCAGAACTTCGACTCCGTCAGGTACATGAACACGACGATCGCCGCGGCCAGCACCGGCAGCCCGGCCTTCCACTTGCCGCGTGCGCGGATCAGCGCAAGCACGCCGAGCACCGCGATCACGATCATCAGCACGATCTTGAACGGGTCGGTGGTCGCGCGCAGCATCGCGTAGAACGCGGTGAAGTACCAGACCGGCGCGATCTCGGGCGGCGTCTGCAGCGGGTTCGCCGGGACGAAGTTGTTCGCCTCGAGGAAGTAGCCGCCCATCTCCGGCGAGAAGAACACGATCAGCGCGAACACCATCAGGAACACGCACACGCCGAGGAAATCGTGCACCGAGTAGTACGGATGGAACGGAATGCCGTCGAGCGGAATGCCGTTCTCATCCTTCTTCGCCTTGATCTCGATGCCGTCCGGATTATTCGACCCCACTTCGTGCAGCGCGACGAGGTGCGCGATCACGAGGCCGACCAGCACCAGCGGAATCGCGATCACGTGGAACGCGAAGAAGCGGTTCAGCGTGACGTCGGACACGACGTAGTCGCCGCGAATCCACAGCGACAGGTCCGGGCCGACGAACGGGATCGCCGAGAACAGGTTCACGATCACCTGCGCGCCCCAGAACGACATCTGGCCCCACGGCAGCAGATAGCCGAAGAACGCCTCGGCCATCAGGCACAGGAAGATCGCGCAGCCGAAGATCCACACGAGCTCGCGCGGCTTGCGGTACGACCCGTACAGCAGCCCGCGGAACATGTGCAGGTAGACGACCACGAAGAACATCGACGCACCGGTCGAGTGCATGTAGCGAATCAGCCAGCCCCACGGCACCTCGCGCATGATGTACTCGACCGACGCGAACGCGAGCGTCGAGTCGGGCTTGTAGTTCATCGTCAGGAAGATGCCCGTGACGATCTGGTTGACGAGCACGAGCAGCGCGAGGGAGCCGAAGAAGTACCAGAAGTTGAAGTTCTTCGGCGCGTAGTACTCGGAAACGTGCTTCTTCCACGTGGACGTGAGCGGGAAGCGCTGGTCGATCCAGCCGGTGAGACCTGTCGTGGAGACTTCCTTGTTGTCGGCGGCCATCACGCTTCTCCTTTCTCGTCCTTGCCGATCACGAGGGTCGTCGCCGACGTGAACATGTAGGGCGGGATGTCGAGATTCTGAGGCGCCGGCTTGTTCTTGAACACACGGCCGGCGAGGTCGTAGGTCGAACCGTGGCACGGGCACAGGAAACCGCCCGGCCAGTCGTCCGGCAGGTTCGGCTGCGGCCCCGGCGTGAAGCGTTGGCTAGGCGTGCAGCCGAGGTGCGTACATACGGCCATCACGACGAGAATGTTCTTGCGATCGGTCCGCGCGCGATATTCGTTCGCGCAATACGCGGGCAACGGCATCGAATACGGGGACTTCGTGGTCGGATCGGCCACTTCCTTGTCGGCCTTGACCACGTCGGCCAGCATCGAATCGGTGCGATTCAGGATCCAGACGGGCTTGCCGCGCCACGGCACGGTGACCATCTCGCCGGGCTTCAGGCTGCTGATGTCGACCTCGACCGGTGCACCGGCCGCTTTCGCTTTCGCGGACGGCGCAAGCGACGCCGCGAAAGGTATGACGGTGGCTACGCCTCCCACGCCACCTGCTACGGATGTCGCAATCAGCCAGGTACGGCGGCCGCTGTCGACGCGTTTCTCTTCCTTGTCTCGCATCACACGCCCCACTTCTGAGTTGGATTTTCCGTCACGACTTTCCATTCCGCCGCTAGTTTGCTCGAATGGAGTCGTCATTTACAAGGCCCGGAGATGAAAATCCCTTCGAAGTGTTTGATAGTTAAGGGTTATCCCCCACTACCGGAGCGATTAAATCTTTTCTCTTTTAAGCGTCCGCTACATTTCTGAATTTCGATGCGCTGCCGCAAATCCGGCGTTCAGACCGGATTATGAATATCGATAAAAAGGTGTTCGAGATCGAATTCTTCCGACAAGTGGGCGCCAAGCGCCTGGATTCCGTAACGTTCGGTCGCATGGTGCCCTGCCGCAACGAACGCGACACCGCTTTCGGCGGCCGTGTGCGTCACGTATTCGGACACCTCGCCCGTCAGGAACACGTCCGCCCCGGCGTCGATCGCCGCGTCGAAATAGCTCTGCGCGGCGCCCGTGCACCACGCGATGCGGCGCAATTGCAGGTCCGGATCGCCGAACACGAGCGGCGTGCGGCCGAGCGTGCGCTCGACCTTCGCGACGAAGTGCTCGAGCGTGACGGGCATCGGCAGCGTCGCCATCCAGCCGAGGTCGCCGTCGCCGAAACGCTGCTCGCCGATCAGCCCGAGCTTCTCGCCGAGCTGCGCGTTGTTGCCGAATTCGGGATGCGCGTCGAGCGGCAGGTGGAACGCGAACAGGTTCAGGTCGTTCGCGAGCAGCAGCTTCAGGCGCTGGTACTTGCGGCCCGTGATCTGCGGCGCCTCATTGCGCCAGAAATAGCCGTGATGGACGAGCACGGCATCTGCCCCCCATTCGAGCGCGGCTTCGAGGAACGCGAGCGACGCCGTCACGCCGGTGGCGATCTTCTCGATCTTGCGGCGCCCCTCGACCTGGAGACCGTTCGGGCAATAGTCCTTGAAGCGCGCGGTTTCAAGGGTATTGTTCAAGTACAATTCAAGTTCGATCCGATCCATATAAACCTCTAATCCATTCAGATGCTTAGACGCTTCTGGCTGTTCTTCGCGCAGGCGGTTACCGTGCTGCTCGCGCTGATGTTCATCGTCGTGACGCTCAAGCCGCAATGGCTGCAACGGCAAGGACAGCTCGGCAAGCAGCTCGCGACGCCGATCGTTGCGCTGCGGGAAGTCGCGCCGGGCATCGGCGGCGCGCCGGCGACCACGTCGTACGCCGAAGCCGCGCAGAAGGCGATGCCGGCCGTCGTCAACGTATTCTCCAGCAAGGACGGCTCGCTGCCGCCCGACCCGCGCGCGAAAGATCCGCTGTTCCGCTACTTCTTCGGCGACCGCAACGCCCGCAAGCAGCAGGACGAACCGGCAGCCAACCTCGGCTCGGGCGTTATCGTGAGCCCTGAAGGTTACATTCTAACGAACCAGCACGTCGTGGACGGCGCCGACCAGATCGAGGTCGCGCTCGCCGACGGGCGCACGGCCACCGCGAAGGTGATCGGCAGCGATCCCGAGACCGACCTCGCCGTGCTGAAGATCAACATGACGAACCTGCCGACGATCACGCTCGGCCGCTCCGACCAGTCGCGGGTCGGCGACGTCGTGCTCGCGATCGGCAACCCGTTCGGCGTCGGCCAGACGGTTACGATGGGGATCATCAGCGCGCTCGGCCGCAACCACCTCGGCATCAACACGTTCGAGAACTTCATCCAGACCGACGCACCGATCAACCCCGGCAACTCGGGCGGCGCGCTGGTCGACGTGAACGGCAACCTGCTCGGCATCAACACGGCGATCTACTCGCGCTCGGGCGGCTCGCTCGGCATCGGCTTCGCGATTCCGGTATCGACTGCGCGCACCGTGCTCGAAAGCATCATCACGACGGGTTCGGTCACGCGCGGCTGGATCGGCGTCGAGCCGCAGGACGTCACGCCGGAGATCGCCGAGTCGTTCGGGCTCCAGCAGAAATCGGGCGCGATCGTCGCGGGCGTGCTGCAGGGCGGCCCGGCCGACAAGGCCGGCATCAAGCCGGGCGACATCCTGGTCACGGTCAACGGCGAGGAAATCACCGATACGACGAAGCTGCTGAACGTCGTCGCGCAGATCAAGCCGGGCACGCCGACCAAGGTGCACGTCGTGCGCAAGGGCAAGGAGTTCGACGTGAACGTCGTGATCGGCAAGCGCCCGCCGCCGCCGAAGCAGGCGCTCGACGAACAGGACAGCGATACCGAATGACGTTCGGCGGGCGGCGCGTCGACGCGTGCCGCCCGCCAACGGAAATGAAAAAAGGGCAGCCGGTGGCTGCCCTTTTGCTTTGCATCGAAGACCTTGTTGCCGCGGACATGGCTTCAACGCCCGCTTTCCCGCCCACAACGCCACCGGACCGCACAGGCATGGCCGGAAGAAGGCCACCCGCCGCGCGCTGCCCGGCGCACCGTCGTCAACTCGCGGCTTCGCCGTTCTCCGCCTCGCCCTCTTCGGCCCGCTTTTTCGGTACGAAGAACCGCGCGGCCAGGATCCCGGCCTCGTACAGCACGATCAGCGGCAGCGCGAGCATCAGTTGCGAGAACACGTCCGGCGGTGTGACGACCGCGGCGACGACGAACGCGCCGACGATCACGTACGGCCGGATCTCCTTCAGCTTCTTCACCGTCAGCACGCCCATCCGGACGAGCAGCACGACGACGATCGGCACCTCGAACGTGACCCCGAACGCGATGAACATCCCGAGCACGAAGCTCAGGTAGTTGTCGATGTCGGTCGTCATCTCGGCGCCGAGCGGCGCGTTGTAGTGCGCCATCACGCGGAAGATCGTCGGGAACACGAAGAAGTACGCGAACGCCATCCCGCACAGGAACAGGAAGTAGCTGCTGCCGACGAGCGGCACGACGAGCTTCTTCTCGTGCTGGTACAGCCCCGGCGCGACGAACGCCCAGATCTGGTACAGCACGACCGGCAGCGCGATCACGAGCGCGACGAGCATCGTGACCTTCATCGGCACGAAGAACGAGCCGGTGACGTCGGTGACGATCATCTTGCCGTCCTTCGGCAGGTTCTGCATCAGCGGCCGCGCGAGCAGCTTGAAGATGTCGGGCGCCCAGTAGACGAGCCCGAGGAACACGACGATCACGGCCAGCCCCGCGCGAATGATGCGATCGCGAAGCTCGACGAGATGGGAAATGAAGGTTTCTTCCGGGGCGTCGCCCGGGTTCTGCTGGGGGTCGCTCACACCGGCCCTCGGTAGGATTGACGAGCGAGCATGCGCTCGACTCAGAAGAAGCGCGTCGGCCGGCGCAGGCTGGCCGGCTGGTGGCGCGCGACACGCGCGGCGCCCGACTGCACGTGCGTGCGGCGGGTGATCGCGCGCTTGTACCAGACAGGCGTCGCCGCCTGCTTGACACGCCAGTTGCGGCGCTTCGGCGCGAGCGCGGCCGTACTGCCGCGCCACGACGGCGCCGCCGGCGTATCGGAACCGTACGACCCGGCATCGCCGGAAGCGTCGTTAAGACCGCCGACCGCGGAATGCCACGTGTCGTTCAGTTCCTTCTCGTGCTCGCGCAGGTTGTCGTGAATCGTCGTCTCGACATTGCGCGCGGCCGACTCGAAATCGGTCTTCATCGTCCGCAGCGCGTCGAGTTCGATTTCGCGCGAGACCTCGGCCTTCACGTCGTTGATGTACCGCTGCGCGCGGCCGAACAATGCGCCTGCCGTACGCGCGACGCGCGGCAGGCGCTCGGGGCCGAGCACCACGAGCGCGACGACGCCGATCAGCGCCATCTTCGTAAGACCGAGATCCAGCATCGCGAATGCCTGTCAGCGTGCCGGCGTTACGCCTTGTTCGAATCGGAACGCGTCGTTTCCTTCGCGTTGACGTCGACCGAGCCCGAGCGCGGCAGTTGCTGCGCGTCGGCCGGCGTTTCGCCTTCCTTCATGCCGTCCTTGAAGCCCTTAACCGCGCTGCCGAGATCGTTGCCGATGTTGCGCAGCTTCTTCGTACCGAAAACCAGCGCGACGATCAGCAGCACGATCAGCCAGTGCCAAATGCTCAATCCACCCATGATGAAACCTCTCCTCAACCACGCCGCTGCGCGGCGCAAATCGCCGGCGACGCGCCGGCTTCGACTATCGATGCGGGGAAAACGCCCCGCGCCGTCAACCCATCCGATGCCACGGACGCGGGCCGGCCAGGATATGCGCGTGCAGGTGGTAAACCTCCTGCCCGCCGCCGGGGCCCGTGTTGATCACCGTGCGAAAACCGGTTTCGCCTCCCGTATACGCGACGCCGAGCTGGTCGGCGAGGCGCGCGACGAACAACATCAGCCGGCCGAGCATCGGCGCATCGCCGTCGCTCACCGCCGACAGCGTCGGCAGGTGCCGGCGCGGAATCACGAGCACGTGCGTCTCGGCCGCCGGGCGGATGTCGCGGAACGCGACGAATTCGTCGTCCTCGTGCACCTTCGTGCTCGGGATCTCGCCTGCCGCGATCTTGCAGAACAGGCAATTCGGATCGTGACTCATGTTGCTCCTGCGAAACGCCCGCCGCGGCCGGTCAGAACCACGACTGCGGATCGAGCGTCTTGTTGTCGTTCAGGTACAGCCAACCTTTGATGATACGGTACAGCGTCCAAATCCATGTGACAAACATCACTGCGAATCCGACCACCACGAACGCCAGTGCGAACCCGATCACATAGGCGATCAGCGCGCGCCAGAACGTGCGGATCTGCCACTCGAAGTGATCGGCGTACGGCGTGCCGGCCACATCGCCGCGCTTCACGTAGTTGATGATGATCGCGATGATGCCCGTGACGCCGCCCGTCAGCCAATGAAACGCATAGAGGCCATAGAGCACGTGAGTCAGCGTGCGCAACCCGTTCAGGCGTTCGGCGTCCGCGGCCCCCGGCACCGACGGCGGCGGAAACTGGCTTGGTGTGTCGGTCATGATGCTACCCCCGTTAGATGACAATTCTTACAGCTTACCGCACTGTCGCCACCGCGGCGGGCCGATGCGTGTCACCCGCCGTTTTCCTCGCGCTCGCGGCGCTTGCGCAGCGCCTTCTCCTCGATGCCCGACAACCCTTCGCGGCGCTCGAGTTCGGCGATCACGTCGGCCGGGCTCAGGTCGAAGTGCGACAGCATCACGAGGCAGTGGAACCACAGGTCGGCCACCTCGCCGACGAGCGCGGTCGGCGCGCCGCCCTGGCGCACGTCTTTCGCGGCCAGCACGACTTCCGTCGCCTCTTCGCCGATTTTCTTCAGCACCGCGTCGTCGCCCTTGTGGAACAGGCGCGATACGTACGATTGATCGGGGTCGCCGCCCTTGCGGCTATCGATCACGGCCGCGAGGCGCAGCAGCGTGTCTTCGGTCGATTGCGTCATTTGTAGATGTGTTCGGGATCTTTCAGCACCGGTTCGACCGCGACCCAGTCGCCGTCGTCGACGGTGCCCTCGAATTTCTGGAAGAAGCACGAATGCCGGCCGGTGTGGCACGCGATGCCCGACACCTGCTCGACCTTCAGCAGCACGACGTCCTCGTCGCAGTCGAGCCGCACCTCGTGCACGTGCTGCACGTGGCCCGACTCCTCGCCCTTGAACCACAGGCGCTTGCGCGAGCGCGAATAGTAGACCGCGCGCTGCGTCTCGATCGTCTTCGCCAGCGCCTCGCGGTTCATCCACGCGAACATCAGCACGTCGTTCGTCGATGCTTCCTGTGCGATCACCGGCACGAGGCCGTGGTCGTCCCAGCGGACCTTGTCGAGCCACGCGGGCAGGGATTTCGTTTCCGTATTCATCACAGCCTCACCGGAATGCCCTGGTCGGCCATGAAGCGCTTCGCCTCGCCGACCGTGTGCTCGCCGTAGTGGAAGATGCTCGCGGCCAGCACCGCGTCGGCACGGCCGTCCTTGATGCCGTCCGCGAGATCCTGCAGCGAGCCGACGCCGCCCGATGCGATCACAGGCACCGGCACCGCGTCCGACACGCCGCGCGTGAGCGCGAGGTCGAAACCCGATTTCGTGCCGTCGCGGTCCATGCTCGTGAGCAGGATCTCGCCCGCGCCGAGCTCGGCCATCTTGCGCGCCCATTCGATCGCGTCGAGGCCCGTGCCCTTGCGGCCGCCGTGCGTGAACACTTCCCAGCGCGGCGTCTCGCCGTCGGCCGATACGCGCTTCGCGTCGATCGCGACGACGATGCACTGCGAGCCGTACTTGTCGGCCGCGTCGCGCACGAGTTGCGGGTTCGCGACCGCCGACGAATTCATGCTGACCTTGTCCGCGCCCGCATTCAGCAGGCGCCGCACGTCCTCGACGGCGCGCACGCCGCCGCCGACGGTCAGCGGAATGAACACCTGCGACGCCACCGCCTCGATGATCGGCAGGATCAGGTCGCGCTGGTCGGACGTCGCGGTGATGTCGAGGAACGTCAGTTCGTCGGCGCCCTGGTCGTCGTAACGGCGGGCGATTTCGACGGGGTCGCCCGCGTCGCGCAGCTCGACGAAATTGACGCCCTTGACGACACGCCCGGCGGTCACGTCCAGGCAGGGGATGATGCGTTTAGCTAGAGCCATGATGTTGCGCCAAATGCCGCGATGGGACGGCCGGTTACGGAAGCCTCGCGCGAGGCTTCCGGTCGGGGCCGCCCTGCGGGCAGCCCCGGCGAACGGGACAACCGCGCTTACGCGTTGTCGAGCTCGCCGTTCAGTTCGTCCGCGCGCTTTTGCGCGGCCGCGAAATCGAGATCGCCGGAGTAGATCGCACGGCCGCAGATCACGCCTTCGACGCCGTGCTCTTCCACTTCGCACAGGTTCTCGATGTCCGTGAGGTTCGACAGGCCGCCGCTCGCGATCACCGGAATGCCGACCGCCTGCGCAAGCTTCACGGTCGCCTCGATGTTGATGCCCTGCAGCATCCCGTCGCGGCCGATGTCCGTGTAGACGATCGACTCGACGCCGTAGTCCTCGAACTTCTGCGCGAGATCGATCACTTCGTGGCCCGTCAGCTTGCTCCAGCCGTCGGTCGCGACCTTGCCGTCCTTCGCATCCAGCCCGACGATGATGTTGCCGGCGAACGCGGTGCATGCGTCCTGCAGGAAGCCCGGATCCTTCACGGCCGCCGTGCCGATGATCACGTAGGACAGGCCCGCGTCGAGATACTTCTCGATCGTCTCGAGGCTGCGGATGCCGCCGCCGAGCTGTACGGGGATTTCATCGCCGACTTCGTCGAGGATCGCTTCGATCGCCTCGAGATTCTTCGGCTTGCCGGCGAACGCGCCGTTCAGGTCGACCAGATGGAGCCGCCGGGCGCCGAGATCGACCCATTTGCGGGCCATCGCCGCCGGGTCCTCGGAGAAAATCGTGGCCTGGTCCATATCGCCCTGTTTCAGGCGCACACACTGACCGTCTTTGAGATCGATGGCCGGAATCAGCAACATAGCAATCGGGTATCGTCGTGGAGGAAGAAAAGAATCCGGCGCGTACCGGCCAATCCGGTACCGCGCCGTCTCGCTAGTTTAGTACAACTCTTTCGGCGCTTAGGCGCGCGAGCCCCGCAAGACGGGCCTCTCCGGCCCGCCGATTGTGGCACGCACGCGACGTTCACGGTTTCCAGTGTACGAAGTTGCGATACAGACGCAACCCGACCTCGGCGCTTTTCTCGGGGTGAAATTGGGTCGCGAAGAGGTTATCCCGCGCGACCGCGGACGTAAACGGCGCACCGTAGGCCGTTTCGCCGACCGTATGCGCCGGGTTGTCCGGCGTCACGTAATAGCTGTGCACGAAGTAGAAATACGCGTCGTCGGGCACGCCGTCCCACAGCGGGTGCGGCTGCGTCTGACGCACGCGGTTCCAGCCCATCTGCGGCACCTTGAAGCGCGAGCCGTCGTCCTGCAGCCGGCCGTCGAGTTCGAAGCGCACGACCTTGCCCGGCAGCAGGCCGAGGCCCTTCGTGTCGCCCTCCGCGCTCCAGTCGAACAGCATCTGCTCGCCGACGCACACGCCGAGCAGCGGCTTCGTGCGCGACGCCTCGATCACGGCCTCCTGCAGGCCCGATTCGCCGAGGCAGCGCATGCAGTCGGGCATCGCGCCCTGGCCGGGCAGCACGACGCGGTCGGCCGCGCGAATCGCGGCCGGCGTGTCGACGATCGCCACGTCGGCGGCCGGTTCGGCCTTCTTGAGCGCCTGCGCGACCGAGCGCAGGTTACCCATCCCATAATCCACAATCGCAATCGAAGTTTTCATCTCAGTGCAGGCAGTAGCGCCCTCAGTCCATTGACGATGAATTCCACCGCCAGCGCCGACAGCATCAGACCCATCAGCCGCGTGGCGATGTTGATGCCCGTGCGGCCGATCCAGTTCGCGATCGGCTCGGCGAGCCGCATCGCGACGAAACACAGCAAAGCCAGGACCGCGCCGATCGCAATCAGCCCCGCCCGCTCATACCAGTGACGCGAGTTCGCCGCATAGATGATCACCGTGCTGATCGAGCCGGGGCCCGTGAGCAGCGGAATCGCCAGCGGCACGACCGCGATGTTGTCCTTCAGCTCGGCCTCGTGGCGCTCCTCCGGCGTCGATCGCGTGTTGCCGATCTGCGCGTTCAGCATGTTGATCGCCATCAGCAGCATGATGATCCCGCCGCCCACTTCGAGCGAGCCGACCGAAATGCCGAAGAAGTCGATGATCTGCTGCCCGAGCAGCGTCGTCACCGTCATCACGCAGAACACCGACACCGACGCGATCCGGATCGTGCGGCGCCGCTCGATGTCCGTCTGCTGCGCCGTCAGGCTCAGGAAGAACGGCACCGCGCCGATCGGATTGATCAGCGCAAGCAGCGAAATGAACGATTTGAGCAGATCCATCGCAAGCCGGCGCGCGCGCCGAAGCCGTGAGGTTGTCCTTGGCGTCCGTCCGTTCGGAAGTTCAGAGGCTGCCCTTCGTCGACGGGATCTGCCCCGCCGCACGCTCGTCCAGCTCCACCGCCGCGCGCAGCGCACGGCCGAAAGCCTTGAACACCGTCTCGAGCTGATGGTGCGCGTTGATCCCGCGCAGGTTGTCGATGTGCAGCGTGACGCCCGCGTGGTTCACGAAACCGCGGAAGAATTCGATCGACAGGTCGACGTCGAACGTACCGATCCGCGCACGCGTGAACGGCACGTGGAATTCGAGGCCCGGCCGGCCCGAGAAGTCGATCACGACGCGCGACAGCGCCTCGTCGAGCGGCACGTACGAATGGCCGTAGCGGCGAATGCCCTTGCGGTCGCCGATCGCCTTCGCGACGGCCTGCCCGAGCGTGATGCCGACATCCTCGACCGTGTGGTGGTCGTCGATATGCGTGTCGCCATGCGCTTCGACCTCGAGATCGACCAGACCGTGTCGCGCGATCTGGTCGAGCATATGGTCGAGAAACGGCACGCCGGTGGCCAGCTTCTGCCGGCCGGTGCCGTCGAGATCGAGCTTCACACGGATCTGCGTTTCGCTGGTATTGCGAACGACTTCCGCCACACGCATGGCAATTCCTTGATTGAGTCTGATGTAAATGGGGATTGATCGTCGCGCGCCGCCGCGCCCTGGGCTCAACCGGGCAGCGCGAGTTTCAAAGCGGCCAGCAGGCGGGCGTTTTCGTCGGGAGAACCGACGGTCAGCCGCACGCATTCGGCCAGTAACGGATGCATTTTACTCACGTTTTTGACCAGCACCCGCTCGGTGAGCAGCGCGTCGAACACGGCGGCCGCGTCCGGCACGCGCACCAGCAGGAAATTGCCGGCGCTCGGGAACACCGTCGCGCCCGGCAGCGCGGCCACGGCCTGCGCGAGGCGCGTGCGTTCCGCGCGCAGTTCGGCCGCCTGCGCGTCGAGCACGTCGAGGTGGTCGAGCAGGAAATCGGCGGTCGCCTGGGTCAGCACGTTGATGTTGTAAGGCGGGCGCACCTTGTCGAATTCGGTCAGCCACGCGTGCCGCCCGACGAGATAGCCGAGGCGGATGCCCGCGAGGCCGAGCTTCGACACCGTGCGCATCACGACGACGTTGTCGAATTCGGCGGCGCGCGGCAGCCACGAGCGCTCGGCGAACGGCTGATACGCCTCGTCGATCACGATCAGGCTGTGCCGCGCGGCCGCGACGATCCGCTCGACGTCGGCATCGTCGTACAGCGTGCCGGTCGGGTTGTTCGGGTACGCGAGATAGACGATCGCCGGGCGGTGCTCGGCGATCGCCGCGAGCATCGCGTCGACGTCGAGCGTCAGGTCGGCCTTCAGCGGCACGCCGACGAATTCGAGCTGCGCGAGCTTCGCGGACAGTTCATACATCACGAAGCCCGGCACCGGCGCGAGCACCTTCGCGCCCGGCTGCGCGCACGCGACCGAGATCATGCTGATGATTTCGTCCGACCCGTTGCCGAGCAGCACTTCGCATGCGGCCGGCACGCCCATCGCGTGGCGCAGCTTGTCGAGCAGCGCGGCCGGGCGCGGCGCCGGGTAGCGGTTCAGCGCGACCTGCGCGAGACGCTCGCCGAGCGCCGCAGCGAGCGGTTCGGGCAGCGGATACGGGTTCTCCATCGCGTCGAGCTTCACGAATCCGCTCGCGTCCGGCACCGGGTAGCTCGTCATCGCGAGCACGTCGCGGCGGATGATGTCTTGTGGCGTCGTCATGGTTTCAAGCCGGCGTGCGTCGCGCCGGCATCAAATGGTCGGCAAGGCGGCGGCTGCCGCCCTGCGCTGCGTCTCCTCAACCGGGGGCGGCGCGTCGGCGCCCGCCCCGGCCCCGCGCAGAGCGCGCGGGTTACCCCTTCATCCGGAACTCGGCGCTCTTCGCGTGCGCCTGCAGCCCTTCGCCGTACGCGAGTTCGGACGCGATCTCGCCGAGCGTCTGCGCGCCTTCGGCGCTGACCTCGATCAGGCTCGAGCGCTTGATGAAGTCGTACACGCCGAGCGGCGACGAGAAGCGCGCGGTGCGCGACGTCGGCAGCACGTGGTTCGGGCCCGCGCAGTAGTCGCCGAGGCTCTCGCTCGTGTAGCGGCCGAGGAAGATCGCGCCCGCGTGGCGGATCTGCTGGCCCCATTGCTGCGGTTCCAGCGCCGAGATTTCCAGGTGCTCGGGCGCGATGTCGTTCGCGATCCGGCATGCCTCGGCCATGTCGCGCACCTTGATCAGCGCGCCGCGGCCTTCGAGCGACGCGCGAATCACGTCCTGGCGCGGCATCGACGGCAGCAGCTCGTTGATCGCCTTCTCGACGCGCTCGAGGAACGCGGCGTCCGGGCACAGCAGGATCGACTGCGCGAGTTCGTCGTGCTCGGCCTGCGAAAACAGGTCCATCGCGACCCAGTTCGGATCGGTCGTGCCGTCGCACAGCACGAGGATTTCCGACGGCCCCGCGATCATGTCGATGCCGACCGTGCCGAATACGCGGCGCTTCGCCGACGCGACGTACGCATTGCCGGGCCCGCAGATCTTGTCGACGGGCGGCACCGTTGCCGTGCCGTACGCGAGCGCGCCGACCGCCTGCGCGCCGCCGATCGTGAACACGCGATCGACGCCGCCGAGCAGCGCCGCGGCGAGCACGAGGTCGTTCTTCACGCCATCCGGCGTCGGCACGACCATCACGATCTCGCCGACGCCCGCGACGCGCGCGGGAATCGCGTTCATCAGCACCGACGACGGATACGCGGCCTTTCCGCCCGGCACGTACAGGCCGACGCGGTCGAGCGGCGTGACCTTCTGGCCGAGCACCGTGCCGTCGCTTTCCGTGTATTGCCAGCTATGCGTGCCGCACTCGATCTTCTGCTTCTCGTGGTACGCGCGCACGCGCGCCGCGGCCGCTTCCAGCGCCGCGCGCGCCTTCGGCGCGAGGCCGTCGAGCGCCGTCTGCAGTTCATCCTGCGGCAGTTCGAGCGCGGCGACGCTGTCCGCGTTCAGCCGGTCGAAACGGTTCGTATACTCGAGCACCGCGGCGTCGCCGCGCGATTTCACGTCGGCTAGAATCTGCGCGACCGATTGCTCGATCGCCTCGTCTTCGCTCGCTTCGAATGCGAGCACCGCACGCAGCGCGGCGTCGAAGCCGTCGCTCGTCGAATCGAGTTTGCGGATGGTGATGGCCATGGGAGTTCCGTTACGGTGATGCGCTCAACCGCCATTCTGCGACGCGCGTTCGAACGCGTCGAGGATCGGCTTGAGCGCAGCGCGCTTCAACTTCAGCGCAGCCTGGTTCACGACGAGGCGCGACGAGATCGCCATGATCTCCTCGACCTCGACCAGATTGTTCGCCTTCAGCGTGCCGCCCGAGCTGACGAGGTCGACGATCGCGTCGGCCAGGCCGACCAGCGGCGCGAGTTCCATCGAGCCGTACAGCTTGATCAGGTCGACGTGCACGCCCTTCGCCGCGAAATGCTCGCGTGCGGTTTCGACGTACTTCGTCGCGACCCGCAGGCGCGCGCCCTGGCGCACCGCGTTCGCATAGTCGAAGCCGGCCGGCACGGCCACCGACATCCGGCAGCGCGCAATGTTCAGATCGATCGGCTGGTACAGGCCCGAGCCGCCGTGCTCGACCAGCACGTCCTTGCCGGCCACGCCGAAATCGGCCGCGCCGTATTCGACATAGGTCGGCACGTCGCTCGCGCGCACGATGATCACGCGCAGGTTCGGGTCGGTCGTCGGCAGGATCAGCTTGCGCGACGTTTCCGGATCCTCGGCCACCTGCACGCCGGCTGCGGCGAGCAGCGGCAGGGTTTCCTCGAAAATCCGGCCCTTCGACAGGGCGAGGGTCAGCGGCACGCTCATGCTTGGCTCCCGGAGAGGCGGCGCACGTTCGCGCCGACGGCGGTCAGTTTGGCTTCCATGCGGTCGTAACCGCGGTCCAGGTGATAGATGCGGTCGACGATCGTTTCGCCGTCGGCACGCAGCCCGGCGATCACGAGGCTCGCCGACGCGCGCAGGTCGGTCGCCATCACGTTCGCGCCCGACAGTTTCTCGACGCCCGTCACGAGCGCGGTGTTGCCGTCGATCGTGATGTTCGCGCCGAGCCGGTTCAGCTCCTGCACGTGCATGAAGCGGTTCTCGAAAATCGTCTCGACGACCTGCGCGGTGCCCGTCGCGACCGTATTGAGGGCCATGAACTGCGCCTGCATGTCGGTCGGGAACGCCGGGTATTCCGACGTGCGGATCGTCACCGCCGACGGCCGGCGGTCCATCTTCACGCGCAGCCAGCTGTCGCCTTCCTCGATCGATACGCCGGCTTCGCGCAGCTTGTCGATCACCGCGTCGAGGATATGCGGGCGCACGCCCGTCAGCATCACGTCGCCGCCCGCCGCCGCGACCGCGCACAGGAACGTGCCGGCCTCGATGCGGTCGGGAATCACCGAATGGCGCGCGCCGTGCAGGCGCTCGACGCCCTGGATCACGAGGCGATCGGTGCCGATGCCGTCGATTTTCGCGCCCATCCCGACCAGCAAGTGTGCGAGATCGCTCACTTCCGGTTCGCGGGCCGCGTTCTCGATCACCGTTTCGCCGTCCGCGAGCGTCGCGGCCATCAGCAGGTTTTCCGTCCCCGTCACCGTGATCATGTCGGTCACGATGCGCGCGCCCTTCAGGCGCTTCGCGCGCGCTTCGATGAAGCCGTGCTCGATGCTGATCTCGGCGCCCATCGCCTGCAGGCCCTTGATGTGCTGGTCGACCGGACGCGCGCCGATCGCGCAGCCGCCCGGCAGCGACACCTTCGCCTCGCCGAAGCGCGCGAGCAGCGGCCCGAGCACGAGGATCGACGCGCGCATCGTCTTCACGAGCTCGTACGGCGCCACGAGGTTGTCGACGCGCGACGCGTCGAGCTGCACGCGGCAGCCGTCGGTCTCGCTCTTCACGCCCATCTGGTTCAGCACCTTCAGCGTGGTGCGCACGTCCTTGAGGTTCGGCACGTTGTCGAGATCGACCGGATCGGCGGTGAGCAGCCCCGCGCACAGGATCGGCAGCGCGGCGTTCTTCGCGCCCGACACGACGATCTCGCCGGACAGGCGGCGGCCGCCTTCGATCGCGAGCTTGTCCATCCCATGTCCCTGCAATTCCCCGTTGGCGGCCGGGTGTGCCGTGGCGACGCTCTGGACGGCGTCGCGCTCGTTGACGGTGACTTGCACTCAGTGAATTCCGGTTATGCGTTCTGCCATTCGGCGGGCGTCAGCGTCTTCATGCTGAGCGCGTGGATTTCCTGCTTCATGCGATCGCCGAGCGCCGCATAGACGAGCTGGTGCCGCTGGATCGGCCGCTTGCCTTCGAAGGCCGCCGACACGATCGTCGCGAAGAAATGCTGGCCGTCGCCTTCGACTTCCAGATGCGTGCAGGCGAGGCCGCCGGCGATGTATTGCTTGACCTGTTCGGGAGTCGGCAACATGGTGTAAGGCTCCTGTCGGCGCGCGCCGCCCCGGGGCGGCTGCTGCCTGTCGATATCAATGACGCAGTTTGTAGCCGGTCGCGAGCAGCCGCATCGCGACCATCGCGAGCAGCACGAAGAAACCGGCAACGATCGCGAGGCTTGCGAACGGGTTGATGTCGGACGCGCCGAAGAACCCGAAGCGGAAGCCGTCGATCATGTAGAAAAACGGATTGAGACGCGAGATCTCGCGCCACACGGGCGGCAGCGAGTGCGTCGAATAGAACACGCCGGACAGGAACGTCAGCGGCATGATCAGGAAGTTCTGGAACGCGGCGAGCTGGTCGAACTTCTCGGCCCAGATCCCGGCGATCAAGCCGAGCGTGCCGAGGATCGCCGAGCCGAGCAGCGCGAACGCAATGATGAACAGCGGCGCCGCGAAATGCATCGGGATAAACCAGATCGTCACGACGAATACGCCCGCGCCGACCGCGAGCCCGCGCACGACGGACGCGAGCACGTACGCGCCGAAGATGTCGCGGTACGACAGCGGCGGCAGCAGCATGAACACCAGGTTGCCGGTGATCTTCGACTGGATCAGCGACGACGAGCTGTTCGCGAACGCGTTCTGCAGCACGCTCATCATCACGAGGCCCGGCACGAGAAAGCTCACGTACTCGACGCCCGGATACACCTCGACGCGGCCCGACAGCGCGTGGCCGAAGATCGTCAGATACAGCAGCGCCGTCACGATCGGCGCGCACACGGTCTGGAACGACACCTTCCAGAAGCGCAGCAGTTCCTTGTAGAACAGCGTTTGAAAACCGCTCATGCCAGACCCTCGATCACCTCGGCCCCGTTCATCACCTGGACGAACACATCCTCGAGGTCGGCCTTGCGGACCTCGATCTCGTCGAACGTGCAGCCCGCCGCGCGGCACTGCGCGAGGATGCGTTCGACATCGTCGTAGCTCGTGAGGCGCAGCAGGTGCTCGCCCGGCGCGCGTGCGGCCGGATCGGTCTCCAGCCCGCGCAGCTCGGCCGGCAGCGCGCCGGTCGCCAGGCGCAGGTAGAGCTGCAGCCCCGCGAAGCGGCGCAGCAGCGCGTCGGTGCGGTCGAGCGCGACCACTTCGCCACGGCGCAGCATCGCGATACGGTCGCACAGCGACTCGGCTTCCTCGAGGTAATGGGTGGTCAGCACGATCGTGTGACCCTCGCGGTTCAGGCGCGAGATGAATTTCCACAGCGTCTGGCGCAATTCGACGTCGACGCCGGCGGTCGGCTCGTCGAGCACGATCACCGGCGGCCGGTGCACGAGCGCCTGCGCGACGAGCACGCGGCGCTTCATCCCGCCCGACAGCGCGCGCATGTTCGCATCGGCCTTCTCGGTGAGGTCGAGATTGGCCATCACTTCGTCGATCCAGTCGTCGTTGCGACGCAGCCCGAAATAGCCGGACTGGATGCGCAGCGTCTCGCGGACGGTGAAGAACGGGTCGAAAACGAGTTCCTGCGGCACGACGCCGAGTGCGCGGCGCGCACCACGGAAGTCCTTGACGACGTCGTGGCCAAGCACCGAGATACTGCCTTCGTCGGCCCGGGCAAGCCCGGCGAGGATGCTGATGAGCGTGGTCTTGCCTGCGCCGTTGGGGCCGAGCAGACCGAAAAACTCGCCTTCCTCGACCGACAGGCTGACGCCCTTGAGCGCCTGAAGCGACTTGTAGCGCTTCTTGACGTGACGGATTTCTATGGCTGACATGACTGTGCGCGACGCAATGGCCGCGACGCCTATTCTGTGCTTGCTGCGAAAGAAAATGGGGGCCGGACGCCGATTGGCTGCCCCGCAAAACGCTTGATTATAGGGCAAACCGGCTGGTGGAGCCGGCGCAGAAGGCGCGCGGCCCGAAGCTTGCGCGCGCCGGCTGGCGCGGCAGGCTCCGGTCGGACAGCGTCAATGTCGCTCGGCGCCTTCGATGAGCGCGTCGACGCCATAGGCGCGCGCGAGGCTGGCGAGCTTCGGGGGGAGATTGAGGATGTCGAGGGTCGCGCCGCGCGATTTGGCGGCGCGTTGCCATGCAAGCAGCACGGCGAGCGCGGACGAATCGAACTGCGTCAGCGCCGCGCAATCGACGGCGGTCGCACCCGTGCCGATGCGCGCAAGACCGTCCGCGAGCGCGGACTTCGCGCTCGCGACGGTCAGCGAGGAGCCGGCTTCGAAGCCGCTCACGACGCTTGCTTGCCGGAGGCAAGCTGCTGGTTGCGCTGCGTCAGGAACTGGATCAGGCCGTCCACGCCGCTTTGCTGGATCTTCTCGTTGAACTGCTGCTGGTACGTCTGGATCAGCCACGCGCCGAGCACGTTCAGGTCATACACCTTCCAGCCGTTCGACGACTTGTACAGGCGGTAATCGATCTGGACCGGCTGGCCGTTGTTCATCGCGACCGTCTTGACCACGACGTCGGTATCGGCCGGATCCGCGCGGAACGGCGGGTACTGGATCTGCTGGTCCGGCTTCAGCTGCGCGAGCGCGCCCGAATACGTGCGGATCAGCAGCAGCTTGAACTGCTCCTGAATCTGCTGCTGCTGCTCGGCCGTCGCCGTGCGCCAGTTGCGGCCCATCGCGAGCTGCGTGGTGCGGCGGAAATCGGTGTACGGCAGGATGTCCTTGTTGACGATCGTAATGATGCGATTGGTGTCGCCCTGCTTGATCGTCTGCTGCTTGACTTCGTCGAGCACTTGCTGCGTCGCCGTCTTGATCAGCGCCTGCGGGTTCGACTGGTCGACTTGCGCGTGAGCTGCGCCGCCGAACGAGAACAGCGCCGCGAAAACGGGGATCAGGAACAGTTTTTTCATCATAGTGACCTGCATGAATGAGTCGATGCAAAGATTGGAGAAGGTAGCTTACGCGCAAGTTCGCGTGCGCTACCGACTGAATCGTTTCCGGCTGTAACGAATGTAAATCCGTCAGTGCAGCCGGATGCTCGGGAAGCGGAACCCGCCCGGAGACGGCGGCGCCACCTGCATCGCCGGCACGTTCGTTTCGCTGGCCGGGTTCGGCGAAACGGCCGCGCCCGATGCCGGGGCAGCAACCGCCGTGCCCGATGCGCCCGCCGGTGCCACCGCACCACCCACCGCCGCTGCACCCGCCGAACCGGCCGCGCCGGCCGCCGCCGGTGCCGCGCCGTCGTCCGGCAGGTCGTACTTCGGCAGCGCATCGTTGCTTGCCGTCGAGCCTGCCTCGCCGCGCGCGTTGTCGATCAGCATCTGGCGGCGCTGCAGGTACGCGTTGCGCACGAACGAATACTTGTCGAGCGCCGCGGCGTCCAGCACGTCGCCCGCGCCGAGCAGGTTCGAGCGCGTGTTGACGAGATTCACGCCGAACAGGCCCCAGCTCAGGCCGTCCGGCTTCACATAGGTCAGCGGGTTGCCGACGTAGTCGACACCGAGGCCGGCCGTGTCGCGCACCGTGCTCGGGCCGAGCAGCGGCAGCACGAGATACGGGCCCGACGGCACGCCGTAGCGGCCCATCGTGACCCCGAAGTCGGCCGTGTGTTTCGGCAGCTTCGCGATCGTCGCGACGTCGAACAGGCCGCCGACGCCGAACACCGTGTTGATCACGACGCGCATGATGTCGCCGACGCCGTCCGCGATCCGCAACTGCACGATGTTGTTGGCGGCGACGTAGACGTCGCCGATGTTCGAGAAGAAGTTCGTCACGCTGTCGCGCACCGGCTGCGGCACGACCTTCTGGTAACCCTGCGCGACCGGCTTCAGCGCGTACGTGTCGACCGTGTCGTTGAACTTGTACATCGTCCGGTTGAAGCCTTCGAGCGGATCGCCCTTGGTCGGCGTCTGCACGGTCGCGCAACCGCTCAACGCGGCGACTGCCGCCACCGCGAGCGCGGCGTGCCTGATGCGGATCGTCTGCATGGTCATTCCCCTCTTGTATTCTCTCGTGTGGTTATTGCGCTGCCGAACCGGACGCGGCGGACACGGCGGACGCCGGCACCGCCACCGGAGCGGGCGCGGCCGACGCGCCGGCTGCCGGCTTCGCGCCGCCCGCATCGGCGGCCTTGCTGTACAGGAACTGGCCGATCAGGTTCTCGAGCACGATCGCCGACTGCGTCATCGTGATCGTGTCGCCTGCCTTCAGCATTTCGGTGTCGCCGCCCGGATCGAGGCCGATATATTGCTCGCCGAGCAGGCCCGACGTCAGGATCTTCGCCGACGAATCCTTCGGGAACTGATACTGGCCGTCGACATCGATCGTCACGAGTGCCTGGTAGGTATTCGTGTCGAAGCCGATCGACTTCACGCGGCCGACCACGACGCCGGCACTCTTCACGGCCGCGCGCGGCTTCAGCCCGCCGATATTGTCGAATTTCATCCTCACCGCATAGGTCGGCTGAAACGACAGCGAGCTCATGTTGCCGACCTTCAGCGCCAGGAACAGCACCGCAAGGAAGCCCACCACCACGAACAGGCCGACCCAGAAGTCGAGAGCAGTCTTTTTCATCGTCATCCCAAAATATGGCTTGGCTGAGGCCTAGCTGAACATCAGCGCGGTCAGCAGGAAATCGAGGCCGAGTACGGCGAGCGACGCGAACACGACCGTCTTGGTGGTCGCGCGCGACACGCCCTCGGGCGTGGGCTTCGCTTCATACCCCTGGTACAGCGCAATGAAGGTCACGGCGAACCCGAACACGATGCTCTTCAGCACGCCGTTGCCGACGTCGGCCCAGACCTCGACCCCGCCCTGCATCTGCGACCAGAACGCGCCCGGATCGACGCCGATCAGCACGACGCCGACGAAGTAGCCGCCGAGCACGCCGACCGCGTTGAAGATCGCGGCCAGGAACGGCATCGCGATGATGCCCGCCCACATGCGCGGCGCGATCACCGTCTTGATCGGGTCGACCGCCATCATCTCGAGCGCGGTGAGCTGCTCGCCGGCCTTCATCAGGCCGATCTCGGCGGTGAGCGACGTGCCCGCCCGGCCCGCGAACAGCAGCGCGGTGACGACCGGCCCAAGCTCGCGCACGAGCGACAGCGCGACCAGCAGGCCGAGCGCCTGCTCGGATCCGTAGCGGTTCAGCGTGTAATACCCCTGCAGGCCGAGCACGAAGCCGACGAACAGCCCCGACACGGCAATGATCACGAACGAATAGTTGCCGAGGAAGTGGATCTGCTTCGTGACAAGCCGCGGCCGGCGCAGCAGCGGGAAGAATTCCAGCACGAGGCGCACGAACAGGCGCGTGCCGTAGCCCGTGCGCTCGAGGCCGCCGATGACGTAACGTCCGATCGCGCTGATCATGCGCGCCCTCCGCCGAGCCCGAAATCCGCTGCAAGCGGCGGGCTCGTGTAATGAAATTTGAACGGGCCGTCCGGCGCGCCGTCGATGAACTGCCGCACGCTCGGGTCGGTCGACGCGCGCAGCTCGTCGGGCGTGCCCTGCGCGAGCACGCCGCCGTTGGCCAGGAAATACACGTAGTCGGCGATCGCGAACGATTCCGGCACATCGTGCGTGACGAGGATCGACGTCGCGCCGAGCGCCTGGTTCAGCGTGCGGATCAGGTTTGCGGTGATGCCGAGCGAGATCGGATCGAGGCCCGCGAACGGTTCGTCGTACATGATGAGCTGCGGATCGAGCGCGATCGCGCGCGCCAGCGCGATGCGGCGCGCCATCCCGCCCGACACCTCGGACGGCATCAGGTCGCGCGCGCCGCGCAGGCCGACCGCGTTGAGCTTCATCAGCACGAGGTCGCGGATCAGGTCTTCGGGCAGGTCGGTGTGCTCGCGCAGCGCGAACGCGACGTTCTCGAACACCGGCATGTCGGTGAACAGCGCGCCGAACTGGAACAGCATGCCCATCTTGCGGCGCAGCGCATACAGGCCGTCGCGCGTTTGCGCGCCGACATCGGCGCCGTCGAACAGCACCTGGCCACGGCGCGCGCGCACGAGGCCGCCGATCAGGCGCAGCACGGTCGTCTTGCCGCAACCCGACCCGCCCATGACCGCGACGACCTGCCCGCGCCCGAAACGCAGGTTCAGGTTGGACAGGACGAGGCGGTCGCCGTAGCCAAAGTCGACATCGCGAAGTTCCAGCAGGGTCTCGGTAGGAGTGGGGCTCACGGAGCTGACAGTCCTTTTACGCAGAACGCCGAATTATAGGGCCTGCATTGGAATGATGTCGTGACGCCGTTCCGGGCCCTGCGGTCAATGATTGTCAAATTGTCCGGGAAAACATTGCTGCAATGCAATAAGCGCTGTCCGATAGTCGGCTGCTCCCGTGACCGCACTGACCACCGCGACGCTGCCGACGCCCGTCGCCAGCACGTCCGGCAGCCTGTCGAGCCCCACTCCGCCGATCGCGACGAGCGGCGTCCGCGCGCCCGCGAAGCGCGCGTAGCGGGCAATCCGTGCGAGGCCCTGCGGCGGCGCGGCAACGGCCTTGGTCGCGGTCGCGTACACGGGGCCGAGCGCGAGATAGCTCGGGCGCTCGTGCAGCGCCCGCAATATTTCGTAATAACCATGGCTCGACAGCCCGAGCCGCAGGCCCGCGCGCGCGATCGCGGCCAGATCGGCCGTCTCGAGGTCTTCCTGACCCAGATGAACGCCGTACGCACCTTCATCTGCAGCGATCTTCCAGTGATCGTTGATGAACACGCGCGTATCGGGATAACGACGCCCGGCCGCGACCGCGCGCGCGATTTCCCGGCGCAGCGCGTCCGGCGCCGCACCTTTCACGCGCAGTTGCACGGTCCGCACGCCGCAATCGAGCACGCGTTCGACCCATTCTGCGTCGGGCACGACCGGATAGAGGCCGAGCTGCGCCGGGCATGGCGCGAACGCGGGCTCGGGCGCGGCCGGCAGCCCGGCGACGCGCGGGAACCGCGCGGCGTCGACCGGCCACGCGTCGGCCGCGCGCGTCTCGTCGCCGTCGCGCCACGCCAGCGCGAGCACCAGTGCGTCGACCGGCGCAAAGCCGCAATCGAGGAATGCGGCGAGCGCCGCGATCCAGTCGTCCGCGAGCGGATGCGCGGCGTCGAGCGCGTAGCGCGCGCCCGCCGCATGCAGCACCGCGCCCTGCTCGTCGAATTCGATCGCGACCGCATCGGGCGACGCCGGCCGCGACGCGGCCGACGCGCGCGCCTGCGCGGTGCGGTCGCCGGCCGACACGATCAGCACGTCGCCGTCGGCCGGCATGTCGGGCGCCGCCATGCAAAGCCGCCACGGTGCCGCAGTGCCCGGCCAGTCGCCGAGCCGTGCGCGAATCCGCTCGGCCGCTTCGGCCAGTTCGTCGGCCGGCGGCCAGAATGTGTCGGCGAAACGCGCGCTCATGCGCCGCCCCCGTCCTGGTGCCAGAACGGCATCCCGACGACCGGCGTGCTCGCGTGCGCGGTTTCGCGTGCGTCCATCGGCCCGGCGAGATACGCGGCACGGCCGGCCTCGACGCCCTGCGCAAACGCGCGCGCCATGATCTCGGGGTGCGTGGCCTGCGACACGGCCGTGTTCAGCAGCACGCCGTCGAAGCCCCACTCCATCACCTGGCACGCGTGCGACGGCACGCCGAGCCCCGCGTCGACGATCAGCGGCACGTCGGGCAACCGCTCGCGCAGCACGCGCAAGCCGTACGGGTTCACAACGCCCTTGCCCGTGCCGATCGGCGCGCCCCACGGCATCAGCGCCTCGCAGCCGACGTCGAGCAGGCGCCGGCCGATCACGAGATCCTCGGTGCAGTACGGCAGCACCTTGAAACCGTCCTTCACCAGTTGCGCGGCGGCCTCGATCAGCCCGACCGGGTCGGGCTGCAGCGTGTAGTCGTCGCCGATCAGCTCGAGCTTGATCCAGTCGGTGCCGAACACCTCGCGCGCCATGTGCGCGGTCGTCACGGCCTCGGCGACGGTCTGGCAGCCGGCCGTGTTCGGCAGCAGCGGCACCGCGTGGCGCTTGAGCAGGTCGAAGAAGCCGGCTTCGGCCGTGCCGCCCGTCATCTGGCGGCGCAGCGCGACCGTCACCATCCCCGGCCGCGACGCGGCGATCGAATCGGACAGCGACTGCAGCGACGGATAGCGCGACGTGCCGAGCAGCACGCGGCTCGCGAAGGTTTCGCCGTACAGCGTCAGCGCGTCGGCGGATGTGAGGGACGTCATGTCGTTTTCCTGGAAATGCGGGGACGAACCGGCGGCGCTCAGCCGCCCGCGACGGGGTGCACGACGTCGAGCTTGTCGCCCGCCGCGAGCGCGCGCGCCGCATGCTGCGTGCGCGCGACGAAGTTGCCGTTCAGCGCGACCGCGTACGGCGGACGCGCGCCGTACGCGGCGAGCGCGTCGGCCACCGTCGCGCCGTCGGGCAGCGTCAGGGTCTGTTGGTTGATCTGGATATCCATGAGGCTTGGTCGGATTCGGTCGGCGGCGCGCGTCAGGCCGGCTGGCGCGCGTCGTTGCGGTGATGAAGGAGCGTCGGCCAGCGCGCGGCAGCGCGCCACGCGGCAAACGCGTCGGCATCGCCGAACGCGCCGCCGAGTGCGGCTTCGGCGAACGCCGCCGCCGCGTGCGCGACTTCCGGCGCGATCATGAAGCCGTGCCGGTACAGGCCGTTGACGGCGAGCGTCGACGCGCCGTCCCAGATCACCGCCGGGCGATGATCGGGCAGCGTCGGCCGGCACTGCGCATTGAGTTCGAGGATGCGCGCCTCGCCGAACGCCGGATGCACGGAGAACGCCGCGCTCAGCAGTTCGAGCGCGGAGCGCACGCTGACGGGCGACATGTCCTCGCCCTCCACCTCGGTCGCGCCGATTACGTAGAGATCGTCCTGCTTCGGCGCGATATACAGCGGATAGCGCGGATGCAGCAGCCGCACGGGCCGGGTGAGCCCGATGCCGGGCGCATGCACGCGCGCGACTTCGCCGCGGATGCCGCGCAGCGCGGGCAGCGCGGATTTCGCGCCGAGCCCGCGGCAATCGATCGTGAAATGCGCGGCGGGCAGGTTCGCGTCGTCGATCGCGACGTGCCAGTGCAGCTCGACGCCGCGCTCGGCGAGGCCCGCCGCGAGCGCGCGCAGCGCCTGACGGTTGTCGAGCTGGCCTTCGCGCGGCAGCAGCAGGCCGCGCGCGAAGCGGCCCGCGAGCGCGGGCTCGGCCGCATCGACCTGCGCGCCCGCGAGCGTCACGAAGCCGCCGTCGAACAGGTCGGCCGGCGCGTTCGCGCGCACCCGCCGCTCGAACAGCGGCGCCTCCGCGCGGTCCGCGTGATGCCAGACGACGAGCGTGCCGTGATGCTGGAAGAACACGGGTTCGGGCAGCTCGGCGAGCCATTGCGGCCAGCGTGCGAGGGAAGCTGCGCCGAGCTCGGTGATCAGCAACTCCGCGCTCGCCGCTTCCGCGAGCGGCGCGAGCATCGCGGCCGCGATCCACGCGGCCGACTGCTCGCCATCCGGGCCGCCGCGCTCGTAGAGCGCGACGCGATGCCCGTCGCCCGCGAGCCGCCATGCGATCAGGCGGCCGACGAGACCGCCGCCGAGCACCACGAAATCGGGCCGTGCTGGCCGTGAATCCTGGACGTTCATCGCGCACGCTCCTCGCGAACCGCGTAGGTGCGCACGACGAACGTCGACGCGCACGCGCCGTCCCGTGCGAACGCACGCGACATCGGGCCGGGAGCCATGCAAAAGACTGAAGATTGTGCGGTCATCATTCCTTCCGTAACGCGCAATGCGCGTACCCAAAGGACGAAACCGGCAGCAAAGGCCGGCCGGGCGGGACTCGGGCGCTGACCATGTGGGATGGCAGCCAGCGCGGCCCGGCGGGATCAGAAACTTCCCTCGCCGGTATTACCCGGATCGGGTGCGAAGGGTCTTTCTCAGCCTCGCCGCACCGCGCTGAACTTCCGCCGGCCGCATGCAAAGCACCCCTGTTTCGTCGTCGGCCATTAGACCATAAAAGCGGAAAGCGCCGCAAACTGTCCCCCTGCGGCAAATTCGCCGGAGCGCTGCGCCGCTCTGGCACAATGCCCGCAGGCCGGCCGCGCGAGCGGCCGGTTGCCGCGTCACCGCCGGCCCTTAAGCGCCGTTTAAGACGCGCGGGCGACCATCCGCAACGCCCGCCGTCAGTCGGCGCCTCGCCCCGGCATGCCGTATCGCGGCGCGCGCCCGGCTTCGCCCGACCCGCGCGCCGGCTACTCATCAGGAAGCACATGACCCAATCGATCGACCCCGTCCGCTCCGCCGCCTCCGACGCGCCGCAGGACGAGCGCCCGGTATCCGCATGGAGCCTCATCAAGCCCTACTGGGTATCGTCCGAATGGAAAATCGCGTGGGGGCTGCTGGTCACGATCATCGCGATCAACCTCTGCGTGGTGTGGATCAACGTCCGGCTGAACAAGTGGAACGCCGAGTTCTACAACGCGCTGCAGTCGAAGGACGTCCACGACTTCCCGCACCTGCTGATGCAGTTCTCCGCGCTCGCGTTCGCGTTCATCATCCTCGCGGTGTACGGCCGCTACCTGCGGCAGATGCTCGGCTTCCGCTGGCGCCAGTGGCTCACCGACCGTTTTCTCGGCCAGTGGCTCGGCGATCGCGCGTTCTACCGGATCGAACGCGACCGCCTCGCGGACAACCCCGACCAGCGGATCACCGACGACCTCCAGTCGTTCTCGACCACGACGCTCGCGCTGTCGCTCGACCTGCTGTCGACGGTCGTCACGCTCGTGTCGTTCATCACGATCCTGTGGTCGCTCGCCGGTGCGCTGACGTTCACGCTCGGCGCCACGCCGATCTCGATTCCCGGCTACATGGTGTGGGCGGCCGCGCTGTACGCGGTGGTCGGCTCGCTGATCATCCAGAAGGTCGGCCATCCGCTCGTGTCGATCAACTACCAGCAGCAGCGCGTCGAGGCCGATTTCCGCTTCGGGCTGATCCGCGTGCGCGAGAACGCCGAGCAGATCGCGTTCTACGACGGCGAGAAAACCGAGACCGGCAACGCGCAAAACCTCTTCATGCGCATCCGCGACAACTGGTGGCGCGTGATGAAGTACACGAAGCGCCTCACGTTCGTGCTGAGCTTCTACGGGCAGATCGCGATCATCTTCCCGCTCGTCGTCGCCGCGCCGCGGTACTTCGCGGGCGCGTTCTCGTTCGGCGTGCTGATGCAGATCTCGTCCGCGTTCGGCACCGTCAGCGATTCGTTCTCGTGGTTCATCAACAGCTACTCGACCCTCGTCGAATGGCGTGCCACCGTCAACCGTCTGCGCGAATTCAAGCGCGTGATGGGCACGTCGCACCTGAAGGAAAGCCTGTCGCCCGCGACCGAGCACGGCGGCATCAACCTGCACTACGTCGACGCGGCCAAGCTGTCGACGTCGTCGCTCAAGCTCGCGCTGCCGAACGGCAACGCGCTCGCGGAGATCGGCAACGTCACGATCGAGCCGGGTTCGCGCTGGCTCGTGATCGGCAAGTCGGGTTCCGGCAAGAGCACGTTCATGCGCGCGCTCGCGGGCCTGTGGCCGTTCGGCGACGGTGCGATCGACGCGCCGGTCGGCGCGCGGATGATGTTCGTGCCGCAGACGAGCTATTTGCCGATCGGCACGCTGAAGGCCGCGCTCACCTATCCGGCGACGCCCGACACGTTCAGCGACGACGCGTGCCGCGACGCGCTGCGCGCATGCCGCCTCGAGGATTACGTCGAGCGCCTCGACGAAACCGCGCACTGGACACGCGTGCTGTCGCCGGGCGAGCAGCAACGCCTTGCCGGCGCACGCGTGCTGCTGCACAAGCCCGACTTCCTGTTCCTCGACGAAGCGACCAGCGCGCTCGACGCCGACAACGAGGCACGCCTGTACCACCTGTTCGCCGAACGGCTGCCGAAAGCCGCGATCGTCAGCATCGCGCATCGCGAGTCGCTGGCCGCGTTCCACGTCGGCACGATCAACGTCGAGCGCGTAAACGCCGGCGACAAGGTGGCTGCGTGAGCGCACGCGCCGCGCACATCGTGCGGATCGTGCTGATCACCGGCGCAGGCTCGGGGATCGGCGCGGCGCTCGCGCGGCGGCTCGCGGCGCCCGGCATCGCGCTGGCGCTGCACGCGCGCGGCGCCGACGAGGCGGCACGGGCCCGGCTCGCCGAAGTCGAACGCGCCTGCACGGCGGCCGGCGCGCAATGCATCACGCTCACCGGCGATCTCGCCGCGCCGGGCGTCGCGGCCACGCTCGTCGACGCAACCGCCACGCGCTTCGGCGGGCTCGACCAGCTCGTCGCGAACGCCGGCTTCGCCGCGCGGCAGGCCTTTTCCGATCTTTCCGCGGACACGCTCGCGTCCGCCTTCGCGGCGATGCCCGGCGCGTTCTCCGCGCTCGCGGGCCGCGCGCGGCCGCTGCTCGAAGCGTCGGCCGCGCCGCGGATCGTCGCGCTCAGTTCGTTCGTCGCGCACCGCTACCGCGCCGATGCGCCGTTCGCGGCCACCGCCGCCGCGAAAGCCGCGCTCGAGTCGCTGGTGCGCACCGCGGCCGCCGAATTCGCCGCGCGCGGGATCACCGTCAACGCGGTCGCGCCCGGCTTCACGCGCAAGGACCACGGGCCGAGCGCCGGCAACGCCGCCGCGTGGGCGCAGGCCGAACAGGCGACACCGCTCGGCCGGATCGCCGAACCCGACGACGTCGCTGCATTGATCGCGTTCCTGCTGTCGGACGCGGCGCGGCAGATCACCGGCCAGGTCATCCACGTAGACGGCGGCCTGACGCTCTGAAGCGGCATCGCCCCCTCCTTCCCGTCTACCCGCTTTCCCGCACGAACCTGCATCGGCCTTTTTGGCCGGCCGCATCGCGACCGTAAAATAACCGCCACGCGGCAGCGCGATACGAGACGAGAGGGGGCGGCAAGCATGCAGGCATTCCAGTGGTTCAACGAATTGTCGTCGCGCGAGCGCAAGACGCTGTACGCCGGATTCGGCGGCTACGCGGTCGATGCGTTCGACTTCATGATCTACTCGTTCCTGATCCCGACGCTAATCGCCACGTGGGGAATGACGAAGAGCGAGGCCGGGATGATCGCGACGAGTTCGCTGATCTCGTCGGCAGTCGGCGGCTGGGCAGCCGGCATCCTCGCCGACCGCTACGGCCGCGTGCGCGTGTTGCAGTGGACGATCGCGACGTTCGCGCTGTTCACGTGCCTGTCCGGTTTCACGCATTCGTTCTGGCAGCTGCTCGCGACGCGCACGCTGCAGGGCTTCGGTTTCGGCGGCGAATGGTCGGTCGTGACGATCATGATGGCCGAGACGATCCGCTCGCCCGAGCATCGCGCGAAGGCCGTCGGCACCGTGCAAAGCAGCTGGTCGTTCGGCTGGGCCGCGGCCGCGATCCTGTACTGGGCGTTCTTCGCGCTGCTGCCCGAGCAGGTCGCGTGGCGCGCATGCTTCTGGATCGGCATCGTGCCCGCGCTGTGGATCCTGTACATCCGCCGCAACGTCAGCGATCCCGACATCTACACGGCCACGCGCCGCGCCCGCGACGAAGGCCGCGTGTCGGGCCACTTCCTCGAGATCTTCTCGCCGCCGCACCTGCGCGCGACGCTGTTCGGCAGCGCGCTGTGCACCGGGATGCTCGGTGGCTACTACGCGATCACGACGTGGCTGCCCACCTACCTGAAAACCGTCCGCCACCTGTCCGTGTTCAACACGAGCGGTTATCTCGTCGTGCTGATCGTCGGCTCGTTCGTCGGCTACGTGGTCGGTGCGATCCTGTCCGACCGGCTCGGCCGCCGCGCGTCGTTCATCCTGTTCGCGATCGGCTCGTTCTCGCTCGGCATGGCGTACACGATGCTGCCGATCACCGATACCGCGATGCTGCTGCTCGGCTTCCCGCTCGGCATCGTCGTGCAGGGGATCTTCGCGGGCGTCGGCGCGTATCTGTCGGAGCTGTATCCGGGTGCGATCCGCGGCTCGGGCCAGGGCTTCTGCTACAACCTCGGCCGCGGGCTCGGCTCGTTCTTCCCGATCCTCGTCGGCTCGCTTTCGCAATCGATGTCGCTCGTGAAGGCGATCGGCCTCGTCGCGGGCGGCGGCTACCTGCTCGTGATCGTCGCCGCGCTCGTGCTGCCGGAAACGCGCGGCAAGTCGCTCGTCGACGATCCGGCCGTCGCGTCGTGAGCGCCCTCTTCGTTCCGGAAACCGCATGCACGTGATCGTTCTCGGCGCCGGCGTGATCGGCGTCACCACCGCGTGGCACCTGCGCGAAGCTGGCTGCGACGTCACCGTGATCGAGCGCGAGGCCGACGTCGCACAGGCGACGAGCCTCGGCAACGCGGGCGTGATCGCGCCCGGCTACGTGACGCCGTGGGCCGCGCCGGGAATGCCCGGCAAGATCCTCAAGTACCTGTTCAAGCCCGCTTCGCCGCTGATCTTCCGGCCGACGCTCGACGCCGCGCAGTGGCGCTGGATCGCGCGCTGGCTGCGCGAATGCGAGTTCGAGCGGTTCCGCGTGAACAAGCAGCGCATGCAGCGCATCGCGTATTACAGCCGCGCGTGCCTGCATGCGTTTCGCGACCGTTATCCGTTCGACTACGGCGCGAGCCGCGGCTACCTGCAACTGTTGCGCGGCGCATTCGACGTCGAGATGGTGCAGCCCGCGCTGAAGGTGCTGCGCGATGCCGGCATCGCGTTTCGCGAACTCGACGCGGCCGGCTGCACGGCGATCGAGCCGGGCCTGCGCTGGGCACGGCAGGCGCCCGTCGGCGGCATCTACCTGCCCGACGACGAAGCCGGCGACTGCGCACGCTTCACGCGCGAACTGCGCGCGCTGTGCGAAGCGAATGGCGTCACGTTCCGCTTTCGCACCGCGATCCGCGCGCTCGACGTCGCCGGCAACAGCGTGCGCGGCGTGAGGATCGATTCACTGGACGAAGGCGCCGCCGCACGAAGTGATGCCCCGCTCGCCGCCGACGCGATCGTCGTCGCGCTCGGCGTCGACAGCGCCGGCCTGCTGCGGCCGCACGGCATCGACGTGCCGCTGTATCCGGTGAAAGGCTACTCGGCGACGCTCGCGGTCGTCGACGATGAAAAGGCGCCACACGCCGCGCTGATGGACGAATCGCTGAAGACGGCGATCACGCGCTTCGGCCCGACGCTGCGCGTCGCGGGCACCGCGGAGCTCGGCAACCGGCACGCGGCGCTGCGGCAGCAGGCGCTCGATACGCTGATGAAGGTGCTCGACGACTGGTTCCCGCACGCGGCCGATCGCGCATCGGCGCGTTTCTGGGTCGGCCGCCGGCCAATGACGCCCGACGGGCCGCCGCTGCTCGGCGCGAGCGGGATCGACGGGCTCTGGCTCAACGTCGGCCACGGCTCGACGGGCTGGGCGATGTCGATGGGTTCGGGCAAGGTGGTCGCGAATCTCGTCACCGGACGCGAGCCGGAGATCGACCTGTCGGGCCTGACGCTCGCGCGCTACGGCCGGTAGGCTCGGCGCCGGGCGACACCGTCGACGCGATGCGCTGGCGCGATACGCGCAGCCATCGCCATGCATCGCGAGCACCGCTCACCGCACCGCCCGGCCGTCCGCCCATGCGATCGGCGCCGATACGATCGGCCGATGCGACACACCCTCGTGCGACAGCCGGCTTTCGAACAGCGTCAGCGCTTCGATGCGCAGCACGACCGGCCGCCCGGGCGCGCCGCCGTGCGCGGGCTGTCCGACCGCGTCGCGCGGCAGCCGCGCGAGCGTCACGTGCGGCCTGAACGGCCGCCGGTCGACCGGCACGCCGAGTTCAGCCAGCAGCGCCGCCAGCCCGGCATTCAGCGCGACGCAGGCCGGATCGGCCTCGAGTTCCGCGACGATCAGCCTCGCGCGCGGCAAGCTCGGCCACCACGCGATCCGCTCGACCGGCAGCAGCGGCAGCGCATGCGCGGCTGCGAGCGCGGGCAGGTGCGCGGCCAGCGCGTCGCACCGTTCCCGTTCGATCGCGCCGATGAACGCGAGCGTCAGGTGCAGTTGCGCGGGCAGCGTGCGCCGCGCACCGCGGGTGACCGGCAACGCGTGCAGTGCGTCGCGCGACGCCGCATCGGGCATCAGCGCGACGAACGCACGGAGCCGGTCGCCGTTCATGACTCGCTCACCGCGGCACGCGGCGCGCTCGCCGCTTCGGCCGAAACCGGACGCTGCGGCAGCGGACCGTGCTCGCCCCACACGTCGGCCGGCAGCACGCGCGCGAGTTCCGGGATCGTGTTGCGCGTGAACACCGGATCGGCGATACCTGCCGCGCGCTGGCGGCGATAGTCGGCCCACGCGGCGTGCGCATACTTGCCGAGCGCGAGGATCGCGATCAGGTTGATGATCGCCATCAGCCCCATGCTCGTATCGGCCATCGCCCACACGAGCGGCAGTTGCCCGACGCTGCCGAACATCACCATCCCGAGCACCGCGACGCGAAACAGCGGCAGCACGCCGCGCCGCTTCGTGATGAATTCGACGTTGCCTTCCGCATACGCGTAGTTGCCGATCACCGACGAGAACGCGAGGAAGAAGATCGCGACAGCCATGTAGATGCCGCCCCAGTCGCCGACGTGGCTCGAGATCGCGCGCTGCGTGAGCGCCGCGCCTTCCATGCCGGTGCCGAGCTCATACTGGCCCGACAGCAGGATCACGAACGCGGTCGCGCTGCAGATCACGATCGTGTCGACGAACACGCCGAGCATCTGGATCAGCCCCTGCGTGACGGGGTGCCGCGTGCTCGCGGTCGCGGCCGCGTTCGGCGCGCTGCCCATCCCTGCTTCGTTCGAGAACAGCCCGCGCTTCACGCCGATCGCGATCGCCTGGCTGACCGCATATCCCGTCAGGCCGCCCGCCGCCTGCTCGAGGCCGAATGCGCTCTTCACGATCAGCGCGATCACGTCCGGCACCAATGCGATGTGCGTCGCGACCGCGTAGACCGCGAGCCCGAGATAGCCGATCGCCATCAGCGGCACGATCACCTGCGCGACCGTCGCGATGCGGCGGATGCCGCCGAAGATGATCGGCGCGCTCAGCAGCACGAGACCGAGGCCGACCGTCTCGCGGCTCCAGCCGAATGACGTATGGAACGCATCGGCGATCGCATTGGCCTGCACCGCGTTGAACACGAAGCCGAACGCGAGGATCAGCGACAGCGAGAACAGCACGCCGAAGCCGCGCGAATGCAGGCCGGTCTGGATGTAGTAAGCGGGGCCGCCGCGATAGCTGCCGTCCGGGTGCGACACCTTGAAGATCTGCGCGAGCGTCGCCTCGACGAACGCGGACGACATCCCGACCAGCGCCGTCATCCACATCCAGAAGATCGCACCCGGCCCGCCGACCGTCAGCGCGACCGCGACGCCGGCGATGTTGCCGGTGCCGACGCGGCTCGCGAGCCCGGTCGCGAACGCCTGGAACGACGAGATGCTGCCCGGCTCGCCCTTGCTGCCGACCAGTTTCATGCTGAGGAACAGCGCCTTCAGCTGGATCATCCGGAACCGCACCGTGAACCACGCACCGGCGCCGAGCAGCAGCGCAATCAGCACGTAGTTCCACAACACGCCGTTGACGGCGTCGATCAGCCCATGCACGAATGCTTCCATCCAGAGTCCTTGTAAATAGAGTCAGTCACATGCGACCACCGCGAACGCGGCCCGAGGGACGACATGATATGACAGTTTTCAAGGATTATTACAAAACGAAAGGATATGAGATGTCGAGAAATCGCGGCTGGATGTCATCAGGTTAGACGACGCTTCGCGAAATTGCGTGTTGTCGGCGCGACCATACAACCGAACTTGGCCGCAGGTTCGCTCACTCGGCTGGAAAATCCGGACGTCGAAATATCTTTCGGATGCCGCTCGCCCGACACCAAACCGGACACCGTTCCGGATCGCCGAAACGGGGTGCGAGGGGGATTCAACTTCACCGACCAGAACAATCTCCGGACGCGCTCATGATCTCGACCTTCACTCGCCACGCCATTCGTCTCGTACTGATTCTCGGCGCTTCAGCCATCGCGCTCGTCGTGTTGTTCCTCGTCGTCGGGACTGCCAGATACGAGCGGGACGACGGCTATTGTCCCGACGCCTCCGTCGCGGAACTCGAGGCGAAAATTCTCACGTTCGTCAAAGTGCACGGCATCGATCCGGACGCAATCGAATTCGCCGGCACGCCCCGCTACCATGCCGACAAGCTCGGCTGGTGGGCATTCGATCTGAAGTCGCGCGAAGCAAGCTACGTGGCTACGATCGATTGCGAGCATCGCGTCACGGGCTTCGGGAAGATTCAAATGTTTCCGCTCAACCCGGCAGCGCCGATGCAATGACGTCGCTCGCCGGCCGGCATCGAACCGCATGCGGTCGGTCCATCGCCGCCCGCCGGCCCCACAAAAAAACCGGGCGCCCTTTCGGACGCCCGGCTCTCGTCGAAACCCGCTCGTGGTATTCAGCTCAGCGCGGCAGTTCCGAATGCCCCATCAGGTACGCATCGACCGAGCGCGCGCACTGGCGGCCTTCGCGGATCGCCCACACCACGAGCGACTGGCCGCGACGCATGTCGCCTGCCGCGAACACCTTGTCGACCGACGTGTAGTACGAACGATCGCCTTCGGTCGCCGCACGCGCATTGCCGCGCGCGTCCTTCGCGACGCCGAACGCGTCGAGCACGGGCGCTGCCGGCTGCGTGAAGCCCATCGCGAGCAGCACGAGATCGGCCTTCATCTCGAACTCGGAGCCCGGCACTTCCTGCATCTTGCCGTCCTTCCACTCGACGCGCACCGCGATCAGCTTCTCGACCTTGCCGTTCTTGCCTTCGAGACGCTTCGTCGCGACCGCCCAGTCGCGCTCGCAGCCTTCCTCGTGCGACGACGACGTACGCAGCTTGATCGGCCAGTACGGCCACACCAGCGGCTTGTTTTCCTCTTCCGGCGGCTGCGGCAGCAGTTCGAACTGCGTGACCTGCTTCGCACCGTGACGGTTCGACGTGCCGACGCAGTCCGAACCCGTATCGCCGCCGCCGATCACGATCACGTGCTTGCCCTTCGCGAGCAGCTGGTCGACGAGCTTGTCGCCCGCGTTCACGCGGTTCTGCTGCGGCAGGAAGTCCATCGCGAAATGAACGCCCGCGAGCTCGCGGCCCGGCACCGGCAGGTCGCGCGGCGTTTCCGAACCGCCGGCGATCACGACCGCGTCGAATTCTTCCTTCAGCGTGTCCGGCGAAATGGTTTCCTTCGCGAGGCTGCCGATCGACTCGGGCAGCGGATCCTTGCCGATGAACACGCTGGTGCGGAACGTCACGCCTTCCGCTTCCATCTGGCGCATGCGGCGGTCGATCAGCCACTTCTCGAGCTTGAAGTCGGGAATCCCGTAGCGCAGCAGGCCGCCGACACGGTCGTTCTTCTCGAACACCGTCACGTCGTGGCCCGCGCGCGCGAGCTGCTGCGCGGCGGCGAGGCCCGCAGGGCCCGAGCCGACGACGGCAACCTTCTTGCCCGTCTTGTGCGCGGCCGGCTCAGGCTTCACCCAGCCTTCCGCCCAGGCCTTGTCGATGATCGCGTGCTCGATCGACTTGATGCCGACCGGGTCTTCGTTGATCCCGAGCGTACACGCGGCCTCGCACGGCGCCGGGCAGATGCGGCCCGTGAATTCCGGGAAGTTGTTGGTCGAGTGCAGGACTTCGATCGCCTGCTGCCAGTCCTGGCGGTAAACGAGATCGTTGAAGTCCGGGATGATGTTGTTGACCGGGCAGCCGTTGTTGCAGAACGGGATGCCGCAATCCATGCAGCGCGCGCCCTGGACCTTCGCGTCCGCGTCGGTCAGTGCCGCGACGAATTCCTTGTAGTGCTTCACGCGCGTGAGCGGTGCTTCGTACGCCTCGTGGCGGCGTTCGAACTCCAGAAAACCGGTTGCCTTGCCCATAAGGTGCTCTTCTGTTCGGTGTATCGGGTGGGGGAGCCGCGCGCGGCAATCATGCGCGCGCGGCATTCGCTATGTCGTTCGTCGCTCAGGCGGCCAGCACTTCCTTCGCCGCCTTCTTCGCACCGATCTCGCCCAGCGCGCGCTTGTATTCGTGCGGGAACACCTTCACGAACTGGCGGCGCGCCGCGTCCCAGTTTTCCAGCAGCGACTTCGCGCGCGGCGAACCCGTGAACTGGAAATGACGCTCGACGAGCCCCTTGAGCAGCGCTTCGTCCGTCGTGCCTGCGTGCCAGAGTGCGCGATCGACCGTGCGCTCCTGCTCGGCCTGCTGCAGCACCGGCTCGAGCGCGACCATCGACTTGTTGCACTTCGCCGCGAACATGCCTTCCGGATCGTAGATGTACGCGAGGCCGCCCGACATGCCGGCCGCGAAGTTGCGCCCCGTCTCGCCGAGCACGACGACCGTGCCGCCCGTCATGTATTCGCAGCCGTGGTCGCCCGTGCCTTCGACGACCGCCGTCGCGCCCGAATTGCGCACGCAGAAGCGCTCGCCCGCGACGCCTCGGAAGAACGCTTCGCCTTCGATCGCGCCGTACATCACCGTGTTGCCGCAGATGATGTTTTCCTCGGACTTGCCGCGGAAGTCGTTGGTCGGCCGGATAATGATCCGGCCGCCCGACAGGCCCTTGCCGACGTAGTCGTTGCCGTCGCCGACGAGATCGAGCGTCACGCCCTTCGCGAGGAACGCGCCGAAGCTCTGGCCGGCCGTGCCCTTCAGCTGGATGTGCACCGCGTCGTCCGCCAGGCCGTCATGGCCGTGCTTCTTCGCGATCACGCCCGACAGCATCGCGCCGACCGTGCGGTTCACGTTGCGCACCGGCTGGATGAACGACACATGCTCGCCGTTCTCGATCGCGGCCTTCGCCTTCTCGATCAGCACGTGGTCGAGCGCGCGCTCGAGGCCGTGATCCTGCACGTCGACGTGACGCGGCGCGACGTCCTCGCACTCTTCCGGCTGGTAGAACACGCGCGAGAAGTCGAGGCCCTTCGCCTTCCAGTGCTCGACACCCTTGCGCGTATCGAGCAGGTCGGCGCGGCCGATCAGGTCGTCGAACTTCGCGATGCCGAGCTGCGCCATGATCTCGCGCACTTCCTCGGCAACGAAGAAGAAGTAGTTCACGACGTGCTCGGGCTGGCCCTTGAACTTCGCACGCAGCACCGGATCCTGCGTCGCGACGCCGACCGGGCACGTGTTCAGGTGGCACTTGCGCATCATGATGCAGCCTTCGACGACGAGCGGTGCCGTCGCGAAGCCGAATTCGTCCGCGCCGAGCAGCGCGCCGATCACGACGTCGCGGCCCGTCTTCATCTGGCCGTCGGCCTGCACGCGGATGCGGCCGCGCAGGCGGTTCAGCACCAGCGTCTGCTGCGTTTCGGCGAGGCCGAGTTCCCACGGCGTACCCGCGTGCTTGACCGACGACAGCGGCGATGCGCCCGTGCCGCCGTCATGGCCGGCGATCACGACGTGATCGGCCTTCGCCTTCGCGACACCGGCCGCGACCGTGCCGACGCCCACTTCCGATACGAGCTTCACCGAGATGCTCGAGCTCGGGTTCACGTTCTTCAGGTCGTGGATCAGCTGCGCCAGATCCTCGATCGAGTAGATGTCGTGGTGCGGCGGCGGCGAGATCAGGCCGACGCCCGGCACCGAATAGCGCAGCTTGCCGATGTATTCGGACACCTTGTGGCCCGGCAGCTGGCCGCCTTCGCCCGGCTTCGCGCCCTGCGCCATCTTGATCTGGATCTGGTCGGCCGACGCGAGGTACTCGGCGGTGACGCCGAAGCGGCCCGACGCGACCTGCTTGATCTTCGAGCGCAGCGAATCGCCGTCCTTCAGCGGAATGTCGCTGACAATCTCGTCGCCGATCACCGACTTTAGCGTCTCGCCCGACTTGATCGGAATGCCGCGCAGTTCGTTGCGATAGCGCTTTTCGTCCTCGCCGCCTTCGCCGGTGTTCGACTTGCCGCCGATCCGGTTCATCGCGATCGCGAGCGTCGCGTGCGCTTCGGTGCTGATCGAGCCGAGCGACATCGCGCCCGTCGCAAAGCGCTTGACGATGTCCTTCGCCGGTTCGACTTCGTCGATCGAAATCGCCTTCGCCGGCGACACCTTGAACTCGAACAGGCCGCGGAACGTCATGTGACGCTTGGTCTGGTCGTTGATCAGGTGCGCGTATTCCTTGTACGTCTGGTACGAGTTGCTGCGCGTCGCGTGCTGCAGCTTCGCGATCGAATCCGGCGTCCACATGTGGTCTTCGCCGCGCACGCGGTACGCGTACTCGCCGCCCGCGTCGAGCATGTCGCGCAGGACCGGGCTGTCGCCGAACGCGTCGCGGTGCAGGCGGATCGCCTCTTCCGCGACTTCGAACAGGCCGATGCCGCCGACCTTCGACGCCGTGCCCTTGAAGTACTTCTCGACGAGGTCGCTCGACAGGCCGAGCGCTTCGAAGATCTGCGCGCCCGTGTACGACATGTACGTCGAGATGCCCATCTTCGACATCACCTTCTGCAGGCCCTTGCCGACCGCCTTCGTGAAGTTGTAGACGGCCTTCTCCGGCGACAGGTCGCCCGACAGGCCCTCGGCCATCTTCGCGAGCGTTTCCATCGCGAGGTACGGGTGCACGGCTTCCGCGCCGTAGCCCGCGAGCAGCGCGAAGTGGTGCGTTTCACGCGCGGAGCCCGTTTCGACGACGAGGCCGGTGCTCGTGCGCAGCCCTTGCTGCACGAGGTGCGTGTGGATCGCCGACGTGGCGAGCAGCGCCGGAATCGCGACGTGCTCGGCGTCCGTCTTGCGGTCCGACACGATCAACATGTTGTAGCCCGACTTCACCGCGTCGACGGCTTCCGCGCACAGCGACGCGAGGCGCGCCTCGATGCCTTCCTTGCCCCACGCGACCGGGTAGCAGATGTTCAGCTCGTACGCGCTGAACTTGCCGCCCGTGTACTGGTCGATCGCGCGGATCTTCGCGATGTCCTTGAAGTCGAGCACCGGCTGCGACACTTCGAGACGCATCGGCGGGTTGATGTTGTTCGTGTCGAGCAGGTTCGGCTTCGGGCCGATGAACGACACGAGCGACATGACCATGTTCTCGCGGATCGGGTCGATCGGCGGGTTCGTGACCTGCGCGAACAGCTGCTTGAAGTAGTGATAGAGCGTCTTGTTCTTGTTCGACATCACCGCCAGCGGCGAGTCGTTGCCCATCGAACCGACGGCCTCTTCGCCCTGCAGCGCCATCGGCGCCATCAGGAACTTCAGGTCTTCCTGCGTATAGCCGAACGCCTGCTGGCGGTCGAGCAGCGCGGCGCCCTGCGTGCGGCCGGCCGCGACTTCCTCGGCCTTCGGCTCGATCTCGTCGAGCTTGATGCGCACGGCGTCGATCCAGCTCTTGTACGGCTTCGCGTTCGCGAGGTTGTCCTTCAGTTCCTTGTCGTCGATGATGCGGCCGTGTTCCATGTCGATCAGGAACATCTTGCCCGGCTGCAGGCGCCACTTCTTGACGATCTTCGATTCGGGGATCGGCAGCGTGCCGGCTTCCGACGCCATGATGACGAGGTCGTCGTCCGTGACGATGTAGCGCGCCGGGCGCAGGCCGTTACGGTCGAGCGTCGCGCCGATCTGGCGGCCGTCGGTGAACGCGATCGCGGCCGGGCCGTCCCACGGCTCCATCATCGCGGCGTGGTATTCGTAGAACGCGCGGCGGTTCTCGTCCATCAGCGTGTGCTGTTCCCACGCTTCCGGGATCATCATCATCACCGCGTGCACGAGCGGGTAGCCGGCCATCACCAGCAGTTCGAGACAGTTGTCGAACGATGCGGTGTCCGACTGGCCCGGGTAGATCAGCGGCCACAGCTTCGGCAGATCGTCGGCGAGCACGTGCGACGCGATCGCGCCGGTACGCGCGTTCAGCCAGTTCACGTTGCCCTTCACGGTGTTGATCTCGCCGTTGTGCGCGATCATCCGGTACGGGTGGGCCAGTTCCCACGCCGGGAACGTGTTGGTCGAGAAGCGCTGGTGCACGAGCGCGAGCGCCGACACGACGCGCGCGTCCTGCAGGTCGCGGTAATACACGCCGACCTGGCCGGCCAGCAGCAGCCCCTTGTAGACGACCGTGCGCGCCGACATCGACGGCACGAAGTATTCCTTGCCGTGCTTGAGCTTCAGCGCCTGGATGCGGTGGCTCGCCGTCTTGCGGATCACGTACAGTTTCCGCTCGAGCGCGTCCGTCACCATGATGTCCTTGCCGCGGCCGATGAAGATCTGGCGGATCAGCGGCTCGCTCGCCTTCACGGTCGGCGAAATCGGCATCGCATGGTCGACCGGCACGTCGCGCCATCCGAGTACGACCTGGCCTTCGGCCTTCACCGTGCGCTCGAGCTCCTGCTCGCACGCGAGACGCGACGCGTTTTCCTTCGGCAGGAAGATCATCCCGACCCCGTATTCGCCGGCGGGCGGCAGCATCACGCCCTGCTTCGACATTTCCTCGCGATAGAACGCGTCCGGAATCTGGATCAGGATGCCCGCGCCGTCGCCCATCAGCGGATCGGCGCCGACCGCGCCGCGGTGATCGAGGTTCTCGAGGATCTTCAGACCCTGCTGGATGATCTCGTGGCTCTTCTTGCCCTTGATGTGAGCGACGAAGCCGACGCCACAGGCGTCGTGTTCGTTTTGCGGGTCGTACAGACCTTGTGCGGCGGGCACCGCGGCGAGCGGCTGCTGGTGGTCGTTCATGGGGACACCGTCGTAAAGGGGGCCTGGAGGGCCGTTGAACCGTTTTGTTGTTGCCGTCGATCCCGCTCCCGACGGGAGACGGCGCGGCCGACAGTGGGTGGGCATGCTTCGCCCGGGCCACCGGAATTCGGAATATACGCGACGAATCAAAGGAATAGCAACAAAAACCGCTTGATCGAACCCCAATTAAACGGATGCTTCGATCTGGTGCCGTTTTATTGGGGCCGCATCATTTTGGTGCAAAAAGAAGCGGCGCCCGCAGCGCCGCCTCTCGATCGCCGATCCCGCGTTATTGCTGGATCGGCGGCGTGTTCTCGCGCACCTTTCTGGGGCGTCCGCGCGGCAGCGGCGACACGCGCCGGTTCGCGGTGCGCGCCGCCCACTCGCGGTAGTTCTCGCCGCCGAGCACCCAGCCCTTCAGCGTCGCCTGCTGCAACTGGTCGGCCTGCCGCTCGTCGAGCGGCTGCTCGCACAGCTCCTTGTACGCACGCTGGCGGTCGAACGGCGTGTTGCCGAGCGCCCAGTAGAGCGGATGGTCGGTGATCAGGCTGTCGACGGTGAGCCCGACGTGATGCCGGTAGCTCGACCAGCGATAGGCTTCGGGCGTCGTGACGAGCTGCGAGCGCACCGGGCTCATCTCGACCACGCGGCTCGCGAGCAGGAAATAGCGCTCGCCTTCGATCACGGTCGCGCGATAGCGGCCTTCCCACAGGGTGCCGCGCCGCGAATAGCGCCGGTTGAAATGCGCGACGTAGCGGCGACCGACGGCCTGCATCGCTTTCGGCAGGCTCGCCTCGTCGCTCGGCGTCACGAGGAGTTGCACCTGGCGCGGCAGCAGCACATAGGCATGCACCGACAGGTGATGATCGCGCGCGGCGGCCTTCAGGCAATCGATGAAGAGTTCGTAGTCCTGGTCGTCGACGAACGCGGGTTGCTGATCCAGGCCGCGCAGTATCACGTGCTGCGGCTGGTCGGGAACGTAGAGTCGTGCTAACCGTGCCATGCTGAATGTCCGTTTGAACGCGTTAGGAAATACCCGGAGGTCCGAAAATGCGCACCTGCGTAGAATGCCCGTCCTGTCGGTGCGCGGATACGTACGGTCGTACTAATCCTAGGGTGAAAACTCTAACTTACGAGCTTGTTTGGTTTTAAACGCAGTCGTCATAATGAGCACGCCTTTGATCGGAGGAGACACAATGAAACGAAAACTGGCCATTACGGGGGCCGCAGCGCTCGCATTCACGTTTGCGGGCGGTACGGCACACGCACAATCCGCAGGTGATTTCTACGTCAGCACCGGCTGGCTCCACCTGTCGCCGCAGGACAGCAGCGACCCGCTGTTCGTGTACCGCGTTGGCGGCACGCCCATCAACCAATCGATTCCCAACACGGGCGCCGGCATCAACGACGCCGACACGCTTGGGCTCGCAACTGGCTACTTCGTCACCGACCACATCTCCACCGAGCTCGTTATGGGGATACCGCCGAAGTTCGACATTACCGGCAAGGGTCAGTTCGAAAAGTTCGGCGTACTCGGCCGTGCGTACCAGTGGAGCCCCGCCGTATTGCTTCGCTACCACTTCAACGACGCCAACGCGAAGTTCCGTCCGTATGTCGGCGTCGGCGCGACGTATGTCTGGTTCACCGGCGCAAAGATCACGAACGGCACGTTCGAGAACGGCGTGCTCGGCGGCCCGACCAGCGCAACGACCAGCAACCAGTGGGCGCCCGTCTTCAACGCCGGCTTCTCGTACAACTTCACGAAACACTGGTTCGCAGGCCTGTCGATCTCGTACATCCCGGTCAGCGTGACCGCGACCTTCACGACGGCCCGCCGGACGCCGGTCGGCACCCTGACCGAAACGTCGAAAGCGAAGATCTCGCTCAACCCGATCGTCACGTATCTGAACGTCGGCTACCGCTTCTAAGCGTAGTCGAATATTTGGGGAATGGTTAATCCTGCTGCAATTTGTAGCGGAATTTTCGTGACGTAATGTCTCCACGATGCAAAACGCCCCGGCGGGATTCCCGTCGGGGCGTCGTTTTTTTGTCTCAGGGTCTTCCCGCACCCGCCATCGCGCGGGACCGGCCCCGCTACGCGATATCGTCCAGCGCATCGGGGGCGATCAGGTCGATCCGGTCAGTGCAGACCGCGTCGACGCCCCAGCGCGCGAGTTCGCGCGCCCGTTCGAGGTCGTTCACCGTGTACACCAGGATGCGCAGCCCGGCCGCCTTGATCGCGCGCACGAGCGGTTCGTCGAGCCGTTTGTGGTCTGCATGCAACGATACGCAGCCGAGCGCGTCGACGACCTGCGCATGCCAGTCGTCCGGCACGGCCTCGTAGAGCATCCCGCGCGGCAGCGCCGGCACGGTCGCGCGCGCCTGCTGCAGCGCATCGAACGAGAACGACGACAGCAGCGGCGGGATCTCGGCATCGCGCCAGTACGCGGCCGCGTCGGCCGCCACGCGCTGCCCCGTCTCGCGCTCGCGCCCCGGGCACGGCTTGATCTCGACATTCGCGGCCAGGCCGTGCGCGATGCAGCGCGCCGCCGCCGCCTCGAGCGTCGGCATCCGCTCGCCCGCGAAGCGCGCGTCGAGCCATGCGCCCGCGTCGAGCGCGGCCAGCGCCGCATAACGCATGCCCGCCGCTGCCCCCTGGCCGTTCGAGGTTCGGTCGACCGTGTCGTCGTGCAGCAGGAACGTCACGTCGTCGGCCGACAGCTTCGCGTCGAACTCGACCATCCGGTGACCGCGTCGCGCCCCCTCGTCGAGCGCGGCGAGCGTGTTCTCCGGCGCGAGCGTGCCGCCGCCGCGATGGGCGACGACGCGCGGATAAGGCCAGTCGGTACGGGAAGTCATCGTCGGCCTCTCGGCAAATGCAGCAGGTTCAGCCGGCACGCTTGCCGGTTTCGGGATCGAAGAAATGCAGCCGGTGCGCGGGCAGCGCGGCCGCCAGCGCCGTGCCGCGCGCCGGACGGTCCGCGTGCGGCAGGCGCACCGCGACGTCGTGGTTGCCCCAGCGGCCGTGCGCGAGATTGTCGGCGCCGAGCAGCTCGCACGAGTCGACGGGCAGCGTCGCCTGCGCGACGCCCGGCTGCGGCGTCATGTGTTCGGGGCGTACGCCGAGCACCCAGTCGCGCCCGGTGGCGATCTCCGCGCCGATACCGGGCGCGCCGGCGACCGGCAGCGCGGGGCCGCCGCCCGCGACCGTAAAGGTCGCGCCGTCGTCCGACAGCCGGCCGTGCATCAGGTTCATCGCGGGCGAGCCGATGAAGCCCGCGACGAACACCGTCGCCGGCTTCTCGTACACGTCGACCGGTGCACCGATCTGCTCCGCGTAGCCGCGGTTCATCACGATCACACGCTGCGCGAGCGTCATCGCCTCGATCTGGTCGTGCGTCACGTAGACGCTCGTCGTCGCGAGCCGCGCATGCAGCCGCTGGATCTCGAGCCGCATCTGCACGCGCAGCTTCGCGTCGAGGTTCGACAACGGTTCGTCGAACAGGAACACCGACGGCTCGCGCACGATCGCGCGCCCCATCGCGACGCGCTGCCGCTGGCCGCCCGACAGCTCGCGCGGCCGCCGCGCGAGCAGCGGCTCGAGCTCGAGGATCTTCGCGGCCGCGGCCACCCGCGAGTCGATCGCCGCACGCTCGATCCCGCGGATCTTCAGCCCGTAGCCCATGTTCTGCGCGACCGTCATGTGCGGGTACAGCGCATAGTTCTGGAACACCATCGCGATGTCGCGATCCTTCGGCTCCAGCGCGTTGACGACGCGCTCGCCGATCGCGATCTCGCCATCCGTCACGCTCTCGAGCCCCGCGATCATCCGCAGCAACGTCGATTTGCCGCAGCCCGACGGGCCGACCAGCACGATGAATTCGCCGTCGGCGATCTCGACGTCGATGCCATGCAGCACATGCTGCTTGCCGTCGTAGGATTTCCTGACGCCCTTCAAGCTCAGCGCAGCCATACTTGGTCTTTCTCCCGGTTGCCGTCCGTCATTCATTTCTCAGAATCGACGAGGCCGCGCACGAACCAGCGCTGCATCGCCAGCACGACGACGAGCGGCGGAATCATCGCCAGCAGCGTCGCCGCCATCACGTATTGCCATTCGGTCGCGGCGTCGCCGCTCGCGATCATCGTCTTGATGCCCACCACCGCCGTCGACAGCGACGCCTCCGTCGTGATCAGGATCGGCCACAGATACTGGTTCCAGCCGTAGATGAACGTGATCACGAACAGCGCCGCGATGCTCGTCTTCGACAGCGGCAGCACGACGTCCCAGAAGAAGCGCAGCGCGCCCGCGCCGTCGATGCGCGCGGCATCCATCAGCTCGTCGGGCAGCGTCATGAAGAACTGGCGGAACAGGAACGTCGCGGTCGCCGATGCGATCAGCGGCAGCGTGAGCCCCGCGTAGGTGTTCGTCAGGTGCAGCGTCGACACGACCTGCACGGTCGGGAAGATCCGCACTTCCACCGGCAGCATCAGCGTGACGAAGATCAGCCAGAACGCCGTGTTGCGGAACGGGAAGCGGAAATAGACGATCGCGTATGCGGACAGGATCGACATCGCGATCTTGCCGACCGCGATGCCGAGCGCCATCGCGAAGCTGTTCACGAGCAGGCGGCCGAACGGCGCCGTCGTGCCGCCGCTGCCGTGCCCCCAGATGTACGCGATGTTCTCGAACAGATGCGTGCTCGGCACCAGCGACAGCGGCACCGTGAACACTTCCTGCGCATTCATCGTCGCCGCGCAGAACGCGACGTAGACGGGGAACACGATCAGCACGATGCCCGCGACCAGCACCGCGTGGCAGAACAGGTCGAAGCCCTTGCGATTTTCGATCATGCGTATTGCACCCTGCGTTCGACGAAGCGGAACTGGATCACCGTAAGCCCGACGACGATGATCATCAGCACGACCGACTGTGCGCCCGAGCTGCCGATGTCGAGCCCCTGGAAGCCCTCCGCGAAGATCTTGTAGATCAGCGTCTTCGTGCTCTGCGCCGGGCCGCCGCCGGTGGCCGCGTCGATCACCGGGAAGGTGTCGAAGAACGCGTAGACGAGGTTCACGACCAGCAGGAAGAAACTCGTCGGCGACAGCAATGGCAGCACGATGTTGAAGAAGCGCCGCACCGGCCCCGCGCCGTCGATCGCCGCCGCCTCGATCAGCGAGCGCGGGATCGCCTGCAGGCCCGCGTAGAAGAACAGGAAGTTGTAGCTCACCTGTTTCCACACCGACGCGAGCACGACGAGGAACATCGCCTGCCCGCCGTTCAGCGCGTGGTTCCACACGATGCCGCCCTTCGCGAGCGCATAGGTGATCAGGCCGATGCTCGGGTTGAACAGGAATGCCCACAGCACGGCCGCGATCGTCGGTGCGACCGCGTACGGCCAGATCAGCAGCGTGCGGTACACGCGCGCGCCGCGGATCACGCGGTCGGCGCACGCGGCGAGCAGCAGCGACACGACGAGCCCGCTCACCGTGACGAGCGAGCTGAACACGAGCGTCGTGCGAAACGAATCGAGGTACAGCGGATCGGCGAACAGGTGCGTGAAGTTCGCGAAGCCGACGAATTCGCTCGACGTGCCGAACGCGTCCTGCATCTGCGTCGACTGCCACAGCGCGACGCCGGCCGGCCACAGGAAGAACACGGCGGTGATCGCGAGCTGCGGCGCGATCAGCAGGTACGGCACCAGGCTCGTACCGAAGCGGGAACGGGATTGCATCGCGGATATCCGGTCAGGCGAAACGGAAAGGAAACCGCGCCGCCGGACCGCACGCACGCATGCGCGGCGCGGCCGGCGGCACGAAGCGATGCGTGCTCAGCCGCCCGACTTCTCGAAGCGGCGCAGCAGTTCGTCGCCGCGCGAGGCCGCCGAATCGAGCGCGTCCTTCGGCGACTTCTTCTGCGCCCAGACCTGCTCGAACTCCTCGTCGACGATCGTGCGGATCTGCGGCATGTTGCCCAGACGCAGCCCCTTCGTGTAAGGCAGCGGCGGCTTGTTCAGCATCTGCTTGATCGCGGTTTCGGCGCTCGGGTTCTTCGCGTAGAAGCCCTGCTGGCGCGTGAGGTCGTACGCGGCAGTCGTGACCGGCAGGTAGCCCGTGTCCTGGTGCCACTTCGCGGCGACGGCCGGCGATGCGAGGTATGCGAGGAATTTCGCGACGCCCTTGTAGGTCGCCGGATCCTTGCCGGCCAGCACCCACAGGCTCGCGCCGCCGATGATCGCGTTCTGCGGCGCGCCCTTCACGTTCGCGTCATACGGCATCATGCCCGTGCCGTAGCTGAACTTCGCGAATTTCTGCACGTTCGCGAGCGCGCCCGACGACGTCGTCAGGATCCCGCAGTCGCCGCTGTAGAACTTCGCCGATGCTTCATCCTTGCGGCCCGCGTACGTGAACGTGCCGTCCTTCGCCATCTGCTGCAGGAACGCGACGTGCGCGATCTGCTGCGGCTTGTTGAATTCGAGCGCCGCGTCGGTGCCGTCGAAGCCGTTGTTGCGGCTCGCGAACGGCAGCCCGTGCCATGCGCTGTAGTTCTCGAGCTGGATCCAGCCCTGCCAGCCGGTCGTGAAGCCGCACGCCATCCCCGACTTGCGCAGCTTCTCGGCATCGGCCTTCACGTCGTCCCACGTCTTCGGCGGCTGGTTCGGGTCGAGCCCGGCCTTCTTGAACGCGTCCTTGTTGTAGTACAGCACCGGCGTCGAGCTGTTGAACGGCATCGACACGAGATGGCCCGTCTTCGCGTCGCTGTAATAGCTCGAGATGGTCGGCACGAACGCCTTTTCGTCGAGCGGCACGCCGGCCTGCTTGAACACGTCGTAGACGGGCACGACGGCCTTCTTCGCCTGCATCATCGTGGCCGTGCCGACTTCATAGACCTGGAGGATCGCCGGCGCGTTGCCGCTGCGATAGGCGGCGATGCCGGCAGCAAGCGCCTGGTCGTAGGTGCCCTTGAAGACCGGCACGATCTTGTAGTCGCTCTGCGACGCGTTGAACTGCTCGGCAATCGCGTTGACCCGCTCGCCGAGCGCGGCCTCCATCGCATGCCAGAACTGGATCTCCGTCGCGGCGAACGCCACGTGCTGCACCCCGAACATCAGCGCGCCGCCGAGCGCGATCGAACGAACCATGGTCCCCGCAGGCTTCTTCTTCATCGACCTCTCCTATGAAAACGTTACCAACAGCGTATGCAACATTCCCGTCGCCATTGAACCGGCGAAGTCTAGTGATCGTTTGTGACAGTCAGTTGTCGTTGATGACGAACAGGCGCTGATATTCCTTCAGTGCGAAGCGGTCGGTCATTCCGGCGATGTAGTGCGCGACGAGACGCGGCTGCTGCGCTGTGTCGTCCGACTGGTACGGCGGCGGCAGCAGACGCGGATCGTCGATGAACGCGTCGAACAGCCCCGTGACGACGCGCTGCGCCTTGCTCGCCATGCGCATCACCTTGTAGTGGCGATACAGGTTCTTGAAGAGGAAACGCTTGAGGGCGGCCGCCTGCGCGGCGACCGTCGCGCTGTGCGACACGAGCGGCGGCGCGGCGCGCACGTCGTCGAGCGACGCGGGCGCGACACGCGCGAGATTGCGCGTCGTCTCGTCGATCAGGTCGACGATCAGCGTGTTGATGATGCGGCGTACCGTCTCGTGCACGAGACGGCGGCCTTCGAGGTGCGGGAATTCGGCGAGCGCCGCTTCGTAGTGGCGCTGCCACAGCTCGACTTCCGCGAGCTGCTCGATCGTGATCAGGCCGGAACGCAGGCCGTCGTCGACGTCGTGATTGTTGTAGGCAATTTCGTCCGCGATGTTCGCGAGCTGCGCTTCGAGCGACGGCTGCCGGCCCTGCAGGAAGCGCTCGCCGAGCGCGCCGAGCTTGCGTGCGTTCTCGCGCGAGCAGTGCTTCAGAATGCCTTCGCGGGTCTCGAAGCACAGGTTCAGCCCGTCGAACGCGCCGTAATGTTCCTCGAGCTCGTCGACGACGGCAAGGCTCTGCAGGTTGTGCTCGAAGCCGCCGTGGTCACGCATGCATGCATTCAACGCGTCCTGGCCGGCATGGCCGAACGGCGTATGGCCGAGATCGTGCGCGAGCGAGATCGCCTCGACGAGATCCTCGTTCAGGCGCAGGTTGCGCGCGACCGAGCGCGCGATCTGCGCGACTTCGAGGCTGTGCGTGAGGCGCGTGCGGAACAGGTCGCCTTCGTGATTGACGAAGACCTGCGTCTTGTATTCGAGCCGGCGAAACGCGGTCGAATGGACGATGCGATCGCGGTCGCGCTGGAATTCGGTGCGCGCCGCCGGCGGCGTTTCCGGATGGCGGCGGCCGCGCGACTGCGACGCGTGTGCGGCATACGGAGCGAGATGGGCTTCCAGCGCCGCCAGCGTCGGCGGCTCGGCCACCGGCGCAGCGGATGCGCGGCCGGCTTCGGGCAGTGTGCTGCTGGATGTCTCGCTCACGTCTCCTCCATGTCGGGGGCGCCGGGGCATCCGGGCCGCCGTTACCGGGTTGTCTGCGCCAGTGTAGCGAATACGGCTTCGTCCGGCGCCTGCGTGATCAGCGTATCGCCGAATCGCTTCAGCAGGATGAATTTGATCGCGCCGGCTTCAGCCTTCTTGTCGACGCGCATCAAATCCATGTAGCGCGCGTCGCCGAGCGCGGGCCCGCGGGTCGGCAGGTGCGCGGCCGCGATCACCGCGTCGAGCCGCTGCCGCGACGCTTCGTCGAGCATGCCGAGCCGTACCGACAGGTCGCCCGCCATCACCATCCCGCAGCCGACCGCCTCGCCGTGCAGCCACTCGCCGTAGCCGAGCCCGGCCTCGATCGCATGGCCGAACGTGTGGCCGAAGTTCAGGATCGCGCGCAGGCCGCCTTCGCGCTCGTCGGCCGCGACCACGCTCGCCTTGATCTCGCACGAGCGCTTCACGGCGTGCGCGAGCGCTGCCGGCTCGCGACGGTTCAGCGCGTCGACGTTCGCCTCGATCCAGTCGAAGAATTCCGCATCGGCGATCGCGCCGGTCTTGATGATCTCGGCGACGCCGGCCGCCAGTTCGCGGTCGGGCAGCGTCGCCAGCGCGCCGATGTCCGCGATCACGGCTTGCGGCTGATAGAACGCGCCGATCATGTTCTTGCCGAGCGGGTGGTTGATGCCCGTCTTGCCGCCGACCGACGAATCGACCTGCGACAGCAGTGTGGTCGGCACCTGGATGAACGGCACGCCGCGCATGTAGCACGCGGCGGCAAAGCCCGTCATGTCGCCGACCACGCCGCCGCCGAGCGCGACGAGCGTCGTCTTGCGATCCGCGCGCCCGGTCAGCAGGCCGTCGAAGATCAGGTTCAGCGTTTCCCAGTTCTTGTACGCCTCGCCGTCCGGCAGCACGACCGTCGACACCTGCTTGCCAAGCGGCGCGAGCGCCGCGCGCAGCGTGTCGCCGTAAAGCGGATCGACCGTCGTGTTCGTGACGATCGTGACGGACGAACCCTTGATGTGAGGCGCGAACAGCTCCGCGCGGCCGATCAGGCCGGCGCCAATATGAATCGGATAGGCGCGGTCGCCCAGATCGACGTTGACAGTAATCATGCTTGTAGCGGCTTGGCGATGACGCCCGCCAGTTCGAGTTGCATCAGCACCATGTTGACGAGACCGTTGACCGACGGCCGGCCGGTCTCGATGACGAAATCCGCGCATTCGCGGTACAGCGGGTCGCGCACTTCGTAGAGCGCTTCGAGGCGCCCCTTCGGATCTTCGGTCTGCAGCAGCGGGCGGTTCTTGTCCTTGCGCGTGCGCAGCCACAGATCGTGCGGATTGGCACGCAGATAGACGACGATGCCATTGCTTTTCAGGCAGTCGCGATTTTCCGGGCGCAGCACCGCGCCGCCGCCCGTCGCGAGCACGATGTTCTCGCGCTGCGTGAGCTCGGCGATCACCTGCGTTTCGCGATCGCGAAACCCGGCCTCGCCCTCCAGCTCGAAGATCACCGGAATGCGCGCGCCCGTGCGGGCCTCGATTTCGTGGTCGGAGTCGAAGAACGTCCTGTCGAGACGACGCGCGACCGCACGGCCCACGGTGGTCTTACCCGCTCCCATAAGGCCGACGAAAAATACGTTTGCATGTGGGTCCCGCGCTTGCAACGGCTTCCTCTGCTTCAATCTTGCTGGTGTGTGGCGCAGCTTACTGGCAAAGCGGCTGCCTTGTCGAGCCTGCGCCGGCGGCTTCCGGCCCCGTTTTGTCGGGATCCGCGCCAGCCGCGCCGCGCGCATCGCAGCGCGCATCGACGACGGTCGGCGTGATGAAGACGACCAGTTCGCTGCGCTGGTCGCGCTGCGCGCGGTGCCGGAAAAGCGCGCCCAGAATCGGTATTTTGCCCAAGAGCGGCACCCGCGTCACATCGTTCCGGCGCAACTGCTCGTAGATCCCGCCGATCGCGACCGTCCCGCCGTCCTCGACCTCGACGCGCGTCTGCACGTGCTTCGTATGGATCGCCGGGCCGGCCGCCGTCGGCTCGCCGACGCTGTCCTTCGTCACGTCCAGGTCGAGCACCACGCGCCCGTCGGGCGTGATCTGCGGCTCGACCTCGAGCTTGAGCGTCGCGCGGCGGAACTGCACGCCGCTCACGCCGTTGCCGACCTTCGCCTGGTACGGCAGCTCCGAACCCTGCTCGACGATGGCCTTGACGCGATCGGCGGTCACCACGCGCGGACGCGAAACGATCTGTCCCCGCCCTTGCGCTTCGAGTGCGCTCAGTTCGATGTCGAGTACGCGGCTGAGCGGAGCGGCGAACAGCGTGAAGCCGGCGGTTGCCGCCTCGAAGCCGCCGAGCGGCCGCGCGGCAAGGTCGAGCGCGTTGCGCGCATCCGCCGTGAACGTGGTGCCGTCGCCCGACGGCGGGCGCCCCTGCGCACGCAGCGCGACGCGTGCGCCGAGGTTGCGCGAGAAGCCCTGTTCGCCCTCGACGATGCGCGCCTCGATCCGGACCTGCCGCGACGGCCGGTCGATCGCGTCGATCAGGCCCGCGATCTGTGCAATACGCGGTTCGAGATCGGTGACGAACAGCAGGTTCGTGCGCGGATCGGCCGCCGCGGCGCCGCGCTTCGACAGCAGGCGCTGGCCGGTCGCGCCGGCCAGCAGCCGTTGCACGTCCTGCGCGCGCGGGTAGTGCAGCGCGAACGTACGGCTCGCGAGCGGCTCCAGATCGGCCGCCCGCGCGTGCATCTCGAAGCGCTCGCGTTCGCGCGCGGCCAGTTCGGCCGCCGGTGTGACCCATATCACGTTGCCGCGCCGCGACATCGCGAGCCCGTGCGTGTCGAGCAGCGTGTCGAATGCATCGCGCCAGCGAACATTGTTCAGACGTAACGTGACGGTGCCGCGCACCTGCTCGCCGACGACGATATTGAGCCCCGTGAACCGGGCGAACGCGTCGAATGCAGCTGCGAGACCGACGCCCTGCAGATTCAGCGAGATTCGACGCGTGTCGTCCGCGTCGCCCGGTTGCCGTGACGCGTCGTCGCTGATCCGGGCCGGCGGCGCCAACGGGATCGGCGGCCCCTCCAGCCGGGGAGCCGGAGCGGCGGTTTCCGCCTGAAGCGCCGCGTGAGCCGCGTGATCGAACCGTTGCGGGCCGACCTCCGCCGACACGGCATCATCCACGCCATCGGCCAAGCCTCCGGGCGGCGGCAGGCCCGGCACCTGTGCATCCATCACCGCTGCTGGCCAGACGGCCGGCAGCGGTGGCAATGACGCACTTGCCCCGGCCGCCATCAATCCGGCCCAGACGACGGCGAGTGCCCGACATCCATACTTCATCATGGCCGGCCTCCGTCATCGAGGACGAGCCGGTGCGCCCCGTCCGCCGTCGCGAGCGTCACGGCCGCAGGCTCGACGCGCACCACGCGCGCAGCCCCGAGCGCTTCGCCGGGCGCCACGGCGGTGAATGTGCCGTCGCCGCCGTCGAACAGCGCGAGACCGGCGCGCGCGTCGCGAATCGTGCCGGCCAGGCGGGCCGCCTGACCATCCGCTGCGGACAAGCCAGCCGTGTCGAACGGGTCGTCGTCGAGCGCCGCTGCCGGAACCGCCACCGTGCCGCCAGCGCCCGTTGCAGCCGGCAGCGCCGGAAAAACGTCGACGGACATTTCCACGCGCGCCGCCTGCAATCCTCGCTCGACACGCAGCGCCGACGGCACCGCCAGCACCGGGAAGCTCGCCAGCCCGCCGACCACGTGCAACAACGCGCGAAAACCGCCATCCGCGGCGATACGCACCGTGCGCCGGCCGTCCGGCGCCGCGCCGCCGGCTTGCTGCGGTTCGATCGATACGCGACGCAGCCCGCTCGACGCTGCGAGATCGGCCAGTTCGAGCATCAGCGCGCCCCATTCCGGCGCAGGCGACAAGCGGTCATCGCGCGCTGGTGCCGGATCTGCGTCGCGCCGCTGCCCGGCGACCGCAAGCACGCGCTGTGCATCGGCCTCACGCACCTGCGCCTCTGCCAGCAACGTGCGACTGTGCGCGAGCCCGCTCCAGTCGGCGGCATTCGCCAGATGAATCCCGCCTGCCAGCACGGTTGCGAACGCGAATATGCAGCCGGCCGCATGGGCAGCCTCGGGCGACACGCGCCGCATGCCGCGCAGCCATGCTTCACCGCGCAACGCAGGCCGATGCGCGATCGCCATCATGCGCCGCCTCCCGCCGCCTTCCGCGACGACATCGCATCGCGCCAGCGCAGTTGGACCGAGAACCGGAACGGCATCCCCGTCGACGCGACCGGTGCATCCGAAGCAGGCTTCAACGCGTCGATATCGATCCGCCAGTCCCGCTGCTCGCGCGCCATCCCGGCGAGCCATCGCTCGGCCGCCCGGTAACTCGTGGCGCGCACATCGAGCTCGGCACCCGTCGGTGTCGTGCGCAGCGTGTCGAGCCGAACCGCGTCGTCTCGCACCTGCGCCAGCGTCGCCAGCAGCGCTGCGACGCGCCGGTAAGGCGCGGCGAGCTCGGCTGCCCGCGCGCCGCGCCGAGCGGCGGCGGCCGCTGCACCGGCGGCGCGCGTCGCAACTTCCACCCGCGGCTGCAACTGCCGCAGCCGCGTCTCCACGCTTGCGCGCTCGGCGTCCGCGCGCCACCGCAGCCATGCGGCAGCGCCCGTCCACAGACCGGCGCCGAGCACGCCGAGCAGGATTGCCGTCCCGCACTGCGCGGCCCGGCGACGTCGCAACGCCTGCGCCAGCCGCTCGCGGTACGGCAGCAGGTTGAAACCGCCGAGCCCCGCACGATCGACCGCAGCCGGCCCGGACGCGCGTGCCGGCATGCGACCGGTCATCATTCCCACACCCCACGCAACGCCAGCCCGAACGCGACGGCGAATGCCGGGCCGCCCGGCATGCCGGCGGGCGGGCACGGCTGCCCATCCCAGCCCGTGCAGTCGAACGGCACCGCAACTACGCCGAGCACGTCGCCGATATCGGCGACGGACGTCCCGAAGCGGGCGATGCACCGCTCGTCCCCGGCCACGAGTACGCAACGCACGGCCCCGAGCACGCGCTGGCGCAATGCGTCGGAGAACGCCTCCGGCACCCCGCCCGACAGCGCGAGCACCTGCGCGGCCAGCGCACCGTCGACCCGCCACGCTCGCACGCCCGAGTCGCTGAACCAGAGCGCGGCATAGGGACCATGCGCGTCGAGCTCGAACTGCGCCGCATAACGCAACGCGCGCAGCGCGGCCGCCGACTCGCCGTCGACGGCCGTCAGGTCGACACCGGCCTGGGCGGCCACGTCGATCCGCCGTTCGAGCAGCGCCAGCGGGGCCACCGCGACCTCGATCTCGCCAGACTGCGCGCGGTCATCCTGCCGCCAGTCGAACGCGAGGCTGTCCGGCGCGAGCCCCGAAATGCGCTCGGCCGCCTGCCGCGCGGCATCCTCGACGTCGTCACGCCCGGCCAGGTCGAGCGTTGCGGTGCGGATCTCTTCATCGCACAGCGCCATCACGCCGCACGCCTCGCACCGCACACCCGCCGCCGACAGCCGCGACACGGCCGCCGCCAGCGAGCGCGCGACCGCCGCCCAGCGCGCGTCTTCCGGCCCGCCCGCCAACCCGACCGGCTCCCGCTCGAGCCCCTCGACGCGCACATCGACAGCACGGGCGCGCCGGCTCAGTGCGACCACCCTCACCTCGTCCGCCCCGACGTCGATTCCCGTCGCACCGTGCCTGCCCTGCGCGAACCGCGCCATCCATCGTCCCGCCATTCCGGCCTCCCGCGATCGTCGCGGCCCACGCCGCGTTTCCGAGACCAGATTCTGCAAAGCGGCGCGTTCGGCCGACAGTCGGCCGAACGGCCAGCATCGGCTCGAAACGGCCGCGCGCGGGCTATGCTGAAGACACGGCAACCCGCGGCTTTTCGGCGGGCAGCCCCCGTGTCAGGACCGGTCTTACCGGGCAGCTATAATCGCGAGACTGTTTTCCGGTATGCCTATGCAATCCACGACTCCTACGTCCCCGCCTCCCGCCCCGGAGCCGAAGAAGCGTCCCTGGTGGCAAAAAGTCCTGCTCGGCTTCGCCGCGATGTGCGTGGCCCTCGTCGTGGCCGGCGGCCTCGTGCTCGGCTACGCGCTCGTCGTCGCGTGGCCGAACATGCCGTCGCTCGACGCGCTGACCGACTATCGCCCGAAAGTGCCGCTGCGCATCTATACGTCCGATCACGTGCTGATCGGCGAATTCGGCGAAGAGCGCCGCGACGTCGTCCATTTCAAGGACGTGCCCGACTCGCTGAAGAAGGCGATCCTCGCGATCGAGGACGCGCGCTTCTACGATCACGGCGGCGTCGACCTCACCGGCATCATCCGCGCCGGCTTCGTCGCGCTGACGAACGGCCATGCATCGCAGGGCGCGAGCACGATCACGATGCAGGTCGCGCGCAACTTCTTCCTGTCGAGCGAGAAGACCTACACGCGCAAGATCTACGAGATGCTGCTCGCGTACCGAATCGAGCGCGCGCTGACGAAGGATCAGATTCTCGAGGTCTACATGAATCAGATCTATCTCGGCCAGCGCGCGTACGGCTTCGCGAGCGCCGCGCGGGTCTATTTCGGCAAGGACCTGAAGGACATCACGCTCGCGGAGGCGGCGATGCTCGCGGGGCTGCCGAAGGCGCCGTCCGCGTATAACCCGGTCGTGAACCCGAAGCGCGCGAAGGTACGCCAGGAATACATCCTGCAGCGGATGCTCGAGCTGAACTTCATCACGCGCGAGCAGTACGACGAGGCCGTCGCGCAGCCGCTCGTCGTCAAGGGCCCGGGCCGCGATTTCAGCGTGCACGCCGAGTACGTCGCGGAAATGGTCAGACAGATGATGTACGCGCAGTACCGCGAGGAAACCTACACGCGCGGCTTCAACGTCGTCACGACGATCGATTCCGCGGACCAGCAGGTCGCGTACACCGCGCTGCGCAAGGGCATCATGGATTACGAGCGCCGGCACGGCTATCGCGGGCCGGAAGGCTTCATCGAGCTGCCGGCCGGTGCGGACGACCGCGAACAGGCGATCGACGACGCGCTGCTCGAGCACCCCGACAACGGCGAACTGATTGCCGCGGTCGTCACGGCCGCGAGCCCGCGCCAGATCACGGTCGCGTTCATCGACGGCAGCACGGCGACGATCGAAGGCGACAACCTGCGCTTCGCGTCGGGCGCGCTGTCGACCAACGCGCAGCCGAACCGCCGCATCCGCCCCGGTGCGATCGTCCGCGTCGTGAAGAACGACGCCGGCAAATGGTCGATCACGCAGTTGCCGCAGGTCGAAGGCGCGTTCCTGTCGATCATCCCGCAGGACGGCGCGATCCGCTCGCTCGTCGGCGGCTTCGACTACAACAAGAACAAGTTCAACCACGTCACGCAGGCGTGGCGGCAGCCGGGTTCGTCGTTCAAGCCGTTCATCTACTCGGCGTCGCTCGACAAGGGCCTCGGGCCGGCAACCGTGATCAACGACGGCCCGCTGTATTTCAGCGCCGCCGAAACGGGCGGCCAGCCGTGGGAGCCGAAGAACTACGGCGGCGGCTTCGAAGGCCCGATGTCGATGCGGACCGCGCTGCAGCGCTCGCGCAACCTCGTGTCGATCCGGATCCTGAACCATATCGGCACGAAGTACGCGCAGCAGTACATCACGCGCTTCGGCTTCGACGCCGAGCGCCATCCGGCCTACCTGCCGATGGCGCTCGGCGCGGGCCAGGTCACGCCGCTGCAGATGGCCGGCGCGTACTCGGTCTTCGCGAACGGCGGCTACCGCGTCAATCCGTACCTGATCGCCGAAGTCACCGATCCGAACGGCGCGATCGTCGCACGCGCGCAGCCGCTCGTCGCCGAGCAGAACGCGCCGCGCGCGATCGACGCGCGCAACGCATACGTGATGAACAGCCTGCTGCAGAGCGTCGCGCAGCGCGGCACGGGCGCGCGGACCAACGTCCTGAAGCGCACCGACCTCGCGGGCAAGACCGGCACGACGAACGATTCGCACGACGCGTGGTTCGCCGGCTACCAGCACACACTCGCCGCGATCGCGTGGATCGGCTACGACAACCCGCGCAGCCTCGGCGATCGCGAAACCGGCGGTGGCCTGTCGCTGCCCGTCTGGATCGACTACATGGGCGCGGCGCTGAAGGGCGTGCCGGAGTTCAAGCCGACGGTGCCGGACGGCGTCGAGTCGCTCGGCAGCGAGCTGTACTTCACCGACTTCACGCCGGGGCACGGTTTCGTGTCGACGGTCGGTGTGCCGCAGGCGCCGGCCGCGCAGAACGTCGACGAAGCGGCGCCGGCGCCGCACGTCGACGAGCAGGAAAAGCAGGACATCATGAACCTGTTCCGCGGCCACTGACCCGCGGCCCCGGACATGAAAAAAGCGCCCCGTGAATGAACCGCGGGGCGCTTTTTCTTTTGGTACGACGTTCGGGGCCCGGCGCCCCGGCCGTCACGCGCTGAACGTGATCGGCAGGCCGGCCTGCTGCGTCGCGTATTCGGTGAGCGCCGCGTAGAACTCGGTGCCGGTGCGCGTATCGCGCCATTCGCCGTCGATGAAACGGTAGTGGAATCCGCCCGCCTTCGCGGCGATCCACACTTCCTTCATCGGCGGCTGCAGGTTGACGATGATCTTCGAGCCATTCTCGAACGTCAGCGTCAGGACGCTGCCGTTGCGCTCCAGATCGATGTCGTGGTCGCCGTCGTTCGCGGTGTCGACGGTACGCTCGACGGCCGTCAGCACGGCCTCGGCACGGGTCAGGTATTCGGTATCGGACATGCTAAACTCTATCGGTTCAATTGTTCAGGGACGATCATGCGAGTCGTTTTCCGGATGAGCGCGATTGTAGCGGCTTTGGCGATTCTTGCCGGCTGCGGTCAAAGCGGCCCGCTCTATCTGCCTACCGTGCCTCCGCTGCCCAAGCCGATCCAGCAGCAGGACACACCGCCGTCGGACGTGAAGCCGACCGATGAAAACGCGTCATCCGACAGTGTGCCCGATTCGTCCGGCACGCCGCTCACGCTGACGCCCGAACTGTCGAGCGACGCATCGAAAATACCCGCGCCGGCGTCAGGCTCGGCCGTCGCGCAGTAACGACGAGACGGCATCCGCGCAGATCGCGAAACAAGGCGATGACTTCCCGGTCATCGCCTTTTGTTTTTGCAGGCCGTGCCGTCACGCGCGCACGCGCCGCCATCCCCATGCGGCCAGCCGCCAGCCGAGCAGCACGGCGACGATCGCCGCGTAGAGCTTCGGCTGCGCGAGATCGTGCTTGCCGGCCCTCATCCACCAGAAGTGCAGCACGCCGAACAGCGCGATCGCGTAGATCGCGCCGTGCAGCGTCGCCCAGTGGCGGCCGAGCCGGCGCACCATCGCACGCGGCGACGTCGCGGCGAGCGGGATCAGCAGCACGAACGCGACAAAGCCGACCGTGATGAACGGGCGCTTGCCGACGTCCTTCAGGATCGCGACGACATCGAACCACTTGTCGAACCACAGGTAGGTCGTGAAGTGCAGCGTCGCGTAAAAGAACGCGAACAGCCCGATCATCCGGCGAAAACGCAGCAGCGTCGCGAAGCCCGTCATGCGCCGGAGCGGCGTGACGGCCAGCGTGATGCAAAGCATCACGAGCGTCCACAGGCCGGTCGAACGCGTGATGAATTCGATCGGGTTCGCGCCGAGCCGGTCGGTCAGCCCGAACAGCACGAGACGCGCAAGCGGATAGAGGCCGGTCGCGAAAACCAGCACCTTGGCCGGCATGAGCCAGCGCGGCGCGCCCGTACGAATCGCACCGGCCCGGGTCGCGCGTGCGGTCGATCCGGTGCCGGCTGCGCGCGCGGGTGTCAGCGTCGAAGGAGGCATGTCGTTTCTCACCGTCGCGCTCAGAAGTTCTTTTTCAGGTCCATGCCCTGATACATCGACGCGACCAGATCGCCGTAGCCGTTGAACATCAGCGTCTTGCGCTTCGGCGTGAAGAAACCGTCCTCGCCGATGCGCCGCTCGGTCGCCTGGCTCCAGCGCGGATGATCGACGTTCGGGTTCACGTTCGAATAAAAGCCGTACTCGTTCGACGCGTACGTGTTCCAGCTCGTCTTCGGCTGCTTGTCGACGAAGCGGATCTTCACGAGCGACTTCGCGCTCTTGAAGCCGTACTTCCACGGCACGACGATTCGCACCGGCGCGCCGTTCTGGTTCGGCAGCACCTGCCCGTAGACACCCATCGTCAGCAGCGTCAGCGGATTCATCGCCTCGTCCATCCGCAGCCCTTCCGAATACGGCCAGTCGAGCACGGGTGTCGAGAGGCCCGGCATCTGCGACGGATCGGCCAGCGTGATGAACTGCACGTATTTCGCATTGCCGGTCGGCTGTACACGCTTGATCAGCTCGGACAGCGGCACGCCGATCCACGGGATCACCATCGACCAGCCTTCGACGCAGCGCAGCCGGTACACGCGCTCCTCGAGCGGTGCGAGCTTCAGCAGCTCGTCGAGATCGAACACCTTCGGGTGCAGCACCTCGCCCTCGACGCTCACGCGCCACGGGCGCGGCCGCAGCGTGCCGGCGTTCTGCGCCGGGTCGCTCTTGTCGGTGCCGAATTCGTAGAAGTTGTTGTAGGACGTGATGTCCTTGAACGGCGTCACCTTGTCGGCCGCGACGAACTTCGGGTTCGTTTTCGCCGCGAGCTTCGTCGCCCGCGCGTCGGGCGACGCATACGCGGCAAATGCCGCGCCGCTGCCGCCGAGCAACCCGCCCGCCGCCGCGAGGCCGGCCGCCTGCAGGACGCGCCGCCGGTTCTCGAACACCGCGCGCGGCGTGATCTCGCTGTGCGCGATATCGGCGCCGGTCAGTACGTTCCGCAAAGGGCGTTTGATCCACATCGTGCTGCTCCTCCTGCATGCGCCGCGCGCACGCTTCATCAGCGTTCGACCCGGCCCGTCATGCGCCGTTCGACGCCCGGATCGCCCGCCCGTTACAAAAGAAAACCGCCGGGCACGCAGTGCACCGGCGGTCTCATAGTCGGACGAGCGGCCGAAATCTTACAGCTTGCCGTAGCTGTGCAGCCCGGACAGGAACATGTTGACGCCGAGGAACGCGAACGTCGTGACGAGCAGGCCCGTGAGTGCCCACCACGCGGCAACCGCGCCGCGCAGGCCCTTCATCAGCCGCATGTGCAGCCACGCCGCGTAGTTGAGCCACACGATCAGCGCCCAGGTTTCCTTCGGGTCCCAGCTCCAGTAGCCGCCCCATGCCTCGGCCGCCCACAGCGCGCCGAGGATCGTCGCGATCGTGAAGAACGCGAAACCGACCGCGATCGACTTGTACATCACGTCGTCGAGCACCTCGAGCGTCGGCAGGCGATCGGCGAGCACGCCGCGCTCCTTCATCAGGTACGCGACCGACACCATCGCCGACAGCGCGAAGCTGCCGTAACCGATGAAGTTCGCCGGCACGTGGATCTTCATCCACCAGCTCTGCAGCGCAGGCACGAGCGGCTGGATCTGCTGCGCATCGCGCGCGACCGAGTACCACATCAGGAAGCCGACCGCCGCGCTGATGACCAGCAGCACGAACGCGCCGAGCGAACGCGTGCCGTAGTGGCCTTCGTAATACAGATAGAGCAGCGCGGTGATCAGGCTGAACAGGACGAACACCTCGTAGAGGTTCGATACGGGGATATGCCCGACGTCGGCGCCGATCAGGTAGGACTCGTACCAGCGCACCATCAGCCCCGTGAAGCCCATCAGCACGGCGACCCACGTGAGCTTCTGGCCGATCGCGGCGCCCGTTTCCGAGCGCGCGAGCAAGCCGATCCAGTAGAAGATCGTCGCGAGCACGAACAACGCGCTCATCCACAGGATCGCCGACTGGCTTGACAGGAAGTACTTGAGGAAGAACGCCGAATCGGCGCGCGCGAGATCGCCCTGGTAGATCTGGATCGACAGCAGCGACAGCACGGCGATCGACGCCATCATCAGCCGCGCGGGCTTCCAGCGCCAGCCGAGCGCGACGAGCGCCGGCACGGTGCCGATCATCACCGCCTTGTCGTAGTAATCCATGTGCGCGTTGTAGTGCACGAGCGCATAACCCGCGCCCGCCACGAGCGCCAGTGCGAACAGCCAGTCGATCAGCGACAGGCGCGCGAGAAACGGACGGTCGTCGAACAGCGGCGCCGAAACCGGGGCCTGGGCCGACGCCCGGGGGGAAGAGGAAACTTGCGTGAGATCCATGATGTTACCGGGTGGAATTCTCGGAATCGGAACCGCCGCCGGCAGGCGGGCGGGCCGTCGATGCCGCGCCGACGGGCGCGGCGTCGCGAGGTGCGGCGCGCAAGGCGACGCCGGCCGCGTCGCGCGTCTGCACGAATTCTTTCTCGAAATCGAAGGTCTTGCGGGCCGTGGACATCGCCATCACCACCTCGACACCCGGGCCGGCATCCTTGAGCCAGAACCAGAGGCGCCGTTCGCGCACGTAGAACATCGAGAAGATGCCGGCGACCAGCAGCAGGCTGCCAAGATACACCAGATTCTTGCCGGGTGCGCGCGTCAGCTGAAATACCGAAGCTTGCACCTGCTTGAATGAGTCTAGCTGCAGATAGACGGGCGATCCATACAGAAAGCTGTCGGATAGCGCATTGATCGCGTTCTGCACGAATCGGATCGTGTCGGTGCCCTGCTGGGCGGCCTGCTCGCCGGCCCGCTCGCGCGCGATCTGCCACACCTCCCACATCGAGCCCTCGAGCATCCGCAGCAGCAGGCTCGCGGCCTTCTCCTGCTCGGCCTTCGGCACCGAGCGGTCGATGAACGTCGCCACGGCCTGGAAGCCGCCGATCGGCTGGCCGTCGGCGCCGCGGCCGACGCTGTCGTCGCTGGCGGCAAACAGGGTCAGCACCTTCGCTGCGCTGTCCTGCAGGCGGCCGCGCAGCGATGCGTCGGTGCCCGGCAGCGAACGCTGCGCGAAGCGCGCGGCGGCTTCCGCACGCACGGCCGGATCCTCGAGCGCGGCGCGCAGGTGCATCCATTCGCCGATCGAATCCTGGCTGTCGGCCGGAATCCGCATGTAGCGGAACGGGTCGTTCGGGCTCGCGCGCACGCCGGCGAGGAACACGCGCACGCCGTTCATGTCGACGGGCAACATGTAGTTGTTGAATTCGCGCGCCTGGCCGTCCTTGCCGCGGATCTTGTACTGCACGGACGGGCCTATGTTGTGGAGCTGCACCGGCTTCGACGTCTTCGCGCCGGAGCCGAGCCGTTCGTCGAACGCCTCCTTCAGCGACGCCGTCTTCGCGACGCCGCGCACGTCCGGCTTGCCGTTCGCGTCGATCATGTTCTCGACGTTGATCGCGCGGAAATCGGAGAACTCGATCGTATCGCCGTCGGCGCCCGGCATCTGCAGCGGCGCCGAACTGCCGATCGTGCCCTGCACGGGGAAGGCCTTCGCGTTGCCGCCCGTCATCGGGTAGGCCGTCATCTGCATCTGCGAGCCGCCGTCCTGGAAGCTCGACTGGTAGATCGACACGCCCTTGTACGTGAACGGCTTGTTGACCTCGACGCGCGCCGGGATCTTCTGGCCGGTCTCGCGATCGATCACGACGATATCGCTCGCGAACAGCTTCGGCATGCCCGTCGTGTAGTAGTCGACGATGAACTTGTTGAGCCGGATCGAGAACGGCAGGTCCTGGATCAGCGAGCCGCTCGGCTGGTTCAGGATCGCGGTCGACACGAACTGGCCCTCGGGCACCCACGCATAACCGCGGAACGTCGGGTTCGACGCGGACAGGCGATGGTCGGGCGAGATCTCGCTGATCGTCGCGCTCGTGTTGACCGGGCTCTTGCCGAACATCCACATCTGGAATTTGATCGGCAGGTTGCTGTCGAGCAGGCCGCCGATACAGATCACGACGATCGCGAGGTGCGCGGAGATATAGCCCCACTTGGTCATCGCACCGCGCTTCGCGGAGATCAGCGTCGCGCCGTCGGTTTCACGCACGACGTGCTTGTAGCCGGCCTTGGTGACGAACGTGGCGAGTGTCGCCGCAACGGTCGCGCGCGTGCCGGAAGCCGTGTACTCGGCCTTGTGGTGGAACGCGCGCAGGCTGCCTTCGCGGACCTTGTCCTTCCAGCTCTTCGCATCGGCGAGCATCTTCGGCGCGTTGCGGATCACGCACAGCGAGATCGACGTGACGAGGAAGATCAGGATCAGCATGAACCACCACGCGCTGTACACGTTGTACAGGCCGAGCGAGCGGAAGATGTCCGCCCAGAACGGCCCGAACTGGTTCACGTAATTCGGATACGGATCGTCCTGGGTCAGGACCGTGCCGACGATGCTCGCGATCGACAGCACCACCAGCAGCGCGATCGCGAAACGCATCGAGCTCAGTAGCTCGACCGCGCGCTTCGACGCACCCTGACCCGACTTCGACTGCAACCCCGACGTGGTAACGCTCATTCAAACTCCGACTAAGGGGAAACAGCCCCCACGCTCACTGTGTTCGCCTGGGGGGCGCAGCCCCCCATCGCCTGCAAGCCTCTTCATCCCGGCTTGGCCCGGCGAGTGCCGACAAAAAAGGGCGAGGCAACCGCAACGGTGCGGCGCCCCACCCTTTTCTTGTTCTGACTCCGGACGCCCTTCGGGCGCCCGGTCATTCCATTCGCGACCGGCCGCTCAACGCAGGCCCGCGATGTAATCCGCGACGGCCTTGATCTCGTTGTCCGACAGGCGCGTCGCGATCTGATGCATCGCGTCGTTGTTGTTGCGCGCGCCGACACCCTGCTGGAACGCGGTCAACTGCGCGACCGTGTAATCGGCCCACTGCCCAGACAGACGCGGGTACTGGACCGGAATCCCCTGCCCGGTCGGCCCGTGGCAGCTCGCGCAGGCGGGTACGCCTTTCTCCGCGATGCCGCCGCGATAGATCTTCTGGCCGATCGGCACGGTCGCCGCATCGCGTGCGGTACCGAGCTTCGTCGTCTGCGACCCGTAGTACGCGGCGACGTTGCGCATGTCGTCCGCGCTCAGCGCACTCGCGAATCCGACCATCACCGCGTTGGTACGCACCGGCCCCTTCGTGCCCGGCTGCGTCTTGAAGTCGTTCAACTGCTTGACCAGATACTCGGGATGCTGGCCGGCAAGCTTCGGGAAACTGCCCGACGCGCTATTGCCATCGGCGCCGTGACACGACGCACAGACCTGCCCGGCAATCGCCTTGCCGCGGTCCAGATCCGGCTTTGCCACATCCGCCGCGTTTGCCTCCGCTACGAAACCTACGAACCCTGCTGCAACCTGAAGCACCATCAGAGACTTGCACAGTCGATTCATTCGCACACCCTGTTTCGTCTTGTGGGAATTTGAGGTTCTGCAAAAAACGACGGCGACCAGTCTACCGCAGAAGCCACATAAAAGCGCGAGGCAGGCGCCCTGAGGCCTTCGGTAAAACCGCCGTATTGTACAATATCGTGTTGAAAGCTCCCGCGCCTATCGGGGCTACCCCGCCTCCACCAAGCGGCTCGCGCCGCCCGTCCTTCCGGTTCCCATGGCCTTTCTGCTCCATCAAGCCCGCTTCTACACGACCGTCAACCATCTGCGCGACCTGCCGCCGACGGTACAGCCGGAAATCGCGTTCGCGGGCCGCTCGAATGCCGGCAAGTCGACGGCGATCAACGTGCTGTGCAACCAGAAGCGGCTGGCCTTCGCATCGAAGACGCCCGGCCGCACGCAGCATATCAACTACTTCTCCGTCGGCCCGGCCGCCGAGCCCGTCGCGAACATCGTCGACCTGCCCGGCTACGGCTACGCGGAAGTGCCGGGCGCCGCGAAGGCGCACTGGGAAATGCTGCTGTCGTCCTACCTCGCGACCCGCTCGCAGCTCTGCGGCCTGATCCTGATGATGGATTCGCGTCGTCCGCTGACCGACCTCGATCGCCGCATGATCGAGTGGTTCACGCCGACCGGCAAGCCGATCCACACGCTGCTGACGAAGTGCGACAAATTGACGCGGCAGGAAAGCATCAACGCGCTGCGGACCACGCAAAAAGGTCTGGATGCGTATCGCGACCAGGGCGTCCAGGGCAAGCTGACGGTCCAGCTGTTCTCCGCACTGAAGCGCACGGGGCTCGACGAGGCGCATGAGCTGATCGAGAGCTGGGTGCGGCCGTCCGTCGCCGACGAAAAAAGCGAGCCTGTAGCACAATGATCGGGCAACGCGCGGCCGGGATCGGCGGCGCGCACCTGACGGCGCCTGCGGATTCGGCCGGCTCATAAAAAAACCCGCCGTTTAACGGCGGGTCAAACAGCCTAATCGAAAAACGACAGGCACCCGCTCAGGGAGGAGAAGCGGGGAGTTGCACGCGACGCGTGCCGCTCGATCGCTATCATATACCAACGCTCCCGAAAATGACCTAAGGGTTCCGTAAGGTCCTTACTGCCCTGATTTCTGCCCAATCGACATGAGCTTCCATCCGCTTCATCGTCCGCGCCGGATGCGCCGCGACGACTTCTCCAGGCGCCTGATGCGCGAAAACCGCCTGACCACCGACGACCTGATCTATCCGGTGTTCGTCGTCGACGGCACCAACGAACGGCAGCCGGTGCCGTCGATGCCCGGCGTCGAGCGCGTGTCCGTCGATCTGCTGATGCACGTCGCCGAGCAATGCGTCGAACTCGGCGTGCCCGTGCTGTCGCTGTTCCCGGCCATCGAGCCGTCGCTGAAAACGCCTGACGGCCGCGAGGCAGCCAATCCGGAAGGCCTGATCCCGCGTGCGGTGCGCGAGCTGAAGAAGCGCTTCCCCGAGCTCGGCGTGCTGACCGACGTCGCACTCGATCCGTACACGAGCCACGGCCAGGACGGCGTGCTCGACGAGAACGGCTACGTGATCAACGACGACACGATCGAGATCCTGGTCGACCAGGCGCGTGCGCAGGCCGAAGCAGGCGTCGACATCGTCGCGCCGTCGGACATGATGGACGGCCGCATCGGCGCGGTCCGCGAGATGCTGGAAAGCGACGGCCATATCCATACGCGCATCATGGCCTACTCGGCCAAGTTCGCGTCGGCGTTCTACGGCCCGTTCCGCGACGCGGTCGGCTCGGCATCCAACCTGGGCAAGGGCAACAAGATGACCTACCAGATGGATCCGGCGAACAGTGACGAAGCGCTACGCGAAGTGCGCCTCGACATCGACGAAGGCGCCGACATGGTGATGGTCAAGCCCGGCATGCCGTACCTCGACATCGTGCGTCGCGTGAAGGACGAGTTCCGCTTCCCGACCTACGTGTACCAGGTGAGCGGCGAATACGCGATGCTGAAGGCTGCCGCGATGAACGGCTGGCTCGACCACGACAAGGTCGTGCTCGAGTCGCTGCTCGCGTTCAAGCGCGCGGGCGCAGACGGCGTGCTCACGTACTTCGCGCTCGACGCCGCGCGTCTGCTGAAAGCGCAACGCTGATCGCGCGCCGGCAGGCGTAAGGAAAAACGGCGGGACACCTCGGTGTTCCGCCGTTTTTTTTGCCGCCGATCGAGGCCGCCTGCCAGCCGACGTCGAATCGTCAGCTCATGCCGCGCGAGCACCCCGGTTCACAGCCGCCCCCAGTGGGCAGCGTCATACCGTCGGGACAGCAGCCCGATCGAGGCTGCGCAGGAACGTCTCGGCCGCCTGATAGCCGACCACGCGCCCGATTTCGTTGCCGCTGCGGTCGAAGAAGATGATGCCCGGCGGTCCGAACAGGTTGAAGCGCTTGAGCAGCGCCTGGTCATCCGGGTTGTTCGCGGTGACATCCGCGCGCACGAGGTGAAGCTTCGCGAGCCGCGCCTGCACGCGCGCGTCGGTAAACGTCAGATGCTCCATCTCCTTGCAGCTCACGCACCAGTCGGCGTAGAAGTCGAGCATCACGGGCCGGCCCGACGTCTTCAGCAGCGCGTCGAGCTCGCTACTGGAGCGCACCGATGCGAACGCGGGCCCGTCCTGCGCGGCTGCCGCGCCCGCCGCCGCACCGCCCGACGCAACCGTGCGAGCCGCAAGCACGGCCAGCGGCTTGACGGGATCGGTCGACCCTGCAGCCAGACCGACGAGCAGCGTCGCCGCCCAGATCGCGAGCGCGGCGCCCACGCCGCGGCCCAGGCGGCGCCAGATCGACGCGGCGCCGGCATTCGGCGTGAACAACCCGAGCGCCGCGGCCGCGATGAGCAGCCACAACGCGGCGAGCACCATCTTCAGGCCGCCCGCAAGCACGGGCCACACGATCCACAACGCGGCCGCGAGCAGCACGATGCCGAAGAACACCTTCACGCCATCCATCCACGCGCCCGCACGCGGCAGCACCGTCCCGGCACCGACGCCGACGACCAGCAGCGGCACGCCGAGCCCCAGCCCCATCGCGAACAGCGCCGCACCGCCGAGCAGCGCATTGCCGGTGTGCGCGATGAAGGCGAGCACCGCGAACAGCGGCGCCGTCATGCATGCGCCGACGACCAGCGCCGACAATGCGCCCATCGCGGCAACCGCGGCGAAATGGCCGCCCTGGCGCGCGCTGGATGCCCCGGCCGCGCCGTTCTGCCAGCGCTCGGGCAGAGCGATGTCCTTGCCCGAAATCAGCGATACGGCGAATGCGGTGAGCAGCACGCCGAACGCGCCGAGCACCCACGGGTTCTGCAGCCACGCGCCGAGACTCTGGCCGACCAGCGCCGCGGCGATGCCGAGCACCGTATAGACCAGCGCCATGCCGAACACGTAGGTCAGCGACAGCGCGAAGCCGCGCGCATGCGTCGCGCGCGTGCCCTGGCCGATGATGATCGCGGACACGATCGGAATCATCGGGTACGAACAGGGCAGGAGGCTCAGCACGACGCCAGCGACGAAGTACAGCGCGACGATCGTGAAGAAGCCGTGCCCTTCGAGCAGCGACTGCGCGAAATCGGCGCTCGTGACCTTGTCGAGCCAGCTGCCCGCAGCAGCCGTGTCGCCGGACGACGATGCGGCTGCACCCAGCGCGGCGCCGTCGACCTTCACGACGTGCTCGGCCGGCGGATAGCAGATCCCTTCGTCCGCGCACCCCTGCGACGTCACCGCGAGCTCGAACGGCCCCGACGCCTGCTTGACCGGCACGTGCACCACGACTTCGTCACGATAGGTCTCGACGTCCTTCTGGAACGTCTGGTCGAACTTCACGTGGCCGGCCGGCAATTGGGGCTCGCCGAGCGTCGCCTGTCCGCTCTTCACCGCGAACGCGAACCGCTCGCGATACAGGTAATAACCGTTGGCGACCTTGAAGCGGACGTCCACCTGTCCCGGCGATTCGCTCGCGCTGAACTTGAAAGCGACCGCCGGATCGAGGAAATCGTCGGCCGCGCGCGCGACGGACAGCCCGCCCAGCAAGAGCGCGAACGACAACAGGACTGCAAGAAGCCGCAGCGCGCGCACGCGCACGGGAAGCGCCATACCGTTAAACATGAAATAGACGTTGAGTTTCGCTGGTCACCCACTGGCCGTACGCGGCCGATGCCGTCGCCTGCCACGAGACGATTTCGGGCGTCTCGTACGGATGATGCGCAAGAATAAATCGCTCCAGTTCGAGCGCCCGCACGGGGCTCGTCTTGAACAACAACTGGATCTCGTCGGCCGTTTCGACCTTGCCCTGCCAGTGATAGCGCGACTTGATCGCACCGAGCTCCGACACGCACGCGGCAAGCCGCGCGTCGAGCGCACCGTCGGCGAGCGCAGTTGCCGTCGCCGCATCGGGTACCGTCGTCAGCATCAGCACCACTATCATCCGTGCACTCCTGGCTGGTCTACCGGCTCCTGCCGGCGCGGGTTGCCCATCTGGGAACTACGCCGATTGCCCCGTATCGTAGCGCAGCCCGCGCAACGCTGCCGGGGCCGGCCTGCGACAATCGATCGCAGCCGGCGTCTCAAAAACAAAAAGGGCCAAGCAATCGCTCGGCCCCTTTCAGATACTGCTGCGTACCGGAAGCTTATTCAGCTTCTTGCACGTTTTCCGTTTCGTCGACTTCCGGACGGTCGAGCAGCTCGACCAGTGCCATCGGTGCGTTGTCGCCGACGCGGAAGCCGAACTTCAGCACGCGCAGGTAGCCGCCCGGACGGTTCGCGAAACGCGGACCGAGCACGTCGAACAGCTTCGCCACCGAGTCACGATCGCGCAGGCGGTTGAACGCCAGGCGACGGTTTGCCAGCGACGGCTTCTTGCCGAGCGTGATCAGCGGCTCGACGACTTTACGGAGTTCCTTCGCCTTCGGCAGCGTCGTCTTGATGACTTCGTGCTCGATCAGCGAGTTGGACATGTTACGGAGCATAGCCAGACGGTGGCTGCTCGTGCGGTTCAGTTTCCGCAGACCATGACGATGGCGCATTTCAGTTTCCTTGATTCAAAGTTTTGATCCAGCTCTTCTATCGCACCTCAAAGGGTGCACGGGCCGGTAACGAAAAAAGCAAGATGCGGATTTTAAAGGAAAATCCGCATCTTTGCCAACTGCAGCAACAACCGGGCTTACTTGTCGAGACCAGCCGGCGGCCAGTTCTCGAGCTTCATGCCCAGCGTGAGACCGCGCGAAGCGAGCACTTCCTTGATCTCGTTGAGCGACTTGCGACCGAGGTTCGGCGTCTTCAGCAGCTCGTTTTCCGTGCGCTGGATCAGATCGCCGATGTAGTAGATGTTCTCGGCCTTCAGGCAGTTCGCCGAACGAACCGTCAGCTCGAGATCGTCCACCGGACGCAGCAGGATCGGATCGATCTGCGGTGCGCGCGACGGTGCCTCGGCAGCCGTTTCCGTGCCTTCCAGTGCCGCGAACACGGACAGCTGGTCGACCAGGATGCGGGCCGATTGACGGATCGCTTCTTCCGGCGTGATCACGCCGCTCGTCTCGATGTTCATCACGAGCTTGTCGAGGTCGGTACGCTGCTCGACACGTGCGCTTTCGACAGCGTAGCTCACGCGGCGAACCGGCGAGAACGATGCGTCGAGGACGATGCGGCCGATGATCTTGGCCGTGTCTTCGCCGTAGCGACGGACGTTGCCGGGCACATAGCCGCGGCCCTTCTCGATCTTGATCTGAACGTCGAGCTTGCCGCCCTTCGACAGGTGCGCGATCACGTGATTCGGGTTGATGACTTCGCAATCGTGAGCCAGCTCGATATCGCCGGCCGTGACGACGCCTTCGCCTTCCTTGCGCAGCGTAACCGTCACTTCGTCACGGTTATGCAGCTTGAACACCACACCCTTCAGGTTCAGCAGCAGGTTGACGACGTCTTCTTGCACGCCATCAAGCGTCGAGTACTCGTGCACCACGCCCGCGATCGTGACTTCGGTCGGCGCGTAGCCAACCATCGACGACAGCAGCACGCGGCGAAGCGCATTGCCCAAGGTATGGCCGTAACCGCGTTCGAACGGCTCCATGACCACCCTCGCGTGGTTCTCGCCCAGCGATTCCACGGCGATGATCTTGGGTTTCAGCAAACTGGTTTGCATGGGCTTTCCTTTTCAATACCCTCGGCTCGTTACACCGATAAGGCTGACCGGTAACAACCAGAAAATAAACAGCCGAGGCCCTTCCTTGCGCAACGCAATCGGGGTACCTCGGCCGTCAATCGGATTAACGCGAATACAATTCGACGATCAGGCTTTCGTTGATGTCGCCTGCGATGTCAGCGCGTTCCGGCATTTGCTTGAACGTGCCTTCGAACTTCTTCGCATCGACTGCAACCCAGCTCGGCATGCCGCCTTGCTCGGCCAGCGACAGCGCTTCGACGATACGCGCCTGCTTCTTCGCCTTTTCGCGGATCGCGACGATGTCACCCGCCTTCACTTGCTGCGACGGGACGTTCGCGACGACGCCGTTCACCGTGATCGACTTGTGGCTCACGAGCTGACGCGCTTCAGCGCGGGTCGAGCCGAAGCCCATGCGATACACGACGTTGTCGAGGCGCGACTCGAGCAGTTGCAGCAGGTTTTCACCCGTGTTGCCCTTGCGGCGGTCGGCTTCAGCGAAGTAGCGGCGGAACTGACGCTCCAGCACGCCGTAGATACGCTTGACCTTCTGCTTTTCGCGCAGCTGCGTACCGTAGTCGGACGTACGTGCGCCCGAGGTACGGCCGTGCTGACCCGGCTTGCTGTCGAGCTTGCACTTGTCGGCGAGCGAGCGGCGCGCGCTCTTCAGGAACAGGTCGGTGCCTTCACGGCGGGACAGCTTGGCTTTGGGGCCGATATAACGTGCCACTTTGCATTCCTTTATCAATCAGTCACGCGGATCGAAATCCGCGCTAGTCCGCTCCCTTTGGGGCGAACGGTGGGCTTAGTCAATCAAAAAAGCAACGCCCGTCGACGCTGAGCGGCGACAGGCAATGCGCTAGCACGTGCGTGCCAGCACATTCTTAGATACGACGACGCTTCGGCGGGCGGCAGCCGTTGTGCGGAATCGGGGTGACGTCCGAAATCGCGGTGATCTTGATGCCGAGGCCATGCAGTGCACGCACTGCCGACTCGCGACCCGGGCCCGGGCCCTTGATCCGCACTTCCAGATTCTTCACGCCATATTCCATCGCGACGCGGCCAGCCGACTCGGCTGCGACCTGAGCAGCGAACGGCGTCGATTTGCGCGAGCCCTTGAAGCCCTGGCCGCCCGACGTCGCCCATGCCAGCGCGTTGCCTTGGCGATCGGTGATCGTGATGATCGTGTTGTTGAACGACGCGTGGACGTGAACCACACCTTCAGCGACGTTCTTCTTAACCTTCTTGCGAACGCGTTGCGCCGCGGTGTTCGAAGCCTTAGCCATTACGTTTTCCTGTAACTGTCAGTTCCGCTTACTTCTTCAGCGCTTGCGCTGCACGACGCGGACCCTTACGGGTACGTGCGTTCGTACGCGTACGCTGACCGCGCATCGGCAGGCCCTTGCGATGACGGACGCCACGGTAGCAACCGAGGTCCATCAGGCGCTTGATGTTCATCGTCACTTCACGGCGCAGATCGCCTTCGACGACAAACTTGCCCACTTCTTCACGCAGCTTTTCGAGATCTGCGTCGGTCAGGTCCTTGACCTTCTTCGAGAATTCCACGCCAGCTGCCACGCAGATGCTGCGCGAGCGCGTGCGGCCGACACCGAAGATTGCCGTCAGGCCAATCTCGGTATGCTGGTGATTCGGGATGTTAACCCCTGCGATACGAGCCATTGTTTTTCCTCAAACAAAAAGCGCAAACAAACGCGCGGTCAGCCTTGGCGCTGCTTGTGGCGCGGATCCGAGCTGCAGATCACGCGAACGACGCCTTTGCGCTTGATGATCTTGCAATTGCGGCAAATGCGCTTAACCGATGCCATCACTTTCATGATAATACCCTTTTTTCAAATCACTTCGCCCGGAACACGATCCGCGCACGAGACAGATCGTAAGGCGTCAACTCAACCGTCACCTTGTCGCCCGGGAGAATGCGGATGTAGTGCATCCGCATCTTTCCGGAGATATGCCCCAACACGACATGGCCGTTTTCCAGCTTCACACGGAAGGTCGCATTCGGGAGGTTTTCGATCACCTCACCCTGCATCTGGATTACATCGTCTTTGGCCATAGTCCTTATTAACGCATTGGGATGTTGCCGCCCTTGAAGTTGGCCTTCTTGAGCAGCGACTCATACTGTTGCGACATAACGTACGACTGCACCTGCGCCATAAAGTCCATCGTGACGACGACAATGATCAGCAGCGACGTTCCACCAAAATAAAACGGCACGTTCCAGCGCAGCACCAGGAATTCCGGCAGCAGACACACGAAGACGATGTAGATCGCACCGGCCAGCGTCAGACGCGTGAGGATGCGGTCGATATATCGTGCGGTCTGATCGCCCGGACGGATGCCCGGAACAAACGCGCCGCTCTTCTTCAGGTTGTCCGCGGTTTCCCTGCTGTTGAACACCAGTGCGGTGTAGAAGAAGCAGAAAAACACGATTGCCAGCGTGTACAGCAGCACATAGACCGGCTGGCCCGGCTTCAGCGCTTCCGCAACGTTATGCAACGTATTGGAAATCCAGCTTCCCGTCGGCTGACCGGTACTGAACCAGCCGAGAATCGTTGCCGGGAACAGGATGATCGACGATGCGAAGATCGGCGGAATCACGCCCGACATGTTCAGCTTCAGCGGCAGGTGCGACGACTGCCCGCCGTAGATCTTGTTGCCGACCTGGCGCTTCGCGTAGTTCACGAGGATCTTCCGCTGACCGCGTTCGATGAACACGACCAGGTAAGTCACCGCGGCAATCAGAACGACGATGATGATCGCCGAAATGATGCTCATCGAACCCGTACGCACCAGCTCGAACAGCCCACCGACGGCATTCGGGAACCCTGCTGCGATCCCGCCGAAGATGATGATCGAGATACCGTTGCCCAGACCACGCTCGGTAATCTGCTCGCCGAGCCACATCAGGAACATCGTGCCGGTAACCAGCGTCACGACCGTCGTCAGACGGAACAGCATGCCGGGATCGGTGACGAGGCCCGGCTGGTTTTCCAGCGCAGCCGCGATACCGAACGCCTGGAAGGTCGCGAGCACCACGGTGAAATACCGCGTGTACTGCGTGATCTTCCGTTGCCCTGCCTGCCCTTCCTTCTTCAGCGCCTCGAGCTGCGGCGAGACGATCGCCAGCAACTGCATGATGATCGACGCCGAAATGTACGGCATGATCCCCAGCGCAAAGATCGTGAAGCGGGAAAGTGCGCCACCCGAGAACATGTTGAACATGCCCAGGATGCCACCCGCCTGGCTCTGGAACAGCTTAGCCAGTTGATCCGGATCGATGCCCGGCACGGGAATGTGCGCGCCGATGCGATAGACGATCAGCGCCAGGAGCAGGAACATCGCTCGCCGACGCAGATCGCCGAATTTCGCCGTGCTTCGACCGGGTTTTGCAAGACTCGGGCTGTTAGCCAAGTACCTTCTCCGATGAATGCAAGTGACGACGCGCTACGCGTGTCACTCGGCGAACGAACCGCCAGCCGCTTCGATCGCAGCGCGCGCACCCTTGGTGGCACCGAGACCCTTCACGACGATCTTGCGCTTCAGTTCACCCGTCGCGATGATCTTTGCGCTCTTCGTCAGCTCGCCGACCAGGCCGGCTTGCTTCAGTGCGAGCAGATCGATCTCGTCGACCGGCAGCTTCTCGAGGTCGCCCAGGCGCACTTCACCGACGAATTCCTTCGTCAGCGAAGTGAAGCCGCGCTTCGGCAGACGACGTTGCAGCGGCATCTGACCGCCTTCGAAACCGACTTTGTGGAAGCCGCCCGAACGCGATTTCTGACCCTTGTGACCACGGCCAGCCGTCTTGCCGAGGCCCGAACCGATGCCACGGCCGACGCGACGCTTGGCGTGCTTGGCGCCAGCTGCCGGCTTCAGGTTATTCAATTCCATATCAACTCCTTGATCCGTAGGGCCGCTTACGCGATGACCTTAACGAGGTACGAGACCTTGTTGATCATGCCGCGGACCGCCGGCGTGTCCTGCAGCTCGCTGACCGAGTTGAGTCGGCGCAGGCCCAGGCCACGCACGGTCGCGCGGTGCGATTCGCGGGTCCCGATCAGGCTCTTAACGAGCTGAACCTTGACAGTTTTTTCAGACATGGTGACCACCCGGGCTTAGCCCAAAATTTCTTCGACGGACTTGCCGCGCTTCGCCGCGATGTCTGCCGGGGTGGACTGCTTGCGCAGGCCGTCCAGCGTGGCGCGAACGAGGTTGTACGGGTTCGTCGAACCGTGGCTCTTAGCCACAACGTTCTGAACGCCCATCACGTCGAACACTGCGCGCATCGGGCCGCCGGCGATCACGCCCGTACCTGCCTTCGCCGGAGCGAGGAGGACGGCCGATGCACCGTGCTTGCCGTGCACTTCGTGCTGCAGCGTGCCGTTCTTGAGCGGCACCTTGAACATGTTGCGGCGAGCTTGTTCCATTGCCTTCTGGACAGCGACCGGCACTTCCTTCGCCTTGCCCTTGCCCATACCGATGCGGCCATCACCATCGCCAACCACGGTCAGTGCGGCGAAGCCGAGAATACGGCCACCCTTCACGACCTTGGTCACGCGATTGACCGAAATCATCTTTTCACGAAGGCCGTCGTCGCGCTCGTCAGCCTGAACTTTCGCTTGCATCTTTGCCATGACGAATTCCTTCCTTAGAACTTGAGCCCAGCTTCGCGAGCTGCCTCAGCCAGCGCTTTAACGCGGCCGTGGTAGCGGAAGCCCGAGCGGTCGAAGGCGACGGATTCGATGCCGGCGGCCTTTGCCTTCTCGGCAATACGCTTGCCGATCAGCGTCGCGGCGTTAACGTTGCCGCCCTTGCCCGACTTGTCGGCGAGCTCGGCGCGCACTTCTGCCTCGAGCGTCGACGCACTGGCCAGCACCTTGGTGCCGCAGGGCGAGAACACTTGAGCGTAGATGTGCGTGTTCGTGCGATGCACGGCGAGACGCGCGACCTGCAGCTCAGCGATCTTGATACGCGTCTGGCGAGCGCGGCGCAGGCGAGATTGAGTCTTATCCATGATTGCGCACCCTTACTTCTTCTTCGTTTCTTTGAGGATCACAACCTCGTCGGAATAGCGCACGCCCTTGCCCTTGTAGGGCTCCGGCGGACGGTAACCGCGAACTTCCGCAGCTACTTGACCGACTTGTTGCTTGTTGATCCCCTTGATCACGATTTCGGTTTGCGTCGGGGTTTCAGCCTTGACGCCTTCCGGCATCTGGTGCACCACCGGGTGCGAGAAACCCAGCGACAGGTTCAGCTTGTCGCCTTGCGCTTGCGCACGGTAACCGACGCCAACCAGCGTCAGCTTGCGCTCGAAACCCTTGGTCACGCCGTGCACGGCATTCGCGATGATCGCGCGCATCGTGCCCGACAGTGCATTTGCTTCGCGGCTTTCGTCGACCGGCGACAGATTCAGCGTGCCGTCGTTGTTCGCCACGTTCACGAGCGGATTGATCGCTTGCGTGATGGTGCCCAGCGGGCCCTTGACGGTGATTGCACCGTCGGCCAGCTTGACTTCCGCGCCTTGCAGCGCGATCGGGCTCTTACCTACTCGAGACATGTTTCTCTCTCCTCGGCTTTAAGCGACGTAGCAGATGACTTCGCCGCCGACGCCGGTAGCGCGCGCCTTGCGGTCGGTCATCACGCCCTTCGGCGTCGACACGATTGCCACGCCGAGGCCATTCATGACCTGCGGAATGTCGTTACGACCGCGGTAGACGCGCAGGCCAGGCTTCGACACGCGCTCGAGGCGTTCGATGACCGGACGGCCAGCGTAGTACTTCAGCGCGATGTTCAGTTCTGCCTTCGCGCCTTCAGCCTTCACCGCGAAATCGTCGATATAACCTTCGTCCTTCAGGACTTGCGCGATTGCAACCTTGACCTTCGACGAGGGCATCGCGACCGATACCTTCTCGACCATCTGCGCGTTGCGGATGCGAGTCAGCATATCGGCGATAGGATCACTCATGCTCATTTACGTTTCTCCTATTACCAGCTCGCCTTGGTCAGGCCAGGAATCTCGCCACGGAATGCGATTTCACGAATCTTGTTACGCGCGAGGCCGAATTTACGGAACGTGCCACGCGGACGGCCCGTGATCGCGCAGCGGTTACGCTGGCGGGTCGGGTTTGCGTTGCGGGGCAGTTGCTGCAGCTCCAGGCGTGCTTCGTAGCGCTCTTCTTCCGACTTGCTTTGGTCTTCGACGATCGCCTTCAGCGCTTCGCGCTTTGCTGCGAACTTCGCGACCAGGCGGGCGCGCTTCTTTTCACGTTCGATCAGTGCCAGTTTAGCCACGGTAACCTCAGTTTCTGAACGGGAACTTGAAGCTGGCGAGCAGAGCCTTTGCTTCGTCGTCGGTCTTCGCAGTCGTCGTGATGCTGATGTTCAGCCCACGCAGTGCGTCGATCTTGTCGTAGTCGATTTCGGGGAAAATGATCTGCTCTTTCACACCGATGTTGTAGTTGCCACGGCCATCGAAAGCACGACCCGACACGCCGCGGAAGTCACGCACGCGGGGCAGGGCAACGGTCACGAAACGGTCGAGGAATTCATACATCGCACGACCACGCAGCGTCACCATCGCGCCGATGGGGTAACCCTGGCGGATCTTGAAGCCTGCGATTGCCTTGCGCGCCTTCGTCACGACCGGCTTCTGACCAGCGATCTTCGTGAGGTCGCCAACGGCGTTCTCGATGATCTTCTTGTCAGCGATCGCTTCGCCAAGACCCATGTTCAGCGTGATCTTGGTGATGCGCGGCACTTCCATGACCGACTTGTAACCGAACTTCTCGATCAGGCCGGGCACAACCTTTTCTTTGTAAAACTCTTGAAAACGAGCCATTTTTTACTCCGCTGCGTCAGGCGCTCAGTACGGCACCGGTCGTCTTCAGGAAGCGAACCTTCTTGCCTTCCTCGACCTTGATGCCAACACGCGACGCCTTGCCATTCGCGTCGACCAGTGCGACGTTCGAAATATGCAGGGGCATCGTCTTCGCTTCCACGCCGCCCGTCGTACCCTTCATCGGGTTCGGCTTCACATGCTTCTTGACGAGGTTGATACCTTCAACCGTCACATGCTCAGCACCGACAGCCAGCACGACGCCGCGCTTGCCCTTGTCCTTGCCGGTAACGACGATCACTTCGTCACCCTTGCGAATCTTGTTCATCGCGACTCCTTACAGCACTTCCGGCGCCAGCGAAACGATCTTCATGAATCGTTCGCTACGCAGCTCACGCGTCACCGGCCCGAAGATACGGGTGCCGATCGGCTCGAGCTTGTTATTCAAAAGCACAGCGGCGTTGCCGTCGAACTTGATCAGCGAGCCGTCTTGACGGCGCACACCCTTGGCGGTGCGGACCACCACGGCGTTGTAAATTTCGCCTTTCTTCACGCGCCCGCGCGGCGTTGCCTCTTTGACGCTCACCTTGATGATGTCGCCAATGCCGGCATAACGACGCTTCGAGCCGCCGAGCACCTTGATGCACAGGACTTCACGTGCACCCGTGTTGTCGGCTACTTCGAGCCGAGATTCGGTCTGGATCATGGTTTGTCTTTCCCAACTTAATCCGGATGCACCACCATGATGCATTCGGTCAGTCTTGGTCCCGTCAGCCAATCGGCTGCTTGGGTTGGAACAGCAGCGACGGCAAACGAAACCCGCCATCGCAATTCGGTGAATCTTTCGGACAGGCTGGCGCCAGTCCGCTTCCCCCACCAACTTCGCCCGCGACGGGGCTCCCATAAAGAGGGAAGACCAGGATTATAACAAATAACCCTGGTCACGCAAGCAAAAACTTTGCGATTTCAAGCACTTCGTGGAGAAGTGCCTGTTACTGCCTACCGCACGGCCCGCTTAGATGACGCGAGCTGCTTCGACGAGGCGCGACACCGTCCAGGCCTTCGTCTTCGAAACAGGACGAGTTTCCTGGATTTCGACGAGATCGCCTTCGTTGCAGGTGTTCGCTTCATCGTGCGCGTGGTACTTCTTCGAGCGCACGACATACTTGCCGTAGATCGGGTGCTTGACGCGGTGCTCGATCAGCACGGTGACGGTCTTGTCCATCTTGTTGCTGACGACCCGACCGACCAGCGTCCGCTTCAGCGAGGTTTTCACGCTATCGTTCATTTCTGGTTCGCCTTCTGAGTCATGACGGTCCGCACACGTGCGATGTCGCGACGAACCTTCTTCAGCTGGCTCGTGTTCGTGAGCTGCTGGGTCGCGAGTTGCATGCGCAGGCCGAATTGCGCCTTCAGCAGGTCCGCCAGCTCCTTGTTGAGCGCGGCCTGGTCTTTCTGGAGAAGTTCGGAAGCCTTCATGTTTTCTCCTTAGGCGCCGAGCTGGCGCACGATGAATGCCGTCTTCAGCGGCAGCTTGGCTGCAGCCAGACGGAACGCTTCGCGTGCCAGTTCTTCGGTTACGCCGTCCATTTCATAGAGCATCTTGCCCGGCTGAATCTCGGCGACGTAGTACTCCGGGTTACCCTTACCGTTACCCATACGCACTTCGGCCGGCTTCTGCGAAATCGGCTTGTCCGGGAAGATCCGGATCCAGATGCGGCCGCCACGCTTGATGTGACGCGTCATTGCACGACGCGCCGCTTCAATTTGACGTGCGGTCAGACGACCGCGACCGATCGCCTTCAGGCCGAATTCACCGAACGACACTGCGTTGCCGCGCGTCGCCTTGCCGGTGTTACGACCCTTCTGCTCTTTACGATACTTTCTGCGTTTCGGTTGCAGCATCGTTATTCTCCAGTCTTGCCGTCTTCGGGCTTGCCGGCGCCACGGCGCGGTGCGCCACGGCGAGCACCCGGAGCGCCGCCTTCGCCGTCACGGCGCGGACGACGATCGCCCGGACGCGCATTGCGACGCGGACGCTTGTCTTCGGCTACTTCTTCCACCACCGGTGCGTCATTGCGGCCGAGCGTGTCGCCCTTGTACACCCACACCTTGACGCCGATGATCCCGTAGGTCGTCTTCGCTTCCGAAGTCGCGTAGTCGATATCGGCACGCAGCGTGTGAAGGGGCACGCGACCTTCGCGATACCACTCCGTACGAGCGATTTCGATACCGTTCAGACGGCCGGCGCTCATGATCTTGATGCCCTGGGCACCCAGACGCATCGCGTTCTGCATCGCACGCTTCATCGCGCGACGGAACATGATCCGGCGCTCGAGCTGTTGCGTGATCGAGTCAGCGATCAGTTGCGCATCGGTTTCCGGCTTGCGGATCTCTTCGATGTTGACGTGGACCGGAACGCCCATGCGGCGTTGCAGTTCCGTCTTCAGCTGTTCGATATCCTCGCCCTTCTTGCCGATGACGACGCCCGGACGCGAGCTGTAAATCGTGATGCGCGCGTTCTTTGCCGGACGCTCGATGACGACCCGACCGACCGAAGCGTTCTTCAGCTTCTTCTTCAGGTACTCACGAACACCGATGTCTTCCTGCAGCATCGCCGCGAAATTGTTGTTGTTCGCGTACCAACGCGAAGCCCAATTACGGCTGACAGCCAGGCGGAAGCCAGTCGGATGAATTTTCTGTCCCATCGTATGGCTCCTTAATTCCCGACCGTCACAGTGATGTGACAGGATTGCTTCTCGATGCGGTTACCGCGGCCCTTGGCGCGCGCGGTGAAACGCTTGAGCGATGCAGCCTTGTCGACGTAGATGCTCTTGATCTTGAGCTCGTCGATATCGGCGCCTTCGTTGTGCTCCGCATTCGCGATTGCCGACAGCACAACCTTCTTCACGATGCCAGCCGCCTTCTTCGGCGAGAACGTCAGAACGTTCAGCGCCTTGTCGACCGGCAAACCGCGGATCTGGTCAGCCACAAGGCGCGTTTTTTGCGCCGAGATGCGGGCACCGCGATGAATTGCTTTCACTTCCATCTTGATTGCCCCTTATTTCTTGGCCTTCTTGTCGGCTGCGTGACCCTTGAACGTACGGGTCAGTGCGAACTCGCCAAGCTTGTGGCCGACCATGTTTTCCGAGATGTACACCGGAACGTGTTGACGGCCGTTGTGAACAGCGATCGTCAGGCCGATGAAATCCGGCAGAATCGTCGAGCGACGCGACCAGGTCTTGATCGGCTTTTTGTCGCGCGAAGCTGCAGCCGCCTCAACTTTCTTCAGCAAATGGGCGTCGCAGAACGGACCTTTTTTAACAGAACGTGCCATTGCCTACTCCTTAACGCTTGTGACGGCGCTGGACGATCATCGTCGTCGTGCGCTTGTTGCTGCGGGTGCGGTAACCCTTAGCCGGCGTACCCCACGGGCTCACCGGGTCGCGACCTGCAGCCGTCTTGCCCTCACCACCACCGTGCGGGTGATCGACCGGGTTCATCGCAACGCCACGCACCGTCGGGCGGATACCGCGCCAGCGGTTCGCGCCAGCCTTGCCGATCTGGCGCAGGCTATGCTCTTCGTTGCCGACTTCACCGATCGTTGCACGGCACTCGATGTGCACGCGGCGGATTTCGCCCGAACGCAGGCGAACCTGCGCGTAGACGCCTTCGCGCGCCAGCAGCATGGCCGACGTGCCAGCCGAACGCGCCATTTGCGCGCCCTTGCCCGGCAGCATCTCGATGCAGTGGATCGTCGTACCGACCGGAATGTTGCGGATCGGCAGCGTGTTGCCTGCACGGATCGGCGCTTCCGAACCCGACATCAGCTGTTGGCCGACGGTCAGGCCCTTCGGGGCGATGATGTAGCGACGCTCGCCGTCTGCGTAGAGCACCAGCGCGATGTTCGCGCTGCGGTTCGGGTCGTACTCGAGACGCTCGACCTTTGCCGGGATGCCATCCTTCGTGCGACGGAAATCGACGATACGATAGTGCTGCTTGTGGCCACCGCCCTTATGGCGCGTGGTGATGCGGCCGTTGTTGTTACGGCCGGCGGTCGAGCTCTGCGAGTCGAGCAGTGCCGCGAACGGCTTGCCCTGGTGCAGGTTCTTGTTGACCACCTTGACCATCGCGCGGCGACCCGGCGAAGTCGGTTTAACTTTAACGATTGCCATGATTACTTGGCCTCCGCTTCAAAGTTGATTTCCTGGCCGGGCTTCAGGCAAACGTACGCCTTCTTCACGTCCTTGCGGCGGCCCATCGAACGGCCAAAGCGCTTCTGCTTGCCCTTCTGAACCAGCACGTTGACGGAGTCAACTTCAACCTTGAACAGCAGCTCGACAGCCGCCTTCACTTCCTGCTTCGTGGCATCCGGCGCGACTTCGAACACGACTTGCTCGTTCTTGTCGGCAACCAGCGTCGCCTTTTCCGAGATCACCGGTGCGAGCAGGACCTGCATCAAACGATGATCGTTCTTGCGAATCTCGCTCATGACAGCAACTCCTCGATCTGGGCGACCGCAGCCTTCGTGACCAGCACTTTCTTGAAGTAGATCAGCGACAGCGGGTCAGCGTAGCGCGGCTCGACAATTGCCACGTGCGGCAGGTTGCGCGAAGCCAGGTACAGGTTTTCGTCAACCGTGTCGGTGATGATCAGCACGGAGTCGAGACCCATGGTCTTGAATTTTTCGGCCAGCAGCTTGGTCTTCGGCGCTTCGAGGATGATGTCCTCAACGACCGACAGACGGCCTTCACGGGCCAGCTGCGAGAAGATCGAGCAGAGACCTGCGCGATGCATCTTCTTGTTGACCTTGTGCGAGAAGTTTTCTTCCGGCGAGTTCGGGAAGATACGACCACCGCCACGCCACAGCGGGCTCGACGACATACCGGCACGAGCACGGCCCGTACCCTTCTGGCGCCACGGCTTCTTGGTGGTGTGCTTGACCTGCTCGCGGTCCTTCTGCGCGCGGTTACCCTGGCGAGCATTCGCCTGGTAAGCGACGACGACCTGGTGGATCAGCGCTTCGTTGTAGTCACGACCGAACACGACGTCCGATGCGTTGACCACTGCACCTTCCTGACCATTTTCGTTCAGGAGCTTGAGTTCCATTATTTCGCCCCCTTGGTCTTGACGGCCGGCGTGACAAAAACCTTGCCACCCTTCGCGCCCGGAATCGCACCCTTGACGAGCAGCAGCTTGCGCTCTGCGTCGATACGAGCGATTTCGAGGTTCTGCACCGTCACGGTCACGTCACCCATGTGACCCGTCATGCGTTTACCCGGGAACACGCGACCCGGATCCTGCGCCATACCGATCGAGCCCGGCACGTTGTGCGAGCGCGAGTTACCGTGCGTGGCACGGCCGGAGGAGAAGTTGTAACGCTTGATCGTACCGGCGTAGCCCTTACCGATCGACACGCCTTGCACGTCGACCTTCTGGCCCACTTCGAAAAGATCTGCACCGACCACGGCGCCATTCGACAGCTCGGCTGCCTTGGCCGCGTCAATGCGGAATTCCTTGAGGATTTCACCGGCTTCGACACCGGCTTTGGCGAGATGACCTGCCAGCGGCTTCGTCACGCGCGAGGCGCGGCGGGAGCCGAATGCAACCTGCACGGCCGTGTAGCCGTCGGTTTCAACAGTCTTGATCTGCGTCACGCGGTTGTCCGACACGTCCAGCACGGTGACGGGAATCGAATCCCCTTCAGCCGTGAAGATACGGGTCATGCCAACCTTGCGACCTACGAGTCCAAGGCTCATCATTTTCTCCATTCCCGACTGCGATTGGTCGGGGCTGATTTACAAAATGCCGGGCACGCAAGGCCCAACTTTTTTACGCGAATACGCGAAAAGCCAAGCAGTATAGCCCGACCTCTCGATTTCCGCAAGCAATACAAAGACTTAGCACCGCCCGGCAAGCCGTTCGGTGCGGGAAGCCTTACTGCAGCTTGATTTCCACGTCGACGCCAGCCGGCAGATCGAGCTTCATCAGCGCGTCAACCGTCTTGTCGGTCGGATCGACGATGTCCATCAGGCGCTGGTGGGTGCGGATTTCGAGCTGATCGCGCGACGTCTTGTTGACGTGCGGCGAACGCAGGATGTCAAAACGCTGAATGCGCGTCGGCAGCGGCACCGGACCACGGACGATTGCGCCAGTCCGCTTCGCGGTATCGACGATCTCGGCAGCCGATTGATCGATCAGACGATAGTCGAAAGCCTTCAGGCGAATGCGGATTTTCTGTTGCTGCATGACGATTCCTTGAAAAGAGCGAGGCGATGTTGCATCGCCGGACACTAAAAGAACGTGAAACATGACGCCTGCGGGGAGCGAGACATCAGGTTCCGGACAGTACTTCCACTGCTAAGCCCGCGATTCTACACGAAATTCTGGAGCGGTGGTGCGGGTTTCTCGGCCCATGCAACGAAGCACCGGAAAAACAAAACCGGGTGCCAGCGCAAGCTGGACACCCGGTTTCGACGGCACAACCGCATACCGTGGAATCGCGGACCCCGTCGGGATCCGCGGATCGTCGATATTACTCGATGATCTTGGCGACGACGCCGGCGCCGACGGTACGGCCGCCTTCGCGGATTGCGAAGCGCAGACCTTCTTCCATCGCGATCGGAGCGATCAGCTTCACCGTGATCGACACGTTGTCGCCCGGCATCACCATTTCCTTGTCCTTCGGCAGCTCGATCGAGCCCGTCACGTCCGTCGTACGGAAGTAGAACTGCGGACGGTAGTTGTTGAAGAACGGCGTGTGACGACCGCCTTCGTCCTTGCTCAGCACGTACACTTCAGCCGTGAAGTGCGTGTGCGGCGTGATCGAACCCGGCTTCGCCAGAACCTGGCCACGCTCCACGTCTTCACGCTTCGTGCCGCGCAGCAGGATACCGACGTTGTCGCCTGCCTGACCTTGGTCCAGCAGCTTGCGGAACATTTCAACGCCCGTGCAGGTCGTCTTCACCGTCGGCTTGATACCGACGATTTCGATTTCTTCGCCGACCTTCACGATGCCGCGCTCGACACGACCCGTCACCACCGTACCACGGCCCGAGATCGAGAACACGTCTTCCACCGGCATCAGGAACGCGCCGTCAACTGCACGCTCCGGCGTCGGGATGTACGTGTCCAGCGCGTCGGCCAGGCTCATGATCGCCACTTCGCCCAGCTCGCCCGTGTCGCCTTCCAGCGCCAGCTTCGCCGAACCCTTCACGATCGGCGTGTCGTCGCCCGGGAAGTCGTACTTCGACAGGAGTTCGCGAACTTCCATCTCGACCAGCTCGAGCAGTTCAGCGTCGTCCACCATGTCGCACTTGTTCAGGAACACGATGATGTACGGAACGCCAACCTGACGCGCCAGCAGGATGTGCTCACGCGTTTGCGGCATCGGGCCGTCTGCTGCCGAGCAAACCAGGATCGCGCCGTCCATCTGTGCCGCGCCCGTGATCATGTTCTTCACATAGTCAGCGTGGCCCGGGCAGTCGACGTGTGCGTAGTGGCGGTTAGCCGTTTCGTACTCGACGTGTGCCGTGTTGATCGTGATGCCGCGCGCCTTTTCTTCCGGTGCCGCGTCGATCTGGTCGTATGCCTTCGCTTCGCCGCCGAACTTCTTCGTCAGAACCGTCGTGATCGCTGCCGTCAGCGTCGTCTTGCCGTGGTCAACGTGACCAATCGTACCAACGTTCACGTGCGGCTTGGTCCGCTCAAACTTTTCCTTTGCCATGATTCTCTTCTTTCAAAAAATAATCGGTTGATAGCTTCAGATTTACTTCGACTTCGCGCTGATGATCGCGTCGGCAACGTTGCGCGGAGCTTCAGCGTAGTGCTTGAACTCCATCGTGTACGTTGCACGACCTTGCGTCAGCGAGCGCAGCGACGTCGAATAACCGAACATTTCCGACAGCGGCACTTCGGCGCGCACGATCTTGCCGCCGCCAACCATGTCTTCCATGCCCTGGACGATACCGCGACGGCCCGACAGGTCGCCCATCACGTTGCCCATGTAGTCTTCCGGCGTCTCGACTTCGACAGCCATCATCGGCTCGAGCACGACCGGGTTCGCCTTGCGCATCGCTTCCTTGAACGCCATCGAACCGGCCATCCGGAACGCGTTTTCGTTCGAGTCAACGTCGTGGTACGAACCGAACGTCAGGTGAACCTTCACGTCGACGACCGGGAAGCCTGCCAGCACGCCCGACTTCAGCGTGTCCTGGATACCCTTGTCGACCGCCGGGATGTATTCACGCGGAATCACACCACCCTTGATCTCGTCGAAGAACTCGTAGCCCTTGCCCTGTTCGTTCGGCTCGAGCGTGATGACCGCGTGACCGTACTGGCCGCGACCACCCGACTGCTTGACGAACTTGCCGTCGACATCCTTCGCCGTCGAACGGATCGTTTCGCGGTAAGCAACCTGCGGCTTGCCGACGGTTGCTTCCACGCCGAATTCACGCTTCATCCGGTCGACCAGAATTTCGAGGTGGAGCTCGCCCATGCCCGAAATGATGGTCTGGCCCGACTCTTCGTCGGTCTGCACGCGGAACGACGGATCTTCCTGCGCCAGGCGGTTCAGCGCGAGGCCCATCTTTTCCTGGTCAGCCTTGGTTTTCGGCTCGACAGCCTGCGAAATCACCGGCTCCGGGAACACCATGCGCTCGAGAATGATCGGGTTCGCCGGATCGCACAGCGTGTCGCCCGTGGTCGCTTCCTTCAGGCCGACCGCAGCAGCGATGTCGCCTGCGCGCACTTCCTTGATTTCTTCGCGCTGGTTCGCGTGCATCTGCAGAATACGACCCAGACGTTCCTTCTTGTCCTTCGTCGAGTTCAGCAGCGTATCGCCCGAATTCACCACGCCCGAGTACACACGGAAGAAGATCAGCTGGCCGACGAACGGGTCGGTCATGATCTTGAACGCGAGCGCCGAGAACTTCTCGTCGTCCGCCGCACGGCGCTCTGCGGAATCGCCGTTTTCGAGTTCGCCCTTGACCGGCGGGATGTCGACCGGCGACGGCAGGAAATCGATCACGGCGTCGAGCATGCGCTGCACGCCCTTGTTCTTGAACGCGGTACCGCACAGCATCGGCTGGATTTCGCACGCGATCGTACGGTCGCGCAGCGCCTTGACGATGTCGGCTTCCGGCAGATCGCCTTCTTCCAGGTACTTGTTCATCAGGTCTTCGTTGGCTTCAGCAGCCGCCTCGACCATCTTTTCGCGCCATTCCTTGCAGGTCTCGGCGAGTTCGGCCGGGATGTCGACGTAGTCGAACTTCGTGCCTTGCGACGCTTCGTCCCAAATGATCGCCTTCATCTTGATCAGGTCGACCACGCCCTTGAAGTTTTCTTCCGAGCCGATCGGCACCACGACCGGAACCGGGTTCGCCTTCAGGCGCAGACGGAGCTGGTCGTAGACCTTGAAGAAGTTCGCGCCGGTACGGTCCATCTTGTTGACGAACGCGAGACGCGGCACCTTGTACTTGTTCGCCTGGCGCCACACCGTTTCCGACTGCGGCTGCACGCCGCCCACTGCGCAGTACACCATGCACGCGCCGTCGAGCACGCGCATCGAGCGCTCCACTTCGATCGTGAAGTCGACGTGGCCCGGGGTGTCGATGATGTTGATGCGGTGTTCCGGATAGTTGCCGCCCATGCCCTTCCAGAAGGCCGTGGTAGCAGCGGACGTGATCGTGATGCCACGCTCCTGTTCCTGCTCCATCCAGTCCATCGTGGCTGCGCCGTCGTGAACTTCACCGATCTTGTGGTTCACACCGGTGTAAAACAGAATGCGCTCGGTCGTCGTCGTCTTGCCGGCGTCGATGTGAGCGCTAATACCGATATTGCGGTAGCGCTCGATAGGAGTCTTGCGAGCCACTTTGATCCTCTACTGGGATGACATGATGCAGCCTTGCTGCATCATGCTTCAACACAAACGGGCGAGGCGCCTGAAAAGCGCACCCGCCCGGAATTTATTTCCGCTAACAGCCCAGCCAGGCGCTTAGAAACGGAAATGCGAGAACGCGCGGTTGGCTTCTGCCATGCGGTGAACTTCATCGCGCTTCTTCATCGCGCCGCCACGGCCTTCGGCCGCTTCGGAGAGTTCACCTGCCAGACGCAGGGCCATCGACTTCTCGCTGCGCTTCTTCGCAGCCTCGCGCAGCCAGCGCATCGCCAATGCCATACGACGCGACGGGCGCACTTCGACCGGAACTTGATAGTTGGCACCACCAACGCGACGGCTCTTCACTTCGACCACCGGCTTCACGTTGTTGAGCGCAACCGTGAACACTTCCAGCGGGTCCTTGCCACCCTTGGTCTGGATCTGTTCGAATGCGCCATAAACGATGCGCTCTGCGACCGACTTCTTGCCGGACAGCATCAGCATGTTCATGAACTTGGCTACATCAACGTTGCCGAACTTCGGATCCGGCAACACTTCCCGCTTGGGGACTTCGCGACGACGCGGCATGATTCTTCCTTTACTTGTTCAGTTGGAGCTGCATCCAGCTCCGCGGCCACCAACAAACCCGATCACATCTTCACGACTAACCAGCTTGGCCGGGTGACCACTTACTCGACAGCACCGGCAATCCGGCACTCCCGCCTTGACCGCCCAGAGGCGATTCCTGATCAAAAACTGCTTACTTGGCAGCCTTTGCACGCTTCGCGCCGTACTTCGAGCGCGCTTGCTTACGGTCCTTGACGCCCTGGGTATCCAGCGAGCCGCGAACCATGTGGTAACGCACACCCGGCAAGTCCTTCACACGGCCGCCGCGGATCAGCACAACCGAGTGTTCCTGCAGGTTGTGGCCTTCACCGCCGATGTACGAAATCACTTCGAAGCCGTTCGTCAGACGAACCTTGGCAACCTTACGGAGTGCCGAGTTAGGCTTCTTCGGCGTCGTCGTGTACACACGGGTGCACACGCCGCGACGCTGGGGGCAGTCCTGCAGGGCCGGGCTCTTGCTCTTCGTCGTTTCCGACTGACGGCCTTTGCGAACCAGTTGGTTGATGGTTGGCATTGTTTATTCCTGAAATTGAACAAAATCTGCACATCGATTTCGGGCAAAGCGAAAATCGGCGCACAGTTGACTTCCGAACCGGCGAAACGGACGCGAACCTTCGAACGCGACTCGGCCCACCGAATACCGGAACCAAACATGATATTCCGGAAATACCAACTAAGTCAACGGCTTGCGTGATTCGCCGGCAGGCCGCGTGGTTTACCGGAAGGGTCGGAACACCTGTGTCAGGCCGATTCGACGACGTCGATAATCTCGTCGCCGAAGCGCTCGAGCTTGCGCACGCCCATGCCGGGGATATGGCGCAGGTCGTCGATCGTCTCCGGCGCGTTGCGCGCGATTTCGGCGAGCGTCGCGTCGTGGAAGATCACGTAGGCCGGCACGCCGTCCGTCTTCGCGGTTTCCGCGCGCCACGCGCGCAGCGCATCCCACCGTGCGCGCTCGCGCGTGCCCATGCCGGCCGTCGGATCGACGCGCGTGCCGCTGCGGCTCGACGACTGGCGCGTGCGCTGCGGCTTCACGTAGCGGCGGAGCGTGACCTTCTCCTCGTTCTTCAGCACGGGCTTCGCGGCCTCGGTCAGCATCAGCGCGCCGAAGCCGCCATGGTCGACCGCCAGGTAGCCGTACGCGACGAGCTGCCGGAAGATCGCACGCCACTCGGGCTCGGATAGCGACGCACCGATCCCGAACGTGCTGAGCTGGTCATGCCCGCGCTGCAACACCTTCTCGGTGCGCCCGCCGCGCAGGATTTCGATCAGATGGCTCGAACCGAAGTTGAAGCCGCTCGAACGCTGCGCGCGGAACACGCACGACAGCGCCATCTGCGCCTCGCGCGTCGCATCCCACGAATCGGGCGGCTCGAGGCACGTGTCGCAGTTGCCGCACGGCTGGCTCGCCTCGCCGAAGTAGTTCAGCAGCCGCACGCGGCGGCACGAGATCGTCTCGCACAGCCCGAGCAGCGCGTCGAGCTTCGACGTCTGCACGCGCTTGTGCGCGTCATCGGCGTCGGACTCGTCGATCATCTTGCGCTGCTGGACGACGTCGCCGAGGCCGTACGCCATCCACGCATTCGCGGGCATCCCGTCGCGGCCCGCGCGACCGGTTTCCTGGTAATAGCCCTCGACGCTCTTCGGCAGATCCAGGTGCGCGACGAAGCGCACGTCGGGCTTGTCGATGCCCATGCCGAACGCGATCGTCGCGCACATCACGATGCCCTCCTCGCGCTGGAACATTTCCTGGTGCTTCTGCCGCACCTCGAACTCCATTCCGGCGTGATACGGCAGCGCGCGCACGCCCTGCGCCTTCAGCCACTCGGCTGTTTCCTCGACCTTACGGCGCGACAGGCAATAGACGACGCCTGCGTCAGTCGTGCCGTCGGCATTCGTGTGTTCGGCGCGGATGAAGTCGAGCAATTGCGAACGCGCGTTGTCCTTTTCGACGATCCGGTAGCGGATGTTCGGGCGATCGAAGCTCGATATGAACACGCGCGCGTCGTCGAGCGCGAGGCGATGGATGATCTCGTCGCGCGTGATCGCGTCGGCCGTGGCGGTCAGCGCGATGCGGGGCACCGACGGAAACCGCTCGTGCAGCACCGACAACTGAATGTATTCCGGACGGAAATCGTGCCCCCATTGCGACACGCAGTGCGCTTCGTCGATCGCGAACAGGCCGATCTTCGCGCGCTCGAGCAACTCGAGGAAACGCCCCGTCATCAGCCGTTCAGGCGCGACATACAGCAGGTCGATCTCGCCCTCGCGCAGCGCGCGCTCGGTCGCCGCGGCTTCGGCGCCCGACAGCGTCGAATTCAGGTAGGCCGCGCGCACGCCGACTTCGCGCAGCGCGGCGACCTGGTCCTGCATCAGCGCGATCAGCGGCGACACGACGATGCCGGCGCCCTGCCCGGTCTCGCGGCGCAGCAGCGCCGGGATCTGGTAGCACAGCGACTTGCCGCCGCCGGTCGGCATCAGCACGAGGCAATCGCCGCCGCCGGCGACGTGCTCGACGATCTCGCCCTGCTGGCCGCGAAATGCGGAATAACCAAAGACTTCGTCGAGAATTTCGAGGGCGCGGGACATGAGTGAGAACGAGGACGGCGGAAGGATGACCGCAATTTTAACAACCCGCTCGCGCGACGCGTGGCGAATCGTGCAACGTTGGCCGATCGGACAGGGTTCGTTCGCGCGCATGACGGGCCTGCGGAGGCCGTACCGCAAGCGATCGCGATGCCTGCGACAGCACCTGCAGCCATGTGGAGCGCCGCTCGCAGGCAGCCGGTGCCGGCGATGCGCAAGCGCGTCATGCGCGTGAACGACGGATAAAAAAAACCGCCCGGCAAAACCGGGCGGTTTCGATGACAGCGAGGCGAGGCGGCTCGCGCCGCCCTCGCTTATTCGGCTGCCGGGTGCTGTTGCGGCTCTTCCGCAGCAGGCGTGCTCGGCGTGCCGAAATCGAACGCCTCTTCTGCTGCGATCTGGTCGAAACGCTCGCGATCCGACGATTCCTTCGCCTTGCGTGCCTTGTGGAACGCGAGACCCGTACCGGCCGGAATCAGACGGCCGACGATCACGTTTTCCTTCAGGCCGCGCAGATCGTCGCGCTTGCCCATGATCGCCGCTTCGGTCAGCACGCGGGTCGTTTCCTGGAACGATGCCGCGGAGATGAACGAGTCGGTCGACAGCGACGCCTTCGTGATACCGAGCAGCACGTTGTCGTACGAAGCCGGACGCTTGTCCTCGGCGATCATGCGATCGTTCTCGTCCAGCATGTCGGAACGTTCGACCTGTTCGCCCGGGATGAAGCGCGTATCGCCGTTGTCGGTGATCTGCACACGACGCAGCATCTGGCGAACGATCACCTCGATGTGCTTGTCGTTGATCTTCACGCCCTGCAGACGATACACGTCCTGCACTTCGTCGACGATGTAGCGCGACAGCGCCTCGATACCCTGCAGACGCAGGATGTCGTGCGGATCGGCCGGACCGTCCACGATCATTTCGCCCTTGTTGACGACCTGAGCATCGTGGACCAGCACCTGCTTTTCCTTCGCGATCAGGAACTCGTGCTGGTTGCCCTCGAGATCCGTGATGACGAGACGCTGCTTGCCCTTCGTGTCCTTACCGAACGACGTCGTACCGGTGACTTCCGCGAGAATGCCGGCATCCTTCGGCGAACGCGCTTCGAACAGTTCCGCCACCCGCGGCAGACCGCCGGTAATGTCACGCGTCTTCTGCGCTTCGGTCGGGATACGTGCGAGCACTTCACCGACCTGCACCTGCTGGCCATCCTTCACGGTAATCAGTGCGCCGACCTGGAAGCCGATCTGCACTGCGTGTTCCGTGCCCGGAATCTTCACTTCTTCGCCGTTCGCGTCGAGCAGCTTCACCTGCGGACGCACGCTCTTCGAAGCCTGCGAACCGCGACGCTTCACGTCGATCACGACCAGCGTCGACAGGCCGGTCACGTCGTCGATCTGCTTCGCGACCGTCACGCCTTCCTCGACGTTCTCGAACTTCACCGTACCACCGTACTCGGTGATGATCGGACGCGTCAGCGGATCCCACGTGGCGAGCTGCGTGCCTGCCTTGATGGTCGCGCCGTCGAGCTGCAGCAGCGTCGCGCCGTACGGCACTTTGTGACGCTCGCGCTCGCGACCGAAGTCGTCGGTGATCATCGCTTCGCCCGAACGGGAAATGACGATCTGCTCGCCCTTCGCGTTCGTGACGTAGCGCATCGTCGCCGTGAAGCGCACGATACCGTTGCTCTTCGCTTCGACCGACGAGGCCACTGCCGCACGCGATGCCGCACCACCGATGTGGAACGTACGCATCGTCAGCTGCGTGCCCGGTTCACCGATCGACTGTGCCGCGATCACGCCGACTGCTTCGCCGACGTTCACGAGCGAGCCGCGGCCGAGGTCACGGCCGTAGCAGGCCGCGCACAGACCGTAACGCGTTTCGCAGGTCAGCGGCGTGCGCACGCGCACTTCGTCGATGCCGAGGCGTTCGATTTCCTCGACCGCCGTTTCGTCGAGCAGCGTGCCCGATTCGTACAGCGTTTCCTGCGTTTCCGGGTTCACGACGTCCGCGACCGCGACGCGGCCGAGGATACGGTCGCGCAGTGCTTCGACGACTTCACCGCCTTCGACCAGCGCCTTCATCGCGACGCCGTTCGACGTGCCGCAATCGTCTTCCACCACGACCAGATCCTGCGTGACGTCGACCAGACGACGCGTCAGGTAACCCGAGTTCGCGGTCTTCAGTGCCGTATCAGCCAGACCCTTACGTGCACCGTGGGTCGAGATGAAGTACTGCAACACGTTCAGGCCTTCGCGGAAGTTCGCGGTAATCGGCGTCTCGATAATCGAGCCGTCCGGCTTCGCCATCAGGCCACGCATACCGGCCAGCTGACGAATCTGCACCGCCGAACCCCGGGCGCCCGAGTCGGCCATCATGTAGATCGAGTTGAACGACTCCTGGCGCGTCTCGTTGCCGTCGCGGTCCGTCACCGGCTCCGTCGACAGCTGCTCCATCATCGCCTTGCCGACCGCTTCCGACGTCGCCGACCAGATGTCGACCACGTTGTTGTAGCGTTCCTGCGCGGTGACGAGACCCGACATGTACTGGCGGTCGTATTCCTTCACCTTCTTCGCGGCGTCGCCGACGATCGTTTCCTTCTGCGGCGGCACGAGCATGTCGTCCACGCAGATCGAAATGCCGGCGCGCGTCGCGAGACGGAAACCCGACTGCATCAGCTGGTCGGCGAACACCACCGTCGCGCGCAGACCGCACTTGCGGAACGCCGTGTTGATCAGGCGCGAGATTTCCTTCTTCTTCAGCGGCTTGTTCAGCACCGAGAACGGCAGGCCGTGCGGCAGGATCTCCGACAGGATCGCGCGACCGACGGTCGTCGCGTACAGCGAGATCTTCGGCACGAATGCCGGTGCGCCTTCCGACTTGTCTTCGTTGTGGACCATTTCGGTGATCCGCACGTTGACGCGCGATGCCAGCTCGACTTCCTTGTTCTCGTACGCGCGGATCACTTCCGACACGCCCGTGAACGACAGGCCTTCGCCCTTGCCGTTGATCGCTTCGCGGGTCGCGTAGTACAGACCCAGCACGATATCCTGCGACGGCACGATCGACGGATCGCCGTTGGCCGGGAACAGCACGTTGTTCGACGCCAGCATCAGCGTACGCGCTTCCATCTGCGCTTCGAGCGACAGCGGCACGTGGACGGCCATCTGGTCACCGTCGAAGTCGGCGTTGAACGCCGCGCAGACGAGCGGGTGCAGCTGGATCGCCTTGCCTTCGATCAGCACGGGCTCGAACGCCTGGATACCGAGACGGTGCAGCGTCGGCGCACGGTTCAGCATCACCGGGTGCTCGCGGATCACCTCTTCGAGGATGTCCCACACCACCGGCGTCTGGTTCTCGACTTCCTTCTTCGCAGCCTTGATGGTCGTCGCGACGCCCATCACTTCCAGCTTGTTGAAGATGAACGGCTTGAACAGCTCGAGCGCCATCAGCTTCGGCAGACCGCACTGATGCAGCTTCAGCGTCGGGCCGACCACGATGACCGAACGGCCCGAGTAGTCGACGCGCTTGCCCAGCAGGTTCTGACGGAAACGACCGCCCTTGCCCTTGATCATGTCGGCGAGCGACTTCAGCGGACGCTTGTTCGCGCCCGTCATCGCCTTGCCGCGACGACCGTTGTCGAGCAGCGAGTCGACGGCTTCCTGCAGCATCCGCTTTTCGTTGCGGACGATGATTTCAGGTGCCTTCAGCTCGAGCAGACGCTTCAACCGGTTGTTACGGTTGATCACGCGGCGATACAGGTCGTTCAGGTCCGACGTCGCGAAACGGCCGCCGTCCAGCGGCACGAGCGGACGCAGTTCCGGCGGCAGCACCGGCAGCACTTCGAGGATCATCCACTCGGGCTTGATGCCCGAGCGCTGGAATGCCTCGAGGACCTTCAGGCGCTTCGCGTACTTCTTGATCTTCGCTTCCGAGCCGGTGTTCTTCAGCTCGGTGCGCAGCGTCTCGACCTGCTCGTCGATGTTGATCGCGCGCAGCAGTTCACGCACGCCTTCCGCACCCATCTCGGCACGGAATTCGTCGCCGTATTCCTCGACCTTGTTGTAGTAATCCTCTTCAGTCATGATCTGCCGCGCCTTCAGCGGCGTCATGCCCGGTTCGATCACCACGTACGCTTCGAAGTACAGCACGCGTTCGATGTCGCGCAGCGTCATGTCGAGCACCATGCCCAGACGCGACGGCAGCGACTTCAGGAACCAGATGTGCGCGACCGGCGAGGCCAGTTCGATGTGGCCCATGCGCTCGCGGCGCACCTTCGCCAGCGTCACTTCGACGCCGCACTTCTCGCAGATCACGCCGCGATGCTTCAGACGCTTGTACTTGCCGCACAGGCACTCGTAGTCCTTGATCGGCCCGAAGATCTTCGCGCAGAAGAGACCATCGCGTTCCGGCTTGAACGTACGGTAGTTGATGGTCTCCGGCTTCTTCACTTCGCCGAACGACCACGAACGGATCTTGTCAGGCGAAGCCAGACCGATCTTGATCGCGTCGAAAACTTCTTCCTGTTGGACTTGCTTGAATAGATCGAGCAGAGCTTTCATTGCTTTCTCTCCGTAGTCCGATTAATTGCGGTCGAGATCGATATCGATACCGAGCGAGCGGATTTCCTTCACGAGCACGTTGAAGGATTCCGGCATGCCTGCATCGATCACGTGATCGCCCTTGACCAGGTTTTCGTACACCTTCGTCCGGCCGGTCACGTCGTCCGACTTCACCGTCAGCATTTCCTGCAGCACGTAGGACGCGCCGTACGCTTCGAGTGCCCACACTTCCATTTCACCGAAACGCTGGCCACCGAACTGCGCCTTACCACCCAGCGGCTGCTGCGTGACGAGCGAGTACGGACCGGTCGAACGCGCGTGCATCTTGTCGTCGACCAAGTGGTGCAGCTTCAGGTAGTGCATGTAGCCAAGCGTCACGCGACGTTCGAACATTTCACCCGTGCGGCCATCGTACAGACGGACCTGGTTCTTCGACGGGTTCATGCCGAGCTGTTCCGCGATGTCGTCCGGGAACGCGAGGTCGAGCATCTTGCCCATTTCTTCCTCGGTCGCACCGTCGAACACCGGCGTTGCGAACGGCACGCCTTCGCGCAGGTTCTTCGCGAGTTCGAGGATCTCGTCGTCGGTGAAGCTTTCCAGATCTTCCTGGCGGCCCGACTCGTTGTAGATCTTCGTCAGGAACACGCGCAGTTCCTCGATCTTCGCCTGACGCTGCAGCATTTCGCCGATACGCCAGCCGAGGCCCTTCGCAGCCCAGCCGAGGTGCACTTCCAGAACCTGACCCACGTTCATCCGCGACGGCACGCCGAGCGGGTTCAGCACGACGTCTGCCGGACGGCCGTCGGCCATGTACGGCATGTCTTCGATCGGGACGATCTTCGACACCACACCCTTGTTACCGTGACGGCCTGCCATCTTGTCGCCAGGCTGCAGACGGCGCTTCACCGCGAGGTACACCTTGACCATCTTCAGCACGCCCGGCGGCAGTTCGTCGCCTTGCGTGAGCTTCTTGCGCTTCTCTTCGAACGCGAGGTCGAACTGGTGACGCTTTTCCTCGATCGAGTTCTTGATCGCTTCGAGCTGCGCCGCTGCTTCGTCGTCCGCCAGGCGGATGTCGAACCAGTGGTAGTGGTCGAGGTCTTCCAGGTAAGCCTGGTCGATCTTCGTGCCCTTCGCGAGCTTCTTCGGACCGCCGTTCGCGACCTTGCCCACGAGCATGCGCGCGAGACGCTGGAACGCGTCGCCTTCCACGATGCGGAGCTGGTCGTTCAGGTCGAGACGGTAGCGCTTCAGTTCGTCGTCGATGATCTGTTGCGCACGCTTGTCGCGCTGGATGCCTTCACGCGTGAACACCTGGACGTCGATCACGGTACCGCTCATGCCCGACGGCACGCGCAGCGACGTGTCCTTCACGTCCGAGGCCTTCTCGCCGAAGATCGCGCGCAGCAGCTTCTCTTCCGGCGTCAGCTGGGTCTCGCCCTTCGGCGTGACCTTGCCGACCAGCACGTCGCCCGCTTCGACTTCAGCACCGATGTACACGATGCCCGATTCGTCGAGACGGCCGAGCTGGACTTCCGCCAGGTTCGAGATGTCGCGCGTGATTTCTTCCGGCCCGAGCTTCGTGTCGCGTGCAACGACGTTCAGCTCTTCGATGTGGATCGACGTGTAGCGATCGTCGGCCACGACCTTCTCCGAGATCAGGATCGAATCTTCGAAGTTGTAGCCGTTCCACGGCATGAACGCGATCAGCATGTTCTGGCCGAGCGCGAGCTCGCCCAGGTCCGTCGAGGCGCCGTCGGCCAGCACGTCGCCGCGCGAGACCTTGTCGCCCATCTTCACGATCGGACGCTGGTTGATGTTCGTGTTCTGGTTCGAACGCGTGTACTTGATCAGGTTGTAGATGTCGACACCGACTTCACCCGCGACCGCTTCTTCGTCGTTCACGCGAATCACGATACGGCCAGCATCGACATAGTCGACGACGCCGCCGCGGAACGCCTGAACCGTCGTGCCCGAGTCGACCGCGCAGGTGCGCTCGATGCCCGTACCGACGACCGGCTTTTCCGGACGCAGACACGGCACGGCCTGACGCTGCATGTTCGAGCCCATCAGTGCACGGTTCGCATCGTCGTGCTCGAGGAACGGGATCAGCGAGGCTGCGACCGACACGATCTGCGACGGTGCAACGTCCATGTACTGGATACGGTCCGGCGTGACCATCATCGTTTCGCCGGCTTCACGCGACGACACGAGTTCGTCGATCAGCGTGCCGTTCTCGTCGATCGCGGCGTTCGCCTGCGCGATCATGTAGCGGCCTTCCTCGATCGCCGACAGGTAGTCGATCTGGTCGGTCACCTTGCTGTCCACGACCTTGCGGTACGGCGTCTCGAGGAAGCCGTACTCGTTCAGGTGCGCGTACAGTGCGAGCGAGTTGATCAGGCCGATGTTCGGACCTTCCGGCGTTTCGATCGGACACACGCGGCCGTAGTGGGTCGGGTGCACGTCGCGGACTTCGAAGCCTGCACGCTCGCGCGTCAGACCGCCCGGGCCCAGTGCGGAAACACGGCGCTTGTGCGTGATTTCCGACAGCGGGTTGGTCTGGTCCATGAACTGCGAAAGCTGCGACGAACCGAAGAACTCGCGAATTGCCGACGAAATCGGCTTCGAGTTGATCAGGTCGTGCGGCATCAGGTTTTCGCTTTCGGCCTGGCCGAGGCGTTCCTTGACCGCGCGCTCGACACGCACGAGACCGGCGCGGAACTGGTTTTCCGCCAGTTCGCCGACACAACGCACGCGGCGGTTGCCGAGGTGGTCGATGTCGTCCACTTCGCCCTTGCCGTTGCGCAGCTCGACGAGGATCTTGATCGTCGCGAGGATGTCGTCGTCCTGCAGCGTCATCGGGCCGGTGATCTCGTCACGGCTGACGCGGCGGTTGAACTTCATGCGGCCGACCTTCGACAGGTCGTACGCTTCTTCGCTGTAGAACAGACGGTTGAACAGTGCCTCGACCGCTTCTTCGGTCGGCGGCTCGCCCGGACGCATCATGCGGTAGATCGCGATGCGCGCGGCCGTCCTGTCGGTCGTTTCGTCGACACGCAGCGTCGACGAGATGTACGGACCCTGGTCCAGATCGTTCGTGTAGAGCGTCTGGATGTCCTTGATGCCCGCTTCGCGCAGCTTCTCGAGCACGCTTTCCGTGACTTCGTCGTTCGCGCTCGCGATCACTTCGCCGGTATCGCCGTCGACGACGTTCTTCGCCAGCACGCGGCCGAGCAGATAGTCTTCCGGCACCGAGATGAACTTGGTCTTCGCGGCTTCGAGGTCGCGAATGTGCTTCGCGTTGATCCGCTTGTCCTTCTGGACGATGACCTTGCCATCGCGATCCGTGATGTCGAAACGCGCGACTTCACCACGCAGGCGCTCGGGCACGAACTCGAGTTGCGCGCCTTCGTCCATCAGCGTGAAGTTGTCGAACACGAAGAAGTTCGCGAGGATCTGTTCCGGCGTCAGGCCGATGGCCTTCAGCAGGATCGTGACCGGCATCTTGCGGCGGCGGTCGACGCGGAAGTACAGGATGTCCTTCGGATCGAATTCGAAGTCGAGCCACGAGCCGCGGTACGGAATGATCCGCGCCGAGAACAGCAGCTTGCCCGAGCTGTGCGTCTTGCCCTTGTCGTGTTCGAAGAACACGCCCGGCGAACGGTGCAGCTGCGAGACGATGACACGCTCGGTGCCGTTGATGACGAACGAGCCCGTCGGCGTCATGAGCGGAAGTTCGCCCATGTACACTTCCTGCTCCTTCACTTCCTTGACGACCGGCTTGTTCGGCGATTCCTTGTCGAGGATGACGAGGCGGACCTTCGCGCGCAGCGCGGAGCAGTACGTCAGGCCGCGCTGCTGGCATTCCTTGATGTTGAATGCCGGCGCGGACAGCGCATAGCTCACGAACTCGAGGCGCGCGAAGCCGTTGTGCGAAACAATGGGAAATACCGATGTGAACGCGGCCTGCAAACCTTCAGGCTTGCGTTGCGTCGCGAGCACATCGGCTTGCAGAAACGTGCTGAATGATTCAAGCTGGGTAGCCAGCAAGAAAGGAACTTGGTGAACGATGGGGCGCTTCGCGAAACTCTTGCGAATGCGCTTCTTCTCGGTGAAGGAATATTGCATACGATCTCCGAATCACGGCGGGTGCTATCGAGGCGGAATACCTGGACGTTTCAAACCCGAGTGTTCACCGACTGAGACCCGATGGCCGTCCGACGGCTTGAACGAGCCGAGAAGCTTGGTGGTTGGCCGCTACCAACCGCTGGCTGACGGCAGCGGATGCCTGTGTTGCCCGCTACCCGACCAAACTTGCCTTCTGCAGTCGCTTCAGAAGACAAAGAGAACCGCCAATCGTGACCTATGACGACGATCAGGCGGTTTTCTTTGGCCTCTGGGGCCGATTATTCGTGCTCCCGAATGAGTGCCAGAATAACGTCCCCACAAAGCACAAAAAGGCCGGCGGTGAAAATACCGCCAGCCTTCGCACAGCGCGTCGAAACTTACTTGATTTCGACCTTCGCGCCCGCGTCTTCCAGCTTCTTCTTGGCTTCTTCCGATGCAGCCTTGTCGACGCCTTCCTTGACAGCCTTCGGTGCGCCGTCAACCAGGTCCTTCGCTTCCTTCAGGCCCAGGCCCGTCAGTTCGCGAACTGCCTTGATGACTGCAACCTTGTTGCCGCCTGCTTCAGCCAGAACGACCGTGAACTCGGTCTTCTCTTCAGCAGCAGCAGCAGCGCCGCCGCCTGCCGGGCCAGCGACTGCCACTGCAGCTGCCGACACGCCAAACTTCTCTTCGAACGCCTTGACCAGTTCGTTCAGTTCCAGAACGGTCATCCCTTCGACTGCTGCCAGGATGTCTTCTTTTGCGATTGCCATTTGAAATACTCCTAAATTGAATTCGGATACAGCCAGCGATCAATGACGCTGATGCACGTTCGATTACGCAGCTTCCGCTTGCTTCTTCTCGGCCAGCGCGGCCAGAGCACGCGCGAAGCCCGAAACAGGCGATTGCATAACGAACAGCAGCTTCGAGAGCAGTTCTTCGCGGCTCGGGATGCTTGCCAGCGCTTGCACGCCAGCCTTGTCCATCACCTTGCCATCGAACGAACCAGCCTTGATGACCAACTTGTCATTGCTCTTGCTGAAGTCGTTGACGACCTTAGCAGCAGCAATTGCATCTTCCGAGATGCCGTAGATCAGCGGACCAGTCATCTGCTCTGCCAGCGGAGCAAACGGCGTACCTTCGACAGCGCGACGCGCCAGCGTGTTCTTCAACACGCGCAGGTAAACCTTTTGCTCACGCGCTTGCGCGCGCAGCTTGGTCAGATCGCCAACCGCAATTCCACGATACTCAGCCAGCACAACGGTCTGGGCCTTCGCGACTTGCGCGGAAACCTCAGCTACGACGGCTTGCTTGTCTTCTCTATTAAGCGGCACGGTTAGCCTCCAGAAACGATACGTTCGGCACGAAACCTCACGTACCTCGTTCAACAACGGCGTCCGACCTCGTTAGGAGTATTTCCACCTCACGCCGCGAATCGCTTCACGGCCTGCGGCTTCACCACTGCAAAACTTTTTCGGGTTCGCCATCTGCGTTGGCTTGAATTAAGGGATCGCCTGCCTGCTGCGCCCCACCAACGGTCTTTGATAACCGGTTGCCCGCCTTGCTGCACGAACAACCGCCCAAAGCCCATGAAGGCCGCTTCGCAAGCGAAGCGGCCTGAATACTTGCTTACTGTGCTGCCAGCGTAGCCTGGTCGACACGCACGCCGACGCCCATCGTGCTCGACAGTGCGATCTTGCGCAGGTACACGCCCTTGCTCGTTGCCGGCTTTGCCTTCTGCAGCGCTTCGATCAGCGCCGACAGGTTCGAACGCAGCGCGGTCGGCTCGAACGATGCACGGCCGATGGTCGCGTGGATGATACCGGCCTTGTCGACACGGAATTGCACCTGACCAGCCTTCGCGTTCTTGACGGCGGTTGCGACGTCCGGCGTGACCGTACCGACCTTCGGGTTCGGCATCAGGCCGCGCGGGCCAAGGATCTGGCCGAGCGTACCGACGATACGCATCGTGTCCGGCGAAGCGATCACGATGTCGAAGTCCATCTGGCCAGCCTTGATCTGCTCAGCCAGGTCTTCCATACCGACGATTTCCGCGCCTGCTGCACGAGCCTGCTCGGCCTTTTCGCCTTGCGCGAACACGGCAACGCGAACCGACTTGCCCGTACCGGCCGGCAGAACGACCGAACCACGAACGACCTGGTCCGACTTCTTTGCATCGATGCCGAGCTGGACTGCGACGTCGATCGACTCGTCGAACTTCGCGCTCGCGCATTCCTTCACGAGGCTCAGTGCGTCTTCGATCGCGTACAGCTTCTGACGATCAACCTTGGCGGCAAATGCCTGACGGCGCTTGGAGATCTTAGCCATTTACACGCCCTCCACAGTGATGCCCATCGAGCGTGCGCTACCAGCGATGGTGCGAACGGCTGCGTCCAGATCAGCTGCCGTAAGGTCCGGCATCTTGGTCTTCGCGATTTCTTCGGCTTGAGCGCGCGTGATCGAACCGACCTTGTCGGTGTGCGGCTTGCTCGAGCCCTTGTCCACCTTCGCCGCCTTCTTGATCAGGACGGTTGCCGGCGGCGTCTTCATCACGAACGTGAAGCTCTTGTCAGCGAATGCCGTGATGACCACCGGCACCGGCAGACCCGGCTCCATGCCTTGAGTCTGCGCGTTGAACGCCTTGCAGAACTCCATGATGTTCAGGCCGCGCTGGCCCAGTGCCGGACCGACCGGCGGCGACGGGTTGGCTTTACCTGCAGGGATCTGCAGCTTGATAAAGCCGACAATCTTCTTTGCCATTTGAAAACCTCGTTGGAACGCCAGGCGGCGTTCGGTGAGTGATAACGCGCTTTCGCCGCTGGCTACTGACGCTCCTCAACGGCCGTAACGCGGGCCGTAAGCGCGAAGGTGGGCAGCCGAGGCTGCCCACCGAATCGGGATCAAACTTTTTCGACCTGGCCGAACTCGAGTTCGACCGGGGTTGAGCGGCCAAAGATGGTGACCGACACACGCACGCGCGATTTTTCGTAGTTGACTTCTTCGACGGTGCCGTTGAAGTCCGTGAAGGGGCCTTCCTTGACACGCACCATCTCGCCAACTTCGAACAGGGTCTTCGGGCGCGGCTTTTCGACGCCCTCCTGCATCTGCGACATGATCTTCTCGACTTCCTTCGGGGAAATCGGGGTCGGGCGGTTACGCGCACCGCCGACGAAGCCGGTGACCTTCGCGGTGTTCTTCACGAGGTGCCACGTTTCGTCCGTCATTTCCATTTCCACCAGCACGTAGCCGGGGAAGAAACGACGCTCGGTCACAGCCTTGTGGCCGCCTTTGACTTCGACCACTTCTTCGGTCGGAACCAGGATCTGACCGAATTTGTCCTGCATGCCAGCACGTTCGATGCGCTCCTGAAGCGCACGTTGCACGCTCTTCTCCATACCGGAGTAGGCGTGCACGACGTACCAACGTTTTCCGCTCGGGGATGCCGGAGTATCGCTCATATCATTTCCAACCCAGAATCGCCGAGAAAATTACCCACTCGATCGATTTGTCACTCAACCAGAGGAAAATCGCCATCACGAGCACGAAACCGAACACGACGAGTGTTGTTTGCGTTGCTTCCTTGCGGGTGGGCCAAACGACCTTCCGGACTTCCTTGTACGAATCCTTGGCAAACGCGATGAGGCTCTTGCCAGGTGCGGACATCAGCCCGACGGCCACGCCAGCGATGATACCTACCGCCAACGCGGCACCGCGGACATACCACTGCTGATTGGCCAGCCAGAAGAAGCCCACGAATCCGGCCAACACCAGCAATACGCCCAGGGCCAGCACTAGCTTATCGCCGGAGGTATTTACAGTTTCGACGGATGGATTCGCCATAACACCTTAAAACAAATGCCACGTAGGACACGTGGCTATTTTTTGGCAGGGGCAGAGGGAATCGAACCCCCAACCTTCGGTTTTGGAGACCGACGCTCTGCCAGTTGAGCTATACCCCTAAACCATGCTGGGGCCGGCTATTGCCAGCCCCAAAACTGTCGATCAACGAATAACTGGCTTACTCGATGATCTTGGCGACGACGCCGGCGCCGACGGTACGGCCGCCTTCGCGGATTGCGAAGCGCAGACCTTCTTCCATCGCGATCGGAGCGATCAGCTTCACCGTGATCGACACGTTGTCGCCCGGCATCACCATTTCCTTGTCCTTCGGCAGCTCGATCGAGCCCGTCACGTCCGTCGTACGGAAGTAGAACTGCGGACGGTAGTTGTTGAAGAACGGCGTGTGACGACCGCCTTCGTCCTTGCTCAGCACGTACACTTCAGCCGTGAAGTGCGTGTGCGGCGTGATCGAACCCGGCTTCGCCAGAACCTGGCCACGCTCCACGTCTTCACGCTTCGTGCCGCGCAGCAGGATACCGACGTTGTCGCCTGCCTGACCTTGGTCCAGCAGCTTGCGGAACATTTCAACGCCCGTGCAGGTCGTCTTCACCGTCGGCTTGATACCGACGATTTCGATTTCTTCGCCGACCTTCACGATGCCGCGCTCGACACGACCCGTCACCACCGTACCACGGCCCGAGATCGAGAACACGTCTTCCACCGGCATCAGGAACGCGCCGTCAACTGCACGCTCCGGCGTCGGGATGTACGTGTCCAGCGCGTCGGCCAGGCTCATGATCGCCACTTCGCCCAGCTCGCCCGTGTCGCCTTCCAGCGCCAGCTTCGCCGAACCCTTCACGATCGGCGTGTCGTCGCCCGGGAAGTCGTACTTCGACAGGAGTTCGCGAACTTCCATCTCGACCAGCTCGAGCAGTTCAGCGTCGTCCACCATGTCGCACTTGTTCAGGAACACGATGATGTACGGAACGCCAACCTGACGCGCCAGCAGGATGTGCTCACGCGTTTGCGGCATCGGGCCGTCTGCTGCCGAGCAAACCAGGATCGCGCCGTCCATCTGTGCCGCGCCCGTGATCATGTTCTTCACATAGTCAGCGTGGCCCGGGCAGTCGACGTGTGCGTAGTGGCGGTTAGCCGTTTCGTACTCGACGTGTGCCGTGTTGATCGTGATGCCGCGCGCCTTTTCTTCCGGTGCCGCGTCGATCTGGTCGTATGCCTTCGCTTCGCCGCCGAACTTCTTCGTCAGAACCGTCGTGATCGCTGCCGTCAGCGTCGTCTTGCCGTGGTCAACGTGACCAATCGTACCAACGTTCACGTGCGGCTTGGTCCGCTCAAACTTTTCCTTGGCCATTTTCAACTCCCAAAAGGAATTTCACAGGTTGCGCCGCGCGCAAACAAGACACTGACTTTTTGCTACTGGTGCCCATGGGCAGGATCGAACTGCCGACCTCTCCCTTACCAAGGGAGTGCTCTACCACTGAGCCACATGGGCGCTTTACGCTTCAACTTCGCGGTCTGGAGCGGGTGAAGGGAATCGAACCCTCGTCGTAAGCTTGGAAGGCTTCTGCTCTACCATTGAGCTACACCCGCACGGGCTACTAACGATTCCCTACCGCTCAACTACGCTGATATCTTGGTGGAGGAGGTTGGATTCGAACCAACGTAGGCGTAAGCCAACAGATTTACAGTCTGCCCCCTTTAGCCACTCGGGCACCCCTCCGTAGAGAACTGACGATTATGGGGGTGCATCGCACTCTTGTCAAGCACATCAGGAAGATTATTTTCAACCCTCTTCCCGACACTTGCGCTACCACCGATCCTCCGCCCTTGCCCGGCTAAGGCAAGCACGAGATATTGCCGATCGGCGCCACATCTTCGTCAGACTCCGCCTTCAGCGCCGATCTGCATCTGCGCTAAAAACGAAAGACCGCCATCATACGACCTCTCGCGCACAATGCCAAGCGGGTAGACGCAAAATTTCCGCAAATTTCGTGCCGGGCAGCTTCGATGATCCCCGCTCAGTGTTCGTGAGGGCCTTTAGCCTCTCTATCGATGGAAAACAGAGGCTTCGTATCCGGTACTGCAGGCTGCCTGTTCGCAACCTGCAGGCGGTACGCACAACAGGACTCTCGCGCGTTTTCGGTAGTTGCATCTGAGACCAGGCGCGGGCTTCCGGCACGGAATCGTGGCCCCTCCCCCCCTGTCTTAGCCGGCTTCACCGGAAGGCGCGATGCATGCCGAGTCGCCTGTCCGTTCCCGGTACGAATCCTGATACGCCCGCTCGCTCTTGTGATGGTCGTCATGTGCCTCCGGTCCAGCAGATGCCTGATGTCACTCGAGCACGATCGTGAAGATCCGCCAACAGGCATTGGCCGACCAGCCACGCCTCGGGGACGCCCGAAGGAGGCCGCCGCACTTGCCGCCTATGAGCGGCTGAAACCTGTCCTCGACGCTGGCGCCGGCCACCTTGGCTCGACGGGCGTCGCTGGCGCGCGCGACGAGCCTGGATGCGACCGCATATTCGTGGCTGCTCGATGATGTATCGGTGTACCTCGTCGCAGTAGGCTCCGGAAATGACGCGCGACAAGATCAGTCCGACCACGGCCAGCCCCGACGTGCTGCGGCCGCTGCTTGGCAACGATATGCACCCCACGCACCCGATTGCCTCGCGCGCGGCGGCACCGTCGCGGCGGACGCTCAGCAATGCAGCATTGCTCCAGCCGATCCGTCGCGCAAACCAGCCAACAGCAGCAACTTGTCGGCCTGTCGCAACGAATCCGCGGGCGTTCACACGGCATCCCGCCCGTCCGTGCCATGCCCGCCTCGCTCAACTGAACGCGGATGTCTGCGCTGGCTTCGGCGCAGGAGCTTTCGCCGCGCCTCATACATCCGAGGACGCCGGAAAGCTGACCTGCGACGCGCAGTTGTCGACGTCCGTCACTTGCTGCCCGGCGATGCTCGTGCCGATTCTGGATCAAGATCGGAATACGACCCACCGGTTTCCGCCGGCCGAACACTTCGCGCTCGGCGATCGAAGTACTACATGCACGGTACGATCAACCACCGTAGATATCGGTGGTGCGCACTTCACGCTAACGGGAGAAGGTCGGGGCTGCCTCGGCGGTACCGTCTATTCGCTCGCCGAGGAGATCTACGTGTTGCGAGACAGCCGACCAGTGCCGGTCAAGAGCAACCGTGTGGGTTTCTAAGGACGGCCACCTCACGAGCCCGCGGGTGTTGCTGCCTGACGCTGCCTGACTTCTTGCAGCCTGCCGCCCGGCCACATACCTCCACTGCGCCCAAGGAAGCAACTTTGCAGAAAAATCAGTGATTTTGAATACGAAATAACGCCCGATAGCGACTTGACGCTATACAACCGCGCGGCTTTACGTGGCGCTGGTTGTTCACAACTTGCAGCAAAAACACTCCGAAAATCTGGCGTGCGACAGTTGATGTTTGGCTCATGCGAATGGCGCAAGTCGATCAGTGATCGCCGGATGATTCTTCATGTTGACCGTTGCGGGCAATCGATACGGCGATCGGAGACACAAGCGGCACCCTGAAACCGTTGAACGACAATTGTGATTTTGGCCGAGGATGCGCTCAAGATGCCGGCGATCACGGCGAGATGGCTGATCGTTGAAAGGCAGGACTACGCTACGCCAGTCCGTATCCGGTGATAGGCAGATCGGGGAAGGAGGTTGCAGCGAAGAAATTTGCCAGCCGCCTGATCAGCCAGGGTGCAGAATTAATCGCCGTCGCGGCGAGCAGCAGATGGGGTGATGATGGGTCACGGCAACTCGAGCTGCCATCGGGTGGGGCAACCTGATTGGCCTGAGCGTGCCTGACGAATCTTGGAGATGGACGGCACTGCCCGGATCAACACCTTCGGCACTCTGGCTCCGACTGCGCCGCCGTTGCTTGGCGTGCCCTGCATTTCCGCCGCTGAAATGCAAAAACCCCCGCCTTTTGGGCGGGGGTTCTTGGCTTAGGGAGCCTGACGATTACCTACTTTCACACGGGAATCCGCACTATCATCGGCGTAGAGTCGTTTCACGGT
>NZ_JAGXKA010000150.1:0-333 GCF_019091065.1 Burkholderia sp. GbtcB21
CGAAGAAGAAAGGGAAAGGTATGGCCACGCTGGAGGAGGTTTCTCTGGGACCCGTTGCCCAGGAGGGGTATAAGTCCCGTGCAACCGGTTGGGAAGCGGCCGAGCTCCGATCAACCCTGACTTGTCCTCACCAGCTGGAGAACATTATTAATGTGGCCGGGATCAAACCCTCCACCTCAGGGACATTTCACCGGCCTCCTCGCGACTCGGAGACGCCTAATCATAACTATGACGGCTTCGGGGCTTGGAGTCAGACCCATCTGATGGCCGGTGCTATGCTCCCGCTCCAGGACTATTTTGTTGATTTTCTTGTATTTGTCGGCCTTGCGCCAT
>NZ_JAGXKA010000151.1:0-333 GCF_019091065.1 Burkholderia sp. GbtcB21
TTTTCAGAGATTTAAGCATGTTAAATTGAGGATATTTGAGCTGTTAGTAATGCATGATAGTTAGGTTGCTTGAGTTATGGTTTTTCTATGCAAAAGCTTGAGTTTTCAAAGTGGATTTGTGAGTTTTGTTGCTGTGTTTGTTGAGGATGAATTCTTGTGTTTGTAGAAGCTTTTATATGCATGATTAAGTAGGTTTAATCTGATCTGGATGCATGTTTGTTGATTTTAACCAAGTTTGAGTTTTGGAACTCAAAGCTTGGGCTTTAATGGCACTTTTTGTTTCTGTGCATTCTGGGTAGTTTTATTGCTTTAGAAATGTTCTATAGGATGTTT
>NZ_JAGXKA010000152.1:0-331 GCF_019091065.1 Burkholderia sp. GbtcB21
CATCTGTCAAAATTGTTAACGCGGCGTTGTCAGGGTGAGCGGACGGTCAGCTGGCATGCAACGGCGAAGAAGAATAAATCATCGTTTCGCAGTTTTCATTCTCGGCATCGATTATCAGTTGTGTGGTTCGCTCGTACTTCCGCTTCAACCTGAGCCTGTGCACCATTGAGAGGCTGCTGCTTGGGCGCAGTGCGGGCGTGATTTGCAAGGCCATTCGTTGCTGGTTCGACCAGTTTGGTGCCGTCGTTGCCCGCCAGGCCTCACGTCGCGCCGCACACCTGGCCCGACGAGATGCCACGTTAAAATGTTAGTGGGCCTGCAAGACTGAACT
>NZ_JAGXKA010000153.1:0-331 GCF_019091065.1 Burkholderia sp. GbtcB21
CTCGAAGCCGCCGACGAAGCGGCACAATTTTGAAAAATTAGGTTTCAACTAACTTAAATATCATTTCAAAATTTGCTAACTACTTTTAAAAATTAAATGTTATTTTATAAATAAAAATTAAATAAAAAATTAGAAAAGATAAATAAATATCTTTTTCAAATTTTAAATGTAATTTAAATAAATAAAATAACAAAATTTAAAAGTTAGCAAAATATCTTACATCTTTTAAAAATTACATGATTATAGTTATCTTATTTTAAATTTAAATAAGGTCAAATTATTTAAAAAAAAATTAATTTAAAATATTTACTCTCGCGCGCCCAGTCGGATC
>NZ_JAGXKA010000154.1:0-325 GCF_019091065.1 Burkholderia sp. GbtcB21
GTCGGCGCCTGCGCGGCGCGGCCGTGCATGGCCGTTGGTCGGAGTCGGCGGGCGGTCGGACGACGTACGGCGGTCGCCGATGCTGCGCTTCGCGCCTTCGCCGGTCGCCTTGTCGCGATATGGTGCACGCGCGCCACCTTCGGCACCTGCGCGGCCCGGCCGCGCATCGTCGTCGCTGCGACGGGGCGGGCGGTCGGACGACGTACGGCGGCCATCGAAGCTGCGCTTCGCGCCTTCGCCGGCCGCCTTGTCGCGATAGGGAGCACGCGCGCCCCCTTCGGCACCTGCGCGGCGCGGCCGTGCATCGTCGTCGCTGCGACGGGCC
>NZ_JAGXKA010000155.1:0-323 GCF_019091065.1 Burkholderia sp. GbtcB21
CGCGGCCGTCGAGTTCGCCGATATAGGTGGTTTTGCCGATCACGCGCCATTCGATGCTTATAGTCAGGTACTTGGAGACGCCGACGTAGGTCTTGCCCGCGAGGACGCGCTCGCGGCCGACGACGTCGATCAGGATGTCCTCGTGTCCGAGGCCGTTCTGCAGCGCCAGCACGGCGGTACCCGGCCCCACCAGCGATTGGGCGCCGCGGATGGCCGCATCGGTCTGGAACGACTTGACCAGCACCACCACCAGGACGGCCACGCCGACAGCGGCAACCCGAGTCGTCGCGTGAACGCGGACGTGGCGGGTGCCGCCCGCGTCG
>NZ_JAGXKA010000156.1:0-323 GCF_019091065.1 Burkholderia sp. GbtcB21
AAAACTAAAACATTGGATCATCAAAAACATTATTTATATTCAACTTAAAATTATAATATATATCATAGGCTAATTAGGATTTTTGTCTCCTGAAATTTGACATGTATCAAATCATGCCCCCTGAACTTTTAAGGTCGTTAAAAATATCCCTTGAACTATTGAGATTGTTAAATTTAAGACTTTTGTCTAATTTGATTCAATTTTACTATTTCAGTGATTGTTTATGTACTAAACCATGTTCCCCAGACTTTGATATCTACTAAATTATGCCCTTAAAACTTTGACATGTACTAAATTATGTCCTTTAACTTTCATTCATGTTA
>NZ_JAGXKA010000157.1:0-320 GCF_019091065.1 Burkholderia sp. GbtcB21
CTCGAACGTTTGCCATCACCCAATGCGATGCTGCAGCCAATCCTTTTGTTGTGACAGGTCAGCTTCATGTGAACAACTTATTGTTTACAGTATTATTTGACTCGGGAGCTACACGCTCATATGTGGCTACGAGAATAATTGATCTTTTGCGTAGGCCTTGTGATATTCTAGAAAGAGGGTCTGGAACCCTAATGCCTAGCGGGGAATTGGTTATCTCTAATAGGCGCATTAGGTCTATGCCGATTAGGATCGAAGATAGGGAATTGAGTACTGACCTTATAGAATTGAAATTAACTGAGTTTGATATTATACTGGGAATG
>NZ_JAGXKA010000158.1:0-318 GCF_019091065.1 Burkholderia sp. GbtcB21
TTTAATTAAACTTAATTAAAAAGAAAACTAGTTCTACGTGCATTGCATTGCATGTAACATCAACCTAGTATATATATAAATATTAGAGGACCTCCAATGGAACACTATTTCACCAAATTAATGTTGAATCTTTACACTATTTCACTCCAGTGACACACTAAATTATGCACCAAATTAGTATGCACCAAATGTTAAATCATTAATGGCGTTGATTTTGAATCTGCATCAATTCGGTGTACAACTTTTTTTTTACATTCTAATCCTTATTTAATTTTATTTTCAAATATAGTCTTATATTTTAGTCCTCAAATTAAAATT
>NZ_JAGXKA010000159.1:0-316 GCF_019091065.1 Burkholderia sp. GbtcB21
GTCATCATATAGCAAATCTTCCTCATCTTCACAATTTGCTTCAGCTGCCACATTGGCAAAAGAAGATGAATCATTTGCTTTACCTTGACAATCTTTCTTCATGTGGCCAGATTTACCACATTTCCAACAAAGCATTGTCTTCTTGTCTTGAGGTTTTCCCTTAGACTTAGATGTAGATTTTGATCTCTTGTCCTATGCATTCGTTTGCGAATGTGACCTCCCACAATTCATATTCAACGTTTCTCAAGATGGTGCAGATGGCTGAGAGAACAACACCAACTTCTAGTGAAGATAATCTATTAGCATTGCACTCACC
>NZ_JAGXKA010000016.1:0-191669 GCF_019091065.1 Burkholderia sp. GbtcB21
GTGACGACGCCGGTGAGCGTGGCGGACTTCGACGAGAACTACATGCGCATCGACGGAACGTATCCGGGGGCGAGCCCCGGGACGTGGACGGTGCGCGAAGAGGAGACGCTGAAGTCGATCGCGTCGGCGCTGTGGGGAGACGAGACGCTGTGGTACGTGCTGGCGGACGCGAACGGTCTGAAGAGCACGGACGAGCTGAAGGCGGGACAGACGCTGACGGTGCCGAACAAGGTGACGAACGTGCACAACACGGCGAGCACGTTCAAGCCGTACGACCCGGGTCAGGCGATCGGGGATACGCAGCCGACGTTGCCGGATCCGCCGCCGCCGCCGAGTCGGGGAGGCGGGTGCGGCGGGTTCCTGCCGGTGATCGCGATCGTGGTGGCGGTGGTCGTGTCGGTGGTGACGTATGGAACGACATCGCCGTATATGGCTTCGCTGGCGGGCTCAGTGGGATTGACCGGCGGTGCTGCGTCGACGGCTGCGGCGGTGGGCGCGGGGGCGGTGGCAGGTGCGGCCGGCTCGATGGCGAGTCAGGGCGTGATGATCGCGGGCGGGGCCCAGCAGAGGTTGGACTGGAATGGCGTGGCGCTGGGTGCGATGGGTGGGGCGATTGCCGGAGGGGTGACGAGCGCGATGCCGGCCGGCTCGTTCGGCACGGCCGCTGCGCAGGGCGCGGTGCGCTCGGTGGCGACGCAGGGTATTGGTCTGGCAACCGGGTTGCAGGATCGCTTCGACTGGAAGGGCGTGGCGGCGAGCGCGATTGCGTCGGGAGTAGGGTACGCGGCGAATCAGGCGATCGGTCAACTGCAATACGGCGATGCGTGGGAGGGGATGGCGCAGTCGGCGCTGCGGGCGGATAGGTTCAACACGGCGGTGCGTGGTGTCGGTACCGGGATGGCGGCCGGGGCGGCGAGTACGGTGGTGCGCGGCGGGAGCCTGGGGCGCAATGTTGGGGCGATCACGATGGATGCGATTGCGTCCACCCTTGGTAATATGATTATTGACCAAATCGCGAGCACACCGACGTCGACCGATTTGCGCACGCAGCAAGCCATTGCTGCGATGAATGGTCAGATATTGCCGGGTGGAGTGGGTGCTGGTGGCATGGGGTTTGTGCCAGCCGATACGTCGTACATCCAATTCGCTAACACTCTCCAAACTGGTGCTGCGGTGCTCGGAAATTACGATACCGCTGCCGGCATAGAGCAAATGCGGGCGCAGCGTATTGTCGATTTGCAACTGGCGGCATCACAACAGGTTGATGAAGGGTTTGGGCCTGGAGTTCACGTTCTCATCGAAGGTGTGGGGTCAACTGACGGACCGATTTCTCAGTCGCTCACCGAGTTGGGGACGATTCGAAATTTGAGCTGGTTCGAAAGCCAGTTGGCTTTTAATCCGGCGGCGCAGGCAGCTCAGGGCATTGTCGACCGCGGTCTGGAGTTCGTGAGCGGTGCGTGGGGCATCGTATCTCATCCGCTGAATACAGCGGCAGCGATCGGTGGGCATTACGCGGACGCTTATGAGGCGAGCAATCTTGGTGGCACGATTGCCCGCGACGCAAGTGGTATCACGGCGGGCGTGGTGAAGGGAGTGGTCGGCCCAATTGACGCGCTGTACCGACGAGACGAAGCGGGTGCTGCCTATCGACTCGGCGGATCCCTGATGGATATGGCGTTGTCTGCGGCAACGCCGGGTGCTGTCGGCGCAGCGACTCGCCTAACTGGAGCGGCACTCGAACGTGGCGCGGCGATGTTTGGACCGAACCTGGCTCGGATGTCGGAAAATTATCTTGCCAAGACGGGTGGGCTGTCGTATGTAGTCGAAAATGGCGGTGTTGGGACTAACTACTCAGCCGCAATTGCTCGAATTGAGTCTGAAGGGCATGCCTTGGCTCGACATGGTGGGTCTGTAACAGACAATGATCTATTTATTCGTGCAACTACTGGTGTCGCGCCTGATAGGTCCGTTGTATTGGATAGAAGGTCCGGTCTCGCAGTCGTTCCACCGTCTTCAACAGCATTTAACTCTGATGCTTTGTTGGCACGTGCTGATTTGATAATTAGAGAAGGTTATCTCGATAGGGCAATCGCCTTTGTCCCGCCTGGAGCGGATCGGGTCGTTGTCGAGGGAGTTAATGTGGGGGCAGCTACGGGGCGTGGCTTTGATCGAGTGAGTAGGGTGCCAGGGGTTTCGGGGCCGCTTCGATATGGTAATGGATTGTCGCGCGCCACTGGCGTCTATGAATACGATGCGCTGTCTGGTCTTTGGAAGACTATAACCATTTATCCGGTGAAGTAAATGTACGAATATATTGATCACGTTTTGGCGAGTTATTTTGGCGCCGCTTCTGAAACTTCTGAAGAAGAGGCGGTTTCTTTGTTGTTGAGAAACATAAATAATAGTTATGTATTTGCGTCTGGGTTGCGTGCGGATGTAGAGAGGGCGCTGCAAGACAGTGGCTACTCATGGAAATCCGTTCTTGAGCAATATGAAGTGGCTTTTTGCGATACGGAGGAAGATGCCAGATCGTATGCGAAGCATATTCTTTGGGATTCGTTATTCGTCTGACCATCGGTGGAGATAAGTGAGCCGGAGCGCCGTTCGGTATTTCCGGTCTCTTTTTTAGTTGTATCGCTCGTCTCCCTTCGATCGTGGGGGCTAGCAAACGTAAAAAATATGCGTCTGGACAAAAAAATTGGACCGAATCGTATTGATAGGTTGGAAAGCCTTGTTCCATAGGAGCTATTCGGAGCAGATCTCCAGAATGATGCGCTTGCGAATGTCCTGGTTCGTAGAGGGTTCACGCCAGGTGATCCAGTTCTCATCAACTCATTTGGGTTCAATAAGTATGTTCCCATCCTGCGCCGACTGGAGGATTTGCAAAAATGAGCGTACAACTTCGCCAAGACCCAACGCCATATATCGCGATGAAAGACGCAGGCGCGTCACCACAAGAAGTATTCCGCAAAGCTCGAGAGGACGGGTACAAGAACTTTGAATGTATTGTATTGATTAGTGGCGTCTTTGAAATTTCGCTGAATGACGCACGCGATATGGCACACGCCATTTACCGCGAAGACAAGGAGGCAGGCTGATAGGGTACATTGGCCGAACCTTGTGCCCATTCGGTCATCAATAGCCTAACAACGCCCGCGTTGCGCGCGGCGTTGTTGCATGAGCGCTAGCTGCGCTAGAAAAAACCTTGGAAATGCGCCAGCGCTCGTCGTCATCGAGGCACATCTCGCAGATTCCGGAGATTGCGCATCGTAGCCAGTCGTCGGCGATGACGTGATGCGTAGACGTCTCGGCTTCAATGTCGATTGCAGAGATTCCCTATGACACTGGGGAGACTCACTATCGCTATACGCGCTACATGTCGGAGGATGGTTCTCGGTGGATTCGTCACGGGCTGTTTCGCGCTTACTACCCAAGCTGAAGCCTAGCTAGCGAAGGTCGATATGTCGATGGACTGGAAGAAGGGCAGTGGAGTGACTTCCACGAACGGTGGACGGCGCGAAGCAGAAGACGGCGGTGTTGCAATGCACGAGCCCGAACGCGCCGGGGTGGAATCCGGCATCGAGCTACTACAACTACGACGTGAACGTGAACCTGAAGTCGGTATACGTCGACGGAGGCAATCAAAAGGGCAAGGCGCGCGCGTTCAGCTACTGGGCGGACCTGCGCCGGCGGGTGTAGCGATGTGTTTTGAATGTTCGATTTGGAAATTTAAATGATGTAGATGATTTGGTGTGATCGAGTGCCGATTTATTGGTTTGTTTTTGAATGCTTTAAATTCTATCAATGTTGGGTTCGTGGGGGATGCAATGAAATACTTTGAAAAATCATTCATTAGTACAATGGCTATTTCGTCGATGCTTATCCTCGCATCGATGATGACAGGTTGCGCCAGCGTCTATGTGGATACGGCCACCAAGGAGGTACCGGTTGCGCAGATGAAGAGTGTGGTGAATCCAAAGCCGGTGCAACTTGTTTTCGAGTTCCAGACCAAGGGCGTGCCAAATCCTCGAGTCACCGACTTGCTCAAGGACGCGGTCAGCAGAGAAGTGAAGGACAGCGCTCTTTTTTCAGCAGTCTCGACTGATCCGACACCAAACGCAGGCCTGCTCAACGTCACACTTAACAACATTCCGCTGACCGAAGACGCAGCTTCCAAGGGTGTTGTTACCGGCTTGACCTTCGGTTTGGCTGGCAGCACCGTCACCGACGGCTATATCTGCACACTGAGCTATTTGCCTCTGGGCCAGCCCACGCCGATCGTAAAGACGGTTCGGCACGCGATCCATACGACGATTGGCAATGCGAGTCCCCCCGCTACTGCACAAAAGGCGACGTCGGTGCTGGAGGCAATCAACAAGGTGACGCGCGACGCGTTGAGCAACGCTCTTAACGACTTGTCTCATGATCCAGCATTCAACTGACGCACATCTGCGGTGCGCAACATGGCTGGCATTGCTGGGCGCACTGATGACCGGCTGCACTGAAATGCCGATGAGCCCACCGCAGCCGACCATCGAGAACGCCGCTAGGCTGCGCAATGACAGAGGCGAAATTCATGCTGTGGAAGTTGGGCGTTTCAAATTGGATGCGTCCAAACCGGCGAGTATGGACCGGGGTGTCAGTATCCGCAGCAACAAGGTGCGCTCACCAGTCAATGACTCAATGGCTCAGTATTTGCGCGAAACTCTGCGTGTCGAGCTGCAGTCTGCTGGCTTATTGGATATGCACTCCGATATTGTGATCACCGGCACGCTGATTGACAGTATGGTCGAAGCACCCGTGGGGGTAGGTAAGGCGACGCTGGGAGCGCGCTTCGTTGTTACGCGCTCAGGCACGGTGCTTTATGACCACACATTGCGGACGGAATCGACATGGGATTCACCGTTCATCGGCGTGTCTGCCATTCCCCTGGCAGCGGGTCAGTATGAGGCACTGTATCGCAAGTTGGTTGGTAGGCTGCTTGACGATGCCGATTTTCGCGCAGCCGTTGCCCAGGTAGTAGGCGATTCCAATTCAAAATGAACGCCGACCAGAGCCTGCCGAAAGAAGTTGGCCCACCGGCCATCGTGCCGGTTGGGCCTTACGTCGACATCCCCGGCAGCACACGCACCGACTTTCCCGATGGCAGCCACCTCATCGAGGGGCCTGAAGGCGACCGATACCTCGTCTCCGAATCAGGCGAAATCAACGCGACCGTTCCCGAAATCCGCAGGGTCCAGATCGACGATCTCTCGCTGATTCTCCGACACGAGATCGCACACGTGCATGAAACAACCTCTCACACCTTGCACTTCGTCGGAGGCGGAGTCTTTTCCTACCTGCACCACCGCGACGGCCGCGGCATGTCGATTCATGCAAATCGCATTGTGTTCCGGACACGACCAGGCGGGGTGATCGTAGTGTGTGGCTCGGCCCCGAGCAATGCCCCGAGCAAAGCGCCGGGCGCCCCCAGTTAGAAAACACGCATGTGAGCTTCACCGTTTTACAGCCCCCCGCCCGATCTCGCGCACCACGTCACCCACCAGTGCCGACGCGCTCCTGTCCTCCATGACTCCCTTGCACGCCCACTCCACCATCTCCTGAAACTCGGGTTCATTGGCGAGCCTTGGGCCGAATTCGTACCGCAGCGCGACGTCGATCACCGCTCGCGCCAATCGCGCGGCGTCGTCGATGCCGGCGGCGTGCAGCGCACCGATCCTCTTCTGTAACAACGTACGCAAGTCCGCCCCCGCCGCGCGTGCGTCGACCTGGTTGCCGTCTCGTACGGCTTTCGGGCCTGCCTGCCGACTTGCCGGACGCCGCGTCCGGTCGACGATCTGCTGCCGCAGTAATGCCAAAACCTGATTGATTGTCGAAACGGGATCCATGAGCACTCCGATGGTCGTCAATGACGCGTCCGTGACGCGAGATAGCCGGACAACAGAAGATGCCCGCTCATCGCTTCGTCGTCGGCCTTTCGCATCAGCGTCTCGAGGTGCGCGACGATCGTCTCGATATATCCGTCGATACCCGGATAGCGCTGGTTCACTACGAGCCCGCGTTTCAACCAGTCCAGCGCGGCATCGAATCGGTCGTCGCACAGCGCCAGCAGTCCTGTCTTGAACAACCGTAGTGCATCGTGTTGCGACAGCCTTTCGTCGAGCGTCGCCCAGATGGCCGTCGCCTCGGAAACTTGCCCGTCGAGCAATTCGATCATCCCGAGCATGAAGCGCGCGATGTCGAAATCCGGCGCGAGCGCGATGGTCTGCGAGAAGTCGGCGCGCGCTTCGTTGCGGCGTTGCTGTCCGGCGTAGATCGACCCTCGGAGGAACCACAGCCGATGGTCCCCCGGCCAGTGCGCCAGCGCGGCGTCGAGTTGCACGAGCGCCTCGTCGTCGGGGCCGCTCATCAGACGGGCAATGTCGCCCATCGTATCGTCATCGCATAGCGTGATGTCATCATGGTTGCGATTCATCGAGGTCTCCTTCATCCGATCACATGCAGGTGTTCCGGCTCCCCGAGCCGCTTGCGCAGATCGGCGAGCGCAGCGCGATGCAGCTGCGAAATCCTGCCCTTGCTGAGGCCGAGGATATCGGCGATCTGCTCGAATCCAAGGCCGTGAAAATAGTGGTACTGAATGATTTTTCTGGTCCGTTCCGGAAGACGCCCGACCGCGTCGACCAACCGGTCTTTCGTCTGGCGCCACGCAATGCCGCGATAGGCTGCCCCGGGCAGCCTCAGATCATCCGGGTGCGCGGCGTCGTTTGGCGGTGCGACGAGCCCCGTGCCATCGAGCATGAAGCCGAGCGCGAGCCCGGCCGCCAGTGCGCCGAGTGCCTGGAACGTGTCGCGTGCCGCGGGCTCGTCGTCGGTCTGGAGCGACGCGACGCGCTCCCGTCGCACACGCCGCGAGAACGAGATCTGCTCCTGGCCATCGGTCAGTTTCTCGACCCCGCTCAGGATCGCGCCCTTCACACGCGTCGTACAGAAGGTTTCGAACGCCACGCCGCGCGCCGGATCGAAGCGGTCGATCGATTCGAGCAGACCGATACACGCGAGCTGGACGAAATCCCGGAACTCGACGTCGTCGCGATGCCGTCCCGCATAGAGCCGCGCCGCGATGGCGCGCGCATAGGGCAGGTAATGCGCAAACACGGCTTCGCGGGTGCGTGCGCAACGCTCGGTGGCCCACATGCGCCACAGCTCCGCTTCGGGCCGTGCGTTGCCGCCGTCGGCCGTTCGCGGATTCTGGTTGCTCGCACCCGCCTGCGTCATCGGAATCCTCCAAGTACTCCTCGCAGCACGAGGCCCCAGCCGTCGATCAGCACGAACAGCAGGATCTTGAGCGGCAGCGAGATGGTCGCGGGCGGCACCATCAGCATGCCGAGCGACAGCAGCACGGCCGACACCACGAGATCGATCAGCAGGAACGGCAGCAGCACGACGAAGCCGATCTGGAACGCGACGCGCAGCTCGTTCAGGATGAATGCAGGCGTGAGCTGCAGCAGCCCGACGTCGCCGGCCGTGTCGGGCAGCGGCTTGCGCGACAGCTCGTACATCAGCCGCAGCTCGTCGTCGCGCACCTGGCGCAGCATGAAATCGCGCAGCGGCGCCGCGCCGGTTTCGAGCGCCCGGTCGATGCCGAGGCGGCCGGCCATGAAGGGTTGCAGCGCGTCGTGGTTGAGTGTTTCGAACGTGGGCATCATCACGAACGCGGTCAGGAACAACGCGAGGCTGATCAGCACGGGCGTCGGTGGCGTTTCGGGCATTCCGAATGCATGCCGGATCATCGACAGCACGATGACGATGCGGATGAAAGCGGTCATCGAAACGACCAGTGCCGGACCGATGCTCAGCAGTGTCAGCATTACCGCGATGCGTACGGCCTCGGACGCCCCCTCGCGATCGAGCGCGAAGGGTGTGCCGGACGGCGCGGCAATCGCTTCGGCGGCATGCGCGGTCAATCCGCAGAGCAGTGCGCAGACAAGCAACAGACGCAGCCCTCGTGACAACGTGGGCAGAATAGGTACGCCGGACGAGAGGCGTGGCGTCACGACGTCGTCTCCGACGCAGGGCGCGAGTGCGCATCGAGCAACGTGATTCCGCTTGCATCGAGGGCGAGCAGTACGTGTCGTTCGTCGTATTCAACGACGTGAAGCGTGACGCGGGGCGCCAGCCGCACCGTGTCGACGATCGTCAGGCATTTCCGGCCGGCTGGCATTCCGACCCCGTCGGCTCGGCCGAATCCGTATCGACGCAGCAGGAAAATCGCGGCGACGCCGAGCATGATGCACAGGACGAGCGCGCCGCCGATCCTATACAGGTCGACGCCGTTGGCAAGCATTGGCCCAAGCGCGATCGTGGAGGGCGAAGATGCAGCAGCCACGGTACCGGATGCGACAGCGGTCGGCATCGGAAGCGATCCTGCGGTCAAGGCGAACTCCGGCATTCAGCGCTCCCGGATGACGTCGGTGATCCGGATGCCGAACTGGTCCTCGACCGCGACGATTTCGGCACGCGCAACGGTCCGCCCATTGAGGCGAACTTCGACGAAGTCGTCGATCCGGCGGTCGAGCGTGACGACGGAGCCTGGCTGCAACGCCATCAGATCCTTGATGGAGAGATCCGATGAGCCGAGATGGATGTCGAGGGAGACGGTGACATCGTGGACAAGGTCGAGGCCGGGATGAACGGTCAGGCACTCGGTATCGGATTCGGCAGGCGCTTCCTGTTCGGGAAGCTCGACGCGCATGACGGCGGGAAGCGCTGAGGTGGCGTGAAGAGTCATGGATGCTCCTTGGGTTCTGCGAGCGAGTGCAGTTGAACGGAAAGCTGTTCGCCGACGCGGCCGAGGCGACCAATGCCGAGCGCTGACCCGCCGGCGTCTCCCGCCTCGAGCGAGATCGAAGGATCGAGTCGGTCGGCGACGACGATGACGTCGCCGGGTGCGAGATCGAGCAGTTGCGCGATGGGCAGCGCCGCGCAGCCGATTCGCGCATGAACGCGTGTGCGGGTCGCTTCGAGGGCTGCGGCGCGCGGCGTCAGCACGTCGGGCGGCGTGGCCGGGATGGCGTCGGACGCCTGCCTGGCCCACCAGAACGGCGCGGCGTAGACGATCGACAACCACGCGTCGGCGGGGCCGAGCGCGAGCCGGACGTGAATGCCGCCGTAGCGAAGTTCGCTTGTCGCTGTCGTATCGAGCGGCGACAGACGCCGTGCATCGGGGGCGCTTTCGCCAACGATGGTGCGCAGCGTGTCGGCCATCGCGTCGATCATCGATTGTTCGAACGCGCGCAGCACGTCGGCGCGGGCATCGGATCCGGTCGCGGCGAAGCCGTCGGGCAGGTCGAGCGCGCGGCGCACGAGCCGATCGAGCGCGGACGGCTGGATTGCCCATCGGACATGCGGCCCGCAGGCCCAGACATGGCTGGCCGGCGGCCACGGCAACGGCTGCATGGGGGCGATCCGCTCGACGCTATCCACTTGGAGCGCATCGTCGCACCATGCCCGCAGCCAAGGAGCAACGGCATGTTCCGACAGCGACCGGGCCTCGGCGAGATCGTGGTCGGCGAGCGGCCGCCAGCGCGGGATCGCATCCGTCATCCCTGCCCCCGCATCTGGAACAGTTGCATGATCATCTCGTTCGACGTGCTCACCACTTGCGACGCGGCCTGGAAACCACGCTGGATGAGGATGAGCTGGCCGAACTCGCCGGACAGGTCGACATTGGATGCTTCGGTCGCGCCGGCCCGCAACCGGCCGACAAGCGGATCGCCGCTCTTCGCATGGCGCGGCGGCGGCAGGTGCGTCGCGTCGAACAGGCCGGCGTCTCGCTGCACGAGGCGCTGCGGGTCGGCGAACCGAGCAAGTGCGACGGCGCCGGCCGTGGCGGTCTGCCCGTTCGAGTAGCGCAGCGCGAGCTGCCCGTCGTCGTCGATGCTCATCGATGCGAGCGTGCCGGCTGCATAGCCGTCCTGCTTCGCCACGCGCAGCGTCGAAGTGGCGCCTGACGAGAATGCGGTCACGCCCGTGGAAAAATCCAGCTTGACCGTGAGCCCCGACGACGGCAGCGTGACTTCGATCTTGTCCTGGCCCGGTTCGGGAATACCGCCGTGGAACTGCAGCGTGCCGATCTGGAGCGGCGTGCCGTTGCTATCGGTAACGGTGACTTTCCAGCGCCCCGGCATCACGGCGGCATCCGGCGCGAATGACACCTTCAACGTGTGCTTCGCTCCGTTCGCGTCGTAGATATCGACGCCGGGGACGGCGAAGTTGGTCGAACCGGGCGACAGGTTGTCGGTGAACCGGACGACTTGCGTCGCGCGCGGCGGGTCGAGCAGCCGGCCCGCGAGCGAGATGGGCGAGACCGTGCCGGCAGGGTCGAGTGCGGTGAGTTTCAACCCGTTCGACCGCTCGGTCACGAAACCGTCGTCGTCGATCTGGAATCGACCGGTTCGCGCGTAGCGGGTCGTGTCGCCGTCGCGGAGCGCGAGCAGGCCGTCGCCGTCGATCGCGAGATCGAGCTGCCCCGTGCTGCCGCGCAGTTCGCCCTGCCGGAAGTTCAGCGCAGCCTGCGCGTATGCGACGCCGCTGCCGGAGCGCGTCGCCTCGCGCGCGGTCGCCCGGCCGTCGTAGAGATCCTGGAAACACGGCGTCGACGACTTGAAGCCCGGCGTGTTCAGGTTCGCGACGTTGTTGCCGACGGTCTGCAGGCCCTTGGAGTAGGCCGTGAGACCGCTCATGCCGATGTAGAGACTGTCGAGCATCGGCGCCTCCTCAACGGACCGTCAGGATCTGCGACACCGTCGCGTCGGTGAGGAACTGTCCCGCTTCGGACTCGATCGTCAGCTTCGATTCGCCGTCCTTGAACGACAGGCCCTTGACGATGCCGGAGATCGTGCCCGTGTCGCCGCGCACGTCAACCTTGCGTCCGAGCAGGCCAAGCGTCTGCGTGGCCGATTGCACGGACAGCAGATCGTCGATCTTCGATGCAATCTGGCGGCTCTGCTCGAGCGATGTGAATTGGGCGAGCTGCGATACGAATTCGTAGTTGTCGACCGGCTTGAGTGGATCCTGATAGGTGAGCTGGGTCACGATGATCCGCAGCAACGACTGCAGGTCGAGCCCGGTTGGATCGGTTTGCGTGCCGCCGCCGGGCACGGGGCCGAGGGAGTCAATCGCCATGTGTTCCTCCTGGGAGTGGGTTCGTCGCGATGAAAAGCCTGCCGTTGATGAAGAGCCGCGCGTCAGGCAGGCCGAGTCGGCGCAGTTCGGCGAACGTTCGCTGTGCGAGCGTCGCGTCGTCGATACCGGTCGCGCGGATCGCAACCGAGATGCCGGCCTCGCCCGTCAGCACGCTGAGCGTGCAGGGCGGTACGGCAGCGGCCGGTGCGGCTGCGCCAGGCTCCGAAGCGCACGCACGCTGGCTCGCAACGTGCGCCGGCTGCGGATCAGGAGTGGGCCTTGCCCGATAGAAGGCAGCTGTCGACGTCGCGGCAAGCGGGCGCGCCAAGGTATCGGGCTGCGCGTCAGCTCCTATGGACGGGAGTGTCCGGCTCGGCGTGTGTGTCGGACGATCGCTGACCACGGAGCCGGGTTGCGCGTGAGTGCGGTGCCCGGTACCCGGTTGCAGTGCCGTCGTTTCGACCGCCGCTCGAATCGCCGGTGAAGAATCGGCGGCATGAACGCTGGCCGGTGCCGCCGGCGATGACCCGCGCAGCGGAGCGAGCGGGCGTGACTTCTGAGCCTGAGGCGTGTGGCCGGCTACCGCCCCCCGCCACATGTCTCGTTCGAGCTGGCGTAACGTCTGCGCAAATGCCGACGGCGCGCCGTCCCGGCGCGTCGCTGCCGCGATCTCGGCCGGGACGCCGTCGTGCGAGTGTCCGGTGGCAGTCGGCGCAATGCTCACGGACGCCTCCGACAGGTCGACAGCCAGTCATCGAGCCGCGCGTCGTCCGCCTTGTCGCGCGCGCGTCGCTCGGCGATGCGCGCCTGCGCGACGAGCCGGTCGGCCGCGTCCGCGCATTGATGGTGCCGCTCGAGTGTCGGACGGTGCGCATCGGCCTGCGATGTGGCGGCGCGCGCTTGTTCGGCAACCGTCAGCCAGGTACCGTGCGCCGCGTCGATCGCGCCGGCGCGATTGCGCAGCAGATCGATCGGCAGGACGGCGCTGGCGGGGCCGGATCGGCTCTCCCGCGCGATGGCCGCCATCCGGTTCGCGGCTTCGTGTTCGCGTGCCTGCGCGGCCTCGCGCGCGTCGGCAAGCCGCTTGGCCTCGGCGCGCTCGCGCGACAATTGCAGCGCACGGAGATGGGCGATCCGTGTCGCCGCGGTCAACGGGGCAGTGGATTTCATGCGGTGGTCTCCAACAGGGATGCGAGCATCGCGATGGCCTGCTTCCGTTCGGTCGGGCGATCGGGGGCCTGCTGCAGGAACGCGAGCAACGCGGGGCGCAGGCGCAGTGCGCGGTCGAGCGCGGGATGACTGCCGGCCGTGTAGAGCCCGGATTCGACCAGGGGCTTCGACGTCTCGTACAGCGCAAGCTGAGCGATCGCGTCGGCGGCCAGCGCGCGCTCCGCGTCGCTCGCGACGTACCGGCTGACGCGGCTCACGCTCTTCGGCACGTGAATCGGCGGGAAATGTCCCTGCTCCGCAAGTTCGCGGCTGAGCACGATATGGCCGTCGAGCAGCGCCCGCATCGTCTCCGCCATCGGATCGTCGATCTCGTCGCTTTCGGTCAGCACGGTCATCAGCGCAGTGATTGCGCCGCCGTCCTTCAGCGCGCCGCAGCGTTCGACGATTTTCGGCAGCGCGGCGAACACACCCGGCGTGTATGCGCGTAGGGTCGGCGGTTCGCCGGCGGCGAGGCCGGTTTCACGCAGCGCGAGCGCATAGCGGGTAATGGAGTCGATCATCAGCAGGACGTGCGCGCCTTGCGACCGGAAGTATTCGGCGATCGACAGCGCGGCCGGCACGCTGCGCGCCCGCAGCGCGGCGGACTGGTCGGAGGTCGCGACGACGAGCGTCGAGCGCGCGCGCTCGGCTGCGGACAACGTCCGGTTCCAGCATTCCTCGGCTTCGCGGCCGCGTTCGCCGACGAGGCACAGCACGCGGACATCGGCGCGGACGCCGCGCGTGAGTGAGCCGAGCAGCGTCGTCTTGCCGACGCCGCTACCCGCGAACAGGCCAACGCGCTGACCGACGCCGAGTGTCAACAGCGCGTCGAGCGCGCGTACGCCGGTCTCGAGCGGCTGCTCGGGGGACTGCCGCGCGAGCGGCGGCGTCGCGACGCCGGCGAGCGGCCAGGACTCCGAGCAGTGACCGAGCGGCCCACCGTCGTCGAGCGGGTGCCCGAGCGGATCGACGACGCGGCCCAGCCACGCGTCGCCGACGGGGAGTGTCGCGCCCGTCTGCAGCGCGTGGACTTCGTCGCCGATCCGGATCGCGGCGGCGGTCGAGTACGGCGCGAGCGTGACGCGAGTGCGTTCGACGTTGACGATCTCGGCGAGTGTCGGCTCCGAGCGTTCGCCGCCGATTGCGCATAGCGAGCCGAGCGGCGCGCCCGGGCCGTCCGCTTCGACGAATGTCGGCATCACGCGCGTGACGGCGCCGGTGCGTCGCACGGGATCGGTTGCGCGGATCGCCGCGACGTACGCGTGTTCAGGTGGCGTTCGGATCGTCATCGCTGCGTAACGGGTCGAGGGCGGCCAGCAGGCGGCCGCATTGGCGGGGGAGATCGAGCTCGGCGCGGCCCGGCGCGAGGCCGAGCCGGCACGCGCCGGCCGGCAGGTGCGGATGTGCGGTGACGACCGAATCGGGCGCGGCCGCGGCGATCGGCAGCAATGCGTTGTCGTCGGGAAAGTCGGCGCGCGACACGTCGACAGTCAATACCGTGCCCGCTTGCATGTGTGCGACGTGGTGCCGGATCGTTTGCGCGATCAGGGCCGGATAGCATTCGGTCGCACCGAACATCTGCTCCAGCGCGGCCCGGGCGACGTCGAGCGCAAGGCTTTCGAGCGACGCGAATCGCACCTGTAACGCGGAGTGTGCATCCTTCAAGCCGCGCGACAGCACATCGATGCGTGCCTCGTCGTCGCGCTTCGCACGGGCATCGGCCGCGCGGCCGCCTTCGTCGATGCCTTTCCGGTATGCGGCTTGCTGGGCGCTTTCGAGCGCGGCGCATGCCGCTTCGAGTTCGGCGATTCGAGCGGTCAGCTCGGCGATTTCGGTCGTGTGCGGGTTCGGCGACGCGATCGACTCGTCCGATGCCTGTCGTCGCGCATACGCGGTCTCCGACGCCAGCCGCTTGTGCCCGTTTTCGAGCCGCACGCGATGCGCTTTCAGCAGCTTGCTCATCGGTGTCTTCCCAGCCAGTTTCGGAGCCGGACGCGCAGGGGGCGCGGCGTCGGGACCGGTGCCGATGGCGCGGCTTGATTCGTCGCGACAACCGCCAGTGCGGCGTCGCGCAGCGCATCGGCTGCGTGCTGCGACAGACGGAATCCGGCGTGTTGCGCGACATGGCCGGCCAGCGCTTGCCGGCGCGCGTCGGTCAATCGGACGAATACGCTGTCTCGTTCGAGATCGCCGAGCCCGGCCGCAATGCGTGCCGACAGTTCGACCGGCAGCACGGCGAGCACGTGCGTGAGCCGGTCCGCGCGCATCCGGGCCTCTGCATCGTCAGGCGCGGTTGCGAGCGGCACAGCATGTCCCGTGATCGCGCGCGATGCCTCGGCAAGCAGCGGCCGCAGTCGTTCGCGCTCGGCGACGGACAACATCGTCCAGACCGACTCGACGTCCTCGATCCTGCAGCGGGCGAGTTCCGCCACCGTACGACGCAGCCGGCGCGCCTGGTCAACGGGCGTCATGCGGATCTCCGGGCGATTTGCCAGGCTCGGCGAGCAATAGCCGCAGGCGCATCGCGTAGTCGGCGCGCTGGGCGTCGTTCAGCTGTCGTGGTTGCGCGTGCCGCCTACGTAGTCTGCGGCGAGTTGCCCAGGCCGCCGCGACGCAGACCCCCGCCGCTGCTGCGAGCAGCGCACCCGGCGGCACGCTGCCGAGCTCGACGATATGTCGCCAGAGCGGTTCGGCCCGTCGCAGCGCGTTAGCGGGTTCGACGATCGGACGGCTTTCATGGTGCGAAGTCGATATCGACGCGGGTGACGGGGGTGACGCGACCGGCTCGGGGCGCGTGTCTGCCGGCCCCGTCGCGGCTTCGCGCACGAACGTCGCGAGCGTATCGCCGCGCGCGGGATCGAGACCGATCGACGCGGCGACGACATCGCGCAGGCGAGCGACTTGGTCGGTCGGCATCGCGCCGTCGAACACGATACCGACCGACAGTTTGCGTATCGCGCCGGGGCTCCGGACGATCTGCTCGACGCTACGCTCCGAGCGGGCGGTCTCCGGCGCCGGCGGCGCGGCGGGCAGCGGCGGCAGGCTGGTTGCCGGCGGCCCGGCGGGCGCGCGATGAACCGGCAGGCCCGGCGTGCCGTCCTGACCGGCAGACGACTGCGTGAGGCCGGATTCGCGGGTCGTGCGGATCTGGTCGAAGTCGAGCGTCGCGTCGACGCTGACCGCCGCGCGGTTCGCGCCGATGATGGGGGCGATCTGCGCGAGAATCTTGCGCTCGTAACGCTGCTCGACGGCGGTTTTCAGCGCGAACTTCGGATCGTCGACGTCGGCACCGCGCGCATCGGCGGATGCGCCGCGCTGGTCGAGCACCGAGACGTCGGCGGCCGACATTTCGGGCACGGCCGCCGCGACCAGTCGCTGGATTCCCTTGACGACGTCTGGTTCGAGCACGTGGCCATCGCGAACGAACAGCGCGACCGACGCCTTGGGTCGGTTGCGGTCGCGGCGAAACAGCGATGCTTCCGGCAGGCTCAGGTGCACGCGTGCGAGCTCGATCGCGTCGAGTGTCGCGATCGTGCGTGCTAGTTCGCCTTGCAGCGCGCGCTGGTAATTCACCTTCTGCGCGAACTCCGTCAGGCCGAAGTCGCTCTGGTTGAAGAGCTCGAAGCCGACGACGCCCTGCAGGCGCAGGTCCGTGCCCGTCAGCATGACGCGGGCCGCGCGCGCATCGCCAGCCGGTACGAGAATGGCGGCCGTTTGCTCGTCGTAGCGAAACGGTATCTTTTCCTTGTCGAGCTGTGCGGCGACTGCGGCGGCGTCCTGCGGCTTCAGATCGCGCGCCAGGATCTGATACGACGGGCGCAACGCGAACCAGGCGGCGAGTCCGGCGCAACCGACCACTGCGGTGAGTGTGCCGGCGAGCGCGAATTGGCGCGTGCGCGAGCCGGTCGCGAAATAGGCGCCGAGGCGCGAAATCGGTCGATTCATGTCACAGTTGCATCCGCATCAGTTCCTGGTAGCCCTCGACGAGCCGCGCGCGCACGTTGAGCGCGAATTGCAGCTTGAGCCGCGCGTCCTCGAGCGCGAGCACGACCTGATGCGGCGGCCGATCGTCGCCGAGCGCGAACGCTGCACCGGCCGCCTCGGCGGTGCGCAGCGCGCGGTCGACGTTCCGCACCCCGTCCATCAGCAGCGTTTCGAAGCCGTTCGTTGCGAGCGCGAAGAGCCCTGCGAGCGGCGCTTCCGCCGTGTATTCGGCGATGGCGTCGACGGGCGTCATGACTGCCCTCCGATGTCGAGCGCACGCAGATACATCGAGCGTGCAGCGTTGAACATCACGACGTTCGCTTCGTAGGTGCGCAGGGTCTGGACCAGCAGCGCCATCTCGGCGGCATGATCGAGACCCGGGTAGCGAACCAGGCCTTGCGCATCGGCGTGCGGATGCGCAGGGTCGCGTACCACGCGCGGCGGCATGTCGAGTGTTTCGACGCCGAGCGCATGCGTGCCGGCGAGCCGCTCGGCAGGCACGGTGCCGGATGCGTGCCGCAGCGCATCGGGGAAGGCCGGCGCGACGTTCGGCGCCGATACGAGCCGCAACGGCCGATACGGCTCGGCCGCGGGATCGAGAGCGACGCCTGCGTTGGCGAAATTCCGGGCGATGAGTTCGAGGCGCTGACGCTCGACGTCGAGCCCCGAACGCGCGATCGCAAAGATCGTGTCCGACATGGTCAGCCTCCACGCACCGCGAGCTGCCTGAGCTGCAGCGTGCGGGCGACCACGTTCGCGAGCAGCGTGTAGCGCGCCGACGTCTGCGACGCGTCGGCGATTTCGTGATCGAGCCGAACCGTGTCCGGCGACACGAGCGTTTGCGGCCGGACGGCCTCGACACGCTCGCGTCGTACCGTGTCCGTATCGCCCGGCCGCGTGGCTGCAGCGGCCGACAGCGCGTCCTCGAACGTCACCCGCAGCGGCGAAAAGCCGGCCGAATTCGCGTTCGCGACGTTGTGCGCGATCGCGGCCGAGCGTGCGTACAAGCCGTCCATCGCCTTGCCGGCGATCGCGGCTACCCATTCCATCGACATCGCTAGTTCCTCCTTCATTGAATGACGAGTTCCGCATACAGCGCGCCTGCCGCCTTGACGGCCTGCAGGATCGCGATGACATCGCGTGTGCCGATGCGCGCTTTCGAAAGTGCGTGGACCAGATCGCCGACGGTGCCGCGCGGGAACGATATGGCGACGGTCTGGCCCGCTTCGTCGACCGACAGTTCGCTATTGGCGATCACGAGGCTGCGCACGTCGCGTCCGGTCAGCGTGACGAAGTTCGGCTGCGATGCCGAGTACTCGGTCGTGACCGATACCCGGATGTCGCCGTGCGAGATCGTGACGGGCGCGATCCGCGTGTCTCCGCCGGCGACCACCGTGCCGGTGCGCTCGTTGACGACGACCCGCGAGCGCTGGTCCGGCGCAACCGACAGCGCTTCGATGCGGGCGACGAACGCGGTGAGTGCGGCGGGATCGGCGGGCGCGTCGATCTCGACGGCGTCCGCGCCGATCGCGCGCGCGACCTGCGTTCCGAGCGTGCCGTTGACACGCTGGGCGATTCGTTGTGCGGTGACTGGATCGGGCTCGCCGAGTACGAAGCGCAACCTGCCGTCCTGCGCGGCGAGCGCGGCGCGCACGGTGACTTCGACCGTGCCGCCGCGCGGCACGATGCCGACCGTCGGATGGTTCTTCAGTTTCAGGTTGCCGTTCGCGTCGTACCGGTAGCCGCCGACCGACACGGGGCCTTGCGCAAGCGCATAGATCTGCCGGTCCGGCCCGCGCAGCGGCGTCATGATCAGCGTGCCACCCGCAAGGCTGCGCGCATCCCCTATCGACGTGACGTTGACGTCGATTGCGTCGCCAGGGTGCGCGGCGGGCGGCAGCGCGGCCGTGACCATCGCCATCGCGACGTTGCGGCTCTGGATCTGCTCGTGGCCGACGACGAGGTCGAACTGCGACAGCAGGTTCGCAAGCGCCTGACGGGTTGCCTGGTTGCGCGGCGAATCGCCGGAGCCGGCGAGGCCGGTCACGATGCCGTAGCCGACCAGCATGTTGTCGCGCCAGCCGAGGAAGCGGCCGATGTCCTTGAGCCGCACCTCCGCACTCGTGCTGGCTATGGCCGGCGGCGCGCAGGCGACGACGAGCGCGAACGCGATGAGCAACTGCGCGTGGCGCAGCGACAGGAAGAAGCGGGTCACCATAGGCCGAGCCATGCGAGAAAGCGCGGAATGAGCCCGGGCCGCGTGCGGTCGGTGATGAAACCGTCGCCTGTGTAATCGATGCGGGCATCGGCGAGCCGGGTCGACAGCACGGTGTTGCCGGGGCCGATGTCGATCGCGCGCACGCGTCCGTTCAGGCGGATGCCGGTTTTCTCGCCGTTGACGTCGATGCGCTGCTCGCCCGCGACGACGAGGTCGCCGCCCGGCAGCACGTCGACGACGGTGGCGCTCAGTTGTGCGAGCAGGCGGCCGGTGCGCTGGATCTGTCCGCGTCCGCCGTAGTCGTCGCCCGCGCCGACCTGCGCGCGGTTGTTGCCGGCGTAGAGCGTCGAGACGCTGCCGTTGAGCGAGAAGCCAGCGCGCGTCGACGTGTCGGCCGTCTGGCTCGCGCTCGACTGCTCGTAGACGAGGACCGTGACGATATCGCCGATTGCGCTCGCTCGGCGATCGGCGATCAGCGGCCGGAAGTTGTCCGGTTGGTAGAGCGCGTCGGCGCGGGCGGACGGCGCCGTCACCAACGTGCTGCAGGCGATCGTCGCAGCCGCGGCGAGGCGGTATGGACGCGCTGCCGCCGCGCGTGCGCGGCGGTCGTTCGTGAACCGGCTCATCGCTTCAGTCCGTTCGCGATGGCCATCAGTTCATCGCCGACTTGCACGAGCTTTGCGCTTGCGGCGTACGCGCGCTGGTAGAGCATCAGGCCGGCGAGTTCGTCCGCGAGCGCGACGTTCGATGCTTCGCTGAAACGCTGCGCGAGCGTGCCCGTGTTGTCTTCGCCGGGACGTGCGCGGATGACGGCGTTGCCGTCGTCGGCGAGCCGGTAGGTTCCATCGCCGAGCGCCTGCAATGCGCGCGGATCGGTGAGCTGCACGAGCTCGACCCAGCCGATCTCGAGCGGTGCGGCCTGGTTCGGGACGACGGCGAGCACTTGTCCGTCCGGCGTGATCTCCAGACGCTCGGCGTCTCGCGGCACCGAGATTGCCGCTTTCAGCGGGACGCCGTTCGACGCGCGCAGATAGCCGTCGTCGCCGACGCGCAGCCGGCCGCCGCGCCATAGCACCGAGTCGCCCTGGCCCGCGTCGAGCTCGATGAAGCCGTTGCCGCGGATCGCGACGTCCCAGGCATCGTCCGTTCGCCGCAGCGTGCCCGGCGAGAACACCGGGCGCATCGACGCAGACACGCCCGCGCCGTCTGCGCCGCCGGCGCCCGGCCGGGACGAGGACCGGCCGCTCGAGGCCAGCAGCGCCGAGAAATCGACCGCGCCGCGCTTGAACGCGGGGGTATTCAGGTTGGCGATATTGTTGGCCGTCGTGTCGACGGCGGTTTGCTGGGCGACGAGACCTGTCGCGCCGATGTAGAACACATTGTTCATCTCACATGCCTCCGAGGCGTTGCAATACGGTGCCCATCAGGTCGTCATACGCATGCACGAGCTTTTGTCCGGTTTCGACGCGGCGCATCGCCTCGACGAGCCGCACCATATCGTCGGCGGCATTGACGTTCGAGGCCTCGACGAAGCCCTGGGCGAGCTGCGCCGTGGCGATCTGCGTCCCGTGTGCGCTGTCAGGCGCGTACAGGCCGTTGGCGATACGCCGCAGGCGAGACGGTTCATCGAAGGCCACGACGCGGATCGTCGAGGTCGAAACGCCGTGATCGATCACGGTGCCGTCCGGATCGACGCGCCAGCCGTCCGTGCTCACGACGACATCGCCATCCGTGCCCTGCAGCGGCCAACCGCCCGCGCGCGTAACCACGCGGCCGTCGGGCGCGCGCCGGAACGTGCCGGCGCGCGTGTAAGCGGTGCCGGCGTCGGTCGCCACCTCGAAGAAGCCGTCGCCCGCGATCGCGAGGTCGAACGGGTCGGCGGTATGGACGAGCCGGCCAGCCGAAAAGTCGGTGACATGGTGGGTCGTCGGCGCGCTGACGGCGTTCGACGCATGGTTCGCCAGCATTTCCTGAAAGGCGACTTCGCGTCGGTAGCCGGGCGTCGCCACGTTCGCTAGATTGCGTGTGGCCGTCTCCAGGCGCCGCGTTTCGAGCGAGATCAGGTGCATCGACAACGTCATCAGGTCATCCACGGGAATTCCTCGGGAGCGGTGCTGCGTCTAAACGGCGAGAGACGGGGTTGGCGAAGACTGCGGCGAACTGGCGGGCGAAGAAGATGGCGAAGCGGACGGCGGATCGATGCCGACGGTCGCGAACGCGCGTAGCGCGACGATGTCCGGAACTTCGTTGACCGACAGCACGACGAGTCGCGGCGCGACGCGACGGGAGAAGGTCTTGAGCGAGCGTCGGATATCGGTCCGGCACAGCAGCGCGGGCGTGTGCCCTTGGCGCATCATCGTTTCCACCTGCGCGAGCAGGCGGCCAAGGAAGGGCTCGGCGATCCGCGGATCGAGCACATGCGCGCCGTGACCGTCGGCGCCGGCAAGATTGCGCGCGATCTCGGCTTCGAGCGCCGGATCGAGCGTCAGGACCGCGAGCGCGTCGCGATCGCCTTGCGCGCGCTGGCAGATTGCGTGGCCGAGGCGCTGCCGCACCGCTTCGACGAGCAGCGCTGGGTCTTTCTCGCGCCGCCCGACGTCGGCGAGCGTCTGCACGATCAGGTCGATGTCGCGGATCGGAACCTGTTCGGCGAGCAGTCCCTGCAACACCTGCTGCACGTCGCCGACAGCCAGCACGTTCGGCACGATCTCGTCGACGAGGCCGGGCTGGCGTTCGCGCACGCCGTCGAGCAGCGCGATCGTTTCCGTTCGCCCGAACAGGCGCGCCGCGTGAACCTTGACGAGCTCCGTGACGTGCGTCATGAGCGCAGTGACGGGATCGACGCACGTGTGGCCGAGCGCCTTGGCGCGTTCTTGCAGCCCGTCGTCGATCCAGACAGCCGGCAGGCCGAACGCGGGGTCGCGCGTGATGGTGCCGGGCAGTGTGCCGGTGGCGCCGGCGGGATGAATCGCGAGCGTACGGCCCGGATACGTCGCGGCTTGTCCGAAGCGGGTGCCGAACAGGCGTACTTCGTATTCGTCGGGGGGCAGATGTGCCGAATCGCGGAACACGACGGCGGGTGCGACGAAGCCGCTGTCGTCCGCGTACTGGTCACGAAATGTCGCGATGCGCTCGGCAAATTCCACCTGCATCGGCTGCCAGGCAGCCGTCAGCGCCGCGCCGAACACAACCTCGACTGCGGGTAGCGCTGCCGGGGTGTCGGCATGCGGGAGCGTTGGGGGCGGCGTGCCGTCTTCTTCCGCCGCTGCGCGCCGCTCGCGCGTGCCGGCCCAAACACCGAACGCGGCGAGCGCGAGTAGCGCGGCGGGCCACTTCGGCATGCCGGGCAGTGCAACGAGTCCCGTCAGCGCCGCTGCGACGAGCAACTGGATCTTCGGGAAGCGCGCGAGCTGGCGCAGCGCCTCGTGGCTCAGCGCGCTGTCGGCGGACGAACGGGTGACGATGATCCCGGTCGCGACGGAGATGATCAGCGCGGGCACCTGCGTGACGATGCCGTCGCCGATCGTGAGCAGCGTAAACGTGCGGACGGCCTCGGGGAACGGCATGCCCATCTGGGCGACGCCGACCGCCCATCCGCCGAGAATGTCGATCAGCAGGATGACGATGCCGGCGATCGCGTCGCCCTTGACGAACTTGCTCGCGCCATCCATCGAGCCGTAGAAGCCCGCTTCGCGCTCGAGCGTCTTGCGGCGATGCTTCGCTTCATCCTGATCGATGAGGCCCATGTTGAGATCGGCGTCGATGCTCATCTGCTGACCGGGCATCGCATCGAGCACGAAGCGGGCGGCGACCTCGGAGACGCGCTGCGCGCCATTGGTGACCACCACATACTGGACGACGACCAGGATGAAGAACACGATCAGACCGATCACGTAGTTGCCCTGCACCGCGAATTCACCGATTGCGCCGATCACCTGGCCGGCATCGGCGCCGGACAGGATGAGGCGCGTCGCCGCGACGTTGAGCGACAGGCGGAACAGCGTCGCGATCAGCAGCAGCGACGGAAACGTCGAGAATTCAACGGGGCGGGTCACATAGAAGGTCAGCAGCAGAATCGTGAATGCGAACGCGAAGTTGATGATGATCAGCAGATCGAGCGCGGCGGCGGGAATCGGCGCGAACAGAATCAGCAGGATTGCGCTCGCCGCGAACACGAGCGCGAGATCGGACTGGCCGCGCAGCCGGTGCCTGAGCCAAGTCATCGGGCCTGCTCCTGCATGCGACGGACGCGTAGATAGACGGCGGCTGTCGCGGAGAACAGCTGGCACGGGATTTCGCGCTCGAGCGCGCCGCGGCGAAACAGCTGACGTGCGAGTGCCGGCTCCTCGACGATCTGTACGCGATGAACGAACGCGAGTTTTTTGAGGCGCAGCGCGAACTCGCCCGCGCCTTTCGACACGACAGTTGGCGCGGCCATCTCGGCCGACGCATAACGGAGTCCGACTGCGTAATGCGTCGGGTTGGTCACGAGCACGTCCGCGCCACGCATGCCGCGCAGGCTGCGGGAGCGTTGCAGCAACTCGCGCTGCAGCTGCTTGCGGCGCTGCTTGATGCGCGGATCGCCCTCGTGCTGCTTGAATTCCTGTCTGACCTCGTGCCGGCTCATCCGCATCTGTTTCGCGAACCGTCGCCGAACGATCGCCTGATCGAGAACCGCGAAGAACGTGGCAGCGATCAGCAATTGCACGGCGAGCGCGGACCCGGCCGAGCCGAGCGCGCGGGCCAGGCCGGGCATGGTCAGCCCGGCGTGCGTCGCGGCGCGCACCGCATCGGCGATGCACCGCCAGGCGAGCGCGCAGTAGACGACCAGCTTGACGCAGGCTTTCGCGGCGTCGATGACGATCTGCATCGAAAACAGACGCTTGATGCCGGCCGCCGGATTCAGTCGCGAGAAGTCGGCCTTCAGTGCGTCGGGTGCGAACAGGAAGCCTGCCTGCGCGAGCGCGGCGACGAGCGCGCCGCCTACCGTGGCGGCGATCAGCGGTGCGACGACCGCCACCCATTCCGGCAACAATGCGCCGAACCAGTGCTCGATCGCGCGTCCGTCGACCGCGATGCCGGGGGCGTCGTTCAACATGCGCGTCGTGAGCGCGGCGAGTCGAGTGACCATGCGCTCGCCGGATAGCCACAGATAGCCGGCGCAACCCGCGATGGCGAGTACGATGCCAAGCTCCTGGCTACGGGGCAAGAGTCCTTTCTTTCTAGCCCGGGTGAGCTTGTGGCGCGTCGCCTGTTCGGATTTTTCCTGTTCCTGGTCGGCCATCAGTTTCCCCCAAGGGCAAAGGGAAATTCGAGCGCCGCGCGCAGCAGCCGCAGCACGACGGGCGCCAGCAGTCCGATCGACAGCGACGTGACGGCGATCGCCGCGATCGCCTTTACTTGCAGACCCAGCATCAACGCATTCATTTGCGGGAGGGTGCGCGACAGGAACGCAATCGACAGGTCGATCAGGAACAGCGCGAGCATGGCGGCAGCGACGGCGCCGATGCCGATTCCCATCACGACTGCGAAATAGCCGATGAACGCCTGCGGTGATGCGATGACGCGCGCGGTGCCGGGCGGCATCCGGTCGATCGAAGCTGCGATGAGCCGCAGCAGCTCGAGATGCGCGCCGCTCGCGAAGAAGATCGCGCCGGCGCCGAGCCTGAGGAGCGTGCCGAACAGCGGTGCGCGTTCGCGCGAACCGGGATCGATGATCATGGCGAGGCCGAATCCCGCCTGCACGTCGAGCGCGCGCCCGGCGAACGATAGTGCGGCGAATGCCGCCTGAAACGGAAATGCGAGTGCGAATCCCAATGCGAGTTCGGAGATGGCGCATTCGACGAGCGCCGCTTGATTGTCGCGAAGAACGTCGGGAAGCGGCGTGGCGAATGCGCCGGCCAGCGCGAGCGCGAGGCAGATACGAATTCGTGCCGGGATGCGAAGCCGGGCGAAGGGCGGCGCGAGCACGAGCAACGGCCCGATGCGTAGCGACAGTAGTAGTGCGGCCGTCGACCAGCCGACGAAGGATTCGGCTGTCATCGCTCAGCGGAGATCGGCGATGCCGGTGAACAATGTGGTGGTGAAGCCTGTCAGGCGACCGAGCATCCACGGGGCGAGCGTCACGATCACAACGCCGGCGACGATGAGCTTCGGCACGTAGCTCAGGCTCATCTCCTGTAATTGGGTGACGACCTGAAAGATGCTGACGAGCAGACCGACAATCAGCGTCGCGGCGAGCACGGGGCCGGCGATCAGGGCGCTGTTCCAGACGAGCTGCGCGAGCAGCTGCAATGCTTGGCTTTCCGACATCGGCCATCTCCGTTGCTGAATAAGTCTTCGGCTATTAGTTAGTGTTGCGATGTTTCCGAAGCAGCAGAGTGTATAGGCCGACTGGCCAGCTTGATATCTGACAAATACTAAATCAACTCTATTTTTACTAGTTTTTTATTGAATTTCGGTGGGAATGTTAATTGACTCAATTTGATTAAATCTAATTGAGTCGAGCGAGATAAAAAAAGCCCGGCGATTAACGCGCCGGGCTCGATTTCAAATGAGGAAGCGACGATCGCGTCGAATTACTGCACGGACACCGCCGTGAAGTTCTGCCGTCCGAACGGGCTCACGCGATAGCCGCTCACGTTCGCGCGCGTGAGCGCCGCGGCGGTCGGGTAGCCGAGCGGGATCCACAGCGCCTGGTCGTGGATGATCTTCTGCGCGGCTTCATACAGCTTCGTGCGCTTGGCCTGGTCGGCGGTCGACTTGCCGTCGACGATCAGCTTGTCGAGCTGCGCGTCGCAGAAGCGCGCGAAGTTGATGCCCGACTTCACCGCATTGCAGCTGAACTGCGGCGACAGGTAGTTGTCCGGGTCGCCGTTGTCGCCGGCCCAGCCCATGAACAGCATGTCATGCTGGCCGAGCTTCGCCTGCTTGATCAGCTCGCCCCATTCGATCACCTTCACGTCGGCCTTCACGCCGATCTTCGCGAGGTCGGCCTGCAGCAGTTCCGCGCCGACCTTCGGGTTCGGGTTCAGCACGCTGCCGGTCGGGCGCGTCCAGATCGTCGTCGAGAAGCCGTTCGGGAAGCCGGCCTGCGCGAGCAGCTGCTTCGCCTTCGCGGGATCGTACGCATACGGCGCGACGTCCTTCGCGTAGCTCCACGTGTTCGGCGGATACGGGTTGTTCGCGGCCGTCGCGGTGTTGTCGAACACGACCTTCAGGTAGGTCGCACGATCGAACGCGAGGTTCAGCGCCTCGCGCACCTTGTCGTTGTCGAGCGGCTTCTTCTGCGTGTTCAGCGCGACGAACGCGGTCATGAACGCGGGCGTCTGCACGACCTTCAGCGCGCTTTCGCCCTTCGCGGCGAGCACGTCCTGCGGCTTCGGCGACAGCGCGATCTGGCATTCGCCGGCCTTCACCTTCTGCAGGCGCACCGACGGGTCGGGCGTGATCGCGTAGATCAGCCGGTCGACCTTCGGCTTCGCGCCCCAGTACGTCGGGTTCACGTCGTAGCGGATCAGCGCGTCCTTCGTATAGCTCTTCAGCACGAACGGGCCCGTGCCGACCGGCTTCGCGTTCAGGTCGGCCTGCTTGCCGGCCTTCAGCAGCTGGTCCGCGTATTCGGCCGAGTAGATCGACGCGAAGCCCATCGTCAGGATCGGCACGAACGTCGCGTTCGGCTCGTTCAGCACGAACTTCACGGTGCTGTCGTCGACCTTCGTGACCGACTTCACGAGTTTCACTAGGCCCATCGACTGCGCGTGCGGGAAGCCGCTCGCGCCGGCCACCTTGTGCCACGGGTTCGCATCGTCGAGCATCCGCGTGAACGTGAATACGACGTCGTCCGCGTCGAGCGCGCGGCCCGGCTTGAAATAGTCGGTGGTCTGGAACGCGACGTTCGGGCGCAGGTGGAACGTGTAGGTGAGGCCGTCGGCGCTCGCGTCCCATTTGTCGGCGAGCGCGGGCACGACCTTTTTCGCGGCTTCGTCGTACGACACGAGCGTGTTGAAGATCACGTCGGCCGATGCGTTGGTCGTGACGAGCGAGTTGTACTGCACGACGTCGAAGCCGTCCGGGCTCGATTCGGTGCAGACGGTGAGCGGCTTGGCGGCGGCGAGGCCGGGGGCGGCGAGTGCGGCGGCGACCGCGGCCGCGGCGAACAGCTTGACGTGCATAGGATCTCCCACGTGGCTTGTGCTTTTGCTTGGTGACGGGATGCAGGCGCGGCCCGGAAGCGGGCGGGCCGGCGCGGCTGGCGAACAGCATAACGTCAAAGCGTGCGGCGCGTGAAAAAAGGCGCCGGAACGCAGCGAATTGACCGAAAAACGGCTGCGTTCGCGACGGAACGGGTGTTGATGCGGCGGAAGGTGCTGCGGAGGCGGCGGGTGGGGAGGGGAGGTCGCGGCGCGTCGGGGCGCGCGGCGGGATCTGCGCGGACGCCGCGGGAAGTGCCGCGAAATCGAAGCTTCAGCGCGGCGATGCGGCGATGCGGCCCGGCGCGTGTCGCGCGGGCCGGCCGCCGATTCGTCAGTGCGCGCCGGCCTTCGGCTTGCGCGGCGCCTTCTCGAACAGGCGGTCGTACAGCCAGCGCGGCAGCACGTGCAGCACCTTCGCGACGACGCCCATCTGCCACGGAATCACGCGGAACGCGTGCTGCCGCGCAATCGCTTTCGCCGCGCGCCCGGCGAAGCGGTCGGCGTCCATCAGGAACGGCATCCGGTACGGGTTGTGCGCGGTCATCGGCGTGCGGATGTAGCCGGGTGCGATCGTCACGACGCCGACGCCGGCCGGGCGCAACTCGACGCGCAGCGATTCGAGATACTTGATCGCGGCCGATTTCGACGCGCTGTACGCGCCGGAGCCGGGCAGGCCGCGCACGCCGGCGACGCTCGCGACGCCGACCAGCGTGCCGTGGCGCGCAGCCGTCATCGGGCCGACGAACGGCTCGAACGTCGCGACCATCCCGTAGTAGTTGATGTCCATCACGTTGCGGAACGTCGCGAGATCGCCCTGGCCCGTGACGGCGCCCTGGCTGATGCCCGCGTTCGCGATCACGACGTCCGGGCAGCCGTGCGTCGCGATGAACGACGCGGCGGCCGTCGCGAGCGCGTCGGCATCGCGCACGTCGGCGGAATAGACGGAGATGGACAGCTTGGGGAAACGCCGCGCGAACGCATCGAGCGCCTCGGTGCGTCGCGCGACCAGCGCGAGCGTGGCGCCCTGGCGGGCGTATTCCTCGGCCATCGCGAGGCCGAGGCCGCTCGACGCGCCGGTGATGAAGACCTTCAGCGGAGTAGTCATGCCGGCGCGCGGGTGGGGATCAGAGCTTCTTGTCCTGAACCTGCTTCACGAGGAAGTCGAGCACCTGGGCGGTACCCGGGATGCTGTTCGTGTAAGCGGGGCCCGTCTTGTACTTGCCCTGGACGACGACCGTCGGCACGCCGTCGATCGCATAGTTCTTCAGCAGTTCGGCCGATTGCTTCACCTGGCCCTGCACGCTGAACGAGTTGTACGCGTCCATGAACTGCTTCTTGTCGACGCCCTGCGTGGCCAGGAAGTCGGCCTGCGCCTGCGGCGTCAGCAGGTAGTTCTTCTGCTTGTGGATCGCGTTGAAGATCGCCGGCGTGACCTTCTCGGAGATGCCGAGCGCGGACACCGCATAGAACAGCTTCGAGTGCGGGATGAAATCGTCGCGGAATGCGACCGGCACGCGCTTGAAGTCGATGTTGTTGCCCTGCTTCTTCACCCAGGCCTCGATCGTCGGCTCGAATTCGTAGCAGTGCGGGCAGCCGTACCAGAAGAACTCGATCACCTCGACCTTGCCGGCCGGCGCGGACACCGGCTGCGGCGACTTCATCACCTCGAAGTCCTTGCCGGAGGCGGGCGCGGCAGGCGTTGCCTGGGCGAAGCCGGCCGCGAGGCCCAGGGACAGAAGGAGCGTGCTAAGCAGTTTTTTCATGTTGTGAACGTCGAATCAGTTGCTCGGGTTACGAAACGTAACGGGTTCTGCGTGGGCTCGACCGGCTGCCTACTGCTTCGTGAAGCGGATCACCGCCGTGTCGACACCTGCATCGGACAAGCGCTGACGGGCCGAGTTCATATCCTCGAACTTCGAGAACGGGCCGACGCGCACGCGGAAATAGGTCACGCCGCTGACATCGCGCTTCGACACCTTCGACTCGAAGCCCTGGAAGCCGAGGCGCGCGCGCTGCTGCTCGGCGTCGCCTTCCGTCTTGTACGCGCCGACCTGCAGGAAGTAGCCGGTATTCGCGTCGTTCGCGGTCGGCGGCTTTGCTGCCGCGGCGGCGGTGGCCGACGACGTCGGCTTCGGCGTGTTCGCGGCCTGCTGCTGCTGTTGCTGCTTTTGCGCGGCGGCCTGCTGCGCCTGCTTCTGCGCGGCGAAGCGCGCGAGGTCGTCCTCGCCGGCCTGCTGCTGCTGTTGCGGCGGCGGCGTCTTCTTCGGCGGCGTGGTGTCGGCCGGCTTCGGCGCGACGGCGACGCCGTTACCCGACGACGTATTGTTCGATGCGGTCGTGTTGCTCGAGCTGCCGGTGTTGTTCGAGCCGCTCGACCCGTTGGCCGACGGCGGCACTTCGACGATCTGCGGCTCGGGCAACAGGCCGCCCTGGGTCTGGTTCGCGGCCTGGCCGGGCGCGGTGTTGGGCGGCGCGGGCTGCGCGGCCTGCGGCACCGGCTGGCCGGGCGTCTTGCCCTGCAGCGCACGGTTCGGGTCGAACTGCTGCGGCTGGCTCGCGCCGTTGTCGGCCGGCGGCGGCGCGACCTTCGACACGAACGGCGACGGCGAACGCGTGATGTAGAGCGCCACCACCACGGCGATCGCGAGGCCGACGATCAGGCCCAGCACGATTCCAAGAAATGTCCCTCCGGCTTGTTTCGATTGTTTCGAAGTGCGGCGTGGTTGTGCCATTGCTTGAGTCACCTGCAAAAAGAATCGTGAAAAGGCTGCGGCAGGCGCTCCTGCGGCGGGCGCTGCCGCGGCCATTCGCTGCCCGGTTCGGGCCGCTTGCGTCCTTACATCTTGGCGGGCGCGGACACGCCGAGCACCGCCAGGCCGTTCTCGAGCACCTGCCGGGTCGCGGCGAGGAGCGCGGCGCGCGCGTTGCGCGGCGCTTCGTCGTCGACCAGCACGCGCTCCGCATTGTAGAACGAGTGGAATTCGCCAGCGAGATCGCGCAGGTAGAACGCGACCGCGTGCGGCGCCAGCTCGTTCGCCGCGTGCGTGAGCATGTCCGGATACTCGGCGAGCTTCTGCATCAGCGATGCGGCCTGCGCGCTCGTCAGTTGCGACAGGTCGGCGCCCGGCAGTTGCGCGGCGTCGACGTTGTAGCGCGACTTCAATTCGTTGAGCACCGAGCAGATCCGCGCATGTGCGTACTGGACGTAATAGACCGGGTTCTCGTCGTTCTGTTTCAGCGCGAGGTCGATGTCGAACACGAACTCGGTATCGGCCTTGCGCGAGATCAGGAAGAAGCGCACCGCGTCGCGGCCGCGCGTGATGGTCGCCTCGTCGATCAGGTCGGGCGCCGCTTCCTGGCCCGCCGCCGCGCCGCCCGACCATTCGATCAGGTCGCGCACCGTCACGTAGCTGCCCGCGCGCTTCGAGATCTTCACTTCCTGGCCGTCGCGCATCACGGTGACCATCTTGTGCAGCACGTAGTCGGGATAGCCCTTCGGGATCCCGATGTGCAGCCCCTGCAGGCCCGCGCGCACGCGCGCGATCGTGCCGTGGTGGTCCGAGCCCTGGATGTTGATCACCTTCGTGAAGCCGCGCTCCCACTTCGTCACGTGGTACGCGACGTCCGGCACGAAGTACGTGTACGTGCCGTCCGACTTGCGCATCACGCGATCCTTGTCGTCGCCTTCGTCGGTCGTGCGCAGCCACAGCGCACCGTCCTGCTCGTAGGTCATGCCGGCCTTGATCAGCGCGTCGACCGTCTTCTCGACGCGGCCTTCGCTGTACAGCGACGATTCGAGGTAGTACTGGTCGAACTTCACGCCGAACGCCTGCAGGTCCATGTCCTGCTCGCGACGCAGGTACGTGACCGCGAACTTGCGGATCGCGTCGAGATCCTCGACGTCGCCCGCGCCCTTGACGGGCTCGCCGTCCGACGCGGCGACCGTTTCGCCGTTCAGGTAGTCGCGTGCGATGTCGGCGATGTATTCGCCGTTGTACGCGGCTTCCGGCCAGCCCGCGTCGCCCGGCTTCAGGCCGCGCGCGCGCGCCTGCGTCGAGATCGCGAGGTTGCCGATCTGCACGCCCGCGTCGTTGTAGTAGAACTCGCGGTGCACCGCGTAGCCCTGGCTCGCGATCACGTTCGCGAGCACGTCGCCGAGCGCGGCCTGGCGGCCGTGGCCGACGTGCAGCGGGCCGGTCGGGTTCGCCGACACGAATTCGAGCAGCACCTGCTTGCCTTTCTCGCGATCCGACGTGCCGAACGCGCGGCCCTGGTCGAACACGGCGGCGATCACCGCCTGCTTCGCGGCGGCCGACAGGCGCAGGTTGATGAAGCCGGGGCCGGCGATTTCTGCGGCTTCGACGAGCCCTTGCGCGGCCGGCTGCGCGGTGAGCGCGGCGACGATCTGCTCGGCGAGCTGGCGCGGGTTCGCGCCGAGCGGCTTGGCGAGCTGCATCGCGACGTTGCACGCGACGTCGCCGTGCGCGGCGACCTTCGGGCGCTCCAGCGTGATGGCCGGGGCGACGAACGCTGCGTCGGCGCCTTTCAGCGCGTGTGCGACCTGCTTGACGCTATCCGCGAGCAGGGCTTCGAGGGTCTGTTTGTGTGCTGGCAGCATGCTGGTAGAAGGCTTCGTTGGTGGCGGCCGGAAACGCCGGGCCGCCGGCGCGCTTTTTAAGCGCGCGTTTCAGGGATCGCAGAATTTTAACAGGTGCTAATATGCCGCTCAGGCGCCCCGCGTCCGCGAGGCCGGACGCCGGTCTGCCGGCGTTCCCCCAACCTCGCCGCGCAGGCACAACAAGATGAAAAGGGAATTGTCATGATTACGTTCAAGAGCAAGGCGGCACAGGATCTCGACGTGCTGAAGGATTTCGCGGTGTATGTGCTGGGCCTCGTCGGCAAGCAGCTGGGCGAGCGCGGTGTGATTACGCACGACGAGCTGGACCACGCGATCGCGAAGCTGGAAGGCGCAGTCGCGCAGGCGAAGCAGGCGCGCGCCGAGCACGCCGGCCATTTCCACGAGGACGAAGCCGATCACGCGCACCACGAAGTGCCGCCGAGCCTGGCCCAGCGCGTCGCGCCGTTCCTCACGATGCTGCGCGAGGCGAAAGCCGGCGAAGCCGACGTGCACTGGGGCTTCTGAGCTTCGTTGCCCGGCAGTACGAAAGGTTAGTAAGGCAGGAAAAAGCCCGCTTCCGAGCGGGCTTTTTCTTTTTGTCTGACCAAACGAGCGGTCGGCCGCCCGTGCGCATCGATCAGAGCTGCGGCGCGAGCGCGCGGCGCGCATCGTCGAGCGACAGCGCCATGCGCCGCGCGTAGTCCTCGAGCTGATCCTGCCCGATTTTGCCGACCGAGAAATAGCGGCTGTCCGGATGCGCGAGGTAGAAGCCCGATACGCTCGCGGCCGGCAGCATCGCCAGCGAGTCGGTCACGCTCATGCCGATCTCGTCCGCGTGCAGCACGTCGAACATGTCGCGCTTCACGAGGTGGTCGGGGCAGGCCGGGTAGCCGGGCGCCGGGCGGATGCCCGCATACTTTTCCGCGATCAGCGCGTCGTTGTCGAGCGTCTCGCCGCTCGCGTAACCCCACAGCTCGCGTCGCACGCGCGCATGCATCGCCTCGGCGAACGCTTCCGCGAAACGGTCGGCGAGCGCCTTCAGCATGATCGCGCTGTAGTCGTCGTGGTCGGCTTCGAACTGTTTTTCCTTCACGTCGACGCCGAGGCCGGCCGTCACCGCGAACATGCCGATGTAGTCGGCGACGCCCGATTCCTTCGGCGCGATGAAATCGGCGAGCGAGCGGTTCGGCCGCATCACGCCGTCCACCACCGGGCGCACGCTCTGCTGGCGCAGGTTGCGCCACGTGAGCAGCACTTCCGAGCGCGACTCGTCGCTGTAGATCTCGATGTCGTCGTCGTTGACGGTGTTCGCCGGCAGCAGCGCGATCACGCCGTTCGCGCTCAGCCAGCGGCCCTGGATCAGGCGCGCGAGCATCGATTTCGCGTCGGAGAACACGCGCCGCGCCGATTCGCCGACGATCTCGTCGTTCAGGATCGCCGGGTACGGGCCTGCCAGGTCCCACGTCTGGAAGAACGGGCCCCAGTCGATGTAGTTCGCGAGTTCGTTCAGGTCGTAGTTCTTGAACACGCGGCGGCCGATGAACTTCGGCTTCACGGGCGTGTAACCGGCCCAGTCGACCTTCGTCTTGTTCGCGCGCGCCTCGGCGAGCGTGACCATCGGCTGCGCCTTGCGGTTCGCGTGCTGGTCGCGGATGCGCTCGTAGTCGGACTTCAGCTCGTCGAGATACTTCGTCGCGCCTTCGTCGGACAGCAGGCTCGACGCGACCGACACCGAACGCGACGCATCGGGCACGTAGACGACCGGGCCCTCGTAGTGCGGCGCGATCTTCACGGCCGTGTGCACGCGCGACGTGGTCGCGCCGCCGATCAGCAGCGGGATCTTCTTCACGCGGAAGTAGTCGTCGCGCTGCATTTCGGACGCGACGTACGCCATTTCCTCGAGGCTCGGCGTGATGAGGCCCGACAGCCCGATGATGTCCGCGCCCTCGACCTTCGCTTTCGCGAGGATCTCGTTGCACGGGACCATCACGCCCATGTTGACCACTTCGAAGTTGTTGCACTGGAGCACGACCGACACGATGTTCTTGCCGATGTCGTGCACGTCGCCCTTCACGGTCGCGATGACGATCTTGCCCTTCGCGCGCACGTCGCCGCCGGCTTCCGCAAGCAGGCGCTTTTCTTCCTCGATGAACGGGATCAGGTGCGCGACCGCCTGCTTCATCACGCGCGCCGACTTCACGACCTGCGGCAGGAACATCTTGCCCTGGCCGAACAGGTCGCCGACGATGTTCATCCCGTCCATCAGCGGGCCTTCGATCACGTTGATCGGGCGACCGCCGGCCGCGTCGATCTTCGCGCGCACTTCTTCGGTGTCCTCGACGATGAAGGTCGTGATGCCGTGCACGAGCGCATGCGAGAGCCGTTTCTCGACCGGCTGGTTGCGCCACTCGAGGTTCTCTTCCTTCTTCGCGCCGCCCGCCTTGAACTTGTCGGCGATCTCGAGCAGGCGGTCGGTGGAATCGGCGCGGCGGTTCAGGATCACGTCCTCGACGCGCTCGCGCAGCTCGGCGTCGAGCTCGGCATACACGCCGAGCTGGCCGGCGTTGACGATGCCCATGTCCATGCCGGCCTGGATCGCGTGATACAGGAACACGGTGTGGATCGCCTCGCGCACCGGGTCGTTGCCGCGGAACGAGAACGACACGTTCGACACGCCGCCGCTCACCTTCGCGTACGGCAGGTTCTGCTTGATCCAGCGGGTCGCCTCGATGAAGTCGACCGCGTAGTTGTTGTGCTCCTCGATGCCGGTCGCGACCGCGAAGATGTTCGGGTCGAAGATGATGTCTTCCGGCGGGAAGCCGACTTCGTTCACGAGGAAGTCGTACGAGCGTTTGCAGATCTCGGTCTTGCGCTCGTACGTATCGGCCTGGCCTTTCTCGTCGAACGCCATCACGACGGCCGCCGCGCCGTAGCGGCGGATCAGGTTCGCGTGGCGGCGGAACGCTTCCTCGCCTTCCTTCAGCGAGATCGAGTTCACGATCGCCTTGCCCTGCACGCACTTGAGGCCGGCTTCGATCACGTCCCACTTCGACGAGTCGATCATGATCGGCACGCGCGCGATGTCCGGCTCCGACGCGATCAGGTTCAGGAAGCGCACCATCGCCGCCTTCGAATCGAGCATCGCCTCGTCCATGTTGATGTCGATCACCTGCGCGCCGTTCTCGACCTGCTGGCGCGCGACGGCGAGCGCCTCGTCGAACTGGCCGTTGAGGATCATCCGCGCGAACGCCTTCGAGCCGGTGACGTTGGTGCGTTCACCGACGTTGATGAAGAGCGTTCCGGACGTGACGTTGAACGGCTCGAGGCCGGCAAGGCGCATCATGTGATCGGTCATGGCGGTGCGAATTCGTGTAATGAAGGGCGTGGGGCGGTCGGGTCAGGCGTTGTCGCTGTACTGGTTCGGCCAGCGGCGCGGCTTCACGTCGGCGAGCGCCTTCGCGATCTCGGCGATGTGCTCGGGCGTCGTGCCGCAGCAGCCGCCCGCGAGGTTCACGAGCCCGGCCTGCGCGAATTCCTTCAGCAGGCCCGACGTGACGTCCGGCGTTTCGTCGAAGCCGGTGTCGCTCATCGGGTTCGGCAGGCCCGCGTTCGGGTAGCACGACACGTAGGTGTCGCACAGCTTCGCGAGCTCGGCGATGTACGGGCGCATCAGCGCCGCGCCGAGCGCGCAGTTCAGGCCGAACGTGAGCGGCTTCGCATGGCGCAGCGAATTCCAGAACGCCTCGACCGTCTGGCCCGACAGGATCCGGCCCGACGCGTCGGTGACGGTGCCCGAGATCATGATCGGCAGGCGCTCGCCGGTGTCCTCGAACAGCTCGTCGAGCGCGAACAGCGCGGCTTTTGCATTCAGCGTGTCGAAGATCGTCTCGACGAGGAACAGGTCGACGCCGCCGTCGAGCAGCGCCTTCGCCTGCTGGTAGTACGCGTCGCGCAGCTCGTCGAACGTGACGTTGCGGGCGCCCGGATCGTTGACGTCCGGCGAGATGCTCGCCGTCTTCGGCGTCGGCCCGATCGCGCCCGCGACGAAGCGCGGTTTGTCGGGCGTCGCGTATTTCGCGGCCGATTCGCGCGCGAGCTTCGCCGATTCGACGTTCATCTCGACGACGAGATCTTCCATCCCGTAGTCGGCCTGCGCGACCGTCGTCGCGCCGAACGTGTTGGTTTCGACGATGTCGGCGCCGGCCGCGAAGTACTGGTCGTGGATCTCGCGGATGATCTGCGGCTGCGTGAGCGACAGCAGCTCGTTGTTGCCCTTGATGTCGCGCGGGAAATCCTTGAAGCGCTCGCCGCGATATGCGGCTTCGTCGAGCTTGTAGCGCTGGATCATCGTGCCCATCGCGCCGTCGAGGATCAGGATGCGCGATTTCAGCAGCGCGGGCAGTGCGGCGCCGCGCGTGTAGGGCGCGTCGAGCGGGACGGAAGCGGCGAGAGGAGTCGCAGACATGGGCGGAGGACCGGCGAAGACGGGAAAACCGTCATTGTAGCCGCTGCGCCTGGCCGCCGCCCGGCCTCGCGCCGGCCGGGGCGTCCGCCAAATGAAAGCCCCCGCCAGGCGAACCGGACGGGGGCATGATCGGAGTGCTCGCGGGCGCCGCGTCGGTGCGCGGCGAATGGCCCGGCCGCGCGAGGCGCCGGGCCGCGGGTCGTCAGTGCAGCACGACGGGCATCATCATCAGGCTGTCGAATTGCCCGAGGAATTCGTCGACTTCGTCGAGCGACGGTTCATCCTCGATCAGTTGCTTCACGTGCGCTCGAAAGCGTTCGGCAAGTTCGCCGTCGATGAAGATCTCGCGCTGCGCGTTCTTGTCGACGATTTCGTATCCGCCGGCATTCATCAGATGATGGCCGGCCTGCGGCGCAAATTCGACGACGCAGTAGTTGGGGCTGTTGTAGATCATTTGCATGGCGGCACTCCTCTTCGCAGTGGCATCTGGCCTTGTTGTCCCCTAGGTGGGGCGAGCCTTGCCGGTTTCAAGGGGCTTGCGCAGCACACCCCGTTCCCGTTGCGTGGGGTGTATCGGTTAGAAGCCGATGTCTATGAAACGTTTCCCATTGTCTGCCGGTGGACTGAAATAGTTGTTAAAGAGTGTCATCGGCCATTTCACGGAAATCTGTAATCGGTCGAAATTGCCGATCCACGCGCGTTCACTGTGTGACAGGCGACGACGCCGGCGGTGCAGCCGGTTGCGCGGGCGGTTGCACGGTGGCAGGCGGCGCGGGTTGTGCCGGTTCCGTGGGCGGTGCGGATGATGCGGCCGATGCTTCGGGCGTCGCTGCGTCGGCGGGTGCGCTCGTTGCGCCGCCTGCCGGTGCGGCATCGGACGGCGTGGCAGGCGCCGCGAGCCGGCCGTGCCACAGCAGCTCGATCTGCGCGCCGTTCGGTTCGCTCTGCACGAGCCGCGCGGGCAGCCAGCCGAGCGACGGCGCGAGCCACATGTCGATGCGGCGCGTGTCGCCGTCGCGGCGCGGCAGGCGCATGAAGTGCCGCGCGTCGATGATGCCGGCCTGCGTCTGCACCTGCTCGTCGCCGATCACCGTGATCGGCCAGGTCTCGCCGCTGTTGTTGTCGATCACGAAGAACTGCTGCGTGACGCCCGGCTTGTAGGCGGACGGGTTGCCGCGCAAGAGCCCCGACAACTGCATCAGCATGCTGAAGCGGTCCTGCACGCCGTCGGGCAGCGGCGCGTTGTTCGGCGTGCGCGTGAACACGACCTGCCGGATCTCGCGGTTGAAGATCGCGATGTCTTCCGGCCGCTTGCCGCGCTTCTCGACGTAACGGTCGGGCGCAACGCCGAATGCGTCGATGCGGCCTTCGCTGCGATAGGCGAACGGGCCGACGAACGGCACCGGCATCGATACCGACAGGTCGTAGGTGTGCCCGTCGGTGCGCCAGTGGATCGTACCGATCATGTTCTGCATCCCGTTGTAGAACGTGTCGTACTGCAGGTCGCCGGACGGCGGCGCGGCGAACTTCACGCCGCTGGCCGCGGGGCCCGGCGTCGCGGCGCTGCCGGCGCCGGCGGCCGATGCGGCGTGCGCGTCCGATGCATCCGGCACGCCGCTCGCCGCGGAGGCGGCAGCCGGTGGCGGCTCGCCGTGCTCGGCCGTCTGCGTCGACGTGAGGACCGGCTCGGGCTTCGGTGCGGGCTTCGGTGCGGCAGCCTTCGGCGCGGCCGGTGCGGGGGCGGCCGGATGCTCGACCGGCTTCGGCGCAGGCGGCGCGGGCTGGCGCTCGATCGGTTGCGGCTTCAGCAGCTCGATCTGCACGGGGACCTCGGCGGGTGCCGGCGGCGTGAACGATTCGCGATTGCGCATCAGCCAGATCGCGGCGAGCGCGTGCAGCACCAGCACGACGACGAGCGCGACGCCCACGCGCAGCCAGCGGCGGGGCAGGGCGTGACGCGGGCGGATGTCGGCAGGCTGCATGGGCATCGGAACGGGGGCGGGGCGGTCGCGTGAAGTTGGGCGCGCAGCGCGCCACAGGAATCGGACCGTCGGAGGCGCCGCGCGTTCGCGGCGTGTACCGGGGGTGTATCGCCTGCGTCAGGCGTCGCGTGCGTCGGGACTATAGCCGAGTTCGTAAGACAGTTTCCGTGCGCACGCGCGCAGCGCGGTGTCGATCTCGCCGCCCCACGCGATATCGAACGAGCCTTCCTGGCCGAGCGCGACGATCGCGAGCGCGAGCTCGCCGACCGCGTCGAACACGGGCATGCAGAACGCGTGGATCGTCGGCAGCAGCATCCCTTCGACGCGCGCGGCCTCGTGCTCGCGCACGTCGGCCAGCACCGCGTCGACCTCGTCGAGCGTGCGCGGGCCGCCGTGATGCGGCGAGCGGCGCGTATCGGCGAGTTCGCGCTCGAGCATCGCGGCGGTCTTGCTGCGCGGCAGGTACGCAGCGAACAGCAGCCCGGTCGCGGAGCCGAGCAGCGGCATCACGTCGCCGAGCTTCAGCGACGCCTTTGCCGGATGGCTCGATTCCATCCAGTGCACGATCGTCGGCCCCTGGTTGCCCCACACCGCGATGCCGACCGTCTGGTCGAGGCGGTCGCGGAACTCGGTCAGCGCGATCCGCGCGAGCTTCACGCCGTCGACGCGCGCGAGCCGCGCGAGCCCCATCTGCAGCGCGAAGCCGCCGAGTTCGTAGCGGCCCGATACGGGATCCTGCGATACGACGCCGAGCCGAGAAAAGCTGACCAGGTAGCGGTGTGCCTTCGCAGGACTCATGCCCGCGCGCTGCGCGAGGTCGCGCAGCATCATCGCGCGCGGCTCGCTCGTCAGCACGTCGAGCAGGCGGAAGCCGACCTCGATCGACTGGATGCCGGAACGGACCTTCTCGCCGTGCTCGCCGGAAGCGGCGTCGTCGGTGTCGGAGTCGGCGAGATCGTCGTCGGGAAGCGGGCTGGCGGGCATGGGCAGCGGGTGCGCGAAAATGCGGCAAGGATCGGGGCGAACACGGCGTGCGCGATCGTCGCGCGCCGCATGGATTCACCATCGTAAAATAGATTCCTTCCATCGTCACTACAACGGCAGATTCCCGCTATGAAACTTGCTTCGCTGAAGGACGGCACGCGCGACGGCCAGCTGATCGTCGTGTCGCGCGACCTGCACACCGCGGCGATCGCCGACGCGATCGCGCCGACGCTGCAGCGCGTCCTCGACGACTGGGCGTTCTACGCGCCGCAGCTGCGCGACCTGTCCGACGCGCTGAACCACGGCCGCGCGCGCAACACGTTCCCGTTCGATCCGGCCAACTGCATGGCGCCGCTGCCGCGCGCGTTCCAGTGGGCCGACGGCTCCGCGTACGTGAACCACGTCGAGCTTGTGCGCCGCGCGCGCGGCGCGGAGATGCCGCCCGAGTTCTGGACCGATCCGCTGATGTACCAGGGCGGCAGCGACGATTTCCTGGGGCCCCGCGACGACGTCGTGTGTCCGTCCGAGGAATGGGGCATCGATTTCGAGGCGGAAGTCGCGGTGATCACCGGCGACGTGCCGATGAGCGCCTCGCCCGACGACGCGCTGAAGGCCGTGCGGCTCGTCACGCTCGTGAACGACGTGTCGCTGCGCAACCTGATTCCGGCCGAGCTCGCGAAGGGCTTCGGTTTCTTCCAGAGCAAGCCGGCCACCGCGTTCGCGCCGGTCGCCGTGACGCCGGACGAGCTCGGCGACGAATGGCGCGAAGGCCGCGTGCACCGGCCGATGATCGTCCACTGGAACGGCAAGAAGGTCGGCCAGCCCGATGCGGGCACCGACATGGTGTTCCACTTCGGTCAGCTGGTCGCGCACGCGGCGAAGACGCGCAACCTGCGCGCCGGTTCGATCGTCGGTTCGGGCACGGTATCGAACAAGGATGCGAAGCGCGGCTATTGCTGCATCGCCGAGAAGCGCTGCCTCGAGACGATCGAGCACGGCGCGCCGCAGACCGAATTCATGCGCTACGGCGACACCGTGCGCATCGAGATGTTCGACGCGGCCGGCAAGTCGATCTTCGGCGCGATCGAGCAATCGGTCGCACCGCCCGACGGCGCGGCGTAAGGCGAGGCGCGCGACGCACGCAGCGCCCGCGCGAAACCCGGCCCCGGCCCGCGCGCCGGGTTTCGCCTGATGTTTGCCCGCGCGGGCTTGGCTACACTCGATTCAAGAGCCTCGAGCAAGGAGCAGGCGCATGGCCGATCTCGCCGCGTACGGCGGTTACGAAGCACTGAAGGTGACGCGCCGCGACCATGGCGTGCTCGACATCGTGATGAGCGGCGAGGGCGCGAACCGCAGCGGTCTCGCGACCGCGAACGCGCGCATGCATCGCGAGCTCGCCGACATCTGGCGCGACGTCGACCGCGATCCCGACACGCGCGTCGCGGTGATCCGCGGCGAAGGCAAGGGCTTTTCGGCGGGCGGCGATCTCGCGCTCGTCGAGGACATGGCGAACGACTTCGACGTGCGCGCCCGCGTGTGGCGCGAAGCGCGCGACCTCGTCTACAACGTGATCAACTGCAGCAAGCCGATCGTGTCGGCGATGCACGGGCCGGCCGTCGGCGCGGGGCTCGTCGCCGGGCTGCTCGCCGACATCTCGATCGCCGCGAAGGATGCACGCATCATCGACGGCCATACGCGGCTCGGCGTCGCGGCCGGCGACCACGCGGCGATCGTGTGGCCGCTGCTGTGCGGGATGGCGAAGGCGAAGTACTACCTGCTGCTGTGCGAGCCCGTGAGCGGCACGGAAGCCGAGCGGATCGGGCTGGTGTCGCTCGCGGTCGAGCCGGCCGACCTGCTGCCGAAGGCGTACGAAGTGGCCGAGCGGCTCGCGCACGGTTCGCAGTCGGCGATCCGCTGGACCAAGTACGCGCTGAACAACTGGCTGCGCACGGCCGGGCCGACCTTCGACACGTCGCTCGCGCTCGAATTCATGGGCTTCTCGGGGCCCGACGTGCAGGAAGGCATTCGTTCGCTGCGCGAGCGGCGCCCGCCCGACTTCCCCGGCGACGCGCCGTTCTGACGACGCGCGCTATGATCGAATCACGCGCGGCTGCACGACGCATGGCGGCCGCCTCGCTCCCCCAGTCAACCAGGATGCCCGTATGACGACCGATGCCTCCGGCTCCAACCCTTTCGCCGGCTTTGCCGGCTTCAAGCCCGCCGACATGATGGACCGGATGTGGGACATGATGCGGATGTCGCCGTTCGGCGGGATGACGTCGTTTCCGGGCGCCACGCACGGGCTGCCGCCGTCGCTGTCGAGCATGTCCGACATGATGGCGCCGCTCACGAGCGTCGAGGAACTCGACAAGCGGATCACCGATCTGCGCGCGGTCGAGCAGTGGCTGAAGCTCAATCTCGGGATGCTGCAGTCCGCGATCCAGGCGCTCGAGGTGCAGCGCGCGACGCTCGCGACGCTGCGGGCGTTCGGCGCGTTCGCGCAAAGCTCGATGTCGGCGGCCGAGGAAGCGGCCGTCGCGGCGGCGCAGGCGGCGAAAGCCGCGTCGGCGCCGCCGGGCGACGCAGCGCCGGCGGCGGACGGTGCGGATGCGCCGCCGGAAGGCGATGCCGCGCAGCAGGCGTTCGATCCGGCCGGCTGGTGGAACCTGCTGCAGTCGCAGTTCAACCAGCTCGCGAGCCTCGCGATGGCGCAGCCGGGCATGCAGCCCGCGGCGCCGGGCGACGCGCCGCCGGACGCGGCCGCCCCGCCGGAGCAGGCCGCGAAGCCGGCACGGGCCGCCGCCGCGCCGCGCAAGCCCGCCGCGAAGCGCGCGAAGCCGACCGGTTCGGCCGCGGCGAGCGCGGCGGCCGCTTCGTCGCCCGAAACCCGTCCGCCGAAGCGCTCGACGTGACGCGGCGCCGGTAGCAGGTCGATCATGCGGCTCGCGCTCGTTCTGATGGGAGGCGGCGCGCGTGCCGCCTACCAGGTCGGCGTGCTGAAGGCGCTGGCCGAGATCGCGCTCGAGGCCGATCCGGACCGGCACACGCTGCCGTTCGCTGTCGTGTGCGGCTCGTCGGCCGGCGCGATCAACGCGACGTCGATCGCGAGCCACGCGGACGACTTTTCCCACGGCGTGCGCCGCCTGCTCGAATTCTGGGAGCACCTGCGCCCCGACTACGTGTACCGCACCGACTGGCTCGGCATCGCGGCCGCCGGCGCGCGCTGGCTCGCGACGATGACGTTCGGCTGGGCGGCCCGCCGTTCGCCGCGCGGGCTGCTCGACAACACGCCGCTCGCGCACCTGTTGCAGCGCGAACTGAGCTTCCACCGGATCGAGCAGATGCTCGAGGCGCGGCTGCTGCACGCGCTCGCGGTGACGGCGCTCAGTTATTCGAGCGGCCGGCACCTCACGTTCTACCAGGCGGCCGAACCGATCCAGGCGTGGCGGCGCGCGCAGCGCACCGCGCGGCTCGTCGATCTGTCGGCGTCGCACCTGCTCGCGTCGTCGGCGATTCCGTTCGTATTCCCGGCCGTGCCGCTCGTGCTCGACGGGCAGATCGAATACTTCGGCGACGGTTCGATCCGGCAGATCGCGCCGCTGTCGCCGGCGATCCACTTCGGCGCGCACCGGATCGTCGTCGTCGGCGCGGCCGACCCGCGGCCCGAGATTCCGGCCGCGAACGGCGCCGGCCGCGTGCGCGGCTACCCGACGCTCGCGCAGATCGGCCAGCAGGTGCTTGCGAGCGTGTTCCTCGACTCGATCGGCTCGGACATCGAGCGGATCGAGCACATCAACCGGATGATCGAGCACCTGCCGCATCAGGTCGAGATCGACAGCGGCTGGCGGCACGTCGACGTGCTCGCGATCGCGCCGTCCGAGCGGATCGAGCTGATCGCCGCGAAGCACCTGAAGCAGATGCCGGCCGCGATGCGCGGGCTGCTCGGCGCGGTCGGCGGCAGCCAGCCGGCCGGCGCGTCGTTCGCGAGCTACCTGCTGTTCGAGGAGGCGTTTACGCGCGAACTGATCGAGCTCGGCTACGGCGACGGGCGCGCGCAGCGCGACACGCTCGCCGGCTGGATCGCGCAGGCGGACGGCGGCAGCGCGCCGGCAGCCGGCACGCCGCCGGAAGACGGGCTCGCGACGGGCGAAATACGGGTCTGATGCGCGCGGATGGCGGATGGTTGCGCGCGGTTGCGTTTTCGCGACGGTCGGGCGCGACCGATCGCCGCACCGGGATTGGCGGCGCGCGACCGGGCAGGCGTCTCGGAAGCGTCATACACGCGTGATATCATGGCCGCCGCCGTATACACCACATCGAGCAGCCCGCCGATCCGGCATCCGCACGGGACCCTACGGGGAACCCGCCTGGGGGCAGGGGACGGGCTCGCCAACGAGCCGGCCAGCGCCGGCCCCCAACTCAGGCAAGCGCGGCCGGTTCCGTTCGAACGGAGCGTGGCTGCGGCGTGCCCAACGGCGGCGGCGCGGCCGCCCGGCTGCCGGACGCGGAATCAGCGTCCGGTCGGTCGGTTTCACGCGTAAAATTACAGTCTTGGCTGCAAAAAGCGCGCTTGGCGCGCCTTTGTGGCAACAGTCACGTTTAGAGAAGTCGCATTGCGCAGAACAGGGGTGGGACCATCATGAACACGATGCTTTATCCGGAACTTTACAGGTCGCTCGAAGCCGTCCGCTGGGACATGGAGAAGGACATTCCGTGGGACAAGTTCGACGCTTCGCTGCTCACCGACGAGCAGGCGAAGACGATCAAGATGAACGCGATCACCGAATGGTCGGCGCTGCCCGCGACGGAAATGTTCCTGCGCGACAACCAGCACGACAGCGACTTTTCCGCGTTCATGAGCGTATGGTTCTTCGAGGAGCAGAAGCATTCGCTCGTGCTGATGGAATACCTGCGCCGCTTCAAGCCGGAAATGGTGCCGACCGAAGAGGAGCTGCATGCGGTGCGCTTCCAGTTCGATCCGGCGCCGCCGCTCGAAACGCTGATGCTGCACTTCTGCGGCGAAATCCGCCTGAACCACTGGTACCGCTGCGCGGCCGACTGGCACACCGAGCCCGTCATCAAGCAGATCTACGAAACGATCTCGCGCGACGAAGCGCGCCATGGCGGCGCGTACCTGCGCTACATGAAGAAGGCGCTGAACAACTGCGGCGACGTCGCACGTGCCGCGTTCGCGAAGATCGGCGTGCTGATGGCGTCGGCGCGCCGCACCGAGAAGCCGCTGCACCCGACCAACCTGCACGTGAACCAGGCGCTGTTCCCGCGCGATACCGTGCAGTCGCGCCTGCCGGATCCGGAATGGCTCGAGCGCTGGCTCGACGAGCAGATCCGTTTCGACGGCGAGTGGGAAAAGAAGGTCGTCGAGCGCATCCTGCACAACCTGTCGATCCTGTTCGAGCGCACGTTCGCGACCGCGCAGGAACTGAACCGCTACCGCAAGGAAGTCACCGGGCGCCTGCAGGCCGAAAGCGGCCCGTCGTCGGCCGCGCAGCCGGCCTGAGGCCGCAACGCACTGCAGCCGGCGTGAGTCGCGCCGGCCGCACCGCGTCGTTTCGTGTCCGTTGCATGAAGCCCGCCCGGCCGGTCCGGCGGGCTTTTTATCTGGCGCCGCCATCGCGTCCTGCCGTCCGGGCCGCCGCGCGCGCCATCGTTCATTTCGTCCGATCTCCATCATGTCCGCCACCTTCGAACGCAAGCTGATCACCCGCGACGCCCTCGTCGCCCTGCGCGCGTCGCTGCCGTCGCCCGTCGTGTTCACCAACGGCGTATTCGACATCCTGCATCGCGGCCACGTCACGTATCTCGCCGACGCGAAAGCGCTCGGCGCATGCCTGATCGTCGGCGTGAACTGCGATGCGTCGGTGCGCATGCTCGGCAAGGGCGACGATCGGCCGATCAACCGCGAGGACGATCGCGCGGCGCTGCTCGCGGCGCTGGAAAGCGTCGACTGGGTCGTGAAGTTCGAGGAAAAGACGCCGGTGTCGCTGATCGAGGCGATCCGCCCGGACATCCTCGTGAAGGGCGGCGACTACGACATGGATGCGCTGCCGGAATCGGCGCTCGTGCGCAGCTGGGGCGGCCGCGCGCTGGCGATTCCGTTCGCGCACGACCGCTCGACCACCGCGTTGCTGAAGAAGGTCCGCGCGCAGCAGTCCTGAGCGCGGCCCGGCGCCGTCAGGGCGCGGATGCCGCGAGCGGCGCGGCCGTGACGGCCGGCGGCGCGATCGGGCCGCCGACGACGGGTTGGTCGGCAGCCTGCGCCAGCGGCGTCACGCGCAGCGCGTCGGGCTGCACCTGCCGCGACAGCACGCCCGGTTCGCGCGGGCCGGCTGCCGGCAGCGGCCCGAACACGCCGCGCGCCACCACGAACGCGAGCATGTTGGCGAGAAAGAGAACAGCGATCAGCCAGCGCAGCATCGTCGATACCCCTTTTCGTTCAGTCGTTCAGTCGGACCCGCCGCATGGCCGGCCTGTTCGTTGTTTTCATGACTGTTCGCAACAGTCAGGCAATGCATGTGCGGCCTTTGCCGCGCGGTGGCCTGCTGCCTGTATCGCCGCGGCGGCGTGCTTCCTCACCGTCACCGCGATGAAGCCCTGCATGGGCATTCGTCGATACCGCCGGTGCGGTGCGAAGCCGGCGAATTTCCGTCAATCCTGCGCGACAGCTTCCGCGGCGATCAGCGCGAGCCCGGACAGGATCAACGCGTCGTGCCGCGTATGCGGCAGCGTCAGCGCGCGCGCGACCTCGTCCGCCGCGCCGCCTGCCAGCACGAGCCGCACGGGTGCCTGCCATGCATCGGCGAGATCGCGCCACGCGCGTTCGATCAGCCCCGCCTGCGCGTACAGGCAGCCTGCCGACAGCGAACGCGGTGTGTCGACCTGAAACGGCTCGGCCTGCGCACCGGCGAGCAGCCCGCTCGCGATGTCGGTGGTCAGCGTCGGCAACTGCGCGGTGTGCGTGCCGAGCGCGCGCATCATCAGCGCCCAGCCCGGCGCGATCAGGCCGCCCGTGAAGCGGCCGTCCGCGCGCAGCGCCTCGAGTGTCGTCGCGGTGCCGAACGTCGCGATCAGCAGATGCTCGCCCGGAAAGGCCGCGCGCGCGCCGATCAGGCCGGCCCAGCGGTCGCTGCCGAGCTGGTCGGGCGTCGTATAGCCGTTCGTCACGCCGCATTGCGCGGGGCGCGAGCGTATCGTTGTGCGCAGCAGGCCGGGCCAGCGCGCGTCGAGCAGCGCGTCGATCCGTGCGGCCACGTCGGCGCCCGCGACGTTCGAGACCCATGCGCCGCGCGGACGCGGCAGGTTCGACCAGTCGGGGTCGCCGCCGCCGTCGCGTGCGTGGCCGAACGCGCCGGTCTGGACAAGCGTGCGCTGCGCATCGGCGAGCGCCCACTTGATCCGGCTGTTGCCGGCGTCGATCAGCAGGGACGGCTCGTTCATTGCGCTTCGCGCAGCGAAACGTCGCCGGCCGCGATCGCCTGCACGCCGTTCGGCGTGTCGAGCAGCAACTGGCCGGTCGCATCGATACCGGTCGCGATGCCGCGCGCGCGTTCGACGCCCTGTTCGAGCAGCACGACTTCACGCCCCGCATAGGCGTGCAGCGCGTGCCAGCGCGGCAGGAACGGCGCGAGCCCGTCGGCGCCGAACTGCGCGAGTGCGGGCGTGAGCGCGTTCAGCGACGCGGCGAGCGTATCGGTGAGGTTGGCCGATGCGCATGCAATCGACAGCGCGGCGGGCGGCAGCCCGCTCGCGAGCGTCGCTTCGCGCGCGCGCAGCGCGTCGACCTGCGCGGCGACGGCTTCCGCGCCGCGCACGTTGATACCGAAGCCGATCACGACGGCGGTCGCATCGGCGGTGGTCCAGACGGTTTCGATCAGGATCCCGGCGAGCTTGCCGACGATGCGCGGCGTGCCGTCGTCGGTGGCCGCCAGCAGCAGGTCGTTCGGCCATTTGAGCGCGACGCGCATGCGGGTGTCGAGCGGCAGCGTGGCCAGCCCTTCGGCGAGCGCGACGCCGATCGCGATGCTCAGGCCGCCGAGCGCGTCGACGGCGCGCGGCACGATGCAGCCGACCGAGCAGAGCAGCGCATTGCCGGGCTGCGCGAACCACGGGCGGCCCTGCCGGCCGCGGCCGGCCGTCTGCTCGAACGCAACGCGCACGAGCGGCGCGGGCAGCGCGTTCGCGCTGCGCGGCAGCGCCTTGAGCCGCGTCGCGACGTCGGCGTTGGTCGAGCCGGTGGCGGCGACGATGTCGAGCGGCCACGCACGCGGCGCGGCGTCCAGGTGCGCCTCGAGCCGGTTGCGCGCGATGTGCGCGTCGCCGGAATCGGGCGTGTCGGAGGAGGTGGGGGCGTTCATGGTGACTATTGTAGCGACAGGGGGCGGGGGCGCGTCGGGAAGCGGGGAGGCGTTTGTCGGGGCGCTTGCCTGAATCGTTGCGACGCGTTGGCTCGAATTTCGTTGCCGTGAGGCGACGATGTCATGCATTCAAGCGGAAGTGCATCGTCTAGCTAAATGAGGTCAGGCCCGTTCTTGTCGGGTGATGAGGGAAACACAGTCGACCAATATAAATTGATTAGGATTTCGAATTCGTCTGATTGATTTCATTTGGCTGATTGGGCATTTTGGATGCCAGTCATCAACGACGGGGAATCCAGATGAACAACGGGCAACAGTCGCCAGCATCTTCTTTTACGGTTATCCGTCGGCCTGCTGCGGGAAGCAGCGGGAGTATCTGGGCCGGTAATAAGGCAGGCATCGAATTGGGACCGGTTCGTCCTTATACGGATGCGAAGCGTTCGAGCGCGACGTTTCGAGGCGAGTCGGCATGATTCGTTATTTCCTCGCGAAAGGCGACCGGGGCGGTGACGCCGTGATTACGGAAGGTCTGGAGTTCGTCACATGTTCTAATCCACCTCCGCGCGTACAGATCGCAACGCTCTACATGAAAACCTACTGCGCGGCCTGCAAACAGGAAGGATTCATCGCGCCGGAAGGTCCGCGTTTGCCTGGTACGGGACCCAATGGTCAGCAGTGGGCATTGAGTGGCGATGTCAATGCATGCGGATGTAGTCCGCCTCCCGTCTTTTATGCAGAGCGTGGCATGAAGATGATTCTGACGTCACAAGATGCATCAGCCACTGAGAAAAAACAACGAATTGCAGAGATCGATGAAAAAAGGCATACCGCTGCGCCACGATCCGACGCTACTCCTACCTATGACGAACAGGTGCGCGCTTGCATTGGCACCAAGCTGCCGCAGAACTATCCGTATTTGATCGAAATGGCCGATGGGCGCCCGATCGCCGGGCGCGTCGATACCAACGGTCGGTTGCCGCGAATCCATACCGAGATATCCGGGAGTTACAAAATATATTGGGGTGAGGATGCGCTTACCCACAAGGACTGGACGCCATGCCCAACAGATCGATAACGGTGAGGGGAAATACGACCCCTCTCTCAATCAAGGTAGTGCAGCTTCGGGCAGTGACGTTCAGCGAGTTGTGGGCTGCTTATCCATCGGGTAACCCATACGATAACCCTGCTTATACAAACCAATGTGCAATTCGCGTGAGTGTTGCCTTGCATCGTGTCGGTGTCGACATGAAGTCGTTTTCGTCGAAGCTGGTCAGGCCGCTAGGCGGTCAACCGAGTATTGGGAGAATTTTGATCAACGGGAAGGCGACTGCGACACGTGCCAATGAACTTGGGTCGTGGCTCAGGTTGCAACCATTTGCAGGTCTCGGAAAGACGGAGGCAATTACCGGGGCGAATTGGGAGGAAAAAATAAAGGGGCGTACAGGCGTTGTCATGTTTGACGGTTACTGGACGCGTACCGGCGAGTCGGAGTCGAATGCTAGCGGCGGACACATCGATCTCTGGAACGGCTCTCGAATGACGATGAATGGTTTCTGGGGCGCGACTTCCACGATAGGGCGATATATCGGGATAGCATCATTTCGGCAAGGTGCAAGCGTCCTGCCAAGCCTCAGCTACTCCGATTTCGGGAGATCGAATTCAATCTTGTTTTGGGAGATCGAGTGAGGCGATTCGCGATTACGCTTTCTGGAACCCTCGGTGGCTTGCTATTGACCTGGCTCTACCTTGATGCGTACAGCCTTATAAGATGGCCGGAAACCCCGGGCACGCCGGCGCGGGGATGCTACGAGATCGACAAATGCCCGATCTCATGGTGGCAAGGGCTGCTCTTTTTTACGTACTTGTTTGCGCCAGCGGTGTTCTTTGGCGTCGTCAACGCAATAGCGTATCGGCGTTGGTCATGCAAAAAATGGAGTGCAGCGCTCGGAATCGGGACCATACTCGCGGGTCTGCTTTATCTTGAACCTTACGTGCCCCGTTTGCTTTAGCGCTGCTCGCAATGACGGGGCGATCGGTTACCGGCGCCCCGCCACCCGACTTACTGCTTTTGTTCGGTCTCCGGCAAACGATGCGCGGGGCGTCGGGGCGGGAGCGTCAGGCAGCCGCTGAGAAAATCATTTTCTTTCCGATCAAATGAAATTGTTGGAACCCACCATCGGTGCAATTGCTGGCTCGGTCATGGTCACGCTTGTTTGTTGGGGCGGGTTGTATCTGTTCGGCGTTTTGATTCTTCACGGGAGAGGCAGTCTGTTCGATACGAACCCGCAAGTCGCCAACCTGTTTTTTGCCGGTTGGTTTGTGTCCGTGGTCGTGGCCTCGGTAATCGGCGGCTGGCGTGGGTATGTATGGGGGCGAAGCCGAGAAAGAAAAAAACGGAAAGGAGATTGAGGTACATTGGTTCATCATGCCCGTCTCCAAAGTGATATGAACCAACTTTATTGCGATAAACAGAAGTGCGGACGAATGTGGCGAAACGATTCGCTTATTCTGCCGAGCCAGCGTAATCAGATCGAGATCGAGTTCATTCCCGCCTGTTCGCCTGGCGGCTGCGACAATCCTTGCGGCACAACCATGCACCGGCAGTAATATCGACGGTGATGGCCGCGCATCTGGCGCGGCCATTTGTTTGCAGGCTCGGCTTCACGGACACGCAAGCGCTTGCAGTCGGTGTCCTGCTTGACCGCGGGCCTGTTGCCGCTTTCGTCTGCAGAACCCGGCACCGTTGCGCACCGGCGCCTGCCTGCATCTTGATATTCCCGACCAGCGCGACTACGTTCGAAGTATCCGCTCCGGCGGCATGTTTCGACGGGTTTGCCAGCAGCAACGCAGACGAATCGGCCCGCACCAGCGCGTCCTCGTCGTTGCCGCATCGAGGGAAATGGCAATGAACAAACTTCATTCGTGTTCGAGCCTGTCCAGCCTGTTCGAGCGCTTTCACCGCAAGACGCGCCGGATCTCCGACACCGTCGGTCCCCCGATGACGCGCGCCTGTCGCCGGCTGATGGACTCGCTCGCGTCGGCATGGTCGGCGGTGCGCTCGGGTATGTCGCATACGCACCGGCACTGACGCGGCGGACCGTTTTCAAGGAGGTGGCCGTGCAACTCCACATGCATTCGCACCATTACGCGCGCCGCGTTCCGGTGTGGCGCGCCGCCGTGATCGGCGGGTGCGTGGCCGGTGCGGTTTTCCTCGTCATCCAGGTCGTCGCGGCGGCAATCATCGGACACGACGCGTGGGCGCCGCTGCGCATGATCGCGGCGATCTACTTCGGCGACGACGCGCTCGCGCCGTCGATCACGGTCGAAGTGGGGACGCTGCTGGCGGCGCTGGGCGTGCACTTCGCGTTGTCGATCGTATTTGCGCTGATTCTGGCCGTGATCATCGCGTGTTTCAGCCTGGATTCGAGCGTCGGGATGGCCAGCGTGGCGGGGGCCGTATTCGGCGTGCTGCTGTACGTCGTCAACTACTACGGCATGACTCAGTTGTTCCCGTGGTTCGCCGACGCGCGAGGGTGGGTGAGCGCGCTCGATCACATCGTCTTCGGACTGATCGTGTCCGACGCGTACATGCGTCTGGAGCGACCCGCGCAGAGCGGTGCCGCCTGACGGGATGCCGCGACGGCGCCCGGCCAGGCGGCAGGGTCGCGTCACGGAGCAACGACCGGATGCTTCAGCGCATGCGCGGTCTCGATCCACTGCGCGTGGAATTCGTCCGCGTCGGGCCGGAGCCCCAGCTCGCCGTTGCGATAGGCCATCGCGAGCGTCTGCACGGCTTCCGGCAGCTCGTGTTCGGCGGCCCGGCGATACAGCGCGAGTGCGCGCGCGTCGTCGCGCGGCACGCCGCTGCCGTCGCGGTACGCGTTCGCGAGCATGAAGTCGGCGGCCGGGATGTCCGCGCGCGACGCGACGTCGAACCAGTGCGCGGCCTGCACCGGATCGGCGGCGATGCCGTAGCCGCTGCGATAGATCAGCCCGAGGTAATACGCGGCGGCCGGGTCGCCCTGTTCGGCCGCTTCGCCGAGCAGCGCGCGTGCGCGTGCGTAGTCCTTCGGGATGTCGCCGCTGCCGAGCAGCAACGCCTTGCCGAGCGCGAGCTGCGCGCGCCGCGCGGCCGGTGCGTCAGCCTTGCCGTCCGCCTGCGCGGCGGTTTCCAGCCAGCCGCGCCCCTCGTCGCGCAGCCCCGGTTCGCGCGCGTCGACGAGCGCGATGCCGAGCGCCGCCTGCGCGGCGCCCGACCCGCGACGCGCGAGCGTGCGCAACTGCGCGAGCGCGTGCGGCTCGGTGGCCTGCGTGACCATCGCCTGCCACTCGTCGAGCTGCGCGGCGCTCGGTGCGGGGCCGGCGCCGCGCAAGCCGGTCGCAGCGACCACGGCCGCGACGGTCACGGCCGCCGCCGCGAGCAGCGCGGCCGGCGGGAGTTTCGCGCGCAGCAGGCGCCGCGCGGCGGCGGCGAAGCCGGTTTCGGCCGGCCGCATCGTCCGGATCGGTTGCATCGCGTGTCTCATTGCGTGAGGTCGATCTCGTAGGTGGCGAGGTTCTTGCCCGAACCGTCGTCGGCCGCGACCTGCGTGATGCCGGCCAGGCCCGCGGCGGCAGCATCGCCGAGCCGGTTCGGCGCGGACGCGAACTGCACGTGCGCGACCGAGCTCGCGAGCTTCGTGAAGCGCCAGCTGCGCTGCGCGCCGTCCGCCGTGCGCGTGATCGCGCCGCGCTTCTTGATGAACGAGATCAGCACGTCGCGGTTCGCGTCCGGCGACGCGAAGATCGTCTTGCTGCCGTCGAGGCCCGGGAAGTTGCCGCCGCCGCTCGCGCGGTAGTTGTTGGTCGCGACGATGAACTGCGCGTTCGGGTCGATCGGCGCGCCCTTGTACGTCAGGTTCCTGATCCGGCTGCCGAGCGGCTGCGTGACGTCGATCTCGTACGACAGATCGGCCGACGTGAACATGTCGAAGTTGTAGCCGGGGAAGCTGCTGACGAGCTTCTGCACGGTCGCTTGCGTCGGATCGATCCGGTTGAAGCGCTTCGCGGCGGTCTCGAGCCAGTTCTTCACGTCGGCGCCGCTCACCTTCACCGCGTACACGGTGTTCGGATACAGGTACAGGTCGGCCGCGTTGTTGATCGCGAGCGCGCCCGGCGCGACGTCGGTGTAGTCGCTGCCGCCGCCGAAGCCGCTCTTGAACGGCGCGCTGACCGACAGCACCGGCAGCGACGCGTACTGCGGCAGGTTCGCCTGCACGTAGGTCTTCACGTAGTCGGCCTGCGCCTCGTTGACGATCTGGATCGCGCCCGGATCGCCGACATCCGCGAAATACGAGTTCATCCGGTAGTCGGTCGAGCCGATCGGCGTCTTCACGTAGTCGATCGTCGCCTGGTGCTCGGCCGCGATCGCCGCGGATACCGACGGGTCGGCCGCGACGTAGGTCTTGTCGGCGTTCTGGATCGGCCGCGCCTCGACGGTCGTCTGCGACTTGTCGACGCTCCACGTCTTGCCGTCGAACTTCAGGCCGAGCTTGATCACGCCGAGGTGCTTGCCCCAGTAGTTGGCCATCACGGTCGGCACGCCGTTGACGGTGCCCTTGACCTTGTCGACGCCCGGCAGGTTGAACTGCGACACGGTGCTGTTCGCGTCCGGGAACACCTGGTGCGAGTGGCCGATCAGCATCGCGTCGATGCCGGCTACCGTCGACAGCCACCAGCTGCCGTTCTCCATCGTCGGCGAATACGCGGAATTGTCGAGGCCGCCGTGCGAGATCGCGACGACGAGATCGGCGCCCTTCGCGCGCATCTCGGGAATGTACTTCTCGGCGGCTTCCTTCAGGCCGGTCGTGTAGACCTTGCCGTCGAGCCAGCGTTTGTCCCAGCTCATGATCGCGGGCGGCGTGAAGCCGATGATGCCGATCTTCACGGGTGCACTGACCGTCTTGCCGTCCGGCGTCGTCGCCGTCACCGTGCGGGTCAGGATCGTGTACGGCGTGAACAGCGGCGCGTTGGTTTTCGCGCTGATCACGTTCGCGAGCACCTGCGGGAAGTTCGGGCCCGCGCATTTCTTCTGCTGGGCCGGAGCCGGCAGCCCGTCGACCTCGAACGTGTTGCCGGTCACCTGCGACAGGTACGGCAGCCCGTAGTTGAACTCGTGGTTGCCGATCCCGCCGCCGTCGAATTTCGCGGCGTTCATCACCTTGTAGATCGCCAGCGTCTGGTCGCAGCCGATCGGCTTCACGAGCGCCTGGTAGTCCGACAGCGCGGTGCCCTGGATCGTGTCGCCGTTGTCGAGCAGCAGCGTGTTCGGGTACTGCGCGCGCGCCTGCGCGATCAGCGTCGACACCCGCTCGAAGCCGAGCGAATTGTCGGCGGCGAGCTTGAAATAGTCATACGACAGCACGTTGGTGTGCAGGTCGGTCGTCTCGAGCAGCGCGAGCGTGGCCGTCGTGCCGACGGGCGCCTGGGCCTGCGACGGCGGCGGGGCGGTGACGTCGTCGCCGCCGCAGCCGGCGAGGGCAAAGGCCAGGCTGGCGAGCGCGGCGGCGGCCGGTACGCGGCGACGGGAAAGCGGGGGGAAACGCATCGGTTGTCCTGTTCTCGGAGTTCTGTTTTGTGAAATGCGAAGTGCGCAACGAAATGGCGGCGCGGGGCGCCGACGGCCTGAGGTGCGGCGCGTGAGAGTATCGAAAGGAATCGTGACGGAAGAATGAAAGGCGATGACGCCGGCAGCGGGCCGCGATGTGCGGCGGCCTCCGGCAGGCCCGGGCCGGGCGCCGCCGCTGAATCCTCACGTCGCTGCGCCGGGCGGTTCGCTACAATGGCCGCTGTCATCCTTTTGCAAACAACCTGCCCTTGGACTTCGAGACTCCTCCCGGCCTGTCGGTCGACGCCGGCGGCCAGGGCCAGACGGTGCGCCTGACCGGCCAGTGGACCGCCATCGCGCTTGCGCGCAATCGCGGCGCGGTCGCGCGCCGCGTCGCGAGCATCGGGTCCGGGCGCGTGAGCGAATGGGATCTGTCCGGCATCGAGCGGCTCGACCACGTCGGCGGCCAGGCGCTGTGGCGCGTGTGGGGCCGCAAGCTGCCGGCCGGCGTCACGCTGAGCGACACGCAGCGCACGATCTTCGAGCGCATCGAGCGGCTCGACAGCGGGCGCGAGGCGCCCGAGCGCGTCGTGCGCGTCGATCCCGTCACGCGGCTCGGCCAGGCGATCTTCACGTTCGGCGAACACCTGCAGGGCGGCATCGCGATGTTCGGCCTCGTGATCCTCGACGCGCTGTCGGTGCTGCGCCGCCCACAGACCATGCCGTGGAAGGAAACCTCGGCGAACATCTACAGCGCCGGCGCGCAGGCGCTGCCGATCACCGCGCTCGTCGCGTTCCTGATCGGCATCGTGCTCAGCTACCTGTCCGCTCAGCAGCTGCAGATGTTCGGCGCGAACCGCTACATCGTGAACATCCTCGGGCTGTCGGTGATCCGCGAGCTCGGCCCCGTGCTGTCGGCGATCCTCGTCGCGGGCCGCTCGGGCTCGGCGATCACCGCGCAGATCGGCGTGATGCGCGTGACCGAGGAGCTCGACGCGATGCGCGTGATGGGCATCCCGCACGGGCTGCGGCTGGTCCTGCCGCGCGTGCTTGCACTCGGCGTCGCGATGCCGCTGCTCGTGATGTGGACCAACATCATCGCGCTGACGGGCGGCGCGCTCGCCGCGAAGCTCGTGCTCGGGATCGACGTCAATTATTTCGTGCGCTCGCTGCCGGGCGTCGTGCCGATTGCGAACCTGTACATCGGCATCGGCAAGGGCGTCGTGTTCGGCATGCTGATCGCGCTGGTCGCCTGTCATTTCGGCTTCCGGATCAAGGCGAACTCGCAGAGCCTCGGCGAAGGGACGACCACGTCGGTCGTGTCGTCGATCACGGTCGTGATCCTCGCCGACGCGGTGTTCGCGATCCTGTTCCAGAACGTGGGGCTCGGATGAACGCATCGAACGAATCGAACGAATCGTCGGCCGGTGCCGCGCCGGCCTATGCCGCGGCAGCCGGCGCCGCCCCGGTCGGCACGCAGCCGGCCGCAGCGGCCGATGCCGGCGACCTCGTGATCGAGGTGCGCAACCTGACCAAGCGCTACGGGCGCAACATCGTTCACCAGAAGCTCGACTTCGACGTGCGGCGCGGCGAGATCGTGTCGGTCGTCGGCGGCTCGGGCTCCGGCAAGACGACGCTCGTGCGCCAGATCCTCGGCCTCGAGCGGCCGACGTCGGGCACGATCAAGGTGTTCGGCGAAGATACCGCGACGATCGACGATGCGACCGCGCGGATGATGCGCACGCGCTCCGGGATGCTGTTCCAGCAGGGCGCGCTGTTCTCGTCGATGACGGTGTTCGACAACGTCGCGCAGCCGCTGCGCGAGCTCGGCCGCGTGCCGCCGGACCTGCTGCACGACATCGTGATGCTGAAGCTCGAGATGGTCGGGCTGCCGTGCAAGCACGCGTCGAAGATGCCGGCCGCGCTGTCGGGCGGGATGGTGAAGCGGGTCGGCATCGCGCGCGCGATTGCGCTCGAGCCCGAGCTGCTGTTCCTCGACGAGCCGACGGCCGGCCTCGATCCGCAGGCGTCCGACGAATTCGTCGAGCTGATCGCGACGCTGCACCGCACGCTCGGGCTGACCGTCGTGATGATCACGCACGATCTCGACACGATGGTCGCGCTGTCGACGCGTGTCGCGGTGCTGGCCGACCGCAAGGTGCTGGTCGCGGCGCCGGTCGAGGAGGTCGCGAACGTCGACCATCCGTTCATCCACGAATATTTCCTGGGGCTGCGCGGGCGCCGCGCATTGCAGGCGCTGCCGCCCGAGCGGCGCGCGAAGCTGCCGAAGGCGGCCCTCGAACCGGCGCTGTCGAGCGTCGAGCTGTAGGCAAGGCAAGGAGCAAGGAACCCGCGAATGGAAAACAAATCACATGCGTTCTGGGCCGGCCTGTTCACGATCGCGCTGACGCTCGCGATCGCGGGCACCGTGTTCTGGTTCAACGTCGACCGCACCGTGCGCGTGCCGTACGACCTGCTCGCGCGCACCAACGTGACGGGGCTGTTCCCGGACGCGGCCGTGCGCTTTCGCGGCCTCGACGTCGGCAAGGTGCAGTCGATCGGCTTCGACCGCACGCACCCGGGCCAGATCCGGATCCGGATTCTCGTCGACCACGACGCGCCGATCACGCAGTCGACCTACGGCAGCCTCGGCTTCCAGGGCGTGACGGGCATCGCGTTCGTGCAGCTCGAGGATACGGGCCGCGACCTGGCGCCGCTGCCGTCGTCGCCGAAGGCGATTGCGCAGATCCCGATGCGGCCGAGCCTGTTCGACCAGATCCAGGAGCGCGGCGACGTGCTGCTGCGGCAGCTCGAACTGGCCGCGAAAAGCGCGAACGCGCTGATGTCGCCCGAGATGCGCGAGCAGTTGCGCGCGACGGCCGAAAGCCTGCAGCACGCGGCCGATGGCGCGACGACGCTGTCGAAGCAACTCGCCCCGGCCGTCGCCGCGCTGCCGGAAACGATGCACCAGGTGAACCGCACGATGGCGTCGGCGAACACGCTGCTGCAGCCGAACGGGCCGCTCGTGTCGAACCTGAACAAGGCCGGCACGGCCGCCGAGCAGGTCGGCGTCGCGCTGAACGATCTCAACGCGCGCGTGCAGTACGACACGCTGCCGCGCTTCAATGCGCTGGCCGGCAGCGTCGGCGACGCGTCGCAGCAATTGAAGGACGTCGCCGGTGAACTCGGCCGCAACCCGCGCAGTCTGTTGTTCGGTTCGCCCGGCGCGGCGCCGGGGCCAGGCGAAGCGGGCTTCGTCTGGCCGGGTGCGACGGCCGGGAAGTGAAGCAGGCCGGAAACCCGTCGATCGCCCGGCCGGAAACGGCCGGGCAGTGACGTCCATCGAAACCGGAAACATCATGCAGGAACACGCCATGCCACGAATCCTTGACCGCGCGCTGCGTCCGGCTGCGACCGCGCTCGCCGTGCTGACGCTTGCGCTTGCGGCCGGCTGTGCCGGCAACAGCGCGGTGCTGTCGAATGTCCGCTACGACCTGGGGCCGGCCGCGCCGGTCGTGACGGCCGGTGCGGGCCCCGCGCTGAAGGTGCTCGACGTCGCCGCGCCCGATGCGCTCGATTCGGACAAGTTCGCGTACCGCCTCGCGTATGCGGATGCGCAGCACGTGGCCGTCTATCGCGACAGCCGCTGGACCGCACCGCCCGCGCAACTGCTCACGCAGCGGCTGCGCGGCGCGCTGTCGTCGCGCGGCGCGGTGCTCGAAGGGTCCGACGGCGTGCGCGCGCCCACCCTCAAGGTCGACCTGAACGAATTCGAGCAGGTGTTCGACGGGCAGTCGCAAAGCCACGGCGCCGTCACCGCACGCGCGACGCTGATGCTCGACGGCAAGGTGCTCGGCCAGCGCACGTTCGTCGCGCGCGCGCCGTCGAGCACGCCCGACGCGGCCGGCGGCGCGCGTGCGCTTGCGACGGCGAGCGACGAGATCGTGTCGCAGATCGCCGCGTGGGTCGGCATGCAGGCGTACGCGGGCACGCCGTGACGCACGCCGCGCAGCCGCGATGAACGCGACCGGCGCGCATCGCGCATCGCCGCTCGCGCGGCAGGCCTTTGCCGCCTACGCGGCGCTCATCGTCTACGCGTCGCTGTATCCGTTCGAAGGCTGGGTGTCGCTCGGCATCGGGCCGTTCGACTACCTGTTCGCGCCGATGCAGCGCTACGTGACCGCGTTCGACGTGGTCACGAACGTGCTCGGCTATTTGCCGTTCGGCGCGCTCGGCGTGCTTGCGCTGCACCCGCGCTGGCGCGGGGTTGCCGCGACACTGATCGCGGGCGCGCTCGGCGTGCTGCTGTCGGGCTCGATGGAGGCGCTGCAGACCTACCTGCCGACGCGCATCGCATCGAATCTCGATCTCGCGGCCAACGCGCTCGGCGCGCTGCTGGGCGCGGCGCTCGTCGCGCCGGCCACCGGTGCGCTGCTCGACCGCGGCGCGCTGCGCCGGCTGCGCTTCGCGTGGTTCGAGGCCGATGGCGCGACGCCGCTGCTGCTGGCCGCGCTGTGGCCGTTCGCGATCCTGTTTCCGTCGCCGTTCCTGTTCGGCATCGGCGACTGGCCGGCCGCGCTGTGGGAGCGCGCCGACGCGTCGATGCAGGACACGCTGCTCGCATGGCTGCCGGCCGCGTGGCACGTGAGCGAATGGCCCGAGCGCGTCGACGGCTGGCTGTCCGATTCCGCGTGGGAGGCCGCGCTCGGCGGGCTGATGCTGTTCGCCGTGCTGGCGATCGCGTCGCTCGCGATGCGGCCGCGTGCGCCGCGCATCCGGCTGCTGATCGCGTTCGTCGCCGCGACGCTCGTGCTGAAGGCGGCCGCGACGTTCATGCAGTCGGCCACCGGTCTCGTCGTCGTGTGGGCGACGCCCGGCGCGCGGCTCGGCATCGAGCTCGGCTTCGCGGCCGCGCTCGTCGCGCTGCACGTGCCGGCGACCTGGCGCGCGACGCTGGCGGCACTTGCGCTGCTGGCCGGCGTGGCGCTCGTCAACCTGTTGCCGGTCAATCCGTTCTTCGACTTCACGCTGTCGGGCTGGCGGCAGGGCCGCTACGTGCACTTCAACAGCATCGCGCGCTGGCTCGCCTGGATCTGGCCGTACGCGGCGCTGATCTGGCTCGGCCAGCGCGTCGAGCGCGCGTGGCTGCCGGCCGCGGTGCGCCGCTGACGGTGCAGGCCGGGCAGCGCAGCCCCGGCCGCATCGCGGGCAGCGGCGCGCGCCGGTCGCTATAATCGTCCGGACCATCATCCGTTGCACCGCGCAACGGCTATCGCCCCTCTTTCCGCCCGGCATCGCGCCGGGCCGCTCGCCACCATCATGGATTCCTACTACCAGCACCACGTCTTCTTCTGCCTGAACCAGCGCGAACCGGGCGCCGAGCGTCCGAGCTGCGCGCAATGCGACGCGCAGACCATGCAGGAATACGCGAAAAAGCGCGTGAAGGAACTCGGCCTCGCGGGGCCCGGCAAGGTTCGCATCAACAAGGCCGGCTGCCTCGACCGCTGCGAGGAAGGGCCCGTGATGGTCGTGTATCCGGAAGGCACGTGGTACACGTATGTCGACCAGGCCGACATCGACGAGATCGTCGAATCGCACCTGCGCGACGGCAAGGTCGTCGATCGCCTGAAGATCTGAGCGGGCCGGCCGAATGAACGTTCATACGCAGAAATCGCTGATCGCGGGCCCGGTCGGGCAGATCGAAATCGCGGTCGACCTGCCCGACGCCGTGCGCGAAGGCGGCGCCGCGCCGCGCGGCATCGCGCTCGTCGCGCATCCGCATCCGCTGTTCGGCGGCACGATGGACAACAAGGTCGCGCAGACCCTGGCGCGCACGCTCGTCCAGCTCGACTACGTCGTCTACCGGTCGAACTTCCGCGGCGTCGGCGCGACCGAAGGCGTGCACGACAACGGCATCGGCGAGGCCGACGACCTGCTCGCGGTGCTCGCGCACATGCGCGCGCAGCCCGCGTATGCGGACCTGCCGCTCGTGCTCGCGGGCTTCTCGTTCGGCACCTTCGTGCTGTCGCATGTCGCGAAGCGGCTGCGCGACGCGGGCGAGTCGATCGAGCGGATGGTGTTCGTCGGCACGGCCGCAAGCCGCTGGCAGGTGGCCGACGTGCCGGAGAACACGCTCGTGATCCACGGCGAAACCGACGACACGGTGCCGATCGCGTCGGTGTACGACTGGGCGCGGCCGCAGGAGCTGCCGGTCGTCGTGATCCCCGGCGCCGAGCATTTCCTCCATCGCAAGCTGCATGTGCTGAAGCGCATCATCGTCGACGCGTGGCGCTAGCCGGTACGCGGGCGCCGGCGTAACGGCCGGCGGCTCGCGTCGCGCACCGGCACCCGCCGGATGCGCGATCGACCGCACGACAGCGCGCCGCACCGCGCGCGCAACCGGACTTGCACACCGCCTGCGCGCGCCTTTCGCGCGGCTTCGGGCGATTTCCCGCAGCGTGCCCGCGCTATCCTCCCGAAGCCGGTGTGCGGCCGTCCTGCGATCGTGCGGTGTTCGGCGCAAATCGGCACCGATGTGCTGCGCGTTCGGGCGCCGTGGCGGCGCTGCAAATTCTCGCGATGCCGCCGGATATCGCCGCGGTTTGCGCGTTGCCACGAGCACGATTGCGCCGGCACGTCGACACTGCGTGGCACGGGACACGACACCCGGTTCGCGAAAACGCCGTTCGCGGCCACGTATAATGGCCGCATTTCGCGTCGCCCGCGGCCCGGCTGGGCGCATGCGGCGCTCGTTTCGCCGCCTGTCCGCCCGCTCGCGACGGCCGCGAACCGAACGCGTCCGCACGAGTCCAACCGGCGCGTTTCGCGTCGCCCGACGATGTCGGGCGAGTGCCCGAAACGCCCGCCGCCTTGCCGTTCAACCCTGCGCGTTTCGCACCGCACTTTCTGCCATCAGCCTGAATCGATCATGCGTCTGTCTCCCCAAGGCCTCAAGTCCCTCGCTTCCTCCATCGCCTTCGGCACCGCCGCGCGCAACGTCGCGCTCGGCGTGATGCTGCCCGTCGCGCTCGCGTCGACGATCGTCGTCGCCGAGGCGAAGCCGGCCGCCAAGGCCAAGGCCGCGCACGCGGCGCCGGCCGCTGCTGCCGAGCAGTTCACCGGCGCGCCCGCGACCTTCATGCCGGGCGCGGTTCCGCCGCCGGGCGTGAACGCGCGTTCGTGGGTGCTCGTCGACGCGACGAGCAACACGGTGCTCGCATCGGGCAATGCGGACGAGCGTGTCGAGCCCGCATCGCTGACGAAGCTGATGACGGCCTACCTCGTGTTCGAGGCGCTCGACAAGAAGAAGATCTCGATGGAGCAGATCGTCACGCCGAGCGTAGCGGTGCGCCGTGTCGGCACCGACGAGTCGCGCATGTTCATCGAGGCGAACAAGCCGGTGTCCGTGCACGACCTCGTGTACGGGATGATCATCCAGTCGGGCAACGACGCCGCGATCGCGCTGGCCGAACTCGTCGGCGGCAGCGAAGGGCAGTTCGTCACGCTGATGAACGACGAGGCACAGCGCCTCGGCATGAAGGGCACGCACTTCGCCGACGTGAACGGCATGCCCGACCCGAATCACTACACGACGGCCGGCGACCTCGCGAAGCTGTCCGCGCACCTGATCCGCGATTTTCCGCAGTACTACGGCATCTTCTCGGAGAAGGAATTCAAGTACAACAACATCCGCCAGGGCAACCGCAACCGTCTGCTGTGGCTCGACCCGACGGTCGACGGTCTGAAGACGGGCCATACGCAGGCGGCCGGCTACTGCCTGATCGCGTCGGCCAAGCGCGCGATCCCGGGCGTCGACGGCCAGCGCCGCCTGGTGTCGGTGATGATGGGCGAGCAGAAGGAAGGCGAACGCACGCAGGACAGCATGAAGATGCTGAACTACGGCTACAGCGCGTTCGATTCGGTGCGCCTGTTCAAGGGCGGCCAGGCGATCTCGACGCCGCGCATCTACAAGGGCAAGGCAAACACCGTGCAGGTCGGCGTGAAGGGCGACCAGTGGGCGACCGTGCCGCGCGGCCTCGGCGACAAGGTCAAGACGGAAGTCGACGTCAACGCGCCGCTGATCGCGCCGCTCGCGGAAGGCCAGCAGGTCGGCACCGTGAAGATCGTCGCCGACGGCAAGACGCTGTCCGAATTCCCGGTCGTCGCGCTGCAGGCCGTGCCGGAAGCCGGTATCTTCGGGCGTATCTGGGACTCGATCCTGCTGATGTTCAGCAAGAAGAAGTAAGCACGACGGGCCTTTGATTTTACGACTTCATCCCCATCTGTCATAGCCATGAGCCAAGCCGAATTCGAACCGATCGTCTACCTCAGCGTCTCGTCGCAGGAGGAACTGGTGCCGCTGTCCGAAGCCCGTGTCCCGGTGCTCGACCGCGGGTTCATCTTCGGCGACGGCGTGTATGAAGTCGTCCCAGTTTATGCGCACGACGGCGCGCACGTGCCGTTCCGGATCGAGCAGCATCTGGAGCGGCTCGCGCGCAGCCTGAAGAAGATCGGCATCGACAATCCGCACGATGCCGCCGGCTGGCGCGCGCTGATCGAGCGCGTCGTCGCGGCGAATGCCGAAGGCCTCGGCGACGGCAACGCGCTCGTCTACCTGCAGGTGACGCGCGGCGTCGCGAAGCGCGGCCATGCGTTCCCGGCGAACGCGGTGCCGACGGTGTTCGCGATGACGGGCCCGCTGCGCCTGCCGTCGGAAGAAGAGCGCGCGAAGGGCGTGCGCTGCGTGACGGCCGAGGATCGCCGCTGGCTGCATTGCGACATCAAGTCGATCTCGCTGCTCGGCAACGTGCTGATGGCGCAGCATGCGGCCGAACGCGACGCGTTCGAGACGCTGCAGTTGCGCGACGGCTACCTGACCGAAGGCTCGTCGTCGAACGTGTGGATCGTGAAGAACGGCGAGCTGATCGCGCCGCCGCGCAGCAACAAGATCCTCGAGGGGATCCGCTACGCGCTGGTCGAGCAGCTGGCCGACGAATGCAAGATCCCGTTCACCGCGCGGGAGATCGGCGAAGCGGAGTTGCGCGCGGCCGACGAGATCATGATCACGTCGGCCACGAAGGAAGTACTGCCCGTCACGTCGCTCGACGATCTGCCCGTGCAGGGCGGCAAGCCGGGCCCCGTGTTCGCGGCGCTGTACGACGCGTACCAGCGTGCGAAGGCACGCGAGTTTGAACAGTTTGACCTAACCCGGAGAAAATGATGAGCGAACCGACCAAAACCGTCGAGGTCACCGGCGCGATCGAGACCCGGAAGGAGTCGCTGCTGGAGTTCCCGTGCGATTTCCCGATCAAGATCATGGGCAAGGCGCACCCCGAGTTCAAGGACACGATCTTCAAGGTCGTCGCCGTTCACGACAACGAGATCGATGTCGAGAAGATCGAGGAGCGCGCGTCGAGCGGCGGCAATTACACGGGCCTCACGATCACCGTGCGCGCGACGAGCCAGGAACAGCTCGACAACATCTACCGCGCACTGACCGGCCATCCGATGGTCAAGGTCGTACTCTAAGCGCTTCTTTTCTGCGCGCGCTCGGCGGGGGTCTTCCCCGCCGAGCGCCGCGCGTCCAGTTCGTCGCACAGCCGCTTGTATTCGGCAACTTCGTCGAGCAGCCAGGTCCTGAACGCCTGCACGCGCGGCGTGTTCAGCAGCGGCGGCGGACACACGAAAAAATAGTGCCACGGGCTCGGCCCGTCGATGTCGAACAGGCGCACGATGCGCCCGTCCAGCAGGTCGTGCACCGCGAGCGAGCGCCGCACCAGCGCGATGCCCTGGCCGTCGATCGCGGCCAGCAGCAGGTTCGACGAATCCTGGTACAGAATCCCCCGCTTCGGCTCGGTCAGCGTATCGAGCCCGGCCGCGTCGAACCACGGCCGCCACAGCTCGTCGTCCGAACGCAGCAGGTTGTAGTGCGCGAGATCGGCGGGCGTCTGCGGCAGCTTGCCGCCATTCAGCGTCGGCGAGCACGCCGGAAAGAACACCTCCTCGAACAGCGGCTCGACATGCAGCCCCGGATAGCTGCCGAAGCCGAAGCGGATCGCGAGATCGACGTCGTCGCGCGCGAAATCGGTGAGCGAGTTGGTCGACTGCAGCTCGACGTCGATTTCCGGATGGCGCTCGATGAACGTGCCGATGCGCGGCGTGATGAAGCGCGCGGCGAACGACGACAGCATCGACACCACGAGCCGCCGGTCGCGGTCGCTCGCGCGCACGTCGCGCGTCGCGTCGGCGATCACCATCAGCGCAGTGCGGATCTGCTGCGCGTAGCGCATGCCGGCGTCGGTCAGGCACAGCCGCTTGCCGTTGCGCGTGAAAAGCTGCACGCCGAGCTCCTCCTCGAGCGCGCGCACCTGGTGGCTGACCGCGCCGTGCGTGACGTACAGCTCGTCGGCGGCGCGCGAGAAATTCTCGTGACGGGCGGCGGCTTCGAACGCGCGAATCGCGTTCAATGCAGGCAGCTGGCGGAGGTCCATTTGCTAATTTTCCTCACATCGACGTGAAAATTGGTCGTTTTGTCGGACGCCTTGAAGTGACTACGATTGTAGCCATCGAAGCACTTATTGGCGGAGTCGATCATGCAAGAAATTTCCTCAAGCATCACGTTCGAAATCCCCGCGGGCGAAACCGTGCCGATGAAGGTGCAACGCAGCACGCGGCTGATTGTCCAGTGCGGGCCGATCTGGGCCACGCGCAGCAACGACGTCGACGACTATTTCCTGGTCGACGGCGAGACGCTGAAGCTGCGCCGCGGCGAGCGGCTGTGGCTCAGCGCGGAAGGCCGGGAGGGCGCGTGCGTCGCGTTCTCGGTGTCGCGGCCGACCAGGGAAGTCGCGCTCGGCGGGCTGGCACGGCTGCGCGAACGCGTGACCGCGCTGTTCCATGACGGATGGCGCACTGTTTGATCGGCATTTCCTCCGACGGATACTGACCATCCGTCCCTTTCCCGGGCCGGCGAGACCCATGGGTTTTCGGTAAACTACCGCCCATGTCCGTTTCGCCGGTTTCCATCGTGTCCACGCCTGTCGCCGTTTCCGTATCGCCCGCCGAATCGCCGGATCACCCGGTCACCGTGCGCTGGCGGGGCGTCGAGGCCTACGAGACGAGCTTCGACGCGATGCGCGCGTTCACCGATACGCGCACGGCCGACACCGGCGACGAGCTCTGGGTGGTCGAGCATCCGCCCGTCTACACGCTCGGCCAGGCGGGCGACCCGGCTCACCTGCTGGTGGCCGACAGCGGCGTGCCGCTCGTGAAGGTCGACCGCGGCGGGCAAATCACTTATCACGGCCCCGGCCAGATCGTCGTCTACCTGCTGCTGGACTTGCGCCGGCGCAAGCTGATGGTGCGCACGCTCGTGACGAAGATCGAGGAGGCCGTGATCGAAACCCTCGCGGCGTATAATCTCGCTTCGGTCCGCAAGGCGGGCGCGCCGGGGATCTACGTGGCATCCGGCGTGCACGAAGGCGCGAAAATCGCGGCCCTCGGCCTGAAGATCCGCAACGGCTGCAGCTATCACGGGCTGAGCCTGAACGTGAAGATGGATCTGCGCCCGTTTCTTGCGATCAACCCGTGCGGCTATGCCGGACTGGAAACCGTCGACATGGCGAGCCTCGAGGTTGCCGCCGACTGGAACGACGTCGCCCACACGCTGGTGCGCCGTCTGATCGCCAACCTCGACGGCGCATCCGCGGCCGCCGACAAGCCGCAGGCACTGGAACAATCGAATGACTGACGTTACCGCTTCTCCCGCACCGGCCGATTCGGCCGCGACCGCTGCCTACGATCCGACCGCCAAGCAGAAGGCGCAGGCGAAGACGGCGCGCATCCCGATCAAGGTCATTCCGATCGAGAAGCTGAAGAAGCCCGAGTGGATCCGCGTGAAGGCGGCCACCGGCAGTTCGCGCTTCAACGAGATCAAGACGATCCTGCGCGAGCACAACCTGCACACCGTGTGCGAGGAAGCGAGCTGCCCGAACATCGGCGAATGCTTCGGCAAGGGCACCGCGACGTTCATGATCATGGGCGACAAGTGCACGCGCCGCTGCCCGTTCTGCGACGTCGGTCACGGCCGTCCCGATCCGCTCGACACCGACGAGCCGAAGAACCTCGCGCGCACGATCGCCGCGCTGAAGCTCAAGTACGTGGTGATCACGAGTGTCGACCGCGACGACCTGCGCGACGGCGGCGCCGCCCACTTCGTCGAATGCATCCGCGAAACGCGCGCGCAGTCGCCGGACACGCGCATCGAGATCCTGACGCCGGACTTCCGCGGCCGTCTCGACCGTGCGATCTCGATCCTGAACGCCGCGCCGCCCGACGTGATGAACCACAACCTCGAAACGGTGCCGCGCCTGTACAAGGAAGCGCGCCCGGGTTCGGACTACGCGCACTCGCTGAAGCTCTTGAAGGACTTCAAGGCGCTGCATCCGGACGTCGCGACGAAGTCGGGCCTGATGGTCGGCCTCGGCGAGACCGAAGAGGAAATCCTGCAGGTGATGCGCGACCTGCGCGCGCACGACGTCGACATGCTGACGATCGGCCAGTACCTGCAGCCGTCCGAGCACCACCTGCCGGTGCGGGCGTACGTGCATCCGGATACGTTCAAGATGTACGAGGAAGAGGCGTACAAGATGGGCTTCACGCACGCGGCCGTCGGCGCGATGGTGCGTTCGAGCTATCACGCCGATCTGCAGGCGCATGGCGCCGGGGTGGTCTGAGCGCCGCGTTGGCGTTACCGCAGCCTTCACGCAGTCGAAAAAGCCCGCAGCGATGCGGGCTTTTTTGCTGGTGCGGCTGCGATCCCCGCATTCGCACGACAATCGCCATCCGACCGGACGTACGATCCGGTCGAGCGTGGAAAGCAAAGCTGAAACGGCATCGATAGCTTCGCAGGATAAGTTCGCTCCCGCCGCGCGCAAAGCTCCTATAGTCGGCTCTCCCGCAGCAATGCCCGCATTCCGAAGGAGAGCCGCATGTCCCGTTTCAGCTTCGTCCGCCGCGCCGTCGTCGCGCTGACCGCCTTTGCCGCGCTCGGCGCGGCGCACGCCGAATCGCGCGAAGTCGTGATCGCGTACCAGGACATGGTCGTGCCGTGGCGCTACGCGCAGGCGAGCGGTGAAGTCGAAAAAGCGACCGGCTACAAGGTCAGGTTCCGCAAGCTCGACAGCGGCGCCGACGTGATTCGCGCGCTCGCGTCGGGCTCCGTGCAGCTCGGCGAAGCCGGGTCGAGCCCGATCGCGGCCGGGCTGTCGCAGGGGCTCGACATCTCGCTGTTCTGGGTGCTCGACAACATCAACGACGCCGAGGCGCTCGTCGCGCGCAACGGCTCGGGCGTCACGAGCGTCGCGGCGCTGAAGGGCAGGAAGATCGGCGTGCCGTTCGTGTCGACGTCGCATTTCCATACGCTCGTCGCGCTGCAGGCCGCGGGCGTCAACCCGAACGACGTGAAGATCGTCAACCTGCGTCCGCCCGAAGTCGCGGCCGCGTGGGCGCGCGGCGACATCGACGCGACCTATATCTGGGATCCCGTGCTGGCGAAGGTCAAGCAGTCGGGCACCGTGCTGACGACGTCGGGCCGGGTTGCGAAAGAAAGCGGCAAGGCCACCTTCGACGGCTTCGTCGTGAGCCGCAAGTTCGCGCGCGAGAACCCCGAGTTCGTCACGCGCTTCGTGAAGGTGCTCGCAGCCGCCGATGCCGACTACCGCACGCATGCAGCCGCGTGGAAGGTCGGCTCGCCGCAGGTCGAGGCGGTGGCGAAGGTGTCGGGCGCGAACGCGCAGGACGTGCCGGCCAGCCTCGCGCTCTACGCATTCCCGACGGCGGCCGAGCAGGCGTCGCCGACGTGGCTCGGCGGCGGTGCGCAATCGGGCGCCGCGAAGTCGCTCGCGGCCACCGCCACGTTCCTCAAATCGCAGGGCACGATCCAGACGGTGCTGTCCGACTATTCGGCCGGCGTCGATCCGCAGTTCGTGCAGAAGGCCGCGCGCTGAGCACGGCCACGCAACGCATCGCGGAGCATCGCTCATGAGCACGCTGGAAGTTCGTCAGGTATCGGTTGCCTATCCGGGCGAGCGCGGACGGCCGACCACGCAGGCGCTCGCGCGCGTCGACCTGCGCATCGATGCCGGTGAGTTCGTCGTCGCGCTCGGTGCGTCCGGGTGCGGAAAGACGACGCTGCTGAACTGCATGGCCGGTTTCGTCGCGCCGACCACCGGCGACGTGCGCGTCGACGGCGTGCCGGTCACGGGCCCGGGTGCTGATCGCGGTGTCGTGTTCCAGAAATACGCGCTGTTGCCGTGGCTCGACGTGCTCGACAACGTCGCGCTCGGGCTGCGCTTCGCGCGTGTGTCGAAGGCCGAACGCGAAGCGCGGGCGCGGGAGATGCTCGCGCTGGTCGGGCTCGACAAGCATGCGCATGCGCGCGTGTACGAGCTGTCGGGCGGGATGCAGCAGCGTGTCGGCATCGCGCGTGCGCTCGCGAGCGACCCGCGCGTGCTGCTGATGGACGAGCCGATGGGCGCGCTCGACGCGATGACGCGCGGCACGATGCAGGCGCTCGTGCTCGACGTGTGGGCACGCACCGGCAAGACGGTGTTTTTCATCACGCACGACGTCGAGGAGGCGCTGTTCCTCGCGACGCGTCTTGTCGTGATGACGCCGGGCCCCGGCCGGATCGCCGAAACCTTCGAGTTGCCGTTTGCGCGTCGCTACGTCGAATCGCGCGATGCGCGCGCGGTGAAGTCGTCGCCCGATTTCATCGGATGGCGCGAGCGGCTGATCGCGTATCTGCATCGCGACGAAGCCGTCGGGGAAGCCGCGTGACGCGCGAGCTGGCGCGGCAGGGCGTGGCCGTCGGGCGTGGCCGGAACAGTATTTTGCACAGGCAGGACAGCATGAGCACGCAGGATTCGTGGGCGACCGATCGCACGGCCGCGGGTTTCGAGCAGGACGAACACACGACGCGGCGTCCCGCGGCGGCGCGCCCGGCGCGCGCGTCGCACCGTTACCGCTTGCCGGGGCAGGGAAAGACCGCAGGGCTGAGCGTGGCGACGGTCGCGGCGCTCGCCGTGCTGTGGTGGGTCGCGACGCATCGGCAGTGGCTGCCGCCGTTGTTCCTGCCCGCGCCGGAAGCCGTGTGGACGGCCTTCGTCGACGCGTGGCACGGCCGCATCCAGGGCGGCCTGCCGCTGTCCGAGCATCTGCTGTGGAGTGCCGCGCGCGTGTTCGGCGCATTCCTGCTCGCGACCGCGATCGGCGTGCCGGCCGGCATCCTGATGGGCGTGAGCCGCGTCGCGCGCGGCGTGCTCGATCCGCTGCTGGAGTTCTACCGGCCGCTGCCGCCGCTCGCGTACCTGCCGCTCGTCGTGATCTGGTTCGGCATCGACGAGACGGCGAAGCTCGTCGTGATCTTCCTCGCATGCTTCGCGCCGATTGCGATGGCCTCGCGCGCCGGCGTGCGCGCGGCGACGGTCGAGCAGATCAACGCCGCGTATTCGCTCGGCGGCAGCTTCGCGCAGATCGTGCGCCACGTGGTGCTGCCGGCCGCGCTGCCGGAAATTCTCACCGGGCTGCGGATCGCGATCGGCTTCGGCTGGACGACGCTCGTCGCGGCCGAGATGGTCGCCGCGACGGCCGGGCTCGGGCAGATGGTGCTCAACGCATCGAGCTTCCTGCGCACCGACATCGTCGTGATGGGCATCCTGATCATCGGTGCGATCGCGTGGCTGTTCGATCTCGCGATGCGGTGGGTCGAGCGGCGGATCGTGCCGTGGAAGGGCAGAGGCTGAGCGGGCGCCGGGATCGTCCTCGCGTTCGTCGATCCGATCGCGTTGCCGACTGCAGCCTGGCTCGGCGCAGGTTGCGCGCGGCGGCCAGCCCGAATGCTGCCCGCCCCGACCAGCCGCAGCCGTGCCTTCGGTGGCTGGTCCGCCACTCCTCCGTATAAAACGAACTCGTGGGCGGCAACCGCTGGCTGTCACGCCCAAAAACAAATTGTCTGTCGGTGCGCGCCAATTCTTCATAAGATATTTTTATCTCAAGCAAAGAAGGCGCAGTGCAGCGCATCGAGGAGACGATACGGATGGACAAGGAACTGTGGCGCCTGAGCGCAACGGAGGTCGTGGCAAACCTGACGCAACGCGAATGCCTGGCCCAGGAGGTCGTCGCGAGCTGTCTCGCGCGGCTCGATGCCGTCAATCCGCAGACCAACGCGGTCGTCGACGTGCTTGCCGACGACGCGATGCGCGCCGCGGCCGACGCGGACGCGCGGATCGCCCGAGGGGCGCGGGTCGGCCCGCTGCACGGCGTGCCGGTGACGGTGAAGGTCAATGTCGACATGACCGGGCGTGCGACGAGCAATGGCGTCGCCGCCTATCGCGACGTCGTGGCGGTTGCCGACAGCCCGGTCGTCGCGAATCTGCGCAAGGCAGGCGCGATCATCATCGGCCGTACCAATACGCCCGCGTTTTCGCTGCGCTGGTTTACCGACAACGAGCTGTACGGCCGGACGCTGAATCCGTGGGTGCCCGGCCTGACATCCGGCGGATCGAGCGGCGGCGCGGCTGTCGCGGTGGCGACCGGCGTGGGCGCGATCGCGCACGGCAATGATCTGGGCGGCTCGATTCGATATCCGGCGTATGCGTGCGGCGTTGCGGGATTGCGCCCGAGCCAGGGGCGCGTGCCCGCGTTCAATCCGAGTCAGGCGCACGAGCGGACTCCGGCCGTTCAGCTTGCGTCGGTGCAGGGGCCGCTTGCACGCACGGTGGCCGATCTGCGTCTCGCGCTGCGGGCGCTTGCTGCGCCGGATCTCAACGATCCGTGGTGGGTGCCGGTACCGTTGAGTGCCGACGCGGGGCCGACGCGCGTTGCGTTGTGCCGGCAGATGGACGGCATCGAGGCCGATCCGGCGGTGCTCGATGCGCTCGATTTCGCCGCCGGCTGCCTCGATGCTGCCGGCTATTCCGTCGTGCACGCGACGCCGCCGGCGCTGCGGGAAGCGGCCGATCTGTGGCTCGCGTTGACGACGGCCGAAATGGAGGCCGGCATGGGCGGTGCGATCGACGCCTACGGCGACGACGCGGTCCGTGCCGCTTACGCGAGCATGATGCATCTCGCGAAGCCGCTAGACACGGTCGGCTACATGAACGCGCTGTCGCGGCGCTCGTCGGTGCTGCGCCATTGGCAGGTTTTTTTCGCCCGTCATCCATTGCTGCTGATGCCGGTGTCCTGGCAACGCCCGTTCCCGATCGATGCGGACCGCCGCGGAGACGACGCGATGCGGCGCATTCTGGATGCGCAAAGCCCGATGCTCGCCACCGCGATTCTCGGCCTTCCGGGCCTGTCCGTGCCGGTCGGAGCGGTGGATGGGCTGCCGGTCGGCGTGCAACTTGTGGCCGGGCGCTTTCAGGAGGGTCGTTGCCTTGCGGCGGGCGAGGTGATCGAGGCGCGTTGCGGCGTGACGACGCCGATCGATCCGCGACGCGGTCCGTTGCACTGAAGTGAGGCGTTCGGTTTCTGCGCGCCGATCTGCTGCCAGTCGGGCATCGCCTCGAATGGAACGGGCCGGGTTTCGTGTCGATCGAAACCCGGCCCGTTCCGGATGATGCTGTCGGCAATGCCGCGACGGCTTACCAGCGATAGCCTGCGCCGGCGCCGACTGCCACGGTGCCTCGTGTATTGGTCGACCCGGACGCCTTGACGACCCAGCGACCGTTGCGGGTCGCGGTCGACAGGCCGAACGCGACGGCCGACTGACCGCTGTACGTGCCGCCGGCAATCGATACCATGCTTTCGCCCGCCAGCGATGCCTGCGGCAGGTTCGCGATCGCGACGGCGGACGCGATGCCGCCGCTTGCGTCGCGCCGGTAGTGATCGATGTCGGATCGAACGCTGCCGATCTGGTCGTTCAACTGCTGCACGTTCACGGCATCGGTCGGCGCGGTGCCGGCCTTGACGTTGGTGATCTGCCGTTCGTGGCCGGGCGAGCCGACGGAGACCGAGTCGTCGCGATCGGCGACGGAGTTCGCGCCGAGCGCGACCGAATTATTGCCCGATGCCGTCGCATTGTTCCCGAGCGCGACGCCGCCATTGCCGGATGCGTTCGAGTTCTGGCCGAGCGCCATCGAATCCGATCCGGTCGCTCCGGAGCCGTCGCCGAGCTGGGCCAGCTGGTTGCCATGCTCGCCCGTCCACGGTTTGGCGCCGGTGCCGTTCTGCTCGACATTCGTCACGCGAGAATTCAGTGAATCGACGCTGCTCTGGAATTTCTGCTCCATCGCAAAGAGTTGCCCGCCGTTGATGGCCTGCATGCTGCCCGCTGCAATTGCGCCGCCCTTGACGTTGTCGAGCAAGGTGCCGCCGACGCCGCCGAGCGTCGCGCTGCCGAGCGTCAGGTCGTCGTACACGATCGCGCCGAGCGGCTTGCCATTCGGGTCGATCAGGCCGGTCGCCTTGAGCTGCGCGACCGTCACGGCGTCGGTATCGCCGGTGCCGTTCGACAGCCCGGTCAGTGCGCGCGTGCCGTTCGCGCCGGCGACGCTGACCGACGTGCCGCCCTTGTCGGCGCCGATCGAGATCGCGAGGCTCGCCGGGTCCTGCCGGACCAGGCCGGTCGTGCCGTTGTCGAGCCGCGTGCCGAGATCGTCGACGTCGACGCGGAGCGAGTTGACGCGCCCGTCGAGATTCGTCAGTGCGCCGCCGACATTGCTGAAGGATTTGCCGTCGATCTCGTAGCTCGGGCCGCGCACGGTGCCGTCCGCGTTGACGGCGGCATCGCCGCCGAGCGCGTCGACGACGGGCTTGAGCTGCGACAGGTTGGTTGCGTCGGTGTCGCGCGTGCCGGCCCGCAGGTTGACGAGCTGGCGCTCGTTGCCGGTGTTGCCGATCGACACGGTGTTCGTGCGGTCGGCGACGCTGCCCTGGCCGAGTGCGACCGCGCCGTGCGCGCTGACCTTCGTGTCGGCGCCGAGCGCGAGGCCGCGGTTCGCATTGACGTTCGACGATACGCCGAACGCGCTCGAGCGGTCGCCGTAGACGTTCGCGTTTTCGCCGACGGCGACGGTCGCTCGGCCGTCGGCAACGGCTCTCGAGCCGATCGCGATCGCCGAGTTGTCGGCGCCGGTTTCGCCAAGCGCTTTCGCGCCCGGTCCGATCGCAATCGAGCCGGCGCCGGCCGCGATCGGATCGCCGCCGATACCGCCGATAATGACCAGGTTGGTGTCGGCATGGCCGTAGCACGGTGCGAGCGCGGCGAGCGCGAGAGCGAATGCCGTGAGTCTGGCGGCAGGTGTGCGCTTCGGCTTGATCGAAGCGCGCGAGCGTGCGCACGGAATACCGGAGCGAATGGCGATGACGCTTGTCATATGAATCGTAGTCCTGATTGATTGATGTCGTATGTCAGACGGCCGGACGATGCACGTGCGACTCACCGAACGGAGCAGGTACGATGTACCGCCGTCGGTGAAGACATGTCCGTATCGGATGGCCTTGAACCGGGGCAATATACGGTTCGTCGAATGCGCCGTCGATCAGACAGTTACGAAAATGATGACGTCGCTAATGGGACAAATCGTATGGGGGGAGGCTGGCGGGGGCCGTGGCCGCGATTCGATGGGCGGCCACGGATAATCGGTCGTCGGTATGTGTGATGCAAGGAGCGGCGCGTGACGGCTCACGCGCGCTGCCGCGGACGGGGGGCGTCCGTCAATCCCCCATCGCAACCCCTTCGCGCCGTGGGTCCGCGCCGCCGAACCACACGGTCTGCCCCTGCACGTTCAGCCGCTGGATCCCCTGCAGCCCAGAATTCATCTCGACGACCTGCACGTCGTGCCCGCGGCCCTTCAGGCCGTCGGCGAGCGCGTCCGACACGCGGCCGCGCTCGAGCTGGGTCGGCCCGTTCATCGACCCGAAGTTCGGCAGCGCGATCGCCTGCTGCATCGTCATGCCCCAGTCGAGCACGCCGACCAGCGTCTTCGCGACGTGATTGATGATCGCGGGGCCGCCGGCCGAGCCGACGACCATCGTCACCTGCTTCGTCTTCTTGTCGAACACGAGCTCCGGCGACATCGCCGAACGCGGCCGCTTGCCGGGCTGCACGCGGTTCGCGACCGGCCGGCCGTTGTCGTTCGACACGAACGAGAAATCGGTGAGCTGGTTGTTCAGCATGAAGCCGCGCACCATCAGCCGCGAACCGAACGCATCCTCGATGCTCGTCGTCATCGACAGTGCCTGCCCGTAGCGGTCGACGATCGCGATGTCGGACGTCGACGGCAATTCGGGGCTGCGATCGTCGGCCATCGCGAGCGTCGCGCCCTGCGGCGCGCCGGCCTGCACGACGCCCATGCTGCTGTCGCCGATCAGCTGCGCGCGCTGCGCGAGGTAGGTCCTGTCGGTGAGGCTTGCCCAGTTGCCGCCCGGCAGCGGCACGAAATCGGGATCGGCGACATAGCGCGCACGGTCCGCATACGCGAGGCGCCCGGCTTCGCTGAACAGGTGCGCGGCGAACGGCGTCGGCTCGTAGCCGACGTCGTTGCGCACCGGCTTCTGCGCGCCGATCTGCTGCCAGTCGGGCATCGCTTCGAGGATGCCGAGCATCTGCGCGATCGCGAGGCCGCCCGACGACGGCGGCGGCATCCCGCAGACGACCGAGCGCCGGTAGTCGGCGCACAGCGGCGTGCGCACCTTCGCCTTGTAGCGTGCGAGATCCTGGAGCGACAGCAGGCCCGGATTGGTCGGGTGCTTGCGGACCTTGGTGACGATGTCGCGCGCGATCGCGCCGATGTAGAACGCGTTCGCGCCGCGGTCGGCGACCTGGCGCAGCACGGTCGCGAGCGCGGGGTTCTTCAGCACCGTGCCGGCCGCCTTCGGCGTGCCGTCCGGGTTGTAGAAGTACGCACGCGCGGCCGGGTCGTTCTTCAGGTACTTGTCGTTCGCGATCAGTGTCGCGAGCCGCGGGCTGATCGTGAAACCGTGCTCGGCGAGCCGGATCGCGGGCTGGAACAGCCGGCGCCACGGCAGCTTGCCGTGCGCGCGGTGCGCGGCGTCGAGCATGCGCAGCACGCCCGGCGTGCCGACCGAGCGCCCGCCGACGACGCCTTCGTAGAAGCCCATCGGCTGGCCGGTCGGCCCGTAGAACAGGCGGTCGGTCGCGGCGGCCGGCGCGGTTTCGCGGCCGTCGTACGCCTGCGTCGCCTTGCCGTCGAAGTACAGCATGAACGCGCCGCCGCCGATCCCCGACGATTGCGGCTCGACGAGCGCGAGCACCATCTGCGTCGCGATCGCGGCGTCGATCGCGGTGCCGCCGGCCTTCAGCATCTCGTAGCCGGCCTGCGTCGCGAGCGGGTTCGCGGCCGCGATCATGCTGTGCTGCGAAGTCCAGCCCGGCTTGTCGACCCAGCCGGACGACAGCTCGGGCGCATGGAAGCCGGGCAGCGGCACGGCTGCGCCCGACGCGGCGGCCACCGGGACGACGGCGCCCGACGGCGTTGACGGGGACGTGCAGCCGGCGTTGAACGCGACGAACGCGACGGCGGCGAGCAGCGTCCAGGGACGCGAATGCGGACGAATCCGGTCGAACATTGAACCCTCGGCAGCAGTGAATTCGAATGAAGCGATGGTGCGGGCGCAACGGGGCTGCGCGCCCCGGCGCGCTATTGTCGCCGCGAGGCCGGCGGATTGTCATCCGACAGGAAACCCTGACGCATCGCGCCGGGCCCGCCCCGGCCGGCCTTTCCGGCCTGTTCGAGGATGAACTCTATGAACGTCGACGTCGCGCGCGTGTGGTGCCGGTTCGGCATGTAGAGCATGTACATGTGCGTGCCGAAGATGCTGAGCCGGTATGCGTCGAGCGACGTGACGACGGCGCCGCGCCGCATGTCGTCCTGCATCACGTAGTCGGGCACGATGCCGACGCCGATCCCCGCGAGGATCGCCTGGCGCAGGAACAGGAAGTTCTCCGAAATCAGCGTGGGCTCGAGCAGCACCTCGTGCCGCTCGTCGCCGAGATACGCGGCGATCCTGAGCTGGCGGCCCATCACCGTCGCGGTGACGACCGGCGCGGCGGCCAGCGCGCCGAGGCTCGCGGGCATCCCGTGCGCGGCCGCGAACGCAGCCGACGCGCACGCGACGTAGCGCACCGCGCCCATGTCGCGCGCGACGAGGTTCTGCGGCGGCTCGGGCATCACGCGCACCGCGATGTCGATCTCGTCGCGCATCAGGTCTTCCACGCGGTTCTCGAATACGACGTCGAGCACGATGCCCGGATGCAGCCGCTTGAACGCGAGCAGCCATTCGGACATCACCATCTGCCCGTAGCCGCTCGGCACCGACAGCCGCACGCGCCCCTGCAGGTCCTGGCCGAGCGTCGTCACCGATTCCTCCGCGGCGAGCAGCTCGTTGCGGATGCGCCGGCCGTGCTCGTACAGCTTCAGCCCGATCTCGGTCGGCTCGATGCGCCGCGTCGTGCGCCGCACGAGCTGCTGGCCGATCGAGCGCTCGAGCTGGTTCAGCCGGTAGCTGACGTTCGCGCGGCTCATCTTGAGCCGCTGCGCGGCCTTGCTGAGATTGCCGGCGTCGAGGATCTCGACGAGCAGCGTCAGCGCGTTCAGGTCCATGCGTTCGCTCCTGATCCGTCCCGTTTAACGATTGGAAAGCATTCAGTGTCAAGTCAGACTTGACAGCTTGTAAAGGCGAGAGGGAATTGTCAATGAATCTCGATCAATCGAGAATCGGTGCATGTCTGGTGCATATGACAGGACAGGAGACACCATGAATTCATCTGCAACACCCCAAGCCGGCACGGTCACGCGCGAGCGGCGCGACAAGGTGCTCGTCGTCACGATCGACCATCCGCCCGTCAACGCGCTGTCGGCCGACGTGCGGCGCGGCCTCGCCGACGCGCTCGACGCCGCGCAGGCCGACGACGCGATCCGCGCGGTGCTGATCGTCGGCGCCGGCCGCAACTTCATCGCGGGCGCCGACATTCGCGAATTCGGCAAGCCGCCCGTGCCGCCGTCGCTGCCGGATGTGTGCGAGCGGATCGAGTCCAGCGCGAAGCCGGTCGTGGTCGCGCTGCACGGTGCGACGCTCGGCGGCGGCCTCGAAGTCGCGCTGGCCGCGCATTACCGGCTCGCGGTGCCCGGCGCGAAGCTCGGGCTGCCCGAAGTCACGCTCGGCCTGCTGCCCGGCGCGGGCGGCACGCAGCGTACGCCGCGCCTGATCGGCGCAAAGGCCGCGCTCGACCTGATGCTGACGGGCCGCCACGCGAGCGCGGACGAAGCGCTCGCGCTCGGCCTCGTCGATCGCGTCGCGCACAGCGACGACACGCTCGCCGAAGGCCTTGCCTATGCGCAGGAACTCGTGTCGCTCGGCGCGCCGGTGCGCCGCACGCGCGATGCGCAGGGGCTCGCCGATCGCGCGGCCGCGCAGGCCGCGATCGACGCGGCGCGCGCGGAACTGCCGAAGAAGTCGCGCGGGCTGTTCTCGCCGGCGAAGATCGTCGAAGCGGTCGAGGCCGCGCTCACGCAGTCGTTCGACGCGGGGATGACGTTCGAACGCAGCCTGTTCCTGCAGTGCATCGACAGCCCGCAGCGCGCGGGCCTCGTGCATGCGTTCTTCGCGGAACGCGAAGCCGCGAAGGCGCCCGAGGCGCGGCGTGCGAGCGCGCGGCCGGTCGAGCGGATCGGCGTGGTCGGCGGCGGCACGATGGGCGCGGGCATCGCGGTCGCGGCGCTCGACGCCGGGCTGCCGGTGACGATGATCGAACGCGACGAAGCGTCGCTCGCGCGCGGCCGCGCGCACGTCGAGAAGGTGTACGACGGCCTCGTCGCGAAAGGGCGGATGACGCCGGCCGCGCACGCGGCGCGGCTCGCGCGCTTCAAGGGCAGCACGTCGTACGACGCGCTCGCGCAGGCCGATGTCGTGATCGAGGCCGTGTTCGAGGACATGGCCGTGAAGAAGGCCGTGTTCGCCGAACTCGCGCGCGTCTGCAAGCCGGGCGCGGTGCTCGCGACCAACACGTCGTATCTCGACATCGACGAGCTGGCCGCGAGCATCGACCGGCCGGCCGACGTGATCGGCCTGCATTTCTTCTCGCCGGCCAACGTGATGAAGCTGCTCGAGATCGTCGTGCCGGCGCGCGTCAGCGCGGACGTCGTCGCGACCGCGTTCGCGCTTGCCAAGCAGTTGAAGAAGACGCCGGTGCGCGCAGGCGTATGCGACGGCTTCATCGGCAACCGGATCCTCGCCGTCTATCGCACGGCGGCCGACTACCTGATGGAAGACGGCGCGTCGCCGTACCAGATCGATCGCGCAGTGCGCGAATTCGGCTTCCCGATGGGGCCGTTCCAGGTGGTCGATCTCGCGGGCGGCGACATCGGCTGGGCGACCCGCAAGCGCCGCGCGGCGACGCGCGATCCGCGCGCGCGCTACGTGGAGATTTCCGACCGGCTGTGCGAGCGCGGCTGGTTCGGGCAGAAGACGTCGCGCGGCTACTACCTGTATCCGGACGGCGCGCGCGTCGGCACGCCGGACCCGGAAGTCGAAGCGATCGTCGCGGCAGAACGCGCGAAGAAGGGCGTCGCGCCGCGCACGTTCACCGACGACGAAATCCTGCGCCGCTACCTCGCCGCGATGATCAACGAAGGCGCGAACGTCGTGCACGAAAAGATCGCGCTGCGCCCGCTCGATGTCGACGCGGTGTTCCTGTACGGCTACGGCTTCCCGCGTTATCGCGGCGGACCGATGCACTACGCGGACACGCTCGGCCTCGCGAACGTGCTCGCCGATATCCGCGCGTTCGCGAAGGAGGATCCGCTGTTCTGGAAGCCGTCGCCGCTGATCGTCGAACTCGTCGCGCGTGGCGCGGATTTCGCGAGCCTGAACCGCATCGACTGAACGCCAACCGCATTCGCAACGGACCGAAGATGGACCTCAATTTCACTCCCGAAGAGGAAGCCTTCCGCACGGAAGTGCAGCGCTTCCTGCAAGCGGAACTGCCCGAGCGCATCGCGCGCAAGGTGAAGGGCGGCCTGCACCTCACGCGCGACGACATGCGCGAATGGCACGCGACACTCAACGCGCGCGGCTGGCTCGCGAGCCACTGGCCGCGCGAATACGGCGGCCCCGGCTGGAGCGTCGCGCAGAAGTTCCTGTTCGACAACGAATGCGCGCTCGCCGGTGCGCCGCGCATCGTGCCGTTCGGCGTGAACATGCTCGGCCCGGTGTTGATCAAGTACGGCAGCGAGGCGCAAAAGCGCCACTGGCTGCCGCGCATCCTCGACGGCACCGACTGGTGGTGCCAGGGTTACTCGGAGCCGGGCGCCGGTTCCGATCTCGCGGCGGTGAAGACGAGCGCGGTGCGCGGAATCGACGCGCAGGGCGAGCACTACATCGTGAACGGGCAGAAGACGTGGACCACGCTCGGCCACTACGCGAACATGATCTTCTGCCTCGTGCGCACCGCGACCGACGTGCGCAAGCAGGAGGGCATCAGCTTCCTGCTGATCGACATGAACACGCCGGGCGTCGACGTGCGTCCGATCATCACGCTCGACGGCGAGCACGAGGTGAACGAGGTGTTCTTCACCGACGTGCGCGTGCCGGCGGAAAACCTCGTCGGCGAAGAGAACCGCGGCTGGACCTACGCGAAATTCCTGCTCACGTACGAGCGCACCAACATCGCCGGGATCGGCTTCTCGACGGCCGCGCTCGATCGGCTGCGCGCGGTGGCCGCGAAGGTGACGAAGAACGGCAGGCCGCTCGCGGACGATCCGTTCTTCGCGGCGCGCGTCGCGCGCGTCGAGATCGAGCTCGAGAACATGCGCACGACCAACCTGCGCGTGCTGGCCGCGGTCGCGGGCGGCGGCGCGCCGGGCGCGGAAAGCTCGATGCTGAAGATCCGCGGCACGCAGATCCGCCAGGAGATCGCGTCGCTGATGCGGCGCGCGATGGGGCCGTACGCGCAGCCGTTCGTCGACGAAGCGCTCGATGCGGACTACGACGGCGAACCGGTCGGCCCGGACGATGCCGCGAGCGCCGCGCAGCAGTACTTCAACAACCGGAAGCTGTCGATCTTCGGCGGCTCGAACGAGATCCAGAAGAACATCATCGCGAAGATGATGCTCGGGCTGTAACGAGGAGCGCGACGATGGATTTCCAGCACACAGAAGACCGCCGGATGCTGGCGGACACGTTGAACCGCTTCATCGCCGAACAGTACGCGTTCCCGGTGCGCGATCGCATCGCGCAGTCGGCCGAAGGCTTCGATCGCGCGATGTGGCAGCGCTTTGCCGAGCTCGGCACGGTCGGCGCGCTGTTTGCCGAAGCCGACGGCGGCTTCGGCGGCGCGGGCTTCGATATCGCGGTGGTGTTCGAATGCCTCGGGCGCGGGCTCGTCGTCGAGCCGTTCCTCGGCGCGCTGCTGGCTGGCCGCGCGCTGTCGCTCGCCGGCGGCGATGCGCATCGCGACAAGCTCGCGGCGCTGATCGACGGCAGCGCGAGCGCCGCGTTCGCGCACGACGAGCCGGGCTCGCACTACGAACTGACGACCGTGCGCACGCGCGCCGAACGCTCGGGCGACGGCTGGGTGCTGACGGGCGCGAAGGGCGTCGTCGACCAGGCCGCGCAGGCGGCGTTCTTCGTCGTCAGCGCGCGCGTGTCCGGCCACGACGACGATGCGGCCGGCATCGGCCTGTTCGTCGTGCCGGCCGATGCGCCGGGCGTATCGCTGCGCGATTACCGGAAGATCGACGGCGGCCGCGCGGCCGAGGTGCGCTTCGATCGCGTTGCACTGCCGGTCGATGCCGCGCTCGGCGATCCGGACGTCGAGCGCGACGGCGAAGCGGGCGCTGCGCTGCTCGAACGCGTGCTCGGCTACGGGCTGCTCGCGCTGTCGGCGGAAGCGCTCGGCGCGATGGACGTCGCGAAGGAACACACGCTCGACTACTTGCGCACGCGCAAGCAGTTCGGTTTGCCGATCGGCAGTTTCCAGGCGCTGCAGCACCGGATGGCCGACCTGCTGCTCGAAGTCGAGCAGGCGCGCTCGGCCGTGATCAACGCGGCCGCGCAGCTCGATGCGCCGCGCGCGGTGCGCGAACGCGCGCTCGCGGCAGCGAAATACAGCATCGGCCGGATCGGCACGCTCGTCGCCGAGGAGAGCATTCAGTTGCACGGCGGGATCGGGATGACGTGGGAGCTGCCGCTGTCGCATTACGCGAAGCGCCTCGTGATGATCGATCACCAGCTCGGCGACGAGGATCACCATCTCGCGCGCTACATCGCGTTGTCCAAACAGTAAAAGCGCGCAGCGCGAATGGAGGAGACAAGGATGACGAACGAACCGCGCGCATTGCCGCTGGCCGGCGTGAAGGTGCTCGATTTCTCGCGCGTGCTCGCGGGCCCGTGGTGCGCGATGGTGCTCGCCGACTTCGGCGCGGAAGTGATCAAGGTCGAGCATCCGGCGCGCGGTGACGATACGCGCGACTGGGGGCTGCGGATCGGCGATACCGAGACGACTTACTTCAACAGCGTGAATCGCAGCAAGCGTTCGATCTGCGTGGACCTGCAGACCGAAGAAGGGCAGCGCGTCGCGCGCGAGCTGGCCGCGCAGGCCGACGTGCTGGTCCACAACTTCAAGTTCGGCGGCGCGGAAAAGCTCGGCCTCGGCTATGACGCGCTGGCCGAACTGAACCCGCGCCTCGTGCACTGCGCGATTTCCGGCTACGACCGTTCGGGCGCCGAGGCCGCGCGGCCCGGTTACGACCTCGTCGTGCAGGGCGAGGCAGGGCTGATGGCGCTGAACGGCGAGGCCGGCCAGCCGCCGCTGAAGTTCGGCGTCGCGGCGGTCGACCTGTTCACCGGCATGTATTCGGCGCAGGCGATCCTCGCCGCGCTGTACGAGCGTCATGCAACCGGGCGCGGGCGGCGCATCGAGATGGCGCTGTTCGACTGCGGGCTGATGATCACCGCGTACTACGGGCTCGATGCGCTGCTGATGGGCGAGGACCCGCCGCGCTACGGCAACGCGCATCCGTCGATCGTGCCGTATGGCGTGTTCGACGCGGCCGACGGCCCGCTCGTGATCACCGTCGGCAACAACACGCAGTTCGCGCGCTTCTGCGAGGTGATCGAGCGGCCCGACCTCGCGGCTGACGCGCGCTACAAGACCAATCTCGGCCGCTCGGAAAACCGCGCGGACCTGCTGCCCGAGCTTCGCCGCGAACTCGCGCGCCGGTCGCGCGCGACGCTGCTTGCGGCGCTCGCCGACGCGGGCATTCCGTGCGGTGAAGTGCTTGGGTTGCACGAAGCGCTGAGGTCCGAGCGCGCGACCAGCGCGGGGCTCGTCACGCGGCAGCCGCATCCGGTCGCGGGCGGTGTCGACGTGCTCGCGCCACCGTATCGTTTCGACGGCGCACGGCTGCCGGTGCGCGGCGCGCCGCCGGTGCTGGGCGCGGATACGGACGCGGTGCTCGGCGGCTGGCTCGGGATGTCGTCCGATGAGGTTGCGCGGCTGCGTGCGGATCGCATCGTGTAACGCGTTTTTTACCGCCGCGGCGCGGGCGGATCGATTGACGCGCCGGCCATTCACAAGACAACCCTCGCGAAACGACGAGGGGCCCTGCGGGGACTGGGGGCGGCGTTCAAGCGCCAAATCCGGTCGACCGCGAAGCATGGGACCGGAGTAAGGCGCCAAAGCGCCAACTCCGGTCCACATAGGAGACACCATGGAGCTTTCCGTCATCGAATCGGTCACGGCGCGCCGCGACTACCAGCAACTCGTGCGTGCGCGGCGCCGCTTCAGCTTCACGCTGACGGCGCTGATGATCGCGACCTACTACGGCTTCATCCTGCTCGTCGCGCTCGCGCCGCACGTGCTCGCGGCGCCGCTGTATCGCGGCGCGACGACGACGGTCGGGATCGCCGTGGGCGTCGCGATCATCCTGGTCGCGATCGGCCTGACCGCGTGCTACGTGCTGCGCGCGAATCGTGCGTTCGACCGCCGGGTCGACGCGATCCTGCAGCGTTCCTGACGGAGGCCGACATGCGACGCACATCGATCGCGCTCGGCGCGCTTGCCATTCTCGTTTCCTCCGCCGCCCATGCGGTATCGGTCGCGGGCCCGATGCCCGACAAGGTCGAGCTGAACCCGGTCGCGATCGGGATGTTCTTCGCGTTCGTGTTCGCGACGCTCGCGCTCACGCGCTGGGCCGCGCGCCGCACGCGCTCGACACGCGACTTCTACACGGCCGGCGGCGGCATCACCGGGCTGCAGAACGGCCTCGCGATCGCGGGCGACTACATGTCGGCCGCGTCGTTCCTCGGGCTGTCCGGCATGGTGTTCATGTTCGGCTTCGACGGGCTCATCTATTCAATCGGCTTTCTGGTCGGCTGGCCGTTCGTGATGTTCCTGATCGCCGAGCCGCTGCGCAACCTCGGCAAGTTCACGTTCGTCGACGTCGTCGCGTACCGCTTCGCGCAGCGGCCGATCCGGCTGCTGACCTCCGCGAACGCGCTGACGATCGTCGTGCTGTACCTCGTCGTGCAGATGGTCGGCGCGGGCAAGCTGATCCAGCTGCTGTTCGGGCTGTCGTACGGCACGGCGGAGCTGATCGTCGGCGTGCTGATGGTCGTCTACGTGTTCTTCGGCGGGATGACCGCGACCACCTGGGTGCAGGTGATCAAGGCCGTGCTGCTGCTGTGCGGCGCGACGCTGCTCGTGTTGCTCGCGCTCGGCGAATTCGGCTTCAGCGTCGACGAGATGTTCCGCCGCGCGGTGGCCGTGCATCCGGGCGCGCTCGGCATCATGGGGCCCGGCAAACTGATCCGCGATCCGGCCAACGCGCTGTCGCTCGGCATCGCGCTGATGTTCGGCACGGCCGGCTTCCCGCACATCCTGATGCGCTTCTTCACGGTGCCGAACGCGAAGGAGGCGCGCAAGTCGGTGCTCTACGCGACCGGCTTCATCGGCTACTTCTACCTGCTGACCTTCGTGATCGGCTTCTCGGCGATCGTGCTGCTCGCGCAGCATCCCGAGTTCTTCAAGCTCGGCGCGAACGGCACGTTCAACCTCACGCACGACCTGCTCGGCGGCTCGAACATGGTCGCGGTGAAGCTCGCGCAGGCGGTCGGCGGGAACTGGTTCTACGGTTTTATCGCGGCCGTCACGTTCGCGACGATCCTCGCGGTGGTCGCGGGCCTGACGCTCGCCGGCGCGACGACGATCTCGCACGACCTGTATGCGCAGATGTGGGCGCGCGGCAAGCCCGACGAGCGCCTGGAGATGCGCATCTCGCGCGCGGCGACGATCGTGCTGTCGGCCGTCGCGATCGGGCTGTCGATCCTGTTCGAGCATGTGAACGTCGCGTTCATGGTCGGGCTCGTCGCGGCGGTGGCCGCGAGCGCGAATTTCCCGGTGCTTGCGATGTCGATCTTCTGGCGCGGGATGACGACGCGCGGCGCGGTGCTCGGCGGCGGCCTCGGCCTCGCGTCGGCGGTGGTGCTCACGGTGCTGTCGAAGTCGGTGTGGGTCGACGTGCTGCACCACGCGCACGCGCCGGTGTTCCTCGACAACCCGGCGCTCGTGTCGGTGCCGCTCGCGTTCATCGGGATCGTCGTCGGCTCGCTCGCGGATCGCAGCGAGCGCGCGCGACGCGAGCGCGACGCGTTCGCGCAGCAGGAGTTCTACGCGCAAACCGGCCTGCTGGCCGGCGAGGCCGTGCAGCACTGATTCGTCTGATCAAAGTGCCAATCCGTCCGGATCGCCGGACGGATATTTTCCGGAAATCCGGAATCCCGGATTTCCTTGCCTGCCGCATTATGAGAAATACAATGAAAACAATGGTTTGAGGGGTTACGGAAACCTGGCATCGACCTTGCGATATAAAACGCACGGCCGCCCACTCGGCCTGACTATTAAACCAAGCGTTGCATGGGACCCAAGTAAGCGCTGAAGCGCTAACTCGGGTCGACAGGAGACAATCGATGACCACTGCCTTCCTCCCCCTCCGGATGTCGTGAGGCATCGCTTGTTGCGGCACGGCAGCCGCGCGGGCGAATGCTCTTCCCCTGACATTCGCCTGCGCGCGTGACGCCGTATCCACCGGCTCATCTACTTCAGCAGGAACCATCGTGAAGAAGAAACCCTTCTACAAAGTGCTCTATGTGCAGGTGATCTTCGCCATCATCGTCGGCGTGATCCTCGGCCACTACTACCCGGCGCTCGCCACCGACATGAAACCGCTCGGCGACGGGTTCATCAAGCTGATCAAGATGGTGATCGGTCCGATCATCTTCTGTACGGTCGTCACCGGCATCGCCGGCATGGAGGACATGAAGAAGGTCGGCCGCGTCGGCGGCAAGGCGCTGCTGTACTTCGAGGTCGTGTCGACCTTCGCGCTGCTGCTCGGCCTCGCGGCCACGCACATCCTGCGTCCGGGCGTCGGCTTCAACATCGACCCGGCGACGCTCGACGGCAAGGCCGTCGCGTCGTACGCGGCGAAGGCGCACGGGCAGTCGACGGTCGACTTCCTGATGCACATCATCCCGAACACGATGGTCGATGCGTTCGCGCAGGGCGAAATCCTGCAGATCCTGCTGATCGCGCTGCTGTTCGGTAGCGTGCTCGCGCACCTCGGCGAGCGCGGCAAGGTCGTCACCGACTTCATCGACGGGCTCACGCGCGTGCTGTTCGGCATCGTGCACATCGTCACGAAGCTGGCACCGATCGGCGCGTTCGGCGCGATGGCGTTCACGATCGGCAAGTACGGCGTCGGCTCGCTGGTGCCGCTGCTCAAGCTGATCGGCACGTTCTACCTGACGTCGGTCGTGTTCGTGCTCGTCGTGCTCGGCGCGATCGCGCGCTTCACGGGCTTCTCGATCATCCGCTTCGTGTCCTACATCAAGGAAGAGCTGCTGATCGTGCTCGGCACGAGCTCGTCGGAAGCCGCGCTGCCGCAGTTGATGGAAAAGCTCGAGAAGGCCGGCTGCTCGCGTTCGGTCGTCGGCCTCGTCGTGCCGACCGGCTATTCGTTCAACCTCGACGGCACCAACATCTACATGACGATGGCCGTGCTGTTCATCGCGCAGGCGACCAACATCGAACTGACGTGGATGCAGCAGCTCACGCTGCTGGCGGTTGCGATGCTGACGTCGAAGGGCGCGAGCGGCGTGACGGGCGCGGGCTTCATCACGCTCGCCGCGACGCTGGCCGTCGTGCCGACGATCCCGCTGTCGGGCATGGTGCTGATCCTCGGCATCGACCGCTTCATGAGCGAATGCCGCGCGCTGACCAACATCGTCGGCAACGGCGTCGCGACGGTCGTCGTGTCCGCCTGGGAGAAGGAGCTCGACCGCAACAAGCTGCGCCAGGCGCTGAAGGGCGGCGGCGAAGTCTCGGCGACCGAGACGGCCGGCGTCTGACGTCGTGAAGGAGCAGGCGGCGGCACCGCCCGCCGGCGGCGCGGCACGCGGCGGCCGAGGCGTTGACAGGGAGGCCTATGACACAATAGGCGATCCGCATCGCCAGGAAGCCTCGACCGTGAAGCGCCGCCTGCTCATCCTCGTCGTGCTTGCCGCCGCGCTCGTCGCGGCGTGCGCGCTGACGTGGACGATTACCTGGCAACGCGGCGTCGCCGAGTTGCAGCGCAACGCCGCGGTGCGCGTCGACCGCACCACCAACGCGCTCAAGAGCACGCTCGACCGCTACGAATCGCTGCCCTATCTGCTCGGCAGCCATCCGTATGTGCAGGACCTGCTCGCCGAGCCGAAGCGCGGCGACTACACCGCACGCGTCAACCGCTATCTCGAAGATCTCAACGAACACGCGCACGCGACCGTCACCTACGTGATCGGCGCGGACGGCCTGTGCGTCGCCGCCAGCAACTGGCGCGCGCCCGACAGCTTCGTCGGGATCGAATACCGTTTCCGCCCCTACTTCCTCGACGCGATGAACGGCCGGGTCGGCCGCTTCTTCGGGATCGGCACGATCTCGCGCGATCCCGGCTACTACATCTCGCAGCCCGTATGGCGCGACGGCAAGATCGCGGGCGTCGTGGTCGTGAAGCTCAATCTCGAATGGTTCCAGGGCGCTGACGCGTCCGAGCCGCTCGTCGTCGCGGACGATCACGGCGTCGTGTTCCTGTCGTCGGTGCCCGCGTGGAAATACCACACGCTGCGGCCGTTGACGGGGCCCGTCGCCGCGTCGATCTACGAGACGCGCCAGTACGCGCAGCAGCCCGTCACACCGCTGCCGCTGCGCATCGAGCAGACGCTCGGCGCCGATGCGGAGATCGTGCGCCTCGGCGCGGGCCTGCGCGCGCCGCGCTTCCTGGCCAGCAAGCGGCGGATCGGCGAGCCCGACTGGCTGCTCGTCACGCTCGCGCCGATCGCGCCGATCGACGCCGATGCGCGCAACGCGACGATCGTCACGGGCTTCGGTTTCGTGTCGGTCGCGCTGCTCGCGTTCTACTGGCGGATGCGCCGCGCGCGCGTGCGCGAAATGATCCGCGGCCGCGCGCTGTTGCAGCAGGCGTATGCGGAGCTGAACCGGCGCGTCGAGGAGCGCACGGCCGACCTGTCGGAAGCGAACGAGCAGTTGCAGAAGGAAGTCGGCGACCGGATCCGCGCGGAGCAGGAGCTGCGCGCCGCGCACGACGAACTGATCCAGGCGAGCAAGCTGGCCGCGCTCGGCCAGATGGCGGCCGGCATCACGCATGAACTGAACCAGCCGCTCGCGGCGCTGCGCAGCTTCTCGGACAACACGCGCGTGCTGCTCGATCGCGGCGAGCAGGCGGCCGCGCGCGAGAACCTCGAGGCGATCGCCGCGCTCACCGAGCGGATGGGCAAGATCACGAACCAGTTGAAGCTGTTCGTCGGCCGTGCGAAGCCGCGCAACGAGCGGGCGCTCGTCGTGCGTGCGCTGCGCAGCGTACTGTCGCTGCTCGGCGATCGCCTGCGCGGCGTCGCACTCACGCTGACGCTGCAGGACGCGACCGTATCGCCCGCGCACGGCGTGCCGCTCGATCTGGCGCGCGACTACCCCGAGCTTGTCGCACGTTGCGAGGACCTGCGCCTCGAGCAGGTGCTGATCAACCTGCTCGGCAACGCACTCGACGCGGTCGCGGGCATCGCGGCGCCCGCGATCGAAGTGACGATCGCGGTGTCGGCCGCGACGCTCGCGGTCGAGGTGCGCGACAACGGCCCCGGCATCGCGCCCGACCTGTTGCCGCGCCTGTTCGAGCCGTTCTTCACGACCAAGGAAATGGGGCGCGGGCTCGGGCTCGGCCTCGCGATCTCGTCGTCGATCGCGAGCGACGCGGGCGGTGCGCTGACCGCGCGCAACGCGCCGTCGGGCGGCGCGCTGTTCGTCTTGACGCTGCGGCGCGCGCGCACGCATCATCCGGACTCCGTGTCCGAGCCGGCGGGCTCGCACTAGGCCCGGTCGGCGAACGACCGGCATCAACGCCGCCGCGCGCGCAACACTGCCGCGCGGCCCGTCAGGAGCAAGTGAGTACGATGGCCAACCGGCTGCAAGTGATCTATATCGAAGACGATGCGCTCGTTCGCCGGGCGAGCGTGCAGAGCCTTCAGCTGGCGGGCTTCGACGTCGCCGGCTTCGAGTCGGCCGAAGCGGCCGAGAAGGCGATCGTCGCGGACACCGCGGGCGCGATCGTCAGCGACATCCGGCTGCCCGGCGCAAGCGGGCTCGACGTGCTCGCGCAGTGCCGCGAGCGCGTGCCCGACGTGCCCGTGATCCTCGTCACCGGGCACGGCGACATCTCGATGGCCGTGCAGGCGATGCGCGACGGCGCGTACGACTTCATCGAAAAGCCGTTCGCGGCCGAGCGCCTGATCGAGACGGTGCGCCGCGCGCTCGAGCGGCGCGAGCTCGTGCTCGAGAACCATGCGCTGCGGCGCGAGCTGGCCGGGCAGAACGTCGTCGCGCCGCGCATCATCGGCCGCAGCCCCGCGATCGAGCAGGTGCGCAAGCTGATCGCGAACGTCGCGCCGACCGATGCGTCGGTGCTGATCAACGGCGACACCGGCGCCGGCAAGGAACTGATCGCGCGCAGCCTGCACGAGCTGTCGCCGCGCCGCGACAAGCCGTTCATCGCGGTGAATTGCGGCGCGCTGCCCGAGCCGATGTTCGAGTCGGAGATGTTCGGCTACGAGCCCGGCGCGTTCACCGGCGCCGCGAAGCGGCGCGTCGGCAAGCTCGAATACGCGTCCGGCGGCACGCTGTTCCTCGACGAAATCGAAAGCATGCCGCTCGCGCTGCAGGTGAAGCTGCTGCGGGTGCTGCAGGACGGCGTGCTGGAGCGGCTCGGCTCGAACCAGCCGATCCGCGTGAACTGCCGCGTCGTCGCGGCCGCGAAGGGCGACATGAGCGAACTCGTCGCGGCCGGTACGTTTCGGCGCGACCTGCTGTACCGGCTCAACGTCGTGACGATCGCGCTGCCGCCGCTCGCCGAGCGCCGCGAGGACATCGTGCCGCTGTTCGAGCACTTCATGCTCGATGCGGCCGTGCGCTACGGGCGGCCCGCGCCCGTGCTGACCGACCGGCAGCGCGCGAGCCTGATGCAGCGCGACTGGCCCGGCAACGTGCGCGAGCTGCACAACGCGGCCGACCGCTTCGTGCTCGGCGTGGCCGACATGCCGCAGGAAGCGGGCGCGGGCGGCGACGCTGCCGACAACGAGCAGACGCTGAAGGAGCGCATCGAGCAGTTCGAGCGCGCGGTGATCGCCGAGGCGCTGAATCAGACCGGCGGCGCGGTCGCCGCGACGGCCGACCGGCTGCATGTCGGCAAGGCGACGCTGTACGAGAAGATGAAGCGCTACGGGCTGTCGGCGAAAGGCGAAACCGAGCGCTGAAAAGCAAACGGACCGCGGAACCGGGCTGGCCGGTCGTGCGGTCCGTTGGCGGGGAAGGGCGCTGCGCGCGGCCCTTCGATCCGGATCAGGCGGCGCTCAGGCCGCGTTGCCGTCGAGCGCCTTCTTGAGCAGCGCGTCGAGTTCCGCGAACTGCGGGGCGCCGACGTAGCGCTTCAGGATCTTGCCGTTTTTGTCGACGACGAAGGTCGTCGGCGTGAGCTGCACGTTGCCGAACTGCTTCGCGACGCTGCCGTCGTCGAGTGCGACCTTGAACGGCAACTGGCGCGTCTGCGCATAGTTCGCGACGTACATCGGCGGATCGTAGTTCATCGCGACCGCGACGAATTCCAGCCCCTGACCCTTGAAGCGGTTATAGGTATCGACCATCTGCGGCATTTCCTGCATGCAGGTCGCGCAGCTCGTCGCCCAGAAGTTCACGAGATAGACCTTGCCCTTCAGGTCGCCGGAGGTCGAGACCTTCTGGCCCGACAGCAGCGTGAACGTCGCGTCCGGCGCGCTGGACTTGCCGTTGAACGCGAAGAAGCCGGCTACGGCGATGGCCGCGACGACGACGGCCGCGACGATGTAGCGGGCGGGGCCGGCGCTGCGGCGGGCGGGAGGCGTGGTGTTCATCTGCGGTGCTCTCGGAGTCGGTCGATGACGCGGATCAATGCAAAGGACGTCGAAATTCGGCGCCCATTTTAGCGCGAATGCGGTGCGCGCACCGGCGGCGGCCACGCATCCCGGTTTTCACGTTCGGCGGATAATGGCCCTTTTTGCCTGCCCGATCCACGCCATGCCGAAGGAAGTCTTCGATTCGTTGCGCCCCCTGTTTCGTCCGCTGCGACACTTCGCCGCGCTCGCCTGCGCGAGCGCCGTGCTGGCCGCGTGCTCGCCGTCGTACGACTGGCGCACGCTCCACAACGACGCCGGCTACACGATCGACCTGCCGGCGAAGCCGACCGTCGAGGAGCAGCCGGTTGCGATCGGCGGCACGTCGATGCCGATGCGGATGCAGGCCGCGCACGTCGACGGCGCGGTGTTCGCGGTCGGCACGCTGACGCTGCCCGACGACCGCGACGACACGCGCCGCGCGGCGCTCGAGTTCCTGCGCGCCGGGCTGTCGCGCAATCTCGAAGGTACGCCGCAGACGGCTTCGGTGCCCGTGCCGCTGGCGGCCGGCGGCGCGATGAACGGGCTCGAGCTGCGCATCGCGGGCGCGGCCGCCGGCGGCGATCGCGCGCGCAAGACGATCGTCGCGCGGCTTGCCGCGCGCGGCCGGCACGCGTACCAGGCTGTCGTGATCGCCGACGGGCCGCTCGCCCAGGAGCAGTTCGACCAGTTTTTCGGCTCGTTCAAACTCGACTGACGACGACCGGAGAGGGCGCTCAGACACTGCGTGACAACTGAAAGTTCATTCGCAGCTTTCGACGCTAGTCGCCGGATTTTGCGAGGTTTTTTCGGCTATCCACAGCGCATGTGGATAACTTTGTTGAAAAGTCGGCCGGATTTCCCGCTGAGCCGCACCGGGCGGCCCTCCGGCCCGTTTTGCCGCTCGTCCGGGTTTGGGGAAATATCAATAAAAACAAAGGGATACGAATTTTGCGATGAGCGGGCCCCGGCGAGCCATGATCCGGGGCCAGATTCGCGAAATTGTGCATAAGTCAAGTCTTGACAGCCGGATTTTGTCCTCCGAGGGCGCTCAGAGCGACGTAAGCACGCGCCGGTAGCGGATCGCCTCGGCGATTTGCGCGGCCGTCGGCAGCGGGTCGCCGGCCAGGTCGGCGATCGTCCGCGCGACCTTCAGCACGCGAAAATACGCGCGCGCCGACCAGCCGAAGCGCTCGCCGGCTTCGCGCAGCAGCCGCTCGCCTTCGTCGGTCGGCCGGCACAGGTCGTCGGTCTCGCGGCCGCTCAGCATGTGATTCGTCTTGCCCTGCCGGCCGAGCTGCAGCGCGCGCGCCTGCGCAACCCGCGCGGCCACCGCGGCGCTCGGTTCGCCGGGCGCCGACGCGCGCGACGCGAGTTCGGCCGGCGACAGCGCGGGCAGGTCGATCTGGATGTCGATGCGGTCGACGAGCGGCCCAGACAGCTTGCGCAGGTAGCGCGCGGCGACGTCCGGCGTGCAGCGGCAGCGCCCGGACGGATCGCCGTGCCAGCCGCACGGGCACGGGTTCATCGCGGCGATCAACTGGCACGCGGCCGGGAAGTCGGCCTGCTGCGCCGCGCGCGAGATCGTGATGCGGCCGGCTTCCAGCGGCTCGCGCAGCATCTCGAGCACGTGCCGGTCGAATTCCGGCAGTTCGTCGAGGAACAGCACGCCGAGGTGCGCGAGCGTGATTTCGCCCGGCTGCGGCGGGTTGCGGCCGCCGACCAGCGCGGCGGCGCTCGACGAGTGATGCGGCGCGCGGAACGGCCGCCGGCGCCATTGCGCGGGCGAGAAGCCGAGGCGGCTCGCGGAAAGGAGCGCGGCCGACGTCAGCGCCTCGTCGTCGGTCAGCGGCGGCAGAAGGCCAGGCAGCCGCGCGGCCAGCATCGACTTGCCTGCCCCCGGCGGGCCGACCATCAGCATGTGATGACCGCCCGCGGCGGCGACTTCCAGCGCGCGCCGGGCGCCGCGCTGGCCGATCACGTCCGCGAGGTCGGGCGCGGCCGGCGCCGGCAGGCCGTCGAGGCAGGGCGCCGCGACCGGCATCAGTCGTCCGTCGGGCGCATCGGCGAGGTGTGCGCACAGCGCGGGCAGGTCGGGCGCGCCGAATACCGTGACGCCCGGCACGAGCGCCGCCTCGGCCGCGCTGTCGAGCGGCAGGTACAGTTCGGGCGGACGCGCCGTTGCCGCGGAGCCGGACAGGGCGACCGAATCCGGGCCCGGGCCGGAACCGAGGCCCGATCCGGTTTCGCCCGCGCGCCGGTCGCGTGCCGCACCGCACGCCATCGCGAACGCGCCGCGCATCGGCCGCAGCGCGCCGGTCAGCGACAGCTCGCCAGCGAATTCGCGGCCGGCCAGCGCGTCGGCCGGAATCTGGCCGTTCGCGGCGAGGATGCCGAGCGCGATCGGCAGATCGAACCGGCCCGACTCCTTCGGCAGATCGGCCGGCGCGAGGTTGACGGTGATGCGGCGCACGGGGAATTCGAAGCCGCAGTTCTGCAGCGCGGCGCGGACGCGCTCGCGGCTTTCACGGACTTCGAGATCGGGCAGGCCGACGATCGAGAACGACGGCAACCCGTTGGCGAGATGGACTTCGACGGTAACGTCCGGCGCGCGGCCGGATGCGGGCGCGCGACTGCGCACCACGGCGAGCGACATGGCGAGGCTCCTGTAAACAGACGGGCGACGGCCGTTCGGGGCCGCATGCCGCGGGAATCGGAGGAATCGGTGCGCGCTTGCCGGCGTGGCGCGGGGAAAGAACGAGGGACTGCGGAACGACGGACTGCGAAGAGCGATGAACAGCGAAGAGCGGGGAGCTGCGAAGAACGATGGACTACGAAGAACAACGGACTACGAAGAACGGCGGTACGGCTTCGGGGCGGCAGGCGCGGGCCGCGCGAGGCGGCCCGCGCCCGGACCTTGCGGTCGGGTGGCGGGCGTCAGGCCTGCGGTGCCGCGAGCTTCTGCTCGAGCTCCGCGACGCGCTTTTCGAGTTCCTCGAGGCGCACGCGGGTGCGGGCGAGCACCTGCGCCTGCGTGTCGAATTCCTCGCGCGTGACGAGATCGAGCTTCGAGAAGCCTTGCGACAGCATGGCCTTCACGTTGCGCTCGACGTCCTTGGCCGGCGAGTTTTTCAGCAGGTCGCTGACGCGCGACTGCAGATCGTGGAAAACGTCGCTGGGTTGCTTCATGTGATTCCCCTTCCTTGCACAAAAATTGTGCATCTTCAGTTGCGTACGTGCCCATGATGCACGCATGACCGGAAATGGTGCGCCCGGAGCGCGAAATCCGGGCATGGCGCCCGCATGGGTGAATGTCCCGGCGAGCCGGGACGTGCGTGCACTCTAGCAACGATCCTTTCGCCGCGCCAGCAAACCGGGCCATGTTGGCCATTCGGCCGGGCTTCCGCACCTTACATCACAGGATGCGACCCCGTTACTGAGCCCTTCGAGACGGCGCTCGGACGAACATGGCATGCGAGTTGCTGAGAAGAGTCCGTTACAACATTCCAACCAATTCGACGGGACAACCCAGCGAGAGGACTTCATGAAACTCATTACCGCAATCATCAAGCCGTTCAAGCTCGATGAGACGCGCGAAGCGCTGTCGGCGCTCGGCGTCTCGGGTATCACGGTGACGGAGGTAAAAGGGTTCGGGCGCCAGAAAGGGCATACCGAGCTGTATCGCGGCGCCGAATACGTGGTCGATTTCCTGCCGAAGATGAAGATCGAGGCGGCCGTGTCCGACGATCTCGTCGACCAGGCGGTCGAGGCGATCGAGCGGGCCGCGCGCACCGGCAAGATCGGCGACGGCAAGATCTTCGTGACGCCGATCGAACAAGTGATCCGGATTCGCACCGGGGAGACGGGCGCTGACGCGCTGTAACAGAACAGACAAGACAAGCGACAAGAGGAAACCCAAGATGCGCAAACTTCTGATGTCCCTGCTGATGGCCGGCTCGCTGATCGCGGCCGGCGTCGGCCCCGCGCTCGCCGACGACGCGGCGTCCGCCGCGGCTGCGTCCGCGCCCGCCGCAACGGCTTCCGACGCATCGGCTGCCGCGGCACCCGCCTCGACGGCAAGCGCCGCGCCTGACGCATCCGCCGCAGCGGCCGCTGCCGCACCGGCTTCGGGCGCCGCAGACGCATCGGCCGCCGCCGCTGCGTCGGCGCCGGCCGCACCCGCCGCGCCGACCGCGCCGTTCTCCGTCGATTCGTCGAAGATCAGCGCCGGCGACACCGCGTGGATGCTGACCTCCACCGCGCTCGTGCTGTTCATGACGATCCCCGGCCTCGCGCTGTTCTACGCGGGCATGGTCCGCAAGAAGAACGTGCTCGCGACCGTGATGCAAAGCTTCGCGATCACCGCGGTGATCACGGTGCTGTGGACGGTGGTCGGCTACAGCCTCGCGTTCACGCCGGGCAACGGCTTCATCGGCGGCCTGTCGCGCGTGTTCCTGCACGGGATGAACTACATCAAGGGCGACAAGGCGACGACGCTGACCGTCAGCCACCTGGCGACGACGATTCCGGAATCGGTCTACTTCGTCTACCAGATGACGTTCGCGATCATCACGCCGGCGCTGATCTGCGGTGCGTTCGCCGACCGGATGAAGTTCTCGGCGATGCTTGTGTTCATGACGCTCTGGTCGCTGATCGTCTATGTGCCGATCGCGCACATGGTGTGGGAGCCGACCGGCTGGCTGTCGGCCGACGGCGTGCTCGACTTCGCGGGCGGCACGGTGGTGCACATCAACGCCGGTATCGCGGGCCTCGTGTCGTGCCTGGTGCTCGGCAAGCGCGTCGGCTACGGTCGCGAATCGATGGCGCCGCACAACCTCGTGCTGACGATGATCGGCGGCTCGATGCTGTGGGTCGGCTGGTTCGGCTTCAACGCGGGCTCCGCGGTCGCGGCTGATGGCCGTGCCGGCTTCGCGATGCTGACCACGCAAGTGGCGACGGCCTGCGCGGCGCTCGGCTGGATGTTTGCCGAATGGATCGCGAAGGGCAAGCCGTCGGTGCTCGGTATCGTGTCGGGCGCGGTCGCGGGTCTCGTGGCGATCACGCCGGCTGCCGGCTTCGTCGGCGTCGCCGGTGCGCTCGTGATCGGCATCGCGGCGGGCGTGATCTGCTTCTGGTCGGCCACGTGGCTCAAGTCGAAGCTCGGCTACGACGATTCGCTCGACGCGTTCGGCGTGCACGGCGTGGGCGGGATTCTCGGCGCGCTGCTGACGGGCGTGTTCGCGGTCAAGGACATCGGCGGCTTCGACGGCAGCCTGCTGCTGCAGGCGAAGGGCGTGCTGATTACGCTGGTCTACAGCGGCGTGCTGAGCTTCGTGCTGCTGAAGCTGATCGACCTGACGATGGGCTTGCGCGTGTCCGAAGAGGAAGAGCGCGAAGGCCTCGACGTGATCCTGCACGGCGAGCATGTCGAATAAGTCATAAGGATGCACGGCGGGCCGCCGCGGAGACGGCGCCCGCCACGAATGAGCGCAGCGACTTCGGCCCGCCCACCCGGCGGGCTTTTTTTCTCCTACCGCGTGCTGCCGTAGCGCATAACCCTTCGCGCTATCGGGTCAATAGCCGAAAACTTCCTCCAAACCCTTGCGAAGCCGGGAACAATCCCCAAATGGACAGGGCAATTGCTCTACAATCTTCATTCTCCCGCTCGCGAGTGATTCATGGTTCCCCACCTCGTTACCGCGTTGAACGGTCCGCTGCTCGAACTCGAGCGGAAGATCCTCGACGCGACGCCTGCGATCGAACGCTGGTTCAGGCTCGAATGGCAGGAACATACCCCGCCGTTCTATTGTTCGGTGGACCTGCGCAACGCCGGCTTCAAGCTGGCGCCCGTCGACGCGAACCTGTTCCCCGGCGCGTTCAACAATCTGCCGTCCGAAGTGCTGCCGCTCGCCGTGCAGGCCGCGATGGCCGCGATCGAGAAGATCTGCCCGGACGCGAAGAACCTGCTCGTGATCCCCGAGCTGCCGACCCGCAACGCGTTCTACCTGGAAAACGTCGCGCGGCTCGCGACGATCATGCGCCAGGCCGGCCTGAACGTGCGCTTCGGCTCGCTCGACCCGAGCATCACCGACATGACGCCGATCACGCTGGCCGACGGGCAGAAGATCGTGCTCGAACCGCTCGAGCGTTCGCAGCGCCGCCTCGGCCTGAAGAATTTCGATCCGTGCTCGATCCTGCTGAACAACGACCTGTCGGCCGGTATCCCGGCCGTGCTGGAAAACCTGCACGAGCAGTACCTGCTGCCGCCGCTGCACGCGGGCTGGGCCGTGCGCCGCAAGTCGACGCACTTCTCGTGCTACGACGACGTCGCGAAGAAGTTCGCGAAGATGGTCGGCGTCGATCCGTGGATGGTGAATCCGTATTTCGCGCACGTCGAGGGTGTCGACTGGCAGGCGCATGAAGGCGAGCAGGCGCTCGCCGACGCGATCGACGGCGTGCTGAAGAAGATCGCGCGCAAGTACCGCGAATACGGGATCAGCGAAAAGCCGTACGTCGTCGTGAAGGCCGACGCGGGCACGGCGGGGCGCGGCGTGATGACCGTGCACGACGCGGCCGAGATCGGCCGCATGTCGAAGGCCGAGCGCGCGCAGATGGCCGAGTCGAAGGCCGGCCTCGCGGTGCGCGACGTGATCGTGCAGGAAGGCGTCTATACGTTCGAGCGCGTCGGCGACGAAGTGGCCGAGCCCGTCGTATACATGATCGACCGCTATGTGGTCGGCGGCTTCTACCGCACGCACGGCGGCCGCGAGCGCGACCAGAACCTGAACGCGCCCGGCATGCACTACGTGCCGCTCGGCTTCGAGCACACCGCGCTGCCGGATGCCGGCGCCAAGCCGGGCGCCGCGCCGCCTAACCGTTTCTACATGTACGGCGTCGTCGCGCGGCTGTCGCTGATCGCGTCGTCGATCGAACTGGAAAAGACCGATCCCGAAGCCATCCAGGTGTAACGGACCTTCGCTACGTACAGGACCCGCATGGACATTCTTTTTATCGCCGACCCGCTCGAGCGCTTCAAGATCTACAAGGATTCGACCTACGCGATGATGGCGGAGGCCGCGCGGCGCGGGCACGTGATCTACACGTGCGAGCCGCACCAGCTTGCGTGGACCGGGTCGGGCGTCGAGGCGGACGTGCAGCGCGTGACGATCGTCGGCGATACGGCCGACCTGCATCGTCATCCGTGGTACGAGGCGGCCGCGCATGAATCCCGTCAAATGACGTCGTTCGGCGCGGTGCTGATGCGCAAGGATCCGCCGTTCGACATGGAGTACGTGACGGCCACGTGGATGCTCGAACTGGCCGAGCGCGCGGGCGCGCGGGTGTTCAACAAGCCGCAGTCGATCCGCGACCATTCGGAGAAGCTGGCGATCGGCGAGTTTCCGCAATTCGTCGCGCCGACGCTGGTCACGCGCGATGCCGCGCGGTTGCGCGCGTTCCACGCCGAGCACGGCGACGTGATCGTGAAGCCGCTCGACGGCATGGGCGGGATGGGCGTGTTCCGCGTGAAGGCCGACGGGATGAATCTCGGCGCGATCATCGAGATGCTCGGCCACGACGGCACGCGCTCGCTGATGATTCAGAAGTTCATTCCCGAGATCAAGGCCGGCGACAAGCGGATCCTGCTGATCGCGGGCGAGCCCGTGCCGTATTCGCTCGCGCGGATTCCGCAGGGCAGCGAGGTGCGCGGCAATCTCGCCGCGGGCGGGCTCGGCGTCGCGCAGCCGCTGACTGCCCGCGATCGCGAGATCGCCGGGACGCTCGGGCCCGTGCTCGCGTCGCGCGGGCTGCTGCTGGTCGGCCTCGATGCGATCGGCGACTGGCTGACCGAGGTGAACGTCACGAGTCCGACGTGCTTCCGCGAGATCATGGAGCAGACCGGCTTCGACGTCGCCGCGATGTTCATCGACGCGCTGGAGCGCGCGGCCGCGTAGGCCGTTTTCCCGCGCAACCCCGGCGGCGGCCCGCGCAGGTCCCCCGTCGCCGGAGCAGCTTGACCGGCCTGCTACAATGCCCGCTTGCCCGGTGCCGAGATCGGCGCACCGAAGGCCCGGCGGTCGGGCCGACACTGTTGCAAGGCTGAACATGAAACGCTTCCCACACTCGCTACGCTTTTTGCCCCGCCGCGGGGTATCGGCCCGCCAGGGGCGGCCGGGAGCGATCTGACATGGCCGGGATCCTGATCATCGCGCACGCACCGCTCGCCACCGCGCTGCGGGACTGCATCGCGCACATCTACGGCGGCGTGCCCGCGCGCATCGGCTGTATCGACGTGATGGCGGACAGCGATCCGACCCAGGTGATGGCGTTCGCGCACGCGGAACTCGCGCGGCTCAAGGAAGAGAACGGCGTGGTCGTGCTGACCGACATGTACGGCGCGACGCCCGCGAACATCGCGGGCCAGCTCGCGAAGATCGACAACGTGCGCGTGCTGGCGGGCGTGAACCTGCCGATGCTCGTGCGGGCCGTCTGCTATCGCACCGTGCCGCTCGACAAGCTCGTCGACAAGGCGCTGTCCGGCGGCGCGAAGGGCGTCCACGAAGTGGCGGCCGGCACGCCGCCGCCGCCGACGGAAGCCGGCTGCGGCCAGTGCGCGCCGATTCCGCCCGAACCGCAGCCGCGCACCGAATCGCACTGATCACTGCGTTTTTCGTTTTAGACAGCACCGCCGACGCGCACCGCCGGCGGCTCCGACCGACCCGACCGAGAATCATGCTTCAACAAGAAACCACTATCGTCAATAAATTGGGGCTCCATGCGCGCGCATCGGCCAAGCTTACGCAACTGGCCGGCAACTTCCAGTCGGAAGTCTGGATGACACGCAACGGGCGCAAGATCAATGCGAAGAGCATCATGGGCGTGATGATGCTGGCGGCGGGCATCGGCAGCACCGTGACGATCGAGACCGAAGGGCCCGACGAGCGGGAAGCGATGGACGCGCTGCTGAAGCTGATCGCCGACAAGTTCGGCGAAGGCCAGTGATCGTCGCGCGGGATCGTTGCCGTTTCCAGCCAGAATGCCGCGGATTTCGCGGCATTTTTTTCGTCGAAAGCATTGATGCGGAATGCGCAATGTTGCGCTGCATGCAGTCAACAGGGAGTCGCGGAATTTATAATCGCTAACCGGGGTCATAAGCGCATCGCAGCAGTGTGCCGCGGCTTTACTTGTACAGAGGAGGTGCGCGTGTCCTTCACGCTGCAAGGCATTCCCGTCTCACGAGGTATCGCGATCGGGCGAGCGTATCTGATCGCGCCGGCGGCGCTCGACGTCGCCCATTACCTGATCGAGGCGAACCAGATCGACGCCGAAGTCGAGCGTTTCCGCACGGCGCTCGACGTCGTGCATCACGAACTCGAAGCGCTGCGCGCCGACCTGACCGACGACACGCCGAGCGAAGTGGGCGCATTCATCGACGTCCACATGATGATCCTGAGCGACGCGATGCTCGTGCAGGAAACCATCGACCTGATCCGCACGCGCCGCTACAACGTCGAGTGGGCGCTGACCGAGCAGCTCGAGCTGCTCACGCGCCACTTCGACGACATCGAGGACGAATACCTGCGCGAGCGCAAGGCCGACATCGAGCAGGTGGTCGAGCGCGTGCTGAAGGCGCTCGCCGGTGCGCCGTCCGCGTCGCAGGCGCTCGACCGCGCGGCCGCGAACGGCACCAACGAGATGATCGTCGTCGCGCACGACATCGCGCCGGCCGACATGATGCAGTTCAAGACGCAGTCGTTCCAGGCGTTCGTCACCGACCTCGGCGGCCGCACGTCGCACACGGCGATCGTCGCGCGCAGCCTCGGCATTCCGGCCGCGGTCGGCGTGCAGCACGCGAGCGCGCTGATCCGCCAGGACGACCTGATCATCGTCGACGGCGACCAGGGCATCGTGATCGTCGATCCGGCGCCGATCGTCCTCGAGGAATACTCGTACCGCCAGTCCGAGAAGCTGCTCGAGCAACGCAAGCTGCAGCGCCTGAAATTCTCGCCGACGCAAACGTTGTGCGGCACCAAGATCGACCTGTACGCGAACATCGAGCTGCCCGACGATGCGAAGGCGGCCGTCGAAGCCGGCGCGGTCGGCGTCGGCCTGTTCCGCTCCGAGTTCCTGTTCATGCATCAGAAGGAGATGCCGGAAGAGGAGGAGCAGTTCGCCGCATACAAGCGGGCCGTCGAGTGGATGAAGGGCATGCCGGTGACGATCCGCACGATCGACGTCGGCGCGGACAAGCCGCTCGAGGCGCTCGACGAGGGCTACGAGACGGCGCCGAACCCGGCGCTCGGCCTGCGCGCGATCCGCTGGAGCCTGTCCGAGCCGCAGATGTTCCTCACGCAGTTGCGCGCGATCCTGCGCGCGTCCGCGTTCGGCCAGGTAAAGATCCTGATCCCGATGCTCGCGCACGCGCAGGAGATCGACCAGACGCTCGACCTGATCCGCGAGGCGAAGCGCCAGCTCGACGACGCGGGGCTCGCATACGATCCGAACGTGCGCATCGGCGCGATGATCGAGATTCCGGCCGCGGCGATCGCGCTGCCGCTGTTCCTGAAGCGGTTCGATTTCCTGTCGATCGGCACGAACGACCTGATCCAGTACACGCTCGCGATCGATCGCGCGGACAACGCGGTCGCGCACCTGTACGACCCGCTGCATCCGGCCGTGCTGCACCTGATCTCCTATACGTTGCGCGAAGCGAAGCGCGCGGGCGTGTCCGTGTCGGTGTGCGGCGAGATGGCGGGCGATCCGGCGCTCACGCGCCTGTTGCTCGGGATGGGGCTCACCGAGTTCTCGATGCACCCGAGCCAGCTGCTCGTCGTGAAGCAGGAGATCCTGCGCGCGCACCTGAAGGCGCTCGAGAAACCGACGGCCGACGTGCTTGCCGCATTCGAGCCGGAGGAAGTGCAGGCGGCGCTGAAGCGGCTGTCGGTCGCCGAGCCGCGCGCGGATGCGGCCGCTTAGGTCGCTTATGCCGCTTATGCAGCTCAGGCGCCCGCGTCGCCGCTAACTGCCGTGAAGTGTCGTGCATGCGCCGGCCGGCGCATGCGTCCGACGCGCGTCAGTGCCGGCCCCCGCAGACGGGGCAGTCGGCCTGGCGCGCGATTTTCATCGTCGTCCATTCCATCCGCAGCGAATCGAGCATCATCAGCCGCCCGTTGAGCGTCGTGCCGATTTCGCCGATCACGCGCAGCGCTTCGGCAGCCTGCATCGCGCCGATGATCCCGACCGTCGGCGCGAACACGCCCATCGTCGCGCACGCGACTTCCTCGAACGGCTGGTCTTCCGGAAACACGCACGCATAGCAGGGTGCAGTTGCATCGCGGAAATCGAACGTGCTGATCTGTCCGTCGAAGCGCAGCGCGGCGCCCGACACGAGCGGCACGCCGTGCGCGACGCACGCGCGGTTGATCGCGTGCCGCGTCGCGAAGTTGTCGGTGCAGTCGAGCACGACGGTCGCGGCCGGCACGTGCGCGTCGAGCCACGCGTCGTCGACGCGCTCCGCGACCGCGTTCACCTTCACGTCGGGGTTCAGTTGCGCGAGCGCGTCGCGCCCCGATTCGACCTTGCTGCGGCCGACCGATGCCGTCACGTGCAGGATCTGCCGCTGCAGGTTCGTGAGGTCGACCGTATCGGCGTCGACGAGCGTGATCGTGCCGACTCCCGATGCCGCGAGGTACATCGCGGCGGGCGAGCCGAGGCCGCCCGCGCCGACGACGATCGCGTGCGCGTCGAGAAAGCGCTGCTGCGCGTCGATGCCGATTTCGTCGACGAGGATGTGGCGGGAGTAGCGGAGGAGTTGATCGTCGTTCATGGGGAGATCGGGCGAAGCATGCGGCGGGCGGCGGCGCGGGCGTATCTGCGTATTTTAGTGCAGTGTTCGGCGCTAATCGGCACTGATGTGCTGCGCCTTCGCGCCCGTGGCTGCGTTGCAAATCCTCGCGATGCCACTGGGCATCGCTGCGGTTTGCGCCTTGCCACGAGCACGAATCCGCTGGCACATCAGCACCGCTTAGCACCGAACACTACACTAGGCGCACATGAAAAACGGGCCATCGCGGTCTTCCCGCGATGGCCCGTCGGATGCCGGCCGGCGCTTACTTCGGCGCCGACGCGGGCTTCGGTGCGGAAGCCGGCTTCGCGTTCGCGCCCGATGCCTTCGAGACCGCGGCAGCCTTGCCGGCCGGGCTCTTCGTCGTGCTCTCGGCGAGCAGCGACTTCGATGCCTGGACGGTCTTGCCTTCGAGCTTGTTGAGCGCCTGCTGCATCATGAAGTCGTCGGCGCTGCCGAACTCGATCGGCTTGCGATCGCGGTCCTTCTGGCGTTGCTCCGGCGTCTTCTTGTCGTTCTGCTCTTCGAGGATGCGCAGTTGATCCATCCGGCGCTGCTCGCGCTCTTCCTGTTCCTTCTTCTCGTTCGGGTCCTGCGTGTTCGCGAGGTGGTTCGTGTAGTCGACCTCGCGCGTCACGAGCACGTCGTCCGGATCGCCGTCCGCGTACTGATCGACCGGCACGTCGGGCGTGATGCCCTTGTTCTGGATCGAGCGGCCGCTCGGCGTGTAGTAGTACGCGGTCGTCAGGCGCAGCGCGGTGTCGGCCGTCATCGGGCGGACAGTCTGCACCGAGCCCTTGCCGAACGTCGTCTTGCCCATGATCTGCGCGCGCTTCGAATCCTGCAGCGCGCCGGCGACGATTTCCGACGCGGACGCCGAATACGCGTTCGTCAGCACGATCATCGGCACGGTCTTGAAGACCGGCGGCAGGTTCTTCAGCGGATCGCCGTCGAAGGACGGCAGGCGATAGTTGTCGTACGTATCGCGGTAGACCTGCTTCGAATCGGGGATCTGGCCGTTGGTCGACACGACGACGGAGTCGGGCGGCAGGAACGCGCCGGCCACGCCGACCGCGCTCTGCAGCAGGCCGCCGCCGTTGTTGCGCAGATCGAGGACCAGGCCCTTCAGGTTCGGCTGCTGGCGCGCGATGTCCTGCAGCTTCGCGGCGAGATCGGGCGTCGTGCGCTCCTGGAAGCTCGTGATGCGGATATACGCATAGCCGGGGTCGAGCATCTTCATCTTCACGCTCTGGACCCTGATGATCGCGCGCGTGACCGTGACCGGGAACGTGCGGTCGTCGCTCTTGCGGAAGATCGTCAGCGTGACCTTGGTGCCCGGCTCGCCGCGCATCTGCTTGACGGCCTTGTCGAGCGTCATGCCGCGCACCGGCTTGTCGTTGATGCGCGTGATCAGGTCGCCCGGACGGATGCCGGCGCGGAATGCGGGGGTGTCCTCGATCGGCGAGATCACCTTGACGAGGCCGTCTTCCTGCGAGATCTCGATGCCGAGACCCGCGAAGCGGCCCTTCGTCTGCTCCTGCAGCTCGTCATAGTCGGTCTTGTCGAGGAACGACGAGTGCGGATCGAGGCTCGACACCATGCCCTTGATCGCCGCCGTCAGCAGCTTCTTGTCGTCGACCGGTTCGACGTACTCGCGCTTGATCTGGCCGAATACTTCCGCGAACAGGCGGAGCTGGTCGAGGGGAAGCGGCGCCGTGGCGGTCTGCTCGGCCGACGCGGAAATCTGCAGCGTGGCGAACACGCCCGTGGCGAGGCCCGCGGCAATCAGGCCGATGTTCTTCAATTTCATTCGCATAGAGAGTCTGGTGCGGTCGGGAAGCGCGTGGCGGTAGCGGGGATGTAGCGGACAAGTATAACTGTTCGTCCGATAACTCAGTGGAACGCCGCGAAAAGCGGCGAACAGATGCCGTGGGCCGGGCCCGGAGCAGGCCCGGCGGGGCGCCGCCGGACGCGCTGCGGGTTCGAAAGCGGGTTCGACCGCAGCGGGGCCGCGAAGGTTCGCGCGGCGTGCCGCGCCGGACGCGGCACGCCCGGCGCGACGGGCGTCAGCCCGCCTTGCCCTGCTTCGCGACGGCGGCCTGCGCCTGCGCGATCGCGTCCTGGTCGCCGAGGTAATAGTGCTGGATCGGCTTCAGGTTCTCGTCGAGTTCATACACGAGCGGCACGCCGTTCGGGATGTTCAGGCCGACGATGTCGCTGTCCGAGATGCCGTCGAGGTACTTGATCAGCGCGCGCAGCGAGTTGCCGTGCGCGGCGATCAGCACCTGCTTGCCGGCGCGGACCGCGGGCGCGATCGACTCGTTCCACAGCGGCAGCACGCGCGCGACCGTGTCCTTCAGGCACTCGGTGAGCGGCAGTTGCTCGCGCGGCACCTTCGCATAGCGCGGGTCGTTGAACGGCGCGCGCTCGTCGGTCGGTTCGAGCGCGGGCGGCGGCGTGTCGTAGCTGCGGCGCCAGACGAGCACCTGGTCGTCGCCGAACTTCGCGGCCGTTTCCGCCTTGTTCAGCCCCGACAGCGCGCCGTAGTGGCGCTCGTTCAGGCGCCACGAGTGGACGACCGGCAGGTACATGAGGTCCATCCGGTCCTGCACGTGCCACAGCGTGCGGATCGCGCGCTTGAGCACCGACGTGTACGCGATGTCGAACGTGTAGCCGGCCTCCTTGAGCAATTCGCCGGCCTGGTAGGCCTCGTTGCGACCCTGTTCGGTCAGGTCGACGTCGACCCAGCCGGTGAAGCGGTTTTCCTTGTTCCACGTCGATTCGCCGTGGCGGATGAGAACGAGTTTGTACATGGATCTTGCGGTCGGTAGTGAAGGAAGCGGTGCGCGTCGTGCGGCACCCGACCCGGGCCCGCCATCGCGCAAGGCGGTTATTTTATAATGGCAGGATTGTCCTCATCCGATTTCTCTTTTTCCGGCGGAATTCCGTGACGTTCTTTACCGATTACACGAACCTGGCCCTCATCGCGATCCTGCTGGTATCCGGCGGCCTGCTGGCGTGGCCCGCCCTGCGCCGCGGCCGCGGCGGCCTGTCGGCCGCGGAGGCCACCCAGCTCATCAACCGCCGCAATGCGGTCGTGATCGACGTGCGCGCCGCGTCCGATTTCGCCGCCGGCCACCTGCCGTCGGCGCGTCAGGTCGCGGCGGGCGAGATCGGCGCGAAGATCGCGCAGGTCGCGAAGAACAAGAGCACGCCGGTGCTGCTCGTCTGCCAGAATGGCCAGCAGTCGCAGAAGGCGGCGCGCGAGGTCGAGGCGGCGGGCTATGCCGAGGTGCACGTGCTCGAGGGCGGCGTGGCTGCCTGGCAGCAGGCCGGGATGCCGGTCGTCAAACAAGGAGTGGCGAAGTGAACAAGGTTTTGATGTACAGCACGCAGGTGTGTCCGTATTGCATGCAGGCCGAGCGCCTGCTGAAGCTGCGCGGTGTCGAGCAGATCGAAAAGGTGCTGATCGACCGCGATCCGGCGCGCCGCGAGGAAATGATGACGCGCACGGGGCGCCGCACGGTGCCGCAGATCTATATCGGCGACACGCACGTCGGCGGCTACGACGATCTGTCGAAGCTCGACCGCGAAGGCGGGCTTGCGCCGCTTCTGCAAGCGGCCTGATTAGGGCAGAATGGCCGCCGGCCGCGCCGCGGCTTGGGCGCGCAGGATTCATCCGTGGCGGCCGGCGAGAAGCCGGGCCGCTCCGTCACCACTTTTTTGGGAAACACCATGTCCGACGTCGAAAACCAACCGTTCTTCAACATCCAGCGCGTCTACTTGAAGGATATGTCGCTCGAGCAGCCGAATTCGCCGGCTATCTTCCTCGAGCAGGACATGCCGTCGGTTGAAGTCGAAGTCGACGTCAAGGCCGACCGCCTCGCGGAAAGCGTGTTCGAAGTCGTCGTGTCGGGTACCGTCACCGCGAAGGTGAAGGACAAGGTCGCGTTCCTGATCGAAGCGAAGCAGGCCGGCATTTTCGACATTCGCAACATTCCGGACGAACAGCTCGACCCGCTGGTCGGCATCGCTTGCCCGACGATCCTGTTCCCGTACCTGCGCTCGAACATCGCCGACGCGATCACGCGTGCGGGCTTCCCGCCGATCCACCTGGCGGAAATCAACTTCCAGGCGCTGTACGAGCAGCGTCTCGCGCAGCTTCAGCAGCAGGCCGGCGCCGCAGGCGCGCCGAACGGCACGACGCTGAACTGACGTTTCACACGGACCGGTGCTGGGTATGAAAGTAGCCGTTCTCGGCGCCGGTGCCTGGGGCACCGCGCTCGCGGGCCATCTGGCCGCGCGGCACGATACGCTTCTGTGGGCGCGCGACGCCGCGCTCATCGCCGGGCTGCAGGCCCGGCACGAAAATTCCCGCTATCTGGACGGCATCGCGCTGCCTGACGCACTGCGCTACGACGCCGATCTCGGCGCCGCGCTCGCGCACGGCGCAGCGGACGACGCGCTGTGCGTGATCGCCGCGCCCGTGGCCGGGCTGCGCACGCTGTGCCACGCGATGCACGACGCAGGCTGCGTGCCCGCGCACATTGTCTGGGTCTGCAAGGGCTTCGAGGCCGACACGCATCTGCTGCCGCATCAGGTGATCGCGGCCGAGCTGCCCGAACAGCGCAGCAACGGCGTGCTGTCGGGGCCGAGCTTCGCGCGCGAGGTCGGACAGTCGCTGCCCGTCGCGCTGACGGTGGCGAGCACGTCCGCCGAATGCCGCGAGCGCACGCTCGCCGCGTTCCATCATGGCGCGATGCGGATCTATACGGGCGACGACGTGGTCGGCGTCGAGGTCGGCGGCGCGGTGAAGAACGTGCTCGCGATCGCGACCGGCATTTCCGACGGCCTCGGCCTCGGGCTGAACGCGCGCGCCGCGCTGATCACGCGCGGCCTCGCCGAAATGTCACGGCTCGGCGTCGCGCTCGGCGGCCGCGCGGAAACCTTCACGGGCCTCACGGGCCTCGGCGACCTGATCCTCACCGCGACGGGCGACCTGTCGCGCAACCGCACGGTCGGCCTGCAACTGGCGGCCGGCCGCACGCTGAACGACATCCTCGGTGCGCTCGGCCACGTGGCCGAAGGCGTGCGCTGCGCGCAGGCCGTGCTGGCGATCGCGCACGCGCAATCGATCGAGATGCCGATCACCGAAGCCGTGTGCGGCGTGCTGTTCGACGGCATCGCGCCGCGCGACGCCGTCAGCGGCCTGCTGCGGCGCGACGCGCGCGCCGAGTAGCGCGGCCGGGCGCCGCCCGGTGCGGTCGCGTCAAGCGCGCGGCGCCAAAGCGCACTACGCTTGAACAAGTCTCCGGCGTTTCGGGAGGTTGTCATGCTGCAGATCCAATCCACCACGCTCGACGCGCAACTCGTCGACATCACGACGCTCGATGTCGACGCGATCGTCAACGCCGCGAACGGCTCGCTGCTCGGCGGGGGCGGTGTCGACGGCGCGATTCACCGCGCTGCCGGCCCCGGCCTGCTCGCCGAGTGCCGCACGCTCGGCGGCTGCGATACGGGCGACGCGAAGCTCACGCGCGGCCACGGGCTGCCGGCGCGCTACGTGATCCATGCGGTCGGGCCGGTGTGGCACGGCGGCGATCGCGGCGAGCGCGACCTGCTCGCATCGTGCTACCGGCGCGCGATCGAGCTGGCCGAAGAGGTGGCCGCGACGTCGATCGCGTTTCCGGCGATCAGTTGCGGCATCTATCGTTATCCGGCCGGCGAGGCCGTCGACATTGCAGTCGGCACCGTCGTCGAAATGCTGCCGCAGGCGCCGAGCCTCGCACGCGTGGTGTTCGCGTGCTTTTCCCCCGACATCCACGACCTGTATCGCGCGCGGCTCGCGCGCAACTGACGCGGCTCGCGCCGCGTACGCATCACGCGCCGCCTTCGAAGCCGGCCTGGCGCCACGCCTCGAACACGACCACCGCGACCGTGTTCGACAGGTTCAGGCTGCGGTTGTCCGGCCGCATCGGCAGGCGCACGCGCTGTTCGTTCGGGAAGCGTTCGAGCAGCGCGGCGGGCAGGCCGCGCGTCTCCGAGCCGAACACGAACCAGTCGCCCGGCAGGAACGCATGATCGTGGAAGCGGCCCGAGCCGCGTGTCGTGAACGCGAACATCCGCGCGGGATCGGGCGATTCGGCCGCGACGAACGCGTCCCAGTCGCGGTGCACGCGCATCTGCGCATACTCGTGATAGTCGAGGCCGGCACGGCGCATCCGTGCGTCGTCGAGCGGAAAGCCGAGCGGCTCGATCAGGTGCAGGTGCGCGCCGGTGTTGGCGCACAGGCGGATCACGTTGCCGGTGTTCGGCGGAATTTCGGGAGCGACGAGGACGACGTTGAACATGTTTCGGTTTGGCTGGGCCGGCCGGTGCGGAGCAATGCGCGCTCGTTCCCGGCCGGCCGGTTCGTGACGGCCGCGGCCGCGTGCAGGCGGCCGGCCTCTCTAATTAATTAATCCCTGGCGGTGCGCAGCGCAACCAGATTCGTCACGCGCGCGGCGCCCGCCGCCTTCAGTGCGTGCGCGGCGGCCGCGAGCGTCGCGCCGGACGTCATGACATCGTCGACGAGCGCGACGTGGCGGCCAGTGACGTCGCCGGCCACCGCGAACGCCGACATCACGTTGTCGCGCCGCGCGCGCAGGGCGAGCCGCGACTGCGGCGCGGTGTCGGCGACGCGCGCGAGCAGTGCCGCATCCGCGCGCACGCCGAGCCGGCGCGCGAGCGGCCGCGCGATCGCCCATGCCTGGTTGTAGCCGCGTGCGACGAGCCGCTGGTGCGACAGCGGCACCGGCGCGACCAGGTCGAAGCCGCCGGTGCCGCGCGTATCGTCGACCAGCCGGGCGAGCCGGGCCGCGAATTCGGCGCCGAGCGCGAGCCGCGCGTGAAACTTCAGACCGCGCGCGAGCCCGTCGAGCGGCGCGCGGTAATCCGCGAGCGCGAGCGTCGCGTCGAACGGCGGCGCCGCCGTGCGGCACGCGTCGCAACGGTACGCGGCCGCGCGGCCGTGCCCGCCACGGAGCGGGCGCGAACGCGGCTGCCCGACACTTAGCGGCAGCGCGCAGATGTCGCAGCGCAGCCGCGCTTCATTCCAGTACGCGGCGTCGCAGGCAATGCAAATCACGGCGTGTGACAAATTGCCGCACAGTGCGCAGCGATTCGGCAGCGCGATCGCGGCGACGCGCGCAGCCAGCGCGCGAACCTGCGACAAAACGACGCGCATCGTGCGCGGAGCAGAACTGCGGATCATCGCGAACACTCCTGGCGGCCCCGTCTCGATGAAGCCTGCGGGGCGAGCGAGTATACTTCGGGCTCTTCGCCAGTGTGCCCGACATGTCCCCAGCTTCGACTTCAACCGGCCGTCCGGCCAATGACGCCAGGCGCCTGCGGCGGATCTTCGATCGCCGTGCCGCCACGTTCGACGCGGTCGCGTTCCTGCCGCGCGAGATCGCGCAGCGGATGAACGAGCGTCTCGAATACATCAAGGTGAGCCCCACGGCCGTGCTCGATGCGGGCTGCGGCCCGGGCGACGATCTGCCGGCGCTGCGCGCGCGCTTTCCTGAAGCACCCGTATTCGGCGTCGACCTGTCCGGCGCGATGCTTGCGCGGGCCGGACAGCGCGAGGTCGAGCAGGCGAGCTGGCGCCGCTGGCTGCCGGCCTCGCTCGGCCGGGCGCTGGGCCAGCGCGGCCCGCGCGTCGCGCAGGCCGACTTCGCTGCGCTGCCGTTTTCGGGCGGCGCGTTCGACCTGATCTGGTCGAATCTCGCGCTCCACTGGCATTCGCGCCCCGACGCGGTGCTGCCCGAATGGCAGCGCGTGCTGCGCGTGAACGGGCTGCTGATGTTCAGCACGCTCGGCCCCGACACGCTGCGCGAGCTGCGCGCGGCCTGCGCGGACGCCGAAGCGGCGCTCGGCATTGCGCCGCCCGCCGCGCGCGTGATCGATTTCGTCGACATGCACGACCTCGGCGACATGCTCGTCGAGAGCGGCTTCGAGATTCCCGTGATGGATCAGGAAGTGCTGACCGTCACGTACAAATCCCCCGATTCCCTGCTGGCCGACGTGCGCCGCTGGGGCGCCTATCCGTTCGAGCGGGCGGCGCCGCAGCGCGCGACGCGACGCTTTCGCGCGGCGCTCGGCGACGCGCTGGAAGCGCGCCGGCGCGCGGACGGCACGATTGCGCTGACCTTCGAGGTGATCTACGGCCACGCATGGAAGGCCGTCCCGCGCACGACCGCCGAAGGGCACGGGATCGTGCGCATCGAGGACATCGGAAAGGGGCGTCCGAAGAATCGGTAAAGCGGTAAAGAGGGGTTTTGTTATGTCCGAAATTAGCGGCGCAAAGCGGGGTCGAATTGGCGCCAAAAATGGCCGGAAAGCTTGTCGCGCTTGGCTTGGCGGGCGATAGGCGCTTGCTTGTGGATGCCATTGAACCCGCCTATAATGCGTCAGCTTGTCGTCCCGGGGTCCCCGCAATACGGGGCGACGAGTCCGATGCAGGCATGCATCGCATGCCATTCGCGTGAGGCGGCGATGGAAGCAGCGAGGGTTTTGGCGGAGACGACGAACGGCGAGCCGGTCCTCGAAGACTGGCTCATGAAACGCAACTGTTCGGCGTCGCCGCGCCAGTTCGTGCTGTTTTACGCGTCGCTCGCTGGCTTCTCGCTGGTGATCGCGACGTTGCTGATGTGGCGGGGGGCTTGGCTCGTCATGCCCTTCACCGGAATCGAGTTGCTGGCTGTGGGTGTCGCATTCGCGATCTATGCTCGCCATGCGGTCGATTACGAACGCATCAGGCTGTTCCCGCACCGGCTCGTGATCGAGCGGATGGATGCGGAGCGGCTCACGCAGATCGAATTCAACCCGCGCTGGGTGCGGGTCGAACCGGGCGCGACGCCACGCGATCCGATTCGGCTGGTATCGCGCGGGCAGACCGTCGTAATCGGGCAGCATCTCGCGCAGTACAAGCGTGCGCAGTTCGCCGACGAACTGCGCATGTCGCTCAGGCGCTGCGGCTGACGAGGCGCGGGCACCGGCCGGGAACAGGCCGGCGGCTTGCGACGGGGGAGGGTTTGAATGGAAATTTTGGGTAAGGATGCTATGAAAACAATCAAGCGAGCCCTCACGGGCGTGCTGGCATGCAGCGGATTGCTCTTTGCCGGTGCCGCCCTGGCGGTCGGTGATAGCCCGGGCGGCCCCCGCGTCAACGAGATCAACTTTCAGCCGCCGGTCACGAAAATCGCCGAGGAGCTCTACGATCTCCACACGATGATGCTGATCCTGTGTACGGTGATCTTCGTCGGCGTGTTCGGCGTGATGTTCTATTCGATCTTCGCGCACCGCAAATCCAAAGGCCACAAGGCCGCCAATTTCCATGAAAGCACGACCGTCGAGATCATCTGGACGATCGTGCCGTTCGTCATCGTCGTGCTGATGGCGCTGCCGGCGACGAAGGCCGTCGTCGCGATGAAGGACACGACCAACGCCGATCTCACGATCAAGGTCACCGGCTACCAGTGGAAGTGGGGCTACGACTACGTGAAGGGCCCGGGCGAGGGCATCGGCTTCCTGTCGACGCTGACCACCCCGCGCGACGAAGTGATGGGCAAGAAGCCGATCACCGACACCTATCTGCAGGAAGTCGACAACCCGCTCGTCGTGCCGGTCAACAAGAAGATCCGCATCATCACGACCGCGAACGACGTCGTCCACTCGTGGTACGTGCCCGCGTTCGGCGTGAAGCAGGATGCGATTCCCGGCTTCGTGCGCGACACGTGGTTCAAGGCCGACAAGGTCGGCACCTTCCGCGGTTTCTGTACCGAGCTGTGCGGCAAGGAGCACGCGTACATGCCGGTCGTAGTCGTTGTCCTGTCGGAAGACGACTACGCGAAGTGGGTCACCGCGCAGAAGGCCAAGCTGGCCGGCGCGGCGGTCGATCCGAACAAGGTCTACACGATGGCCGAACTCGTCGCGCACGGCGAGGAAGTCTACAAGGCGAACTGCGCGGCCTGCCACCAGGTGAGCGGCAAGGGCCTCGGCGCATTCCCGGCGATGGACGGCAGCCCGATCGTGAACGGCCCGATCGCCGGCCACGTCGAGCGCGTGCTGCTGGGCAAGGGCGCAATGCCGTCGTGGGCGTCGCTGTCGGACCTCGACATCGCATCGGTCATCACGTACGAGCGCAATTCGTGGGGCAACCACAAGAACGACCTGCTGCAGCCGAAGCAAGTGGCTGACGCGCGCAACGGCAAGATGCCGGAAGACGCGGCAGGCGCAGCGGCGTCGGCCGACGCGGCTTCGGCACCGGCGCAAGCCGCGTCGGGCGCGGCCGAGCAGCCGGCGGCAGCATCGGCAGCGGCATCGGTCGCGTTGTCGACGATCTACTTCGAGACGGGCAAGAGCGTGCTGCCGGCCGACGCGAAAGCGGCGATCGCCGCCGCGGCCGACTATGCGAAGGCACATCCGGACGCGAAGCTCGCGCTGTCGGGCTTCACCGACAAGACGGGCTCGGCCGACGCGAACGCCGAACTGGCGAAGCACCGCGCACAAGCCGTGCGCGACGCGCTGAAGGCAGCAGGCGTGGCGGAAGACCACATTATTCTCAAAAAGCCGGAAACGATCTCGGGCGGGGCAGACGCGAAGGAAGCCCGGCGTGTCGAGATCGGGCCGGCGGCTTGACGTGTCGCTGAGTTAGTCGACGTATTCGCATTAGGAGATTCTCATGTCTAGCATCGGGCACGACGTAGCCGCGGACCACGCGCACGACGACCACGCGCACGAAATGCCGCACGGCTGGCGGCGCTGGCTGTTCGCCACCAACCACAAGGACATCGGTACGCTGTACCTGCTGTTCTCGTTCATCATGTTCCTGTCGGGCGGCGTGATGGCGCTCGGCATCCGTGCCGAACTGTTCGAGCCGGGCCTGCAGATCATGCGTCCGGAGTTCTTCAACGAACTCACGACGATGCACGGCCTGATCATGGTGTTCGGCGCGATCATGCCGGCGTTCGTCGGCTTCGCGAACTGGATGATTCCGCTGCAGATCGGCGCGTCCGACATGGCGTTCGCGCGGATGAACAACTTCAGCTTCTGGCTGCTGCCGGTCGCGGCAGTGCTGCTGGTCGGCTCGTTCTTCGCGCCGGGCGGCGCGACGGCCGCCGGCTGGACGCTGTACGCGCCGCTGTCGACGCAGATGGGCCCGGGCATGGACTTCGCGATCTTCGCGGTGCACATCATGGGCGCGTCGTCGATCATGGGCGGGATCAACATCGTCGTGACGATCCTGAACATGCGCGCACCTGGCATGACGCTGATGAAGATGCCGATGTTCGCGTGGACGTGGCTGATCACGGCCTACCTGCTGATCGCCGTGATGCCGGTTCTGGCAGGCGCGATCACGATGGTGCTGTTCGACCGCCACTTCGGCACGTCGTTCTTCAACGCGGCAGGCGGCGGCGACCCGGTGATGTACCAGCACATCTTCTGGTTCTTCGGCCACCCCGAGGTGTACATCATGATTCTGCCGGCGTTCGGGATCGTGTCGCAGGTGATCCCGGCGTTCTCGCGCAAGACGCTGTTCGGCTATAGCTCGATGGTGTACGCGACGGCTTCGATCGCGATCCTGTCGTTCATGGTCTGGGCACACCACATGTTCGCCACGGGCATGCCGGTCACCGGTCAGCTGTTCTTCATGTACGCGACGATGCTGATCGCCGTGCCGACGGGCGTGAAGGTGTTCAACTGGCTCGCGACGATGTGGCGCGGCTCGATGACGCTCGAAACCCCGATGCTGTTCGCGATCGGCTTCCTGTTCGTGTTCACGTTCGGCGGCCTGACGGGCCTGATGCTCGCGATGGCGCCGCTCGACATCCAGTATCACGGCACCTACTTCGTGGTGGCGCACTTCCACTACGTGCTGGTGGCCGGCTCGCTGTTCGCGCTGTTCTCGGGCTGGTACTACTGGGCACCGAAGTGGACGGGCTGGATGTACAACGAGACGCGCGGCAAGATCCACTTCTGGGCGTCGATGATCTTCTTCAACCTGACGTTCTTCCCGATGCACTTCGTCGGCCTCGCGGGCATGCCGCGTCGTTATGCGGACTACCCGGCGCAGTTCACGGACTTCAACCAGGTGGCGACGATCGGCGCATTCGGCTTCGGCCTCGCGCAGGTGTACTTCCTGTTCGCGGTCGCGCTGCCGGCCTACCGTGGCGGCGGCGATCTGGAAAAGGCGTCGGACAAGCCGTGGGACGGCGCGACGGGCCTCGAGTGGACGGTGCCGAGCCCGGCTCCGTTCCATACGTTCGAGCAACCGCCGCACGTCGAATAAGTTTCACAGTGCGCTTAGCCGCTGCCTGCCGCGCAGGCAGGCGCGGCGGGCGCCGAACCGAAGTTTCAGATGAACCGGAATCCACAAGAAAGACGAACGCCCGAGCAGATCCGCGCGGGCAACAAGCGGCTCGGCCTCATCCTGCTCGTCATCGCCGCCGTTTTTTTTGTGGGTGTCGTGATCAAGCAGTGGTGGCTGTCCACTCACTGATGCAGTAACTGACGCAGTAGCGAGGAAGTTGTCGTATGTCGAAGCCGGAAGAGGGCGCCGTCGATCGCGCGTTCAATCGTTCGATGCTGGTGAAGCTCTTCGTCGTGGCCGGGCTGATGTTCGGTTTCGGCTTCGCGCTGATCCCGATGTATCGGGCGATCTGCCAGATCACCGGCATCAACAACCTGGTGCAGCGCGACGTCAGCGAGCGCGAGGTGAAGAACTCGCAGGTCGACACCAGCCGCACGGTGTCGGTCGAGTTCGATGCGAACGCGCGCGGCCCGCTCGGTTTCAAGCCGGAGCACAACAGTCTCGACGTGCATCCGGGCGAGCTGACGACGATCGTATACGACGTGACGAACGGGCAGGGCCGGCCGGTCGTTGCACAGGCGATTCCGAGCTACGCGCCGAAGCAGGCGACGGAGTTCTTCAAGAAGATCGAATGCTTTTGCTTCACGCAGCAGACGCTGGCCGCGCACGAGTCGCGCAAGATGCCGGTGGTGTTCGTGATCGATCCGAAACTGCCGAAGGACGTGAAGACGATCACGCTGTCGTACACGTTCTTCGAGCTGAATACGCCGGCCGCGCCGGCGCCGGCGACGCGCAGTACCGCGGCGCAGGGCGCGGCGAAGCCGGATGCATGACGACGGAGACGGGGCGATGACGGAGGGCAAGCGGGGCGGGTCGTTCGGCCAGGCGGTGAAAGCGGTGCTGTGGTCGTTCTTCGGGGTGCGCAAGCGGCGCGACCTGGAGGCCGACGCGACGCAGCTCAATCCGCTGCACGTGCTGATCGTCGCGTTGATCGCGGCCGGCGTGTTCATCGGCGTGCTGATCCTGATCGTGCGTGCGGTCGTGGGCTGAGGCCCGCGGCCACGAAAGAATGCAGTACGCAGCGCCGCGGCGCTGCGTGCAGGAAAGAGCGGTGGCGGTCGCGCCGCGCAAGAAATAAAGCCGGAGCGGTTTCCGGTAAACAAATTGGACTGAAGTGGAGAATCAAGCATGAGCGGTCAAAACCAGACCCCGTACTATTTCGTGCCGCATCCGTCGCACCATCCGATCAGCGCGGCCATCGGGCTGCTGGTCATGCTCGGATCGACGGCGCTGTGGATCAACGGTCACGACTGGGCGCCGTTTACGGCGCTGCTCGGCCTGCTGTGGTTGCTCTTCACGCTGTATCACTGGTTCGGCGACGCGATCGCCGAATCGGAAGGCGGTCAATACGGCAAGAACGTCGACAAGTCGTACCGCTGGAGCATGAGCTGGTTCATCTTCTCCGAAGTCATGTTCTTCGGCGCGTTCTTCGGCGCGCTGTTCTATGCACGTGAAATCGCGCTGCACCAGCTCGGCAGCCTCGACTACAAGCTGATCTGGCCGGACTTCTCCGCCGTGTGGCCGAACGAAGGCCCCGCCGCGCTTGCCGGTCACTTCAAGACGATGGGCCCGTGGCCGGTCCCGACGATCAACACGGCATTCCTGCTGTCGTCGGGCGTGACGCTGACGATCTCGCACCACGCATTGCGCGACGATCATCGCAAGAAGGCGATCGCATGGCTGGCCGCGACGCTCGCGTTCGGTATCTGCTTCCTGTTCCTGCAGGGTTTCGAGTACTACCACGCGTACAACGAACTGAACCTGACGCTGAACTCGGGCGTGTACGGTTCGACGTTCTTCCTGCTGACCGGCTTCCACGGCTTCCACGTGTTCCTCGGCGGCACGATGCTCGCGGTGGTGCTGGTGCGGATGATCCGCGGCCACTTCAAGCCCGATCACCACTTCGCATTCGAAGGCGCCGCGTGGTACTGGCACTTCGTCGACGTCGTCTGGCTCGGCCTGTACGTCGTCGTCTACTGGCTGTAAATGGAAAAACGGCCCGCGCAGCAATGCGCGGGCCGTTTTCATTGGTGTCGGCCCGGCAGTTGCGAGCCGACACCCTTGGCGCCGCCGCGACTCAGTCAGGCGGCGCTTTTACTTGGTGGCGCGGCCGTGCGGCTAAATGTCACAGCGGTCACATCGGTTGCAGCGGGCCGCGGCGGCAAATGCGTCAACGCCCGATCGGCAGGCCGGTCGAATGGATCCAGCCCATCCAGTTCGCGAGCAGGATGAACAGGAACAGCGAGACCGACAGCCCGACGCGGGTGGCGAGCGACCAGACCATGCGTTTCGTGTGGCCGCGGTCGTGCATCATGAAGTAGAGCGCCGAGCCCATGCTGGCGATGATGAGGACGAAGGCGATGGGAACGAGTATGTGCATGACGCGAACCGGACGACGGCAATTCGGAAGGAAGAGGATAATTATCGCACTTCGTTTTCGCGAATGTGCCGGGCGGGCCGCACGATGAAGATTCGCTGGCTGCCTGCGCTGCTGATTCTCGTCGTCGTCGCGGTCACGATCCGTCTCGGTTTCTGGCAGCGCGACCGCGCGCACCAGAAGGAAGCGCTGCAGGCGAGCATCGAGCGCTACGAGCATGCGGCGCCGGTCGAGGTCGGCGCGCAGCCGATTCCGCTCGCGTCGATCGAGTTTCATCGCGTGCGTGCGAAGGGCCGCTTCCTGCCCGAGCAAGCGGTGTTTCTCGACAATCGGCCGTATAACGACCAGCCGGGTTTTTACGTCGTGATGCCGTTTAAACTCACGGGCGGCGGTGTCGTGCTCGTCAACCGCGGCTGGCTGCCGCGCAACATCGCCGATCGCACGGCGATCGAGTCGTTCGCGACGCCCGCGGGCGACGTCGAGATCGTGGGCATCGCGCGCGCGGACGCGTCGCGTGCGTTCGAGCTCGGCGAAGGCGGATCGGCGGCGCACCAGAAGATCCGGCAGAACCTGGACGTCGCCGCGTATGCGAAGGAAACGGGGCTGCCGCTGCAGCCGTTCGTGATCCAGCAGACGAGCGACGACGGCGACAAGCTCGTGCGCGACTGGCCGGCGGCGGCGACCGGCGTCGAGCGCAATTACGGTTACATGTTTCAGTGGTGGGCCATGGCGGCGGCCGCGCTCGGCTTCGGCCTGTACGCCGCGCGGCGTGCGGCGAAGAAGTCGGCCGGCGCGTGAGCGCCATGCCAGGACGCGGCGCACGCGCCGCGGGTTCGTTTCGAGAGGTCTGATTTGTCCATGCAATCTTCCCGTCAGGGTCCGGCCGCTGCGCCGATCTCGCCGGCGGCCCGCAAGCGCGGCCGCTGGATGCTCGTGTTGCTGGGTCTCGTGTGCGCGGCGCCGATGCTCGCGTCGTACTTCACCTATTACGTGATCAAGCCGAAGGGCGGTTCGACGAACTACGGCACGCTGATCGAGCCGCAGCGGCCGATCCCGGCCGATCTGCAGGTCACCGACGAAACCGGCAAGACGGTGCCGCTGTCGTCGCTGCGCGGCGTGTGGCTGTTCGTGATGACGGACCGCAGCGCGTGCGACGACGCATGCGCGCAGAAGCTCTATTTCATGCGCCAGATCCGCGTCACGCAGGCCGGCGAACGGCACCGGCTCACGATGGTGTGGCTGCGCAGCGATGCGGGCGCGATGCCGCAGAAGGTGCTGGAAGCCTATCCGGACACGCGCCGGCTCGTCGCCGATCCGGCCGCGGTGGCCGCGTGGCTGCCGGCCGACGCCGGCACGAAGGACAGCGACCACATCTACATGGTCGATCCGAACGGCAACCTGATGATGCGTTTCCCGAAAGACCCGAATCCCAGCAAGATCAAGGCGGACGTGACGAAGCTGCTGAAGTGGTCGAGCATCGGTTAAGGCAAGAGAGCGAGGCACCATTCCGATGTCGTATCTACTGCAACTCGGCCTGATCGGCTTCTGCATCGCGCTGCTGCCGCTGTCGTACGTGTGGGTGAAGGCCGACGACAACAAGTTCCGCAAGCTCGTGTGGATCACCACGTTCCTGACCCTCGACCTGGTGATGTTCGGCGGCTTCACGCGGCTGACCGATTCGGGGCTCGGCTGCCCCGACTGGCCCGGCTGCTACGGCACGTCGTCGCCGTTCATCGCGCATGCCGCGATCACGGCCGCGCATCAGGCGATGCCGACGGGCCCCGTCAGCATGACGAAGGCGTGGATCGAGATGATCCACCGCTATTTCGCGATGGCGATCGGCGTGCTGATCATCGCGCAGGTTGTGATCGCATGGGCCGCGCGGCTGCGTCGCCGCCCGCTGCACGTGTCGCCGTGGTGGCCGACGAGCCTGCTGCTGCTGATCGTCGTGCAGGGCGTGTTCGGCGCATGGACGGTCACGATGAAGCTGCAGCCCGTGATCGTCACGACCCACCTGCTGCTCGGCCTCGCGCTGCTCGGCACACTCGGCTGGCTCGCGGCGCGGCAGACGCCGCTGCCGTCTCACGACCCGGAGGCCGGGCGCTATCGCGCGGCCGCGCTCGCGGCGCTCGTGCTGCTGGTCGTGCAGATCGCGCTCGGCGGCTGGGTGAGCACCAACTACGCGGTGCTCGCGTGCACCGATTTCCCGACCTGCAACGGCCAGTGGATTCCGCCGATGGACTTCGGGCACGGCTTCCACCTGTGGCGCGCGCTCGGGATGACGAAGGACGGCGACGCGATCACGCAGGATGCGCTGGTCGCGATCCACTGGACGCACCGCACGTTCGCGTTCGTCGTGGTCGCGTACCTGGTCGCGTTCGCGCTGAAGATGCGCCGCTTCGAATCGCTGCGGCGGCCCGCGAACGGCGTGCTGCTGGTCGTCCTGCTGCAGTTCGTGACGGGCCTGACCAACATCGTGCTGCAGTGGCCGCTGCCGGTCGCCGTCGCGCACAACGGCGGTGCCGCGATCCTGCTGCTGCTCGTCGTCATGTTAAACTTTCGCATCCTTTCAAGCCGCCCCGGCCGTGTCGCGCAGCCTGCGCGCGACGCCGCCCCGGCGTGACCGCCCCCATGCAAAGCACCCTCTCCCAATCGCCCGGTAGCCGCTTTTCCCAGTACATGGCGCTGACGAAGCCGCGTGTCACGCAGCTCGCGGTGTTCTGCGCGGTGATCGGCATGTTCCTCGCGACGCCGGGCATGGTGCCTTGGCATGTATTGATCGGCGGCACGGTCGGCATCTGGCTGCTGGCCGGCGCCGCATTCGCGATCAACTGCCTCGTCGAGCAGAAGATCGACGCGATGATGCGGCGTACCGCATGGCGCCCGTCCGCGCGCGGCGAGATCACGACGCCGCAGATCCTGGTGTTCTCGGCCGTGCTCGGCAGCGCCGGCGCATGGACGCTCTACACGTTCACGAACCCGCTGACGATGTGGCTGACGATCGCGACGTTCGTCGGCTACGCGGTGATCTACACGCTGCTGCTCAAGCCGATGACGCCGCAGAACATCGTGATCGGCGGCGCGTCGGGCGCGATGCCGCCGGCGCTCGGGTGGGCCGCGGTCACCGGCGCGGTGCCCGGCGACGCGTGGATCCTCGTGCTGATCATCTTCGTGTGGACGCCGCCGCATTTCTGGGTGCTCGCGCTCTATCGCCGCAAGGATTACGAGAGCGCGGGGCTGCCGATGCTGCCCGTCACGCACGGCGAGAAGTTCACGCGGCTGCACATCCTGCTGTACACGGTGATCCTGTTCGCGGTCACGCTGATGCCGTTCATCTCCGGGATGAGCGGGGCTGTCTACCTGACGAGCGCGGTGCTGCTCGGCGCGGTGTTCCTCGCGTATGCGTGGAAGATCTACCGCGATTATTCGGACGAACTCGCCCGCAAGGCCTTCCGCTATTCGATCGTCTATCTGTCGCTGCTGTTCGCCGCGCTGCTCGTCGATCACTATGCACGCCCGCTGCTCGGCGTGTAACCGCACGGTTTGAACGCAATGCTCCATACACGGTTCGGGCGCCGCGCGCGCCAAGGCTGGATGCTCGCGTGCGCATTCACGGCAGCGCTGCTGCTCGCCGGATGCGACAACGCGCCGAAATTCCAGAACCTCGACATCACCGGCAACACGCAGTTCGGCAACGACTTCTCGCTGCCCGATACGGCCGGCAAGGTGCGCACGCTCGCCGACTTCAAGGGCAAGGCTGTCGTAATGTTCTTCGGCTATACGCACTGCCCGGACGTGTGCCCGACGACGATGGCCGAACTGTCCGAGGCGCTGAAGCAGCTCGGGCCCGATGCCGCGAAGCGCGTGCAGGTGCTGTTCGTCACCGTCGACCCGGAACGCGACACGCCGGCGCTGCTCGGCCAGTACGTGCCCGCGTTCGATCCGTCGTTCATCGGCCTGCGGCCGGCCGACGAAGCGGCGCTGAAGAAGGTCACGAAGGATTTCCGCGTGTACTACGCGAAGGTGCCCGGCAAGACGCCCGGCAGCTACACGATGGATCACACCGCCGCGAGCTATGTGTTCGATCGCGACGGCAAGCTCCGCCTGTTCGTGCGCGACGGCCAGGGCCCCGGCCCGTGGGTCCACGACCTGAAGCTGCTGGTCGACTGACCGGCATTCGCCGGGCGCCCGGCCCGGCGATCGTGTGACGGCCGTTTCGCGCCGTCACGCTTTCTTTTTTCCCTTTTCGTTTGCATGCGCCGCCCGCCGCCCGCCGCCCGCCGCCCGCCGCGCGGCGCGTCGGCACGCGCGCGTGCCGCGCAGATGCCGCGTTACGGCAGCGCCGGCACGTTGAAGCCGGATGCGGCGCGCGTGATCCGGAATTCCGTCACGCGATACGTCGCGAGCCCCTCGGTGACGAACGGGTCGGTCTTCAGGATCGCGTCGAGTTCGTCGCGATCGATGCGGGCCGCGAGGATCACGCCGCCTTCGCGCGGCACCTTCGGCCCCGCCGCGATGAAGATGCCCTTGTCGAACAGCGGCTGCAGATACGCACGGTGGCGCTCGAGCGCGTCGTCGATGCGCTCGAGCGATGCGGTGTAGTGGATGTCGATGACGTACATGGATGGCCCCGGAATGGCGCCGGCGCGTCGCGCGCCGGCCAGCCGGTCTTTGTAGCACAGCGGATGCGGGCTGTCGCGCCGGGGCCGTCCGTTGCGCTCCGGCGTGTATTCAAGTTGTAAGCCTCGTTGCCGTAAATGCAAGGGCAACCGTTTGCGTGCGGCAGGCCGTTCGTGCGCATCGTGTGCACCGACATCGATAAAGGCACGCAGATGAGCAGAATGAGTTTGAACCGCAAGCTGTGGCTCGCGCTTGCGCTGGTATGGATCGGTTTGCTGGGCGTCGGCGCCTGGAGCGCCTACGAGACGCGCGCGACGATGCTCGCCGAACGCCGGGCCGGCATCGCGAATCTCGTCGATTCGGCGGCCGGCATCGTGAAGTCGTATCACGCGCTCGCGCAGAGCGGCACGCTGCCCGAGGCCGATGCGAAGCGCGACGCGCTCGCGAGCCTTGCCGCGATGCGCTACGGAGATTCGGGCTACGTGTTCGTGATGGACTCGAAGCCGGTCGTGCTGATGCATCCGACGCTGCCGAAGCTGGTCGGCACGCAGGTCGGCGACACGCTCGATCCGGACGGCAAGCCGCTGTTCGTCACGATCATGAACGCCGCGAAGGCGACCGGCAGCGGCTTCGCCGAATATCGCGGGCGGCTGCCGCACAGCGAAACCGCCGTGCCAAAGATCAGCTACGTCACGCGTTTCGCGCCGTGGGACTGGAACATCTCGAGCGGCGTGTTCCTGAAGGACATCGACACCATCTACTACCGCACGCTGCTCGGCCACCTCGCGGTCGTGTTCGTGATCGGCTTCGTGATCAGCACGGCGATGCTGGTGATCATCCGCAACGTGCGCGCCAGCCTCGGCGGCGAGCCCGACGAAGCGGCCGCGCTCGCGACGCGCATCGCGCAGGGCGACCTGACGCAGCCGGTGCCCGTGCGCGCGGGTGACCGCACGAGCATGATGGCGGCGATGCGCGACATGCAGGCACGGCTGCAGGCGACGATCGGCGGGATTCGCCAGTCGGCCGAATCGATCGCGTCGGCGAGCCGGGAGATCTCGGCCGGCAACGACGACCTGTCGCAGCGCACCGAGGAGCAGGCCGCGTCGCTGGAGGAAACGGCCGCGAGCATGGAGCAGCTGACCGCGACGGTGAAGCAGAACGCCGACAACGCGCGGCAGGCGAGCGGGCTCGCGAACAACGCGTCGGACATCGCGCGCACGGGGAGCGACGTCGTGAACCGCGTGATCGGCACGATGGGCGAGATCGACGACAGCTCGCGCAAGATCGCCGACATCATCGGCGTGATCGAGGGCATCGCATTCCAGACCAACATCCTCGCGCTGAACGCGGCGGTCGAGGCCGCGCGCGCGGGCGAGCAGGGTCGCGGCTTCGCGGTGGTCGCGGGCGAGGTGCGCTCGCTCGCGCAGCGCAGCGCGACGGCCGCGAAGGAGATCCGCGCGCTGATCGTCGATTCGGTCGAGCGCGTGCGCAACGGTTCGACGCTGGTCGGCCAGGCCGGCACGACGATGGGCGAGATCCTGCAGGCCGTCGCGCGCGTGACCGACATCATGGGCGAGATCGCGGCCGCGTCCGAGGAGCAGGCGAGCGGCATCACGCAGGTCGGGCGCGCGGTCACGCAGATGGATCAGGTGACGCAGCAGAACGCGGCGCTCGTCGAGGAGGCTGCGGCCGCCGCTGGGTCGCTGCAGGAACAGGCCGCGCGGCTGCGCGACGCGGTCGGCGCGTTCCGGGTCGGCGATGCAGGCGGCATATCGTCGCGGCGGGCCGGCGAGCGGGCGGCCGAACCCGCGTTCGGCACGAAGGCGGCCGGCGACGCAGCGGTGGCGTGACGCAGACTTGACGGATGCGCGTCACACGCAAACGCAACTAACGGCCAAGCCGCGCATCCGCCGCCAGCACCGCTGCGGTGCATACCCATATGAGCGGGATGTATTTCACTTCCCGCCGATCCTGTGACACCATTTGCCCCTTCCAGCGAGTCGGGGGATACCCGTATCGCGCCCCATTTCCAGTAAGCAAGAAAGCGAGAAACAGATGAAGCGTCGCAGTCTCCTGAAGGTATTTTCCGTGCTGGCTGCCGGTGCAGCGCTGACGCTGTCGGCGGGCGCGCATGCCGAGGACAAGGTGATCAAGGTCGGCACGGTTGCCGGCCCGGATGCGGAAGTGTGGCAGCTCGTGCAGAAGGTCGCGAAGGAGAAGGAAGGCCTGAACGTGAAGGTCATCGAGTTCAACGACTACGTGCAGCCGAACGCGGCGCTCGATTCGGGCGACCTCGACGCGAACAGCTTCCAGCACCAGCCCTACCTCGACAGCCAGGTGAAGCAGCGCGGCTACAAGATCGTCAGCGCGGGCCTGACCTACATCTCGCCGATCGGCGTGTACTCGAAGAAGTTCAAGTCGCTGAAGGACCTGCCGCAAGGCGCGAAGCTCGCGGTGCCGAACGATCCGTCGAACGAGAACCGCGCGCTGCTGCTGCTCCAGACGCAAGGCGTGATCAAGCTGAAGTCGGGCGCCGGCACGGGCGGCAACAACGCGACGGTGCTCGACATCGCCGAGAACCCGAAGAAGCTGAAGATCTCCGAACTCGACGCCGCGCAACTGCCGCGCGTGCTGTCGGACGTCGACGCGGCCGTGATCAACACGAACTACGCGCTGGCCGCGAACCTGCAGCCGACCAAGGACGCGATCGCACTCGAAGCGCTGACGAGCCCGTACGCGAACCTGATCGCCGTGCGCGCGAAGGACAAGGATCAGCCGTGGGTGAAGAAGCTGGTCAAGGCGTACCAGTCGCCGGAAGTGCGGGAATTCATCAAGAAGCAGTTCAAGGGCTCGATGGTCGCGTCGTTCTGAACGCCGCACACCGGTCGGACCGCTGAACGAAAAGGGCCTGCATCGCGCAGGCCTTTTTTCATTGGCGCGGCCGGTGGACGGCCGCGTGGTGCGCCGCGTTCAGCGCCGGCTCACATGTCGCCGCGCCGCGAGCAGATCGCCATGATCTGCTGGATCGCATAGTTGTCGCGCACGCCCGGCAGCGACTGCACGACGCACTCGTGAAAGCGCCGCTCGCGCGGCAGCAGCATCGCGTTGTTGCGGTACAGCGCGTCGCAGGAGCGCTGGATCAGCTGGGCCGCGGCGCCGTTGCGGCTTTCGCGCAGCGCGCCGAGCATGCACTCGTCGTATTGCGCATAACCGTCGGTCAGCGCGAATGCCGCGCCCGGCAGCGCCAGCGCGACGGCGGCGAATACGATTGCACGGACTCCCCGTTTCATGTGCCCTCCGATGGTGTCGCCTGGGTCGGCCGACAGCATAACGTAAAGCCGTCAACGCGGCTGACGCGTTGCGCCGATGCCGGCGGGAGCCGCCGCCGGCCGGGCTTCGCGCGCGGTCGCGGGCACCGGCGGGCAGCGCAATCCGGCGCGCCGCGTGAAAGGGCGGAGTCAGGTGGTGGTCTGCGGAAATGGTATCCTCGTGCGTTCGCCGCTACGCACCTTCCCGGGGTGCGCGCGGGCCGGCCGCCGCCGAGTTTTACGCGCGGCGGTGCCCGCCTGACGGCGGCGGGAATCCATCATCCAGAACCGACACAATACGGGGGAGACTCACCCATGAAGCGATTCAAGACTTTCGCGATCCGTTCGATCACGGCCGGCGTGGCCGCACTCGCGCTGGCAGGCGCCGCGCACGCGCAGACCGTCAAGGTGCTGTCGATCGTCGACCATCCGGCGCTCGACGCGATCCGCGACGGCGTGCGCGCCGAACTGAAGGCGGAAGGCTACGGCGACGACAAGCTCAAGTGGGAATACCAGAGCGCGCAGGGCAACACGGGCACGGCCGCGCAGATCGCACGCAAGTTCGTCGGCGACAAGCCCGACGTGATCGTCGCGATCGCGACGCCGGCCGCGCAGTCGGTCGTCGCGGCGACGAAGAGCGTGCCGGTCGTCTATTCGGGCGTGACCGATCCGGTCGCCGCGCAGCTCGTGAAGGGCTGGGGCCCGTCGGGCACCAACGTGACTGGCGTGTCCGACAAGCTGCCGCTCGATCGCCAGGTCGCGCTGATCAAGCGCGTCGTGCCGAATGCGAAGACGGTCGGCATGGTCTACAACCCGGGTGAGGCGAATTCGGTCGTCGTCGTGAAGGAGCTCAAGGAGATCCTCGCGAAGCAGGGGATGACGCTGAAGGAAGCGGCCGCGCCGCGTACCGTCGACATCGGCCCGGCCGCGAAGAGCCTGATCGGCAAGGTCGACGTGATCTACACGAACACCGACAACAACGTCGTGTCCGCGTACGAAGCGCTCGTGAAGGTCGCGAACGAAGCGAAGATCCCGCTCGTCGCCGGCGACACCGACAGCGTGAAGCGCGGCGGCATCGCGGCGCTCGGCATCAACTACGGCGACCTCGGCCGCCAGACGGGCAAGGTCGTCGCGCGCATCCTGAAGGGCGAGAAGCCGGGCGCGATCGCGTCGGAGACGAGCAGCAACCTCGAGCTGTTCGCGAATACGGGCGCGGCCGCGAAGCAGGGCGTCACGCTGGCGCCGGATCTCTTGAAGGACGCGAAGACGGTCATCAAGTAAGCTGCGGCCCGACCGCCGCGCTTGCGGGCCCGATCCGGGCCCGAACGACACCGCCGGACGGGCGGCTCCCACCCGGGGCCGCCCGTTCGCTTCACCCGGCCGTACACGTCCGGCCGGGAAGCAACAGGATTTCCCCATCATGTCTCTGTTCTCGTTTCTGGGCGCGCTGGAGATCGGCCTGATCTTCAGTCTCGTCGCCCTCGGGGTGCTGATCTCGTTTCGCATCCTCAACTTCCCCGATCTCACCGTCGACGGCAGTTTTCCGCTCGGCGGGGCCGTCGCCGCGACGCTGATCTCGGCCGGCTACGACCCGTTCTCCGCGACGGTGCTCGCGATCGTCGCGGGCGCGCTGGCCGGCTTCATCACGGGCTGGCTCAACGTGCGCCTGAAGATCATGGATCTGCTCGCGAGCATCCTGATGATGATCGCGCTGTATTCGGTGAACCTGCGGATCATGGGCCGGCCGAACGTGCCGCTGATCACCGAGCCGACGCTGTTCACCGTGCTGCAACCCGACTGGATGCCCGACTACGTGCTGCGCCCGGCGCTGCTCGCGATCGTCGTCGTGGTCGCGAAGCTCGGCCTCGACTGGTTCTTCTCGTCGCAGCTCGGCCTCGCGATGCGCGCGACCGGCGCGAACCCGCGGATGGCGCGTGCGCAAGGCATCGCGACCGGCCGCGCGACGCTTGCCGGGATGGCGCTGTCGAATGCGCTCGTCGCGCTCGCAGGCGCCTTGTTCGCGCAGACGCAGGGCGGCGCGGACATCTCGATGGGGATCGGCACGATCGTGATCGGGCTGGCCGCGGTGATCATCGGCGAGACGCTGCTGCCCGCGCGCCGGCTGGTGCTGACGACGCTTGCCGTCGTGCTCGGCGCGATCGTCTACCGCTTCTTCATCGCGCTCGCGCTGAACAGCGAATTCATCGGCCTGAAGGCGCAGGACCTGAACCTCGTGACGGCCGCGCTCGTCACGATCGCGCTGGTGCTGCCGGCGACGCGCAAGAAGCTGTTCGCGCGCAAGAACGGAGGGGCATGACATGCTGTCCGCACAAGACCTGACACTCACGTTCAATCCCGGCACGCCGATCGAGACGCGCGCGCTGCGCGGGCTGTCGCTCGAGATTCCCGACGGCCAGTTCGTCGCGGTGATCGGCTCGAACGGCGCCGGCAAGTCGACCTTCCTCAATGCGGTCAGCGGCGACCAGCGCGTCGATGCGGGGCGCATCGCGATCGACGGCGCGGACGTCACGCGCCAGCCCGCGTGGGACCGCGCGCACCTCGTCGCGCGCGTGTTCCAGGATCCGATGGCCGGCACCTGCGAGGCGCTGACGATCGAGGAGAACATGGCGCTCGCGACGGCGCGCGGCGTGCGGCGCGGCTTCCGGGCCGCGCTCGACCGTTCGTCGCGCGAGCTGTTCCGCGACAAGCTGCGGCTGCTGAACCTCGGCCTCGAAAACCGGCTGACCGACCGGATCGGGCTGCTGTCGGGCGGCCAGCGGCAGGCCGTGAGCCTGCTGATGGCGTCGCTGCGGCCGTCGCGGATCCTGCTGCTCGACGAGCACACGGCCGCGCTCGACCCGAAGACGGCCGCGTTCGTGCTGGAACTGACCGCGCGCATCGTCGCCGAGAGCCGGCTGACGACGATGATGGTCACGCACAGCATGCGGCAGGCGCTCGACTACGGCGACCGCACGGTGATGCTGCACCAGGGGCAGGTCGTGCTCGATGTGTCGGGCGACGCGCGCAAGGGGCTCGACGTGCCGGACCTGCTGCAGATGTTCGAGAAGGTGCGGCACGAGCAGCTCGACGACGACGCGTTGTTGCTGAGCTAACCTGACGGGCGGTACGCGGCGAGCCGGCGCGATGCGGTGTTGCATCGTGCCGGTTTGCGTGAGGGTTTGCGTGCCGATCCGGCCGGGCGATCCGGCCCGCGTGCGTCGCATCGGGCCGGATGGTCGTGGCGGCGGGCGTGCGGGCGGCCCGATCCGGCGCACCGTAACATGACGGGCGCGCCGGCTTTCCCCCTGTTTTTCCTCTGACAAAAACCGGTTTCGCACCGGCGCTGTGCGACACGGGCGCATTGCCATATACTGTATATCCATACAGTTGTGGGTGGCGTCATGCTCGCATCCTCCATTTCTCCCGAATCCCTTCATCCGTCGCTCTGGCGCGGCTCGCAGCTCGCGTGCGGCGGCCCGCGCACGATCGATACCGGCTTCGCGCCGCTGTCCACCGAGCTGCCGGGCGGCGGCTGGCCGGTCGGCGGGCTCGTCGAACTGCTGGCCGCGCAGCCGGGCTGCGGCGAGATGCGGCTGCTCGCGCCCGCGCTCGCACGCACCGTCAGCGCCCGGCGTCCGCTCGCGCTCGTCGCGCCGCCGCAATCGCCGCATGCGACCGCGCTCGCCAGTCTCGGCGTGCCGGCCGACGCGTTGCTGTGGCTGCGCGCCGGCAGCCGCACGGATGCGTTGTGGGCCGCCGAGCAGGCGCTCAGGACCGGCTGTTGCGGCGCGCTGCTGCTTTGGCAGGACGCGCGGCCCGATGCGCTGCGGCGCCTGCATCTCGCGGCCGCGCGCACGGGCGACACGCTGTTCGTGATGCTGCGTCCGCTGTCGGCCGCGCGGCAGCCGTCGCCGGCCGTGCTGCGCGTCGCGCTGCATCCCGTGCCGGGCGGCGTGTCGCTCGATATCGTCAAGCGTCGCGGGCCCGCGCGCGGCGAGCCGCTCGTGCTCGACCTGCCGTCGCCCATCGTGGAGAGTCGTTATGCGCGTCTTGCTCGGCATCCATCTGCCGCGCCTGCCGCTCGACGTGTGCGCCCCGCAGCCGTCTGACGCAGCGGCCGGCGGCGCCGGCTGCGCGGTGCTCGAGCAAGGCGTCGTGCTGATCGCCGATGCGGCCGCGCGCCGGCAAGGCGTGCGTGCGGGCATGAAGCGCGGCGGCGTGCTGACGCTCGCACCCGACACGCAGCTCGTCGAACGCGATCCCGCGCGCGAGGCCGATGCGCTGCGCGCGGTCGCGCTCGCGTTGCTGCGCTTCTCGCCGTGCGTCGCGCTCGACGACGAAGCCACGCTGATCGTCGACGTCGGCCCGAGCCTGCGCCTGTTCGGCGGCTTGCCGTCACTGTGCCGCCAGGTGCGCGCGACGCTCGCGGCGCTCGGTTATGCGGCGCGCCTGTCCGCCGCGCCGACCGGGCGCGGCGCGTGGCTGCTCGCGCGCACGTCGGCGCGCGCGCGCAGCCGGCGCCGCGTCGCCGGCCACGCGTCGCTCGTCCGCTCGCTCGACGGGCTGCCCTGTGTGCTGCTGCCCGATGCGCGTCCGTATGCGGGCTGGTTCGACGGCCTCGGTTGCCGCACGCTCGCCGATCTGCGCCGCCTGCCGCGCGCGGGGCTGCAGCGCCGCTGCGGTCCCGCGCTGCTGGCCGCGCTCGATCGCGCGTACGGCGACGCGGTCGAGCCGCTTGCGTGGATGGCGGTGCCGCCCGTGTTCGACGTGCGGCTCGAATTGCCGGAGCGCGTCGAATACGCGGAAGCCGTGCTGTTCGCCGCGCGGCGGCTCGTCGTGCAGCTCTGCGGCTGGCTGGCCGCGCGGCAACTGTCGCTGGCCGCAATGACGTTCGATCTCGAGCACGAGCGCGGCCGCCAGGCCGTGCCGCCGACGCCGCTCGAACTCGCGTTCGCCGCACCCGTACGCGACGAGGCGCACTTCATGCGGCTGCTCGGCGAGCGGCTCGCGCGCGTCGAACTGCCGGCCGCGGTGATCGCGGTGCGCCTGAAGGCCACGCGCGTCGAATCGGTCGCGCCGCCGGCGGACGATCTGTTTCCCGAACCGGGCGGCACGCGCGAGACGCGCGCGCGGCTGTTCGAGTTGCTGGTCGCGCGGCTCGGCGCGGAGAACGTGCTGCGCGCGGCGCCGGTTGCCGATCACCGGCCCGAAGCCGCGAACCGCTGGCTGCCGCTCGATGCGCAGGCCGGCAAGCCGGCCGCCGGTCCGCCGGCCGTGCCGCCGCGTCCCGCGTGGCTGCTGGCCGAGCCGCTGCCGTTGCTGATGCGCGGGGAGCGGCCGGTATTTCATACGCCGCTCAGGATGATGTCGTCGGTGGAACGGATCGAGGCCGGGTGGTTCGATGGTCAGCTCGCTGCGCGCGATTACTGCGTCGCGCAGGACGAGGCCGGTGCGTGCTACTGGGTATTCCGGGAGCGGGCGGGGAGCGAGTCCGAGCCGCGCTGGTTCCTGCACGGCCTGTTCGGGTGAACGGTGATGGTTGCGGAATTCAGTTGGCTGCACGATTACGCGGAGTTGTTTTGCCGCTCGAACTTCTCGTTCCTGCATGGCGCGTCGCATGCGGAGGAGTTGGTCGAGCGCGCGTTCGAGCTCGGTTATCGCGGGATCGCGATCACCGACGAATGCTCGCTCGCAGGCGCGGCGCGCATGCATGTCGAGGCGAAGGCGAAAGGGCTGCCGCTCGTCATCGGTTCGTATTTCGAAGTAACCCCGGATGAAGTTGCGCCGGGCCACGATCCTGGCCCCGGCGCGTTCGGGCTCGTGCTGCTCGCGCAGAGCCGCGAGGGTTACGGCAACCTGTCCGAACTGATTTCGTGGCGGCGGATGGCATCGCCGAAGGGCACGTACCGACTGACGTCGCGGATGCTGTCGGTGCCGCCCGAGGAGTTTGCGCACTTGCGCGGAATACCCGACTGCTACGCGATTCTCGTGCCCACGTATCCGGTGCGTGCGGATGTACTCGATGCGCAGGTCGCGTGGTTTCGCACGACATTCGGCGAGCGTGCGCGGCTAGGGCTCGTGCAGTTGCAGCGTGCGCTGGACGGTGCGCAGCGCGAGGAGATTCGTGCGGCCGGCGCGCGGCGCGGCGTGCGCATCGTCGCGCTCGGCGACGTGACGATGCACCGGCGCTCGTGCAAGGCGTTGCAGGACGTGATGACGGCGATCCGCGTCGGGATGCCGGTTTCGGAATGCGGCTATGCGCTCGCGCCGAATGCCGAACAGCACCTGCGTTCGCGGCAGCGTATCGGGCAACTGTTTTCGCCTGAAGAGATCGCGGAAACGTGCGCGATTCTCGATGCGTGTCATTTTGAACTCGATTCGCTGCGCTACGAGTATCCCGACGAAATCGTGCCGAAGGGGCACACGCCGGCGAGTTACCTGGAACAGGAAACCGAGGCAGGGGCGGCCGAGCGCTATCCGCAGGGTATTCCGGAGAAAGTGGAGAAACAGATCCGGTATGAACTCGACCTGATCGCGAAGCTGAGCTACGAACCGTTCTTCCTGACCGTCTACGACATCGTCAAATACGCGCGCAGCCAGAACATCCTGTGTCAGGGCCGAGGCTCGGCAGCGAACTCGGTCGTCTGTTATTGCCTCGGCATCACCGAGGTGAACCCCGAACAGAGCACGATGCTGTTCGAGCGCTTCATCAGCGAGGAACGCGGCGAGCCGCCCGATATCGACGTCGACTTCGAGCATCAGCGTCGGGAAGAAGTGATCCAGCATATCTATGAAAAATACGGACACGATCGCGCCGCGCTCGCCGCTGCCGTATCGACGTATCGCCCGCGCGGCGTGCTGCGCGAAACCGGCAAGGCGCTCGGCGTCGATCCGATGCTGGTCGATCGCGTTGCGAAAGGGCACCGCTGGTTCGACGGCAGCCGCGATCTGCTGCAGAAGTTCGCGACGACCGGGCTCGATCCCGAAACGCCGCTGATCCGCGCATGGGCCGAACTGGCGGGGCGATTGCTCAATTTCCCGCGCCACCTGTCGCAGCACTCCGGCGGCTTCGTGATCAGCCGCGGCAAGCTCACGCGGCTCGTGCCGGTCGAGAACGCGGCGATGGACGGGCGGCGCGTGATCCAGTGGGATAAAGACGATCTCGAGGCACTCGGGCTGATGAAGGTCGACGTGCTGGCGCTCGGCATGCTGTCGGCGCTGCATCGCGCATTCGACATGCGCACCGCATGGCGCGGGCCGCCGGAGCCGGGCGGCGAGCCATTCACGCTGAAACACATTCCGCAGGATGATGAAGCGACCTACGACATGATTTGCCGCGCCGACACGGTCGGCGTGTTCCAGATCGAATCGCGCGCGCAGATGTCGATGCTGCCGCGCCTGCGGCCGCGCAATTATTACGATCTGGTGATCGAGGTGGCGATCGTGCGGCCGGGGCCGATTCAGGGTGGAGCGGTGCATCCCTATCTGAAGCGGCGGCAGGGCATCGAAAAGGTCAGTTACCCGAAGGAAGATCTGAAGCCCGCGCTCGAGCGCACGCAGGGTGTGCCGATCTTCCAGGAGCAGGTGATGCAGGTCGCGATGATCGCGGCCGGCTTCACGCCCGGCGAAGCCGACCAGTTGCGTCGCGCGATGGCCGCGTGGAAGCGCAAGGGCAATCTGGAGCAATATCACCGCAAGATCGTCGACGGGATGCGCGAGCGCGACTATCCGCCCGAATTCGCCGAACAGATCTTCGAACAGATCAAGGGCTTCGGCGATTACGGTTTCCCCGAAAGCCACGCGGCGAGCTTCGCGAAGCTCGCCTACGCCAGCAGTTGGCTCAAATGCCACGAACCGGCGATCTTCCTCGCCGCATTGCTGAACAGCCAGCCGATGGGTTTCTACCCGCCGTCGCAACTCGTGCAGGACGCGAAGCGCCACGGTGTGCAGGTCCTGCCGATCGATGTCACGCAAAGCGACTGGGAGGCATCGCTCGAAGCGCTGCCCGGCCAGCTGCCGCCGCACGGCCAGCCTGCCGTGCGGCTCGGCCTGTCGCTCGTGCGCGGTCTCGGCGAAGCCGCCGCGCGCCGCATCGAAGCCGCACGCGCGGCGGGCCCGTTCGAGAACGTCGACACCCTCGCGCGTCGCGCGCAGCTCGAACGCCGCGACCTCGAAGCGCTCGCCGCCGCGAATGCGCTCGCGACGCTCGCCGGCCATCGCCGCGATGCACTGTGGCAGGCCGTCGCCGCGGCGCCGGAGCGCGACCTGCTCGCCGCCGCGCCGATCGACGAAGCGGAGAAGCCCGCGCTCGGTGCGCCGTCGGAGGCCGACGACATCCTCGCCGACTATCACACCACCGGCCTCACGCTGAACCGCCATCCGGTCGCGCTGCTGCGGCCCGCGCTGCGCGCGCAGCGGCTGTCGTCCGCGGCCGAACTGCGCGACCGCCCCGACGGCCGGCTCGCACGCGCGTGCGGGCTCGTGACCGCGCGGCAGATGCCGGGCACCGCGAAAGGCGTGATGTTCATGACGCTCGAGGACGAAACGGGCTGCGTGAACGTGATCGTCCGGCCCGAACTGCTCGCGCGGCAGCGCCGCGAAACCCTCGATTCGCGGCTGCTCGCGGCGTCCGGCGTGTGGCAGGTCGTGAGCGACGTGAGGCACCTCGTCGCGCAGCATTTCGAGGATCTGACGCCGCTGCTCGGCGGCCTGCGCACGTCGAGCCGCGAATTCCACTGACGCCCCCGACGCGTGCCGCCGGCCCGCGCGGCGCTTCGCCCCACGATGCATACCAGTCGGCTCAACTGGTTCTATCCCGGTCTCATATTCGCACCCGAAACCTGGCTGAACCGGGCACTGGAACTGTCCCCTTGCATACCACTTCGGGTAAATCCCTATCCCGCACATCGTTGTAAACAAAGGATTTCACGGCACTAAAACGCTTGCGCAGCAAGGCTTTCGGCGATTTTCACGCAGCTAATACCAGTTCGTTGACTGGTATTATGGTGGTTATATAATGCGTTCACTTTCGACGGCCCGAGGTCGTCGTCCGACACCCGGAGGCACATGGAAACCGGCTGGTCCGAACTGGCGCCCGATCCCCTCAGCGACACGCCGCTCTACCTGCAGCTCGCCCGCAACCTGGCGAGCGCGATTCACGGCGGCGCGTGGCGGGCCGGCGAGGCGCTGCCGTCGGAGCGGCTGCTGTCGGTGTCGGTCGGCGTATCGCGGATCACGGCCCGCCGCGCACTCGCGCTGCTGGTCGAGCAGGGGCTGATCACGCGGGCGCGCGGTGCGGGCAGCTTCATCACGCCGCGCGTCGCCGATCCGCTGTCGCGTCTCGTCGGCTTCACCGCGAAGATGCAGCAGCGCGGCTTCATGCCCGATTCGGTATGGCTGTCGCGCAAGTTGCGTACCGCGAGCCGCGACGAGATCGTGCATCTCGGCCTCGCGCCGGGCGCGACGGTTGCGCGGCTCGAACGGCTGCGCCGCGCGGACGGCATCGTGATGGCCGTCGAGCATTCGACGCTGCCGGCCGCGGTGGTGCCCGATCCGCAGGCGCTCGGCGCGTCGCTGTACGAATACCTCGAAGCGCGCGGCATGGTCGTCGTGCGCGCACTGCAGCACTTTCGCGCGGTGAACGCGACGCGCGAGATCGCGAAGTGGATGGCGGTGAAGCCGGGTGCGGCACTGCTCGTGATCACGCGCATCGGCTACGGCGCCGACCAGCGCGCGATCGAAGTGACCGAATCGTATTGCCGCGACGACTATTACGACTTCGTCGCCGAACTGAAACGCTGACGCGCGAGACTGCCCGCGCGCCAAGCAACGCGACATGCGCGAAGCAACGACACGGATTTGCAAATCACGACGCGGATGCCCGCGTCACCAGATCATCAAGAGAACGTCATGCTGACTGGAAACATCCTCACCCCCGACGGCTGGATTCACGGTTCGCTCGATAGCGAGAACGGCCGCATCACCACGCTCGACGGTACGCCCGCCGATCCCGCACAGAACGACGCGCCGTACATCCTGCCCGGCTTCATCGACCTGCACGTGCACGGCGGCGGCGGCGCCGACGTGATGGAAGGCGGCGACGCGATCGAGACGATCGCCCGCACGCACGCGCAATTCGGCACGACGAGCCTGCTCGCGACGACGATGACCGCGCCGCGCGACGAACTGATGAAGGTCGTCGGCAATCTCGGCAGCGTCGCGCGCACCCGCACGCCGGGCGGTGCGCGCGTGCTCGGCGTGCACCTCGAAGGGCCGTACATCAACCCCGGCAAGCTCGGCGCGCAGCCCGACGCGGCCGTGTCGGCCGTGCTCGACGAAGTGCTGAAGTACCTGTCGATCGCACCGATCCGCGTCGTCACGCTCGCGCCGGAAATCGCCGGCCACATCGAGATCATCGGCGAGATGGCCGCGCGCGGCGTGCGCGTGCAGCTCGGCCACTCGCTCGCGACCTACGACGATGCCGTCGCCGCGCTCAAGCACGGCGCATGCGGCTTCACGCACCTGTTCAACGCGATGTCGCCGCTGCATCACCGCAACCCGGGCCTGGTGGGTGCGGCGCTTGCGCATGCCGAATACGCGGAAATCATTCCCGACCTGCTGCACGTGCACCCGGGCGCGATTCGTGCTGCGTTGCGCGCGATTCCGCGCCTGTACGTCGTGACCGACAGCACGTCCGCAACCGGCATGCCCGACGGCGAATACCGGCTCGGCAGCCAGCACGTGACGAAGTGCCTCGGCGGCGTGCGGCTCGCCGACGGCACGCTCGCCGGCAGCACGCTGACGATGGACCAGGCGCTGCGCAACCTCGTGTCGCTCGGCCTGCCGATCGCCGACGTGTCGAACCGGATGTCGCGCTATGCGGCCGACTACCTCGGCGTCGCCGATCGCGGCCGCCTCGAGCGCGGCGCATGGGCCGACCTCGCGGTGTTCGATCGCGACCTGAACCTCACCGCGACCTATGTCGAAGGAGAATCGATTGTCGAATATGCTTAAGGAAGCGCGCGAGTCCGCCCAGGTCGTCGCCGCGCAAATCGCCGACACCACGCGCGTCGAAGCGCTCGCCGGCCAATTGCTCGATCACCCGCCGGCCGTCGCGCTGACGGTCGCGCGCGGCAGCTCGGATCACGCCGCGAGCTATTTCGCGAGCCTGACGATGAGCCGCCTCGGCGTGCCGGTCGCGTCGCTGCCGATGTCGGTCGCGACGCTGCAGCAGGCGCCGCTGAAGGTGCAGGATCAACTCGCGATCGCCTTCTCCCAGTCGGGCAAGAGCCCCGACCTCGTCAACACCATGGCCGCGCTGCGCGAAGCCGGCGCGCGCACCGTCGCCGCCGTGAACGTGCTGCCGTCGCCGCTCGCCGATGCGTGCGAGCACCAGTTGCCGCTGCTCGCCGGCCCCGAACTGTCGGTTGCCGCGACGAAGAGCTATATCGCGATGCTGTCGCTGTCCGCGCAGATCGTCGCTTACTGGCAGCGCGACGCCGCGCTGATGACCGCGCTGCGCGGCTTGCCCGACGTGCTCGCGCAGGCCGGCCGGCTCGACTGGTCGCAGGCCGTTGCCGCGCTCGCGGGCATCGAGCGGATGATCGTCATCGGCCGCGGCCTCGGTCTCGCGATCGCGCAGGAAGCCGCGCTGAAGCTGAAGGAAACGTCCGGCATCCAGGCCGAGGCGTTCTCGAGCGCCGAAGTTCGTCACGGCCCGATGGAACTGATCGATCGCGACTATCCGCTGCTCGTGTTCGCGCCGCCGGGGCCCGAACAGGCCGGCCTGCTGCAACTCGCGGAAGACATGCGCGCGCGCGGCGCCGCCGTGCTGCTCGCGGCGCCCGCCGGCACGCCCGGCCTGTCGGGCACGGTGCTGCCGCTCGCGCAGTCCGCCCATCCGGCGCTCGACCCGATCGCCGCCATTCTTTCGTTCTACGTGATGGCGGCGGATCTCGCCGTCGCGCGCGGCCGCAATCCCGACACGCCGCGCCACCTGAACAAAGTCACCGAAACGCACTGATAGCCGAGACAGCCGATGAGACGCGCCGAGGAGTCCCAGTTGAAGAGCCCCACCCACGATCAGATCGTCCTGCTTGCCCCGTTGACGGGGCCGATCGTTCCGCTGGCCGACGTGCCCGATCCGGTGTTCTCCGGCGGGATGTTCGGCGACGGCATCGGCATCGACCCGCTCGCGGGCAAGCTCGTCGCGCCGTGCGCGGGCATCGTGTCGCATCTCGCGCGCACGGGCCACGCGGTGACGATCACGACGCCGCAAGGCGCGGAAGTGCTGTTGCACATCGGCATCGACACCGTCGAGCTGAACGGGCAGGGCTTTACCGCGCACGTCGAGGCCGGCGCACGCGTCGAAGCGGGCGATCTGCTGATCGAGTTCGACCAGGACGCGGTCGCGCGCAGCGCGCATTCGCTCGTGTCGGTGATCGCGATCGCGAACTCCGACGCGTTCGAGGTCGTCGACCGCGCGAGCGGTTTCGCGACGGCCGGCGAGACGCCGCTGCTCGCGCTGCGCGGCAAGGGCGAAGCGGCTGCGCAGGCGGCGCAGGCCGGCGCGGCGGCACACAACGAAGTGCGCCGCGAAATCGTGCTGGCGCAGCCGGGCGGCCTGCACGCGCGGCCGGCCGCGCGTGCGCGTGAGGCCGTGCGCGGGCTCGACGCGACCGTCGACGTGCTGTTCGACGGCCGCAAGGCGTCGATCGCGAGCGTCGTCGGCCTGCTCGGCCTCGGCGCCGGCGAAGGCGCGACGGTCGAACTGGTCGGCCGCGGCGCGCACGCGCAGCAGGCCGTCGATGCGGTCGAGCACGAACTGCTGCGCGAAGCGCACGGCGAAGTCGAGGAAAAGCCGGCGCGACTGAGGTCGCCCGCGCCGCAGACGGCCGCGCGCAACGTCGGCGCGCCGATCGACCCGAACACGCTCGTGGGCGTATGCGCGGCCCCCGGCATCGCGGTCGGCACGCTGGTGCGTCTCGACGATGCGGAAATCGTGCCGCCCGAACAGGCCGCCGGCACGCCGGCCACGGAAAGCCGCCAGCTCGACCAGGCGCTGAAGGCTGTCGACGGCGAACTCGACGAAACGGTGCGCAGCGCATCGGCGCGCGGCGCGGTCGGCGAAGCGGGCATCTTCGCGGTGCATCGCGTGCTGCTCGAGGACCCGACGCTGATCGACGCGGCACGCGACCTGATCAGCCTCGGCAAGAGCGCGGGTTTCGCATGGCGCGCGACGATCCGCACGCAGATCGACACGCTGTCGAAGCTCGACGACGCGCTGCTCGCCGAACGCGCGGCCGACCTGCGCGACATCGAGAAGCGCGTGCTGCGCGCGCTCGGCCACACGAACGGCGCGGCGCGTGCGCTGCCCGACGAGGCCGTGCTCGCGGCCGAGGAATTCACGCCGTCGGACCTGTCGTCGCTCGATCGCCAGCGCGTGACCGCGCTCGTGATGGCGCGCGGCGGTGCGACGTCGCACGCGGCGATCATCGCGCGGCAGCTCGGCATCCCGGCGCTGGTCGCGGTCGGCGATGCGCTGTATGCGATTCCGGACGGCACGCAGGTCGTCGTCGATGCGAGCGCGGGCCGTCTCGAACACGCGCCGACCGCGCTCGACGTCGAACGCGCGCGGCACGAGCGCCAGCGCCTGGAAGGCGTGCGCGAGGCGAACCGGCAGCTGGCAGGCGTTGCCGCCGCGACGGCCGACGGCCGCGCGATCGAGGTGGCCGCGAACATCGCGACGCTCGACGACGCGAACACCGCGGTCGACAACGGCGCGGACGCGGTCGGCCTGCTGCGCACCGAGCTGATGTTCATCCATCGCCAGGCCGCGCCGACGGTCGTCGAACACCAGCAGAGCTACCAGTCGATCGTCGACGCGCTGCAGGGCCGCACGGCGATCATCCGCACGCTCGACGTCGGCGCCGACAAGGAAGTCGACTACCTGACGCTGCCGCCCGAACCGAACCCGGCGCTCGGCCTGCGCGGCATCCGCCTTGCGCAGGTGCGCCCCGATCTGCTCGACGACCAGTTGCAGGGCCTGCTCGCGGTGAAGCCGTTCGGCGCGGTGCGCATCCTGCTGCCGATGGTCACCGACGCGGGCGAGATCGTGCGGCTCAGAAAGCGCATCGACGAGTTCGCGCGCGCGCAGGGCCGCACCGAGCCGATCGAGGTCGGCGTGATGATCGAGGTGCCGTCGGCCGCGCTGCTGGCCGACCAGCTCGCGCAACACGCGGATTTCCTGTCGATCGGCACCAACGACCTGACGCAGTACACGCTTGCGATGGATCGCTGCCAGGCCGACCTGGCCGCGCAATCCGACGGCCTGCATCCGGCCGTGCTGCGCCTGATCGACATCGCGGTGCGCGGCGCTGCGAAGCACGGCAAGTGGGTCGGCGTGTGCGGCGCGCTCGGCGGCGATCCGCTCGCGGTGCCGATTCTGGTCGGCCTCGGCGTGACCGAGCTGTCGGTCGACCCGGTAGTGGTGCCGGGCATCAAGGCGCGTGTGCGCCGTCTCGATTACCAGTTGTGCCGTCAGCGCGCGCAGGATCTGCTCGCGCTCGATTCGGCACAGGCGGTAAGGGCAGCAAGCCGCGAGGTCTGGCCGCTCGACTGAACGTCGAAGGCAGGCTCGCGACCCGTTTCACTACGAGAGCAATTAGGTCAACGACGCTTAACGACGAGACAAGGATTGGAGGACTGAATGAACGGGAATCCGTTTCTGAAAATACAGGGCCTGGGCCGGGCGCTGATGCTGCCGATCGCGGTATTGCCGGTTGCCGGCATCCTGCTGCGGCTCGGCCAGCCGGACGTGTTCAACATCAAGATGATCGCCGACGCCGGCGGCGCGATCTTCGACAACCTGCCGCTGCTGTTCGCGATCGGCGTGGCGGTCGGCTTCGCGAAAGACAACAACGGTGTTGCTGCGCTCGCGGGCGCGATCGGCTACCTGATCGAAACCGCGATCATGAAGGACATCGATCCCAAGCTGAACATGGGCGTGCTGTCCGGGATCATCGCGGGTGTCGTTGCGGGCTTGCTGTACAACCGCTTCAAGGACATCAAGCTGCCGGACTACCTCGCGTTCTTCGGCGGCAAACGGTTCGTGCCGATCATCACGGGGCTGGTCTGCGTGATACTCGGCATCGTGTTCGGCTACGTGTGGCAGCCGGTCCAGCATGCGATCGACGCGGCCGGCCAGTGGCTGACGACGGCGGGCGCGATCGGTGCGTTCGTGTTCGGCTTCCTGAACCGCCTGCTGCTCGTCACGGGCCTGCACCACATCATCAACTCGCTCGCGTGGTTCGTGTTCGGCAACTTCACGCCGCCCGCCGGCGGCGAGATCGTGCACGGCGACCTGCACCGCTTCTTCGCGGGCGACCCGACCGCGGGCACCTTCATGGCCGGCTTCTTCCCGATCATGATGTTCGGCCTGCCGGCAGCGTGTCTGGCCATGCTGCACGAAGCGCCGAAGGAGCGCCGCGCGATGGTCGGCGGCCTGCTGTTCTCGATGGCGCTGACGTCGTTCCTGACCGGCGTGACCGAGCCGATCGAGTTCAGCTTCATGTTCCTCGCGCCGGTGCTGTACGTGATCCACGCGGTGCTGACGGGGCTGTCGCTCGCGATCTGCCAGATCCTCGGCGTGAAGCTCGGCTTCACGTTCTCGGCCGGTGCGATCGACTACGTGCTGAACTACGGGCTGTCGACGAAGGGCTGGATCGCGATTCCGCTCGGCATCGCATACGGCGCCGCGTACTACGGGCTGTTCCGCTTCTTCATCCGCAAGTTCAACATGGCGACGCCGGGCCGTGAGCCGGCATCGGCCGACGCGGCGGCGGAATCGTACGCATCGGGTGGATTCGTCGCGCCGGCTGCGGGCGCCGCATCGGCTGCGGTTGCACCGCGCGCGCAGCGCTACATCGCCGCGCTCGGCGGCGCGGGCAACCTGACGGTCGTCGACGCATGCACGACGCGCCTGCGCCTGACCGTCGTCGATCCGGAGAAGGTATCGGAGCCGGAACTGAAGTCGATCGGCGCGCGCGGCGTGCTCAAGCGCGGCGGCAACAGCGTGCAGGTGATCATCGGGCCCGAGGCCGACCTCATTGCCGACGAGATGCGTACCGCGATCGGCAGCGGTGCGACCGGCGCGGCGTCGACGGCGACGGCCGCCGCGGCGCAGCCGGTCACCGGCGCGGCCGCCGGCCCGCTCGATCCGGAGCCGGCCCGCTGGCTCGCGGTGTTCGGCGGGGCGACCAACGTCGCGTCGCTCGACGCGGTCGCGACCACGCGCCTGCGCGTCGTCGTGCGCGATCCGTCGGCGGTCGATCGCGATCGTCTCGGCGCGCTCGACGTCGCGTGGGTGTCGCTCGACACGTTCCACATCGTCTGCGGCAACGCGGCGGCACGCTATGCCGAACAGCTCGGCGCACGCCTGCCGCCGGCGGCAGGCGGGGCGGCAGCGCAACCGGCATGACGCAATAAGGCCGGCAGGACCCGCGCTGCGGGTTCGGGCCGGTCGGCAGAAACGAAAACGGCTTGCGATGCGTCGCAAGCCGTTTTTGTTTGGTGGGGCGATTGCGCGATGCGTTCGTCCGCATCGCGCATTGCTCAACTGCTCGATCGTGCAGTCATCCAGCCGTTCACGGGTTCGTCAGCGTGAAGGTCGGCTTCCGGTAGCCGATGCCCGCGCGGTCGAGCTTCGGCAATTCGCGTTGCGTGAGCAGCGTCGCGAAACCGGCCCAGTCGCGCTGCAGCGCGGCCGTGTCGACGTGATGCGTATCGCCGCGCTTGTAGCGCACGCCGGCCGCGTACGGCAGCTCCCAGTCGGCCCGGTGCCACGCGCGCTCGGCGAGCGCGAGCAGCCGCGGATAGGCCATGTATTCGAGGAAGGTGTCGTTGCGCATCACCTCGCCCCATGCCTGCCCTTGCATGCCTTCGATGCGCGGCGCGGGGCCCGTGCCCGTTGCCTCGAATGCGTTGCCGCCACGGTCGCCCATCACTTCGGCGTTCTGCGGCAGGTTCTCCGGCGCGAGCGAGAACACCTTGTACTCGTCCGTCGCGTGCGAGCCCCAGTAGTAGCCGCGCTCGCGCGGGTTGAGCGTGTACGGGAAGTCGAAGTACAGGTAGTCGGGCAGCGCCAGCACCGTCAGGTAGCCCTTGCCGCTCAGGTCGCGCGCGCTGTCCGATGCGCCCCAGAAGATCGTGTCCCACAGCGACACCATCACGTGGCGCGTGCCGAAGTCCTGCGGCCCGTTCGCATGCTTGATGCCGTCCTGCCACGCGGCCATCGTGTCGATCCCGTTCGCGTTGACCGCCGCGCTCACCTGTTGCGCGAAACGCGTCGGCAGCTCGTCGATCGACTTGATCTCGCCGCGCTGGAGCAGCGCCGTGCACGCGGGCGAACGCGCCCACGGCTTGTCCTGCGCGGCGAGATCGATGCGGCCCTTGTTCGGGTCGGTGCCGTTCAGCGGCTGGAAGCCCGCGCCGAGCAGGATGTTCTTCGCTTCGTCGCCGCCGTAGTGCCAGATGTGCAGCGGCGCCTGCGCGTCCGCATGCATCGCCGCGATCTCGCGGATCACCTTCGACGCGAAATTGAGCGCGCCCGGCACGCACGGGTTCAGGTCGCTGCGCCGGTCGTAGAACTGCACCGTCAGCAGGTTCGACGTGTCCTGCGGATCGAGCAGCCGGTACGCGTTCGCTTCCTGCTCGCGGCCGGCCGCATGCAGCCGGCGGTAGCGCGCCTCCATCGTCACGACGGCCGCACGCGCATGCGCGGGCATGTCGATCTCGGGAATGATCTCGACGAAACGCGCGGCCGCGTAGCGCACCAGCGCCACGTAGTCGTCGCGCGTCAGGTAGCCGCCGCCCGAGCGGTTGTCCGGGCCGGAGCCGAGTTGCGGCAGCAGGCAGCGCGTCTCGCTCGGGTCGTGGCAGCGGCGCGAGCCGATCTCGGTCAGCTCGGGCAGGCCGGGGATCTCGATGCGCCAGCCTTCGTCGTCGGACAGATGCAGGTGCAGGCGGTTGAGCTTGTACGCACTCATCTGGTCGATCAGGCGGCGCAGTGTCGCCGGGTGCTTGAAGTTGCGCGCGAGGTCGACGTGCATGCCGCGATGCGTGAAGCGCGGCGCATCCTCGACGAGCATCGCCGGGATCGGGCCGCCGCCGGCCGGCGCGAGCGAGAAGAGCGTCTGCACGCCGTAGTAGAGGCCCGCGCGATCGTAGGCTTCGATGAACACGCCGCGCGGTCCGATCGCGAGCCGGTAGCCGCCCGGCGTCGCGATGTCGGCCGGCAGCCGGCGCGGCGCGACGGCACCCCACACGGGCACGCGTGCGCCGTCGAGGCCGAGCGTCGTCGCCCGCTCGCGCAGCGCCGCGACCTGCGCGTCCGGCAGGTTCGGCAACGCGAACTCGACGCCGCGCAGGTCGAGCGTGCCGGGCAGCGGCTGCTCGCGCTTCACGCTCGGCAGCGCACGGCTCGCGTCGGGCCGTGCGGCTACCGGCGGCGCATTGCCGGTCGAGTTGTTCTGCGCGTCGGCCGGCAGCGATTCGACGTAGCGCAGCTCGTTGTCGGTGTCGTTGTAGCGCAGCACGGCGGGCGGCGCGCCGTCGACGACGACGTACGGGCGCGGAATCACGTCGCTGTAGCGCAGCAGCCAGTATTCGGCGACGAACGGCAGCTCGATGCGCTCGCCCGGCGCAAGTCGCACCGAGCCCGGCTGCGGCGTCAGCTCGTACAGGTCGCCCGTGAGCCGCCGCAGCGCGAAGCCCGGACGGTCGATCCGCAGCAGGCGGCGGATGCTGTGCAGATAGAGCTTCCAGCCGCCGTCGGCGATCGCCTGGTGGCCGCGGTTCTGCAGGATCAGGCGGCCCGTCGCGCAGGCCGCGCCGTCGGCGCCGAGATCGGCACACGGCACGCCGGCCGCGGCCGCGTGGTTGTTGTCGACGGCGACGCGCAAGGCGAGGCCGTTCGACAGCAGCGTCGCGAGACTGGCCGTTTGCGCGGTGCCCGCGGTCGCGCCGGACGCGGTCGATGCCGGCTGGGCGGAGATCGCGGCCGGCGACAGCGCCGCGATCAGCACGCCGGCAAAGAGGGATGGCAAGGTACGCTTCATTCGAACTCCTGATAAAAAAGGGGGCGTGGCGGCGTCGTGGAGCGACGTCGCTGCGATCGGGTCTTTCAGTGGAGCTGCGGGAGATACCAGCGCGCGGGGCGATGCGGCCGCACCGCACGCTTTCGGCACGCGGGGGCGTGCGTTACGGAACGGGAGGCGGGCAGGCGTGCCGGTCGGACCGGCGGGGCGGCGTACGCGCGTTCATCGGCGGCGCGCGGCAACGGCCGCAATGGCGAAGCGGCCGCAGTCGGCTGCGTTCGTCCGGCCGCGCACGATGGCGACAACAGGTGCCGCCGCACGGCAATCAGCCGCCGCCCGGCAACACGGCGCGCAGGCGCGCGCCATAAACGGGATTCGCATGTCTCCCCCACCCAGAAGGATTCGGCCTGTCAGCGGCCGTGTCCAACGATCTTATGAAACCTTTTATTGGTATTCAAGTGGTATCAATCTGGAGCTAAATTGGCATCGGCGTGCGGCGCCTGTCCGGACGGCCGGGACGAAAAAAAAACCTCGCGCGAAGCGAGGTTCGTTCCGGACGGCGGCGGCGCGATCCGCCGCGGCGCGTCACGCGTCAGTCGCGGCGCACGCGCGCGGGCGCTTCCTGCGTCTTCTGCCGCGCTTCGAGCCACATCGCGTTGACGATGCCGAACGACAGCGCGACGCCGATACCGAGAATCCAGCTGAAATACCACATGATCCGACTCCTTGCGAAACGGTGGACGGGGGCGCCTGTGCGCCCCGGCCAGGTTCAATACATCGAGTGATTGTTCTCTTCGAGCGTCTGGTGCGTGACCTTGCCGCGCATCACGCGATACACCCAGCCCGTGTAGACCAGGACGATCGGCAGGAACACGATCACCGCGAACAGCATCACCTGCAGCGTCTTGTGGCTCGACGTCGAATCCCACACGGTCAGGCTGCTGCGCGGGTCGAGCGACGACGGCATGATGAACGGGAACATCGAGAAGCCCGCGGTCAGGATCACGCCGACGATCATCAGGCCCGTGCAGAAGAACGCCGTCTTCTCCTGCTTCGAGCCGGCGAGCAGCAGCGCCAGCAGGCCGCCCGCGATCCCGACGACCGGCGCCGCGATCATCCACGGAAACTCGCTGTAGTTCGCGAGCCACAGGCCCGAGCCGGCGGCGACGTCCTTGAGCAGCGGGTTCGCGACCGTGTCGGTCGGCGCGGCGTTCGTGATGTGGAAGCCGCCGATATACGACGCGATCAGCACGCCGGCCAGCACGAACAGCACGACCGCGAGGAACGACGCCACACGCAGCGCGATCGATGCGCGGCGCGCGATCACGCCGTCGGTCTTCATCTTGATGAACGCGGCGCCGTGCGCGACGAGCATCGTGAGGCTGACGAGCCCGCACAGCAGCGCGAACGGGTTCAGCAGCGCCCAGAAGCTGCCGTAATAGGTCACGCGCAGGTCGCTGTCGAACTTGAACGGCACGCCCTGCAGCAGGTTGCCGAACGCGACGCCGAACACGAGCGCCGGCACGAAGCCGCCGGCGAACAGGCCCCAGTCCCAGCCCGCGCGCCAGCGCGGGTCCGGCCGCTTGCTGCGGTAGTCGAAGCCCACCGGCCGGAAGAACAGCGCGAACAGCACGAGCAGCATCGCGAAGTAAAAGCCGGAGAACGACGCGGCATAGACGAGCGGCCAGGCCGCGAACATCGCGCCGCCGGCCGTGATCAGCCACACCTGGTTGCCTTCCCACGTCGCGCCGACCGTGTTGACGATGATGCGGCGCTCCTCGTCGGTCTTGCCGAGGAACGGCAGCAGCGCGGTCGCGCCCATGTCGAAGCCGTCGGTGACGGCGAAGCCGATCAGCAGCACGCCGACGAGCAGCCACCAGATCAGCTTGAGAGTTGCATAGTCCATAGCGATTCCTTGTTCCGTTTCGGGTGCGTGCTCAGGCCGGGGCGCGCTCGCTGGCGGCCGCGAGTTCGTGGTGATAGCGGCCGGTATGCAGCGACGACGGGCCGAGGCGCGCGTACTTGAACATCAGCTTGATCTCGATGACGAACAGCGCGGTGTAGAACAGGATGAAGCCCGCGAGACTCAGGTACAGGTCGGTCGGCGTCAGGCTCGACGCGGACAGGTGCGTCGGCAGCACGCCCGCGATCGTCCACGGCTGGCGGCCGAGCTCGGCGACGATCCAGCCGAATTCGATCGCGATCCACGGCAGCGGGATCGCCCACAACGCATAGCGCAGGAACCAGCGGCGGTTGTCCTGCAGCAGTTCGCGGCGCGCGCAGAACCAGAACGCGGCAACGAACGTCGCGACGAACAGGAAGCCGAGGAACACCATGATCCGGAACGAGAAGAACACGGGCGCGACCGGCGGGATCGTCTTCTTCGCGGCGGCCTTGATCTGCTCGGGCGTCGCGTCGGTCACGTTCGGCGTGAACTGCTTGAGCATCAGACCGTAGCCGAGATACTGCTTGTGCTGGTCGAACAGTTCGCGCGTCGCGGCGCTCGTGTCGCCCTGCTTGATCTTCTGCAGCGCGCCGTACGCGATCATCCCGCTCTGGATGTGCTCCTCGCTGTGCTTCGCGAGATCGCGCAGGCCGATCACCGGTTCGTCGATCGAGCGCGTCGCGATCAGGCCGAGCGCATACGGGATCTTGATCGCGTAGTCGGTACGCTGTTCTTCCTGGTTCGGAATGCCGATCAGCGTGAACGATGCGGGCGCCGGCTGCGTTTCCCATTCGGATTCGATCGCGGCAAGCTTCATCTTCTGCACTTCGCCGGTCGTATAGCCCGATTCGTCGCCGAGCACGATCACGCAGAGCGTCGCCGCGAGGCCGAAGCCGGCCGCGACCGCGAACGAGCGCAGCGCGAAGTCGATGTCGCGCTTCTTCAGCAGGTACCACGACGACACGCCGAGCACGAACATCGCGGCCGACACGTAGCCGGCCGACACCGTGTGCACGAACTTCACCTGCGCGACCGGGTTGAACAGCACGTCGAACAGGTTCGTCATCTCCATGCGCATCGTCTGGTAGTTGAACTCGGCGCCGACCGGGTTGTTCATCCAGCCGTTCGCGACGAGGATCCACAGTGCGGACAGGTTCGAGCCCAGCGCGACGAGGAACGTGACCATCAGGTGCTTGACCTTCGACAGGCGGTTCCAGCCGAAGAAGAACAGGCCGACGAACGTCGATTCGAGGAAGAACGCCATCAGGCCTTCGACCGCGAGCGGCACGCCGAAGATGTCGCCGACATAGTGCGAGTAGTACGACCAGTTCGTGCCGAACTGGAATTCGAGCGTGATGCCGGTCGTCACGCCCATCGCGAAGTTGATGCCGAACAGCTTGCCCCAGAACTGGGTCATGTCCTTGTAGACCTGTTTGCCGGTCATCACGTAGACGGCTTCCATGATGACGAGCAGCCAGGACAGGCCGAGCGTCAGCGGCACGAACAGGAAGTGGTAGAGCGCCGTGATGCCGAACTGCAGGCGTGATAGATCGACGACTTCACTACTTATCATGGTGGTCTCCCTCGGTGGGTGCAGGTGCCGGTACCGAGAGCAGCTTCTCGGCGACGGCGGCAGGCGGAAGCGACATGTGCTCGGCCTGCGGATGATTGAAGAATGCGTATTTGAGCGACATCAGGAGGATCAGCTTGACGATCAGCACCAGGGTGATGTCGCGGGCGAGGGTCGGTCCGCGAGCCCACGCGGCGATGCGCGCGCGCCAGCCGATCGTGCCGGCCGGCCGCTGGGGAGGCGGCGCAGGCTCTTTATTGATCGAGATCAAGGTGATTATCCTGAATCGATTTAGGACGGATTGGGGGCGACTTTACGTCGGATTTATGACGGCCGTGAAGCTGTTTTAATCCTTTTGCGCCTGACATGCCAATTTTAAGATGACGGCTTTCCGATGCCGAGTGCTGCGCTGCGGCAGACCGTCGCTAACTACGGGCTGAAACTTGAGGCAGATCAAGCTTATGCGGAAGGGAGCCGAAAACGGCCTATTACCTGATGAATCGGGTCAATTAATCGGCGAAGAAACGGGCGGTAAAGCGGATGAAACGCAGCGGGAAAAGCGGAAAAGCAGCGGAAAAAGCAGCGGGAAAAAGCAGACGAAAAAAAACCGCTGCCGGTCAGGCAGCGGTTTTCGATGCAGCGCTCTGAGTCGCCGGATTTATGCGTATTCGGCGAGGGCGGTGCGCATCTTTTTCATTGCGCTCGCTTCGATCTGGCGGATGCGTTCCGCGGACACGCCGAACTCGGCGGCGAGATCGTGCAGCGTCGAGCCGCCCGAGCCGTCGTCGTCGACGTGCAGCCAGCGCGCCTCGATGATGCGGCGGCTGCGCGCGTCGAGCGCGTCGAGCGCCTGCGCGATGCCGTCCGTCTGCAGCGTGTCGCGCTGACGCGCGGCGAGCACGGCGGTCGGCTCGTTGTGCGAGTCGGCCAGATAGGCGATCGGCGCGTACGACTCCTCGCCGTCTTCCACCTGCCCTTCGAGCGCGATGTCGCCGCCCGACAGGCGCGTTTCCATCTCGGCCACTTCTTCGCGCTTGACGTTGAGCTCCTGCGCGAGGCCGTCGATTTCCTCGGGCGTCATCGCCTGCATGCTCTTCTTGTGGCTGCGCAGGTTGAAGAACAGCTTGCGCTGCGCCTTCGTCGTCGCGACCTTCACCATGCGCCAGTTGCGCAGGATGTACTCGTGGATCTCGGCCTTGATCCAGTGGATCGCGTACGACACGAGGCGCACGTTCTGGGCCGGATCGAAGCGCTTCACGGCCTTCATCAGGCCGATGTTGCCTTCCTGGATCAGGTCGCCGTGCGGCAGGCCGTAGCCGAGATAGTTACGCGCGATCGACACGACGAGACGCAGGTGCGACAGCACGAGGCGGCGCGCCGAGTCGAGGTTGTTGTTTTCGCGGAATTCGGTTGCGTACTGGCGTTCCTCTTCGGCCGTCAGCAGAGGAATGCGATTGACGGCCTGGATATACGCGTCGATGTTGCCAAGCTGGCCCGGCAACATCGATTGAGCTGCGAGCGCCAGCGAGCCTGCCGATTCGGCCTTGGCCGGCGTCGGGCTCAGGGTATTCGGAAGGGTCAGGGCGTTGCTCACTAAAAACTCCTTTGGAATCAGGGACAAACCCTGGGTCTCGGATGAGATTCCGGGGCCAATCTTAGCACTCCCGGAAACCGAGTGCTAATTCCTTAGAGCGGGCGTGGGCATCTGAGTTCCCGATTTTTCTATCGAGATAGTCGAGTCGATAGTCTAATCTGCGACCAAGGCGGCGGATCGAAGTTCCGTAAACCATTGTTTCTGATGGGAATCAGTAGACGATTTCGATTTTTGTCGTTTTGGAAGGAAGCCATTTCGCTTCGTGATGCCGATCCGAAAAGTCCTTTACCATACCATTCAGTTCGCTCGAGCCAGGCCGTCGCGGCAGGCTCCATTCAACCCACAAAGTTGGAGTGTCAGATGAACAATAAGAAGAATCGCCGGCCCCGCAGCCGGCTTGCGCTGCATGCGATGCTGGCGGCGTCACTTCTGGGCGGATCGGGTGCGGCGTTCGCGGATCGATGGGGTATCCAGGCGGGCGGCGGGTTTTCGGATCGTCACGGGATCGACAAGGCCGATCTCGGCGTGGTGTGGGATCCGGGCTGGAACTGGTGGGAAATCGGCGGCTGGCACTTCGCTTTCGTAATGGAAGGCCACGTCGGCTACTGGCACACGGGCGGCAACGTCCACGGCAGCATCGGCGAATTCGGCGCGCAGCCGATGTTCCGCTTCGTCAAGAGCGCGGGCCAGGTGCGTCCGTTCGTCGAGGCCGGCGCCGGCATCCGGTTCCTGACTTCCCCGACGATCTCCAACAATCTTTCGCTTGCGACGTCGTTCCAGTTCGTGGATGTCGTCGGCGTCGGCGCACAGTTCGGAGAACGGCAACAGTATCAGGTCGGTTACCGTTTTCAACATGTGTCTAACGCGGGTATCAAAGAGCCGAATCCTGGTATAAATTTCCACCAGTTCTACGTGCAGTACAACTTCTGATCCGCATGCCCGCGCACGGCGTGCGCGTTGCCGAGGAGTCAGGCGATGGCGAAGGTGGTCGATGCGATCCGCGCGCTCGAGCGCGATCGGTTCCGGGCGATGGTGGACGGGGACGGCGAGGCGCTCGACGCGCTGCTGTCGGACAAGGTGTTCTTCGTGCACACCAACGGCAAGCGTGAAACCAAGCAGCAGTTCATCGACGCCATCGTCGCCGGCCGCCGCCGCTATCGTCAGATCGAAATCCAGTCGCAGGACGTGCTGCCCGTCGGTGGCGAAACCTGCGTCGTCACCGGGCGCGCGTTGATCGAGATGGAAACGAACAACGGCGGCCTGGTGTTCCCGATTGCCTATACGTCAGTCCATACCGAGGAGCAGGGCCGCTGGTGCCTGCTCGCATGGCAGGCGACGCGGTGCGCGACCGAGACATGAGCGCGCGTGGCGCTCCTTTTCATGTCCCCACCGAAGCGGCCTTATGGGCCGCTTTTTGCTGGCCCGTGCGGCGCGGATCGCGCGGCGCACGGGCGGTCACGCCCTGCTCGCTGACTGTCGAACCCTGAGCGTCAGGCCGCCGCGCGGCGGTCCGTGCAATGCCATGCCGAACGGTTGATTGCGCTGACGATTGCGTCGAGCGCGGCGCTTGCCGCATCCGCGTGCAGGCCGACGCCGTGCCGCAGCGGCACATCGCCGACCCGGCAGCCGACCGATACCGCGATCCGGCCGTCCGTCGTGCGCGCGTGTTCGCACGACGCGATGTCGATCGCGGTGCCGGCTGCCGCCGCGAATGCCGCGGCCAAATGTCGCACGGCGTCTTCGGGCGTCGCGTCGGCCGCTGCCGGCGCTGCCGCGATCTCGCGGTTCTGCCAGCGCGCACCGCTGCCATGCCGCGCGGCCGGGCCGTCGGTCTCGAAGAATTCGCGGGCGAACAGCGCGCAGATCGCGTCGCCCGTCACTTCCTCGCCGGACGCGTCGGCGAGCGTCTGCACCGCATGGCTGAATTCGATCTGCACGCGGCGCGTCGGCGTGAAGCCCATCCCGCGTTCGAGCAGGAACGTCGCGCCGCCCTTGCCGGACTGGCTGTTCACGCGGATCACCGCGTCGTAGCTGCGGCCGAGGTCGGCCGGGTCGATCGGCAGGTACGGCACCTCCCAGACCGCGTCGGGGCGCTGCTGCGCGAAGCCCTTGCGGATCGCGTCCTGGTGCGAGCCCGAGAACGCGGTGAACACGAGGTCGCCCGCGTACGGATGGCGCGGATGCACGGGAATCTGGTTGCAGCGTTCGACGACGCGGCGCACCGCGTCGATGTCGGAGAAGTCGAGGCCCGGGTCGACGCCCTGCGTGTAGAGGTTCAGTGCGAGCGTGACGAGATCGACGTTGCCGGTGCGCTCGCCGTTGCCGAACAGGCAGCCCTCGATGCGGTCGGCGCCCGCGAGCAGCGCGAGCTCGGCCGCCGCGACCGCGGTGCCGCGATCGTTGTGCGGATGCACGGACAGCACGATGCTGTCGCGATACGCGAGGTTGCGGTCCATCCATTCGATCTGGTCGGCGAACACGTTCGGGCTCGCGGCCTCGACGGTGGCCGGCAGGTTGACGATCATCTTGTGGTCGCGGGTCGGCCGCCAGGTTTGCGCGACCGCATCGCAGATCTCGCGCGCGAACGTCAGCTCGGTCATGCTGAAGGTTTCCGGCGAGTACTGGAAGGTCCAGTGCGTGTCGGGGCGCGCGGCGGCGTGCTCCTTGATGATGCGCGTGCCGTCGACCGCGAGCGCCTTCACGTCGTTCTTCGACATCCCGAACACGATGCGGCGGAACGACGGGCAGACCGCGTTGTACAGGTGCACGATCGCGCGCGGCACGCCTTCGAGCGCGTCGAACGTGCGGGCGATCAGGTCTTCGCGCGACTGCACGAGCACTTCGATCGTCACGTCGTCGGGAATCCGCTGGTCGTCGATCAGCTTGCGGACGAAATCGAAGTCGGTTTGCGACGCCGACGGAAAACCGACTTCGATCTCCTTGAAACCGATCGCGACCAGCATCTCGAAGAACTCGAGCTTCTGCTCGATGCTCATCGGCTCGATCAGCGACTGGTTGCCGTCGCGCAGGTCGGTGCTCATCCAGACGGGCGCGCGCTCGATGGTGCGGGTCGGCCAGCGGCGGCCATTGATGCGGACGGGCTCGAACGGACGGTACTTGTCTTGCGGATTGCGCTTCATCTTCTGGACCTCGGGTCTCAAGTCGCGAGCGAAGACGGGCGGCAGGGGCGACGGTTGGCGCTGCCTCGCACCGCAGCGCGCGAAATGCGCTGCGGATGCGAATGATCTTCGCGAATCGACCGACGGATAGACGGACGAATGCTGACGACTTCGGGTTGTAAAAACTGCGAGAGGGGTACGGCGAGGAACTGCTGGGAGGGGCCGTGCGGACAGCACACGGCGCTACGACAGCCTTAGGCTAGTCGTAGCGATAGCGGCCGCGCTAGGCAGCCGGAGGTAATTCGGAGGGTGTTCGGAAAGGAACGCATGTCGGCAACTCTATGCCAGGATGCGGGCGCGTGTCAAATGGTCGGGGCGCGGGGCGGGTCGTTGCCGCGCCGTCAGCGCGCGATGCGGGCGATCTGCACGATCGTCGCGACTTGCCGCGCGACCGTGTCGGGCACCGGCACCTCGCCGCGCAACACGGCGTCCGTCCACGCGGCCGTCGTCGCCGCATCGCGCGATTCGGGCAGCGCGACGGGCGGCGTATCGGTCGACGAACGTTCGGCCTCGATCAGCGTGTCGCATACACCGTCGTGCAGCCAGTCGACCTGCACCTGGCGCCGCGTATCGGCGACGGCCTCGCCCTCGGTGCCGCGCGCGAGCAGCGCGCCGCCGAGCGCGGCGTCCGGATGGTCGCGGAACAATTGCGCGAGGCTGTCGCGGTACGGCGGATGCGTGTAGTTGACGAGCCGCAGGCCGGCCGGCGCGAACGGCTGCAGGATCTTCACGAGCGTGTGCGTCGAGTTGCGCACGCCGAGCACGCTGCGCATCGACAGCAGGTGCGCGATGCGCGGCGCCAGCGCTTCGATCGGCGCGAACGCGACGCGGCGCTCGGCGAGCATGTCCTCGATCGCATCGTGCGACGTCGACGGCGCGAGCGACAGCGCCGAGAAGATCTCCGCGCTCGTCACGCGGCCCGAGTCGCGCTCGACGCCGTGCACGAGCACCGGCACGCCTTCGCGCGCGAGCAGCAGCGCGAGCAGCGGCACGAGGTTCGGCTGCTTGCGCGCGCCGTTGTAGCTCGGGATCGACACGGGGCGGAACGCGGCGTCCTGCACGTGCACGGGCTCGAACGACGCCTGCGCGGCGGCAAGCATCGCGGCCAGCTCGTCGGACGTTTCGCCCTTCAGCCGATAGGCGATCAGGATCGCGCCGAGTTCGACGTCCGACACACGCGCGTCGAGCATCGCGCGATAGAGCTCGAACGTGTCCTCGGCGGACAGTGCGCGCGCGCCGTGCGGGCCGCGGCCGATCTCCTTGATGAAGCGGGCGCAACGGAATGGAACGGCGGCGGGATCGTGGGAAGCGGTCATCGGGACGTGGGGCGGGCGGCCGGCATCGGGCCGCGCGGTGAGCGTAAGGAATGCCCCGAGTATCGCACGGGTGCGGCCGGCGCAAGCGCGGCCGCGCATCGCGTCGCGCTACACTCCGGGTACCGGCGGCGGGCGCGCCGGCTGCGCCGCGCCTGTGCCGTTGCCGGCCGAATACGACTACGAGAGACATCCCATGAAGCTCTACAGCTATTTCCGCAGTTCTGCGTCGTACCGCGTGCGGATCGCCCTGAACCTGAAGCAGCTGCCGTTCGACTATGTCCCCGTGCACATGCTGCGCAACGGCGGCGAGCAACTGAAGGACGAGTACCGTGCACTGAATCCGGATGCGGTCGTGCCGACGCTGATCGACGGCGACGCGACGCTGCAGCAGTCGCTCGCGATCATCGAATATCTCGAAGAAACCCATCCCGAGCCCGCGCTGCTGCCGAAGCAGCCGGTCGACCGCGCGTACGTGCGCGCGGTCGCGCTGCAGATCGCGTGCGAAATCCATCCGCTCGACAACCTGCGCGTGCTGAAGTACCTGAAGCACACGCTGCAGGTACCCGAAGAGGCGAAGAACGCGTGGTACCGGCACTGGATCGAGGCGGGCTTCGAAACGCTCGAGACGCGCCTCGCGAACGATCCGCGCACCGGCAAGCTGTGCTTCGGCGACACGCCGACGCTCGCCGACCTGTGCCTCGTGCCGCAGGTGTTCAACGCGAACCGCTTCTCGATCGACACGACGCGTTATCCGACGATTCAACGGATCGTCGACCATGCATCGACGCTCGACGCGTTCAAGGCCGCCGAGCCCGGCGCGCAACCCGACGCCGAATGAGCGCGGCGCGCCTCGGGCGCGCATGAAAAAGGGCGCCCGAAGGCGCCCTGGGCGATGCGGGCCGGCGGCGTTCAGCCGAGCAGCGCGTCCGCGAATTCCACGGCGCTGAACGGCTGCAGGTCCTCGACCTTCTCGCCGACACCGATGAAGTAGACGGGCACCGGGCGCTGCCGCGCGATCGCGGCGAGAATCCCGCCCTTCGCGGTGCCGTCGAGCTTCGTGACGATGAGGCCCGTGAGGCCGAGCGCGTCGTCGAATGCCTTCACCTGCGTGAGCGCGTTCTGGCCGGTGTTCGCGTCGATCACCAGCAGCACTTCGTGCGGCGAGCCGTCGTGCGCCTTCGAGATCACGCGCTTCACCTTCTTCAGCTCTTCCATCAGGTGGAGCTGCGTCGGCAGGCGACCGGCCGTGTCGGCCATCATCACGTCGATCTTGCGTGCGCGCGCGGCGCTGACCGCGTCGAAGATCACCGCGGCCGGATCGCCGCTTTCCTGCTGCACGACCGTCACGTTGTTGCGCTCGCCCCAGACCGCCAGCTGTTCGCGCGCGGCCGCGCGGAACGTGTCGCCCGCGGCCAGCAGCACCGACTGGTCGAAGCTCTGCAGATGCTTCGCGAGCTTGCCGATGCTGGTGGTCTTGCCCGCGCCGTTCACGCCGGTGATCATCATCACGAGGGGCTGCGCGCGGCCGAGCATCAGCGATTTCTCGAGCGGCTTCAGCAGCTCGACGAGCAGGTCGTGCAGCGCACCCTTCACCTGCTGCGGGTCGGTCAGCCGGCCGGTGCGTACCTTTTCGCGCAGTGCGTCGAGCAGGTACTCGGTCGCGTCGACGCCCGCGTCGGACATCAGCAGCGCGGTTTCGAGTTCCTCGTACAGATCCTCGTCGATCTTCGTGTTGACGAATACGCCGGTGATGCTGTTGCCCGTTTTCGCGAGCCCCGTTTTCAGGCGCGCAAGCCACGATTTCTTCGCGGATGCGTCCTGCAGCGGCGGCGGGACGATCTCGACCGTCTCGACGACTTCGTCGCGGCCGTCGTTGGTCGGCGTGACCGTCATCACGACGGCCGGCGCGGCCGGTTGCACGGGCGCCTGCGGCACGTCGGCCGCGGGCGGAGCCTCGAGCACGGGCGCATCGGACGGCTCGTCCGTTTGCTGCGCGTCGGCCGATTGCGATTCCGCGGGATCGGGCTCCTGCGTTTTCTTGAATCGTTTGAAGAAGCTGAACATGGTCTGACGTCGGGAAGAGGGGGGCCGCCGCCAGAAGCGGGGCGCCGGACGGGCCGTTCTGCGTTCGCGCGGGCGCGGCGCACGGCGGCCGAAACCGTGCATTTTATCAGTGCGGCGTGGCGCTCGCGTCAGTGCGCGTCGCCGCTGTGGTAACGTGCGCCTGTTTGGCGGTGCGCCCTGCGCGCGCCCGGTCCCTCCGTTGCCTATATTCCGTATGTCCCGTTCCTCTCCCGGCCGCCCGGCGGCCCCTCCTGGCCGCGGCAAGCCGCACACGATCCGCATCATCGGCGGCGACTGGAAACGCACTCCGCTCGCGGTGCTCGATCTCGACGGCCTGCGGCCGACGCCCGATCGCGTGCGCGAGACGCTGTTCAACTGGCTCGGCCAGGATCTCGAAGGCCGGCGCTGCCTCGACCTGTTCGCGGGCACCGGCGCGCTCGGCTTCGAGGCCGCGTCGCGCGGCGCGGCGAGCGTCGTGATGGTCGAACGCCATCCGCGCGCCGCGCAGCAACTGCGTGCGATCAAGGACAAGCTCGGCGCCCGCACGGTCGAAGTCGCCGAAGCCGATGCGTTGCGGCTCGCGGCCGGGCTCACGCCGGGCGCGTTCGACGTCGTGTTTCTCGATCCGCCGTTCGGCGATCCGGCCGCGCTGGAGCGCGCGATCGCGCTGTCGGCGCCGCTCGTCGCGGCGGACGGTGCGCTTTACGTCGAGACGGGGGCTGAACTCGATCCGGCCGCACACGACGCGCTCGCGGGCTGGCAGGTCGTGAAGCACGGCAAGGCCGGTGCGGTTCACTATCATTTGCTGCGGCGCGAAAATGATGAATAATGCGCGTTCCATACGAGGCGGCGCGCCGCAAAGGCGACGCATGCCCATCTCGGCAGTGGCGTGCGCATCGCACCGCTGCCATCCCGTTTGCGTGATGACAGGAGGAGCGACATGGTAGTCGCCGTGTATCCCGGTACGTTCGATCCGCTGACGCGCGGGCACGAAGACCTCGTGCGGCGTGCGTCGAGCATTTTTGATACGCTGGTGGTCGGTGTCGCCGACAGTCGCGCGAAAAAGCCGTTCTTCTCGCTCGAAGAACGTCTGACGATTGCGAACGAGGTGCTCGGCCATTATCCGAACGTGAAGGTGATGAGTTTCACCGGTCTCCTGAAGGACTTTGTCCGCACCAACAACGCACGCGTGATCGTGCGCGGCCTGCGCGCCGTGTCCGATTTCGAATATGAGTTCCAGATGGCGGGGATGAACCGCTACCTGCTGCCCGACGTCGAGACGATGTTCATGACGCCGTCCGATCAGTACCAGTTCATCTCGGGAACGATCGTGCGCGAAATCGCGCAGTTGGGCGGCGATGTCAGCAAGTTCGTGTTCCCGTCCGTCGAGAAATGGCTGACCGAGAAAGTCGCCGCGATGGGAGGCCCTGCCGCGTGACGCGGCGCCGGCCGGTTTCGTTGCGAAGCCGGCCGCCGGCCTGAAGAAGTGAGATCAGTATGGCTTTGATGATTACCGACGAGTGCATCAATTGCGACGTGTGCGAGCCCGAGTGCCCGAACGGCGCGATTTCGATGGGCCCGGATATCTACGTGATCGACCCGAACAAGTGCACCGAGTGCGTCGGCCATTTCGACGAACCGCAGTGCCAGCAGGTGTGTCCGGTCGAATGCATTCCGCGCGATCCGCAGCATGACGAATCGCACGCGCAATTGATGGAGAAGTATCACGCGTTGATCGCCGGGAAGGGCGACGACGCGTCGTGACCCTGCGGTGACGCGCGCGCTTTGGTTTATCGGCGCACGCGTCACGCTTCCCGAGCGGCGCCGTCCGGCGCCGGTTCTTCGTTAGGCAAGCAGCTCGCGCAGCGCCGCGACGAGCGCATCGCATTCGGCGTCGGTGCCGACGGTGATGCGCAGATGCTGGTCGATCCGCGGCAGCCGGAAGTGCCGCACGAAAATTTCCCGTTCCTTCAGCTTTGCCGCGATCGCGCCCGCATCGTGCGCGGGATGGCGCGCGAACACGAAATTCGCGGCCGACGGCACGACGTCGAAGCCGAGCGCGTCGAGCGCGTGCGTGAGCCGCGTCCGGCTGTCGATCACGCGCCGGCAGGTCGCGTCGAAATAGTCGGTGTCCTCGTACGCGGCCTGCGCGGCGACCTGAGCGAGCCGGTCGAGCGGATAGGAGTTGAAGCTGTCCTTCACGCGGTTCAGCGCGTCGATCAGTGCCGCATCGCCGAACGCGAAGCCGACGCGCATGCCCGCGAGCGAGCGCGCCTTCGACGTCGTGTGCACGACCAGCAGGTTCGGATGGCGGTCGATCAGCGTAATCGCGGACTGCGCGCCGAAATCGACATAGGCCTCGTCGATCACGACGACCGACGACGGATTCGCGGCCGCGATCCGCTCGACGTCCGCGAGCGGCAGCGCGCGCCCGGTCGGCGCATTCGGGTTCGGAAACAGCACGCCGCCGGCGTCGTCGAGATAGTCGTCGACGCGGATCGAGAAGTCGTCCGCGAGCGGCACGACCGTGGTCTGTACGCCGTACAGGCGAGCGTAGGTCGGATAGAAGCTGTACGTGATGTCGGGAAACCGCAGCGGCCGGTCGTGCTTCAGCAGCGCCTGGAACGTGTGCGCGAGCACCTCGTCGGAGCCGTTGCCGACGAACACCTGTTCGGGCTTGATGCTGTGATGGGCCGCGACCGTCTCGCGCAGCGCGCGCGCGACCGGATCCGGATAGCGGCGCAGCGTGTCGCCGGTCTCGCCGAGTTCGCGTGCGATCGCCGCGACGACGCGCGGCGACGGCGGATAGGGATTCTCGTTGGTGTTCAGCTTGACGGGGTGCGCGAGCGCGGGCTGTTCGCCCGGCACATAAGGCACGAGTTGCTGAACGACGTCGCTCCAGTAACGGCTCACCGCTTGGCTCCTGTCGGGCAAAACGACGAGATTACCGCATGTGCGCGTCAAGGTGGGGAGGGCGGTGCCGCCCGGCGACGCCGGACGGCCCCATGCACCGGGCCGGTGCGATGCGCGGTCAGTTGCGATGCAGCTGCATCGTCGCGCGGTCGAGTTCGCCCTTGACGACCATCGGCATCACCGCGAGCGCGCGTTCGATCGACGCGTCGATCACGTCCTGTTCCTCGCGGCGCGGCGGCTTCAGCACGAAGTTCGCGACGTCGGGCTTCGCGCCGGCGCGCGCGCTTTCCGGAATCAGGTCGCGCGGATGGCCGATGCCGATCCGCAGCCGCCAGTAATGCTGCGTCGACAGGTGTGCGGAGATGTCCTTGAGGCCGTTGTGGCCGCCGCTGCCGCCGCCGAGCTTCAGCTTCACGGTGCCGGGCGGCAGGTCGAGCTCGTCGTGCGCGACGAGAATCTGGTCGGGCAGGATCTTGAAGAATTGCGCGAGCGCGACGACCGACTGGCCGGAGCGGTTCATGTAGGTCTGCGGCTCGAGCAGGTGCACTTCCTCGCCGTGCAGGCGTGCTTTCGCGTAGAAGCCGTGGAAGCGGCGCTCGTCGCGCAGCGTCGTGCCTGCCTCGCGGGCGAGCTGGTCGATCAGCCAGAAGCCGGCGTTGTGGCGCGTCGCGGTGTATTCCGCCCCGGGATTGCCGAGGCCGACGATCAGTTTGATCATGACGTTTCGAAGGCGGCGGCTGCCGCCTGGGCGCAGAAAAAGAAAAACCCGCCGGGCAAGCCGCGGCGGGTTGCGTCGACCGTTTCGTGAAACGGATCGATCGGGCGCGTAGGCAGCCGCTTAGGCAGCCGGCGTTTCGCCTTCGCCTGCTGCGTCCGACACGGCACCAGCCGGGACCGTCGCCGATGCGACAACCGGGTTTTCCGCATCGATGTGCGCGACCAGCGCGACGCCCTTCGGCAGCGTGATGTCCTTCGCGTGCAGCGACTGACCGGCTTCGATCTTCGACAGGTCGACTTCGAGGAACTCCGGCAGCGCAGCCGGCAGGCACTCGATTTCGATTTCCGTCGCGACGTGCGACACGACCGCGCTCGACAGCTTCACGGCCGGGCTGACTTCGGCGTTCAGGAAGTGCAGCGGCACCTTCGTGTGCAGCTTCTTCTTCGCGTCAACGCGCTGGAAGTCCACGTGCAGCACCAGTTGCTTGAACGGGTGGTATTGCACGTCGCGCAGCAGAACCTGCTGCGACTGGCCGGCCACTTCGAGGTCGAGGATCGACGAGTGGAAGGCTTCCTTCTTCAGGGCGTGCCACAGGGCGTTGTGATCGAGTTCGATCTTTTGCGGGGCTGCTTCGCCACCGTAAACGATGCCCGTGGTCTTACCGGCGTTGCGCAGGCGGCGGCTCGCACCCGTACCTTGCTGTTGGCGCTCGAAAGCGACGACTTTCATGTGATTCTCCAATGGCTGCCCGCGACCAGGCAGTAAAACGGGGCCGTCAAACGGCGGCCCCCGATGAAACGGCGGGGTTTCGTCTATCCCGTCCGATTGTGCAAAAAGCGAAGCGTTGCCGCTTCGCTTTCTGCGCATGCTTTCTTGTGTCGACTCGCGATCAGGATTCCGCGAACAGCGACATCACCGAATCGCCGCGGCGGATCCGCGAGAACGTCTCGGCCAGCAGGCTCGCGCTCGTCAGCGAGCGGATCTTCGAGCACGCCAGCGATTCGGCCGACAGCGGGATCGTATCGGTGACGACCAGCTCGTCGAGTGCCGATGCGGCGATGCGGTCGGCGGCGCCGCCCGACAGCACGGGGTGCGTCGCGTACGCGAACACCTGCTTCGCACCGCGGTCCTTCAGCACTTGCGCGGCCTTGCAGAGCGTGCCGGCCGTATCGACCATGTCGTCCATGATCACGCAGGTGCGGCCTTCGACTTCACCGATGATGTTCATCACTTCGGCGACGTTCGCCTTCGGACGACGCTTGTCGATGATCGCGAGATCGCAGTTGAGCTGCTTCGCGAGTGCCCGGGCACGCACCACGCCGCCGACGTCCGGCGACACGACGAGCAGATCCGAGTAGTTCTGCTTGCGCAGGTCGCCCAGCAGGATCGGCGTTGCGTAGATGTTGTCGACCGGGATGTCGAAGAAGCCTTGAATCTGGTCGGCGTGCAGATCCATCGTGATGATCCGCTCGACGCCGGCGATTTCCAGCATGTTCGCGACGACCTTCGCCGAGATCGCGACGCGCGCCGAACGCGGGCGGCGATCCTGACGGGCGTAGCCGAAGTAGGGGATGGCTGCAGTGATCCGGCCGGCCGATGCGCGCTTGAGCGCGTCGACCATGATCATCAGTTCCATCAGGTTGTCGTTCGCCGGCGCGCACGTGGATTGCAGGACGAAGACGTCCTTGCCACGCACGTTTTCCTGGATCTCGACCTGGATCTCGCCGTCGGAGAAACGGCTGACCATTGCTTTGCCGAGGGGAATTCCAAGAATGTTGACGACTTCCTGGGCGAGCGCGGGATTCGCGTTGCCAGTAAAAACCATCAGGCCGTCATGGCTGCTCATCGTGCACCTGCTTCAGGCTTAGGCGGGAAATGCGGGAAAATTTTTGGCAGGGGAGGAAGGACTCGAACCCTCGCATGCCGGAATCAAAATCCGGTGCCTTGACCAACTTGGCGACTCCCCTACACTTAACTGATAACTTCACCGGACTCGTGTAGGCCATCCGGCAAAGTAAAACTTCATGACGCGAAAGCGAAGAGCGGATGCTCGTTCAGGCTCTCGGCAACTGCGCCGTTCCAACTGGCGGGCAGCTTGGCTTTCGCCGCTTCTGCCTCGTGTTTGCTGCGAAACGCTGCAAACACGCTTGCTCCGGATCCGGTCATCCTCGCGGGGGTCACATCATACAACCATTTGACCACCTGCGCAACTTCCGCGTACTTACTTGTCACAACTTGCTGCATATCGTTCCGGCCGAAGCTGTCTGGCCATCCCGCATCGCTGTTTTGCTGTGCAAGAAAGTCAGCAATTGTGACGGGCTTCGAATCTCTTGTCAACAACTCATCTGAAAATATTTCAGCGGTCGGGACATGAACGCGTGGCGTCACAACCAAGAACCAGCGAGTCGGCAATTCTACCTCAGCTAATTCTTCTCCGATACCCTCTGCGAACGCATTTTTTCCAAAAATAAAAAACGGGACGTCTGCGCCGAGTTTCACCGCGAGCGACTGAAGTTCCGTGCGCGGCAGGTCGAGTTGCCACAGGCGGTTCAGCGCGAGCAGCGTCGTTGCCGCGTCGGAGCTGCCGCCGCCGAGGCCGGCGCCCATCGGCAGGCACTTGTCGATCTCGATGTCGACGCCGAGTGCGGTGCCAGTGTGCGCCTTCAGCAGGTTGGCCGCGCGCACGACGAGATCGCTTTCCTCGGGCACGCCGGGCACGTCGGTGACACGCGCGACGCGGCCGTCGTCGCGCAGCGTGAAGTGCAGCGTGTCACCCCAGTTCAGCAGCTGGAACACGCTCTGCAGATCGTGATAGCCGTTCGGGCGGCGGCCGGTGATGTGCAGGAACAGGTTGAGTTTCGCGGGCGCAAGGCAGTTGCGCAGCGAGCGGGTCGAATCGGTCATGCGTATGTCGAGGCTAGGCGCACGTGCTCACTGATCGAGCACGAGCTTGATGTCGAGCGGCGGCGTCGCGCGCACGAGGTTGACGCGTTTGACGCCCGTGGCCGGGGCGTCCGCGTAGGCAAGGTAGTCGATCGTCCAGCCGTCCTGGCGGATCTGCTTGACGTGCGTGTCGTCGGCCGGATCGCGTACCGTCTCCGCGGGCGTCGCGGGCGCGGGCGTCGGCAGCAGCCAGTAGCGCAGGCCCGCGAGCGGCAGTGCGAAGCCGAGCGTTCGCTGCATCAGGTCGCCGACGTCCGTCGCATATTGCGTCGGTCGGTTAGGCAACTCGAGCGACGCTGCCTGCGGCGTCGATTTCACGACCGCGAGCGTCTGGCCGAGCGGGCTGCGCAGCTCGAGCGACACGTCGTTGCCGTGCTCCTGCCAGTCGAAGTTGCCGTACACGTTCTGCTGCCTGCCGAGACGATCGTCGTACTGCACCGCGAAGCGGCCATGGTAAGCGTGCGTCGCGGCGGTCTGCAGCGCCGCGCCCGTCGGCGCGCTTGCCGACGGCGGCGTGCTCGCGCAGCCGGCGAGCGCGAGCGCCGCGCCGGCCGCGGCCAGCGTGCGCTGCGCGCGGGAGGACAGGGAAAGCGTCGGGAACATCTGCATCAGAGACCGTTGATCTGCAGGCGCTTCAGCGTCTGCACGAGCGTTTCGTTGTCGGGCTCGAGCTTCTGCGCGGCACGCCACGCGGAACGCGCGTCGTCCTGTGCGCCGCTCTTCCACAGCACTTCGCCGAGGTGAGCACCGATTTCGGCGTTCGGCTGCAGTTCGTACGCGTGCCGCAGGACCTTCGTAGCGCCGGCCGTGTCGCCCATCCGGTACTTCACCCAGCCGAGGCTGTCCATGATGTAGGCATCGTTCGGCGCGAGCGTCATCGCCTTGTCGATCAGCTTGCTGGCTTCGGGCAGGCGCTGGTTGCGGTCGGCAAGCGAATAGCCGAGCGCGTTGTACGCCTGCGGGTTGTCGGGCTGCGTGCGGATCAGCTCGCGCAGCTGCTGTTCCATCGTCGTGTAGTGGCCGGTCTTTTCGGCCGCCATCGCGTAGTCGTAGCGCAGGTCGGGATCGTCCGGGAAGTCCTGGACCGCCTGCCCGAGCCGTGCCTCGGCTTCCGGATAGCGCTTCGCGGTGAACAGGATCGACGCGTCGGTGCGCGCGACCACGGCCGCGTCGCGCGGATCCGTGATCGGCAGGTCGTCGAGCACCTTGCGCGCCTCGTCGGTCTTGCCCTGTTTCTGCAGCAGCTGCGCGCGCGTGATCTGTGCGGGGAGATAGTGCTGGCTCGTCTGGTCGACCTTGTCGAGCCATTGCGACGCCTGTGCATCGTTGTTCTGGTCGATCGCGATCTGTGCGAGGTAGATGTAGCCCTGGCCGACGTCGAGGTTCTGCTGCTTGTCGCCGAGCTGCACGTACTGCTTCAGGTAGGCGGTCGCTTCGTCGAGTTTCTTCTGCTGAATCTTGATCAGCGCGAGCGCCATCAGCGGCGTCGGATCCTTCGAGTCGAGCTTGCGCATCGTCTCGAACTGCTTCTGCGCGTCGTCGAGGCGATCGTCGGCGAGATAGAGCTGCGACAGCGCGAGCCGCGCGTCGCGCGACTTCGGATTCTGCTGAACATATTTCTCGAACGACGCGATGCCCGCCGCGCGTTCCGCCGGCCCCATCTGCGACAGCATCAGCGCCGCCGGCAGGTAGTCGGGACGGAGCTGCAGCGCTCGCTTCAGCGATTGCGCGGCGCCGTCCTTGTCGTCGACCGCGAGCTGCTGCCGCGCGATCGCGAGCTGCGCCTCGGGCCGGTTCATGTCGTTCTTCAGCATGTCCTTCAGCACCGCGAGGCCGCCGACGCGATCGGAGCCGCGCACGAGCAGCGCCTGCAGCGCGAGGATCGCTGGCCCGCGCGTCTCGCCGGTTGCGCGGGCCAGCTCGCGCGCGAGCATCGGCTGCGCGTCGGCCGGCTTGCCGGCGAGCACCAGCAGCGCGGCGTCGACCTGCGACGCCCGGTTCGAATCCGGTGCGTACTGGCGCCACAGGTTCGCGGCGGACAGCGCGTCGGCCGGGCTCTGTGCACCGAGCGCGATCTCGGTCGCACGCTGCGCCATGCGCGGATCGCGCGTGTCGCGGGCGAGCGCGAGGTAGGTCTGGTACGCCGGCGCCGGCTGGTTGCGCTGGAGCGCGACCTCGGCGGCGAGCACCTGGTAGACGATCTGGCTCGTCAGCGGGACACCGGGGAGATTCTTCTGCTCATCCGGCATCACATGCTCGAACGCGCCCTGCGGCTCCGCGTCGTCCGATGCCGGATCCTGCGCGTGAGCCGGGAAGGCGGTGAGGGTCCAGGCGGCAAACAGCGCGGCGCCGAGTGCACGACGGACCGGGAAGGCGCGCGCGCCGCGCGCGGCGGCGGGGCGCTTCTGAAGCAGCTTCGAGGGCAGAGTCATGGAAATCCGTTCGATGTTTCAACCGATTGTAACGCGCTCGCTACAATACACGCACGATCGTGATAGGGTCCGTTTGCATATGGAACGCACATGCGAATGCCCGAAATCGCCCGCATAGCAAGAGGCGAGGAGCGCCGTTTGGCGAGCCAAACAAGCGACGAGCGACGCCGCTATGCGGGCGATTTCGGGCATTCCCGTGACATGAATTTTTTAATTTGGGGTTGCCACGAGAACGGCCGCTCGCCGCGTTGCGCTCCTTGCGAATACGTCCAGTATTCGCGGCGTCGCGCGCCTCGCGAGCGGCCGTTCTCGTGGCAACGCATGCGCGTTCCATATGCAAACAGACCCTAGCCTCAGACCCGTATAACATGCCAGAGTTGCCAGAAGTCGAAGTCACGCGCCGGGGCATCGAGCCCTTTGTCGCGGGCCGCCGCGTCGAGCGTGTCGACATCCGTACCGCGATGCTGCGCTGGCCCGTGCCGGCGGGGCTCGCCGAGCAATTGCGCGCGCGCGAGGTGCTCGCCGTCGAGCGCCGCGGCAAATACCTGCTGTTCGAGGTCGACGCGGGCTGGTTCATCGTCCATCTCGGCATGACGGGCACGCTGCGCGTGCTGCCGGCGGCCGGCGTGCCGGTCGCCGCGAAGCACGATCACATCGACTGGATCTTCGACGAATTCGTACTGCGGTTCCGCGATCCGCGCCGCTTCGGCGCCGTGCTGTGGCACCCGCGCGAAGCGGGCGACGTGCATGCGCATCCGCTTCTCGCGAGCCTCGGCGTCGAGCCGTTCTCGCCGGCGTTTACCGGCGCGCTGCTGCATGCGCGCACGCGCGGCCGCACGGTCTCGGTCAAGCAGGCGCTGCTCGCGGGCGACATGGTCGTCGGCGTCGGCAACATCTATGCGTCGGAGAGCCTGTTTCGCGCCGGCATCCGGCCGACGACGGCCGCCGGCAAGGTGTCGCTGCCGCGCTACGAGCGGCTGGCCGACGCGGTGCGCGCGACGCTCGCCGATGCGATCGAGCGCGGTGGCAGCACGCTGCGCGATTTTGTCGGCAGCAACGGCGAAAGCGGCTATTTCCAGCTCGACTGCTTCGTCTACGACCGTGCCGGCCAGCCTTGCCGCGTATGCGGCACGCCGATCCGCCAGATCGTGCAGGGCCAGCGGTCGACCTATTTCTGTGCGACCTGCCAGCGTTGAAACCTCTTTCCGCGATTAGATAACTTGAAGCCGCCCCGCATCGCCCCCGCTCCGTTCCCCGTCGCGCCGCTGCACCGCACGTTCGCCACGCGCCTGATCGCGTGGCAACGCGAGCACGGCCGCCACGACCTGCCGTGGCAGAACACCCGCGATCCGTACCGGATCTGGTTGTCGGAAATCATGCTGCAGCAGACCCAGGTGTCGACCGTCATCCCGTATTACGCGCGATTTCTCGAACGCTGCCCCGACGTCGCCGCGCTCGCGGCCGCGCCGGTCGACGACGTGATGGCGCTGTGGGCGGGGCTCGGCTACTACTCGCGCGCGCGCAACCTGCACCGCTGCGCGCAGGTCGTCGTCGCCGAGCACGGCGGCGCGTTTCCGGCGACGCCCGACGCGCTGGCCGAACTGCCGGGCATCGGCCGCTCGACGGCCGCGGCGATTGCGTCGTTTGCGTACGGCGCGCGCGCGACGATCCTCGACGGCAACGTGAAGCGCGTGCTCGCGCGGGTGTTCGGCGTCGAGGGCTTTCCGGGCGAGAAGCGCGTCGAGAACGACATGTGGGCGCTCGCCGAATCGCTGTTGCCCGACGCCGCGAATGCGGCGGACGTGAGCGCCTATACGCAGGGGCTGATGGATCTCGGCGCGACGCTGTGCGTGCGCGGCAAGCCCGACTGCGCGCGTTGCCCGTTCGCGGGCGACTGCGTCGCGCAATCGACGGGCCGGCAGCGCGAACTGCCGGCCGCGCGGCCGAAGAAGGCCGTGCCGACACGCAAGACCTGGATGCTCGTGCTGCGCGACGGCGACGCCGTGCTGCTCGAGCGGCGGCCGCCGGCCGGCATCTGGGGCGGCTTGTGGTGCCTGCCGCAAGCCGACGGCGACGCGGCGCTCGCGGAACTTGCGCAGGGCTTCGGCGGCGGCGGCCCGGTGCCGCTTGCACCGTTCACGCATACGTTCACGCATTTTCGGCTCGAGATCGAGCCGCGGCTGAGCGACATGGCGGACGGCGGCGGCCTGCCGTCGCAGGCACGGGACGCGGAGACCGCGTGGGTGTCGCTGAGCCGGCTCGATGCGTACGGCGTGCCGGCGCCCGTGCGCAAGCTGCTCGATGCACTGAGCGGGCCGCTGCTGTAACGAAGGGGAACGGGCGCGGCGCGGGCCGCGCGCTCGAGAAAAGAAAACGCCGGCCGCCCCGGGTTTTCCGCACCGAAGGAAGCCCCGTCCGGCGGCGCCTACAGCCAGCCGTGCCGGTCGAGCACGTGATGCACCGCGTCGATGCGTGCGCCGACGTCCGGAAATTCCATCAGCTTTTGCCGCGCGCGCAGGTCGAGCGGCAGCAGTTCCGCGAGGCGGTTCGACACCCAGCTCGGATCGTCGAGACGGAACGGTTCGCCGAACGGCAGCTTGCCCGGCTCGGATTTCTTCAGCGCGTCGATGATGCGCTCCAGCACCTCGGCGCACGAGCCGAACTGCGCGAGCGCCTGCTCGCCTTCGAGCGGGATATCGTCGGGCAGCGGTTCCGCGATGCCGACCAGCAGACCGTTGCCTTCGACGCGATACGACAGCAGTTCGAAACGCTGCGTGCCGACCGCCTGCAGATACAGCATCCCGAATTCGCCGGTATCGCACTCGGTGATGCGCGCCATGCAGCCGATGGTTTCGGGCACCGACACGGCGCCGTCCTGTGCGACTTCGGGCCCGCTCTTCAGCAGGCACACGCCGAACGGTGCGTTGTCGCGCAGGCACGCGCGGGACATGTCGAGGTAGCGTGCCTCGAACACCTTGAGCGGGAGCAGGCCTCCCGGAAACAGCACCGTGTGCAGCGGAAACAGCGGCAGGTCGATCAGGGTGGTCGATAGGGAGGACATGGCGCGCTGACGAAGGGGCGGGTGTCGCTAGGGTCGGTCGACCTCGGAGACGAGCCGCGACGACGCGTCGACATCCACTGGCGCGTCACGATGCCGCACGATCACGTTCGCCTCGTGCGCGAGGCGCGCGGCGAGCGTTTCCGCGATGAACACCGAGCGATGCTGGCCGCCGGTGCAGCCGATGGCGACGGTCAGGTAGCTGCGGTTGTCATCGCGGAAGTGCGGCAGCCATTTCAACAGGAACGCATGGATGTCGTCGATCATCTGGTGGACGATCGGCAGTGCGTCGAGAAAGGCGATGACCGGCTGGTCGAGCCCGGTGAGCGGGCGCAACTCGTGGTCGTAGTACGGATTCGGCAGCGCGCGCACGTCGAACATCAGGTCGGCGTCGAGCGGTACGCCGCGCTTGAAGCCGAACGACTCGAACATCACCATCAGGTCGTTGTTCTTCTGCTCGATGAAGCGCTTGACCCACGTGCGCAGCACGTTCGCGCGCAGCGTGCTCGTATCGATCTGGTGGCCGAACTCGGCGAGCGGCGCGACGAGGTCGCGTTCGCGCTCGATCGCTTCCTCGAGCGACGACAGCAGGCCGACGTCCGCATCGTGCGACAGCGAGCCGGACAACGGATGGCGGCGGCGCGTTTCGGAGAAGCGCTGGATCAGCGCCTGGGTGCTTGCGTTGAGGAACAGCACGCGCACGTCGTGATCGCGCGACAGCTCGCGGATCAGGCCGGGCATTTCGTCGAGCGATGCGCTCGAGCGCGCGTCGATCGCGACCGCGAGCCGGCGCTGGCCGTCCTGGGCGAGGTAGCGGGCGAGTTCGGGGAGCACATGCGGCGGCAGGTTGTCGACGCAGTAATAGCCTGCGTCTTCGAGCGCGTTCAGCGCGACGGATTTGCCTGAGCCGGAGATGCCGGTGATAAGGACGATGCGCATGGGAAGCAGAGAATCCTGACGTTTCATCATAGCACCGGCTCGACGCGTCGGCGTTGCGCAGCCGGCGCGTGCGGGTTACACCAGTTTGCCGGGGAACTGACTGTCGGGATCTTGCATCGCGAGTCGTTGCCGATCCATGAAATCGCGCAACGTGTCGATTCCGCGCAACTGCAGGATCGTGTTCCGGACGGCGGCCTCGACGAGCACCGCAAGGTTGCGGCCGGCCGCAACCTGGATCGTGACCTTGCTGATCGGCAAACCGAGCACGTCGACGGTCTGGCTTTCGAGCGGCAGGCGCTGGAATTCGCCGTCGGGGCGCCGCACGAGCTGGACGATCAGCTTCAGCTTCATTTTCCGCCGCACGGCGGTTTCGCCGAAGATCGTCTTGATGTCGAGCAGGCCGAGGCCGCGCACTTCGAGCAGGTTTTGCAGCAGCGGCGGGCAGCGCCCTTCGACGAAATCGGGGCCAAGGCGGACGAAGTCGACCGCGTCGTCGGCGACGAGACCGTGGCCGCGGCTGATCAGTTCGAGGCCGAGCTCGCTTTTGCCGAGGCCCGAATCGCCGGTCAGCAGCACGCCCATCCCGAGGATGTCGAGGAATACGCCGTGCAGCGTCGCGCGCGGCGCGAGGATGCGGGACATGTAGAGCCGCAGGCTGTCGATCACCGCGGCGGCCGACATCGGCGTCGTGAACAGCGGGGTCGACGAGCGCGTGCAGCGCAGCACGAGTTCGGGCGGCGCCGCGGCGCCGCCGGCGACGACGAGGAACGGCGGTTCGAGCGCGATCAGCTCGGCCATGTGGCGCGAGCGGTCTTCGTCGGTCTGGCGCTGGTAGTAGTCGATTTCGGCTTCGCCGAGCACCTGGATCCGGTTCGGGTGGATCAGGTTCAGGTGGCCGACGAGGTCGGCGCTCGACGTCGCGTTGCCGACCGTGTCGGCCGAAAAGCCGCGCTCCCAGCCTTCATGCCCCGTGAGCCAGCTCAGTTTCAGCGTGGCCGCGTTGTCGTCGAAGATGCTCTGGGCGTTGATGCTGGACGTATCCATGACTCTCGTCACTCCAATGAGCCGGTGCATGCGCGCGGCGACGGTCGTCGCCATGCCGGGCCGGCGCCGGGCGGCCCTGGACGGCGGCGCGTGCCGCCTCGTGAGGGAAAATATTCCGCCCGGATCAACTCAAGGTTGCCACTGAGTGAGCAGGCGATGCAACTCGGCGATATCCGTTTCGTTGTGCAGACGCTCGCGCGCGTCGCGATCGGACAGCAGTTGCGCGATTTCCGACAGGATTTCGAGGTGCTGCTGGGTGGCTTGCTCGGGGACGAGCAGGAAAATCAGGAGGCCGACCGGCTGGCCGTCGGGCGCTTCGAACGGGATCGCATCGGCGAGCCGGACGAACGCGGCGAGCGGGTGCTTGAGACCCTTGATGCGCCCGTGCGGAATCGCGACGCCTTCGCCGAGCCCGGTCGAGCCGAGGCGCTCGCGCGCGAACAGGTTGTCCGTGACGGTGCTGCGGGCGATGCCGTTCTGATTTTCGAACATCAGCCCGGCTTGTTCGAACACGCGTTTCTTGCTGGTGACCGAGAGGTCGATGACGACGTTCTCTATGGGCAGGATTTTGGCTAGGCGATTCATGTTGGCAGGCGATTGGGCGGCCTGGGGTCTCCTTGCGGCGGCAGACTGATTTTCCATGTTCGGCGATATCAAGGCATCTGGTATCGGCAACCTGCAACGCAGCTACCGCACCCAACGCCCCCCGGCGATAACCGGGACATTATAGAGCACAGCCGCGTGCGTGGCGCAGCATGGACGGACCGGTCGCACCACGGGCGCGGAGTCGCAAAAAAAACGCCCGGCGAACCGGGCGGCGTGCGTGTTGCGGTGACGGTTATTGCGGCGGCAGTTCGATCTGGTCGATCGACGGTTGAAGCTTGATCGGGTCGTGCGCGTGCGTTTGCAGGCGCTCCATGTGCTTGACGACCTGGCGATCCAGCTTGTCGATCAGCAGATCGATCGCGGCGTACAGGTTGCCGTTCGCGCTTTCGACGAAGATGTCCTTGCCCTTCAGGTGCAGATTGATTTCCGCGCGCTGCTGCTTGTCCTTTTCCTTGTGGTTGTCGACCGAGAGGATCACAGTGCCATCGATCACCTGATCGCTATGCCGTAGCACCCTGTCCAGCTTGGTGATCACGTATTCGCGAATTGCAGGCGTGACTTCGAGATGATGTCCACTGATCTTCAGGTTCATAGTGCTTCTCCAAGCGAGTGACCACCCGGCCGCATCGAGGCGGCGCTCCGGTCGACTTGCCCGTACCGCACGGAGGCGGTGTATTGCGGACAGGTCGCCCGGCCTGTTCCCCGTGTGCGCGGTGGCCGGAACACGCCTGCCGCCGGGCAGGCAGCAGGCCTAAAGAGACTTGCGCAGATTCACTGCCGGGATCTTGAGGGCTTCGCGATATTTGGCAACCGTGCGGCGCGCGACCACGAAACCCTGTTCTGCCAGCAGCTCGGCAATGCGGCTGTCCGAAAGTGGCGATTTTGGGTCTTCAGCTCCTATCAGTTGCTTGATGAGGGCTCGGATGGCGGTCGACGAGGCGGCGCCACCGGTGTCGGTCGAAACGTGAGATCCGAAGAAGTACTTAAATTCAAGCGTCCCGAACGGGGTCAGCATGTACTTCCCGGTTGTCACACGGCTGACAGTCGACTCGTGTAGGCCCAGCGTATCAGCTATTTCCCGCAAAACCAAGGGGCGCATGGCAATTTCGCCATGTGCAAAGAAATTCTTTTGACGCTCGACAATAGCCTGCGCGACACGCAGGATCGTGTCGAAACGCTGCTGGATGTTCTTGATCAGCCAGCGTGCTTCCTGAAGCTGCTGTTTCAGCGAACCGGTCGACGGATCACCGCGGCTGTTGCGCAGGATGTTCGCGTAGAGGTTGTTGATCCGCAGGCGCGGCACGACCTCCGGATTGAGCTCCGCGAGCCATCCCTGGCCGGCCTTCTTCACGATGATGTCGGGCACGACGTAGTCGGCCTCGGCCTTGCCGTACGCGGCGCCGGGGAACGGCTCGAGCGAGCGGATCAGCGCGTGCGCGTCGCGCAGCGCGTCGTCGCTCGCCTTCAGGTGCTTGCGCAATCGCGTGAAGTCGCGTGCGGCGAGCAGCTCCAGATGCTGCGACACGATCTCGAGCGCGAGCGTGCGCGTCGGGGACGGATCGAGGCGCAGCAGCTGCAGCTTCAGGCATTCGGAGGCCGAGCGGGCGCCGACCCCGGCCGGGTCGAAGCTGTGCAGCAGCGCGAGCGCCGCGTTCAGTTCGTCGCAGTCGATCTCCAGCTCGGGCGGCAGGTCGGCGAGCACTTCGTCGAGCGTGGCGGTCAGGTAGCCGTCGTCGTCGAGCGATTCGATCAGGAACATCACGAGCGCACGATCGCGCGGGCTGGCCTGCGTGACGCGCAACTGCGCGGACAGGTGGTCGCGCAGCGACGTCGCGGCTTCCTGCACCTGCAGCGGCGGGAGGTCGTCGTCGTCGGACGCGCCGCTCGAGCGGCCGAATTCGTCGAGATTCCATTGCGGGCCGTCGTTGCCGTCGCCGGACGCGTAACCGTCGTATTCGTCCGCGCCGGCCGGCTCGTCGCGCTCCGCGCGATCGCCTGACGTGCTGCTGCTGCTGTTTGCCGGGGCCGGCTCGGTATTCTGGCTGGAAGGTGTCTGCGCGATCAGCGATCCGTCCGCCGCGACGCGCAGCGGGCTCACGATCCATTCGTCGTCGTTCTCGAGCAGCGGGTTCTGCGCGACGGCCATCGCGACTTCCTGCTGCAATTCGAGCGTCGACAACTGCAGGAGCCGGATCGACTGCTGTAGCTGGGGCGTCAGCGCCAGATGTTGCGACAGGCGGAGTTGGAGGCTGGCTTTCATGGCAAGGAGGGAGTCATACCGGCAGTTTGCCACGACCCAGGCGCGTTGAGCCATCCGCGATTACGCGCGGCGCGCCGCCCGGCCGCGGGCATGGCCGCGAAGCGGGGCGCGGCCCCGCGCGGCGATGCCGGGCGGGGTGCAGCCAGCCACGAGGAGGAAGTTACATGCGGAAGTGTTCGCCGAGATACACGCGGCGCACGCTTTCGTTTTCGATGATGTCGCTCGGCGCGCCGGCGGCGAGTACCGAGCCGTCGCTGATGATATAGGCGTGATCGCAGATGCCGAGCGTTTCGCGGACGTTGTGATCGGTAATCAGCACGCCGATGTTGCGCTGCTTCAGGAACTTGACGATCTTCTGGATCTCGAGCACCGCGATCGGGTCGACGCCGGCGAACGGTTCGTCGAGCAGGATGAAGTTCGGGTTGGTCGCGAGCGCGCGCGCGATTTCGACCCGGCGTCGTTCGCCGCCCGACAGCGACAGCGCCGGGTTCTCGCGCAGGTGGCCGATCTGCAGCTCGTCGAGCAGCGCTTCGCTGCGCGACGAGATCGCGTCCTTCGACAGCCGCTTGCCGTCTTCGCCGTATTGCAGCTCGAGCACCGCGCGGATGTTTTCCTCGACGGTCAGCTTGCGGAACACGGACGCTTCCTGCGGCAGGTACGACAGGCCGAGCGACGCGCGCTTGTGGATCGGCAGCAGGCTGATCGAGCTGCCGTTCAGCGAGATTTCGCCCGCGTCGAGCGGCACGAGGCCGACGATCATGTAGAACGACGTGGTCTTGCCGGCGCCGTTCGGGCCGAGCAGGCCGACGACTTCGCCGCTCTTCACGTCGAGCGACACGTCCTTGACGACCGTGCGCGAGCCGTAGCGCTTCTTCAGGTTGCGGACGACGAGTGAGCTCGTGGTGCCGGCCGGCTGGCGGTTCGGTAGCGCGTTCATTGGCCCGGCGCTCCCTGGATCGTGGTCGACGGCGACAGCTTCGCCGGCGCGCCGGTCAGCGGCGCGGGGCCGCCGTTCTTCGGCGACAGCATCGCGCGCACGCGGCCGTTCGGGTTGCCGGGCGCGGCGATGTCCTTGCCGCCCTTCGCGGTGTAGAAGTCGCGCTGGCCGTCGTACGTGATCACGCTGCCGTGCACGGTGTCGGCGATGGTCGACGTGCCCTGCAGGCGGCGCACGGTCGCGGCGGTCGTCAGCGTGGTCAGGTCCTGCTTGCCGTCGTAGTCGATGCGCTCGGCGTCGCCGTCGATGTATTCGTCGAGGCCTTCGCGCTTCTGGCGGAACGTCGCGTGCTTCTTGCCGCTGCCGAACGACGTCGCGTACTGATAGCCTTCCGGATCCTGGCGCACTTCGACGCGATCGCCCTTGATGATGATCGTGCCCTTCGTGATCACGACGTTGCCGGTCGCGACCGTGACCTGCTTCAGGTCGTCATAGGTCAGGTTGTCGGCCTCGACGTTGATCGGTTTGTTCTGGTCGGCCTTCTCGGCATGGGCGAGCGGCGCCAGCCCGATCAACGGGAGCGCCACGAGCGTCGCGGCGAGCGCGGCGCGGACGGCGCGCGCAGCGCCGCCGGAAATCTGTCGAGGGAACGGTTCGTTCATGCAGTCACGTGAGGGAAGCGTCACTTGGGTTGACCTTTCGAGCCGCCGGACGTGTCCGCCGCGGCGATCGTGCCGCGCACGTTGCCGTAAAGCTCGATGACCCGGGTGACGTTGTTGTACTTCATGCCGTCGGTCGCGTTGACGAGCGACAGGCCGCGCTGAAGTTTAACCGGCTTTTCGGTCTGGATCACATCGTCATTGACGAAGATCCGGAAATGCTGGGAATCGGCCTGCATTTGCGGATCGCCGCCGCCGGCCGCGCGCAGGATGCGCGCGTCGTCGTACAAATCGACGATCGACACGTCGCCGTTGACGGTGCCGCGCTTCGCGGTGGTCGTCACGACCGGCTTGCCGGGCTGGAATGCGCGCATGGCCGGATCGGTCAGGTCGCTGTTTTCGGTGTCTTCGTAATGGACCAGCTTCGCGGCCGTCAGCCGGTACTGGGTCGTGCCGGACTGGTCGAGCTCGGTGACGGAGAAGTTGTCCGCGAAATAGTCGGGCGTATGGCGCTTCGGCTGCGCGGTGCCCTCGCCGGGCGGCGGCAGCGTCGCCTGCAGTAACCACCACGTGATGCCCGCGAGCGCGGCGACCGCGGCGAGCGGCAGCAACTGGGTCCAGCGGAAATGCGTATTCATCCGTCAGGCTCCGCAGGCTGCTGCGAGCAGCGCGTCATAGCGTCGCTGCGCGCGCAGGATCGCGTCGCAGACTTCGCGCACGGCGCCGTGGCCGCCGCGGGCCTCGGCCACCCAGTGCGCACGGGCGATCACGTCAGGGTGCGCGTTCGCGGGCGCGGCCGCGAAGCCGCAGCGCAGCATCACCGGCAGGTCGGGCCAGTCGTCGCCCATGTAGCCGCACGCGTCGGCGGTGAGGCCGAGCGATGCGATCAGGTCGGCGAACACCGAGAGCTTGTTCTCGGCGCCCTGGAACAGGTGCGCGATCTTCATTTCCTTCGCGCGCGCCGCGACGATCTCCGAGCGGCGGCCCGTGATGATCGCGGTCGCGATGCCGGCTTCGCCGAGCAGCTTCACGCCGTGGCCGTCGAGCGAGTTGAACGACTTCATCGCGTCGCCGGCCGCGGTAAACAGCAGGCCGCCGTCGGTCAGCACGCCGTCGACGTCGAAAATCATCAGCTTCACGCGGCTCGCGCGTTCGGCCGCAGTCAGCGCTGCGCTCATCAGATCACCTTCTTCGAAAACAGGTCGTGCATGTTCAGCGCGCCGATCAGCGCGCCGTCGGCATCGACCACCAGCATCTGGTTGATCCGGTGGCGCTCCATCAGTTCCACGGCCTCGACCGCCAGGTGATCCGGCCCGATCGTGCGCGGGTTGCGCGTCATCACGTCGGTGATCGGCAGCGTGCGGAAGTCGCCGTCGCGCGCGAGCACGCGGCGCAGGTCGCCGTCCGTGAAGATGCCCGCGACCTTGCCGTCGGCGTCGACCACGGCCGTCATGCCCAGGCGCTTCGCGGTGATCTGGAACAGCGCGTCCGACAGCGTCGCGTCGAGCTCGACGGACGGGACGTCGTCGCCCGAGCGCATCACGTCGCGCACGTAGGTGAGCAGGCGCCGGCCGAGCGCGCCGCCCGGGTGCGAGCGTGCGAAATCTTCCGAACCGAAGCCGCGTGCGTCGAGCACCGCGACGGCGAGCGCGTCGCCGAGCGCGAGCGCGGCGGTCGTGCTCGCGGTGGGCGCGAGGTTCAGCGGGCACGCTTCCTTCGAGACCGCGGCGTTCAGGTTCACGTCGGCGAGCGTGCCGAGGCTCGACTCCGCGCGGCCCGTGATCGCGATCAGCTTCGCGCCGATCCGCTTGACGAGCGGCAGGATCGCGACGAGTTCTTCCGATTCGCCGGAATAGGAGATGCCGATGAAGACGTCGTCGGAGGTGACCATCCCGAGGTCGCCGTGGCTGGCCTCGGCAGGATGGACGAAGAAGGCCGGCGTGCCGGTGCTGGCCAGCGTGGCCGCGATCTTGCGGGCAATGTGCCCCGATTTGCCGATGCCGGACACCACCACGCGGCCGCGGCAGCCGAGCAGCAGCGCGACGGCCTGGACGAAGCCGCCGTCGAGCTGGTCGCGCAGCGCGCGCACGGCGTCCGCCTCGATGTCGAGCACGTCGCGGGCGAGCGCGAGCGCCCGATCATCATTGATTTTCGCTATCATGCGCGGAGTATAGCAAAGGCGTTTGTTCGCCGCGCCGGGCTCTCGGACTCGTCCGATGTCGCCTATCCCACGCTACGCCATCGCGCCCGCTTCGCGGTGGCCCCGACGAACGAGGACGCTTCGCCCGTGATTTCCCCGCTCGAAATGACGCTCATGCTGCTGCTGGCTTCGGTGGTGGGCGTCGTCGTATTCCGTTCGCTGAACCTCCCGCCGATGCTCGGCTACCTGACCGTCGGCATTCTGGTCGGCCCGCATGCGCTCGGGATCGCGGCGGATCTCGAGCGCGCCGAGCATCTCGCGGAATTCGGCGTGGTGTTCCTGATGTTCTCGATCGGCCTCGAATTCTCGCTCGCGAAACTGAGGTCGATGCAGCGGCTCGTGTTCGGTCTCGGGCTGCTGCAGGTCGTCGCGACGCTTTTGCTCGCGCTGCTGCTCGGCGCGCTGTTCGAACGCTGGGTGCACATCACGTGGCAGGGCGCCGTCGCGCTCGGCGGCGCGCTCGCGATGTCGTCGACGGCGATCGTGTCGAAGATGCTTGCCGAACGTCTCGAGATCGAGACCGAGCACGGCCGCAACATCTTCGGCGTGCTGCTGTTCCAGGATCTCGCGGTCGTGCCGCTGCTGATCGTGATCGCCGCGTTCGGCGCCGAATCGTCGAAGGATCTCGCGCTGACGCTCGGCGTCGCGGCCGTCAAGATCGTGATCGCGCTCACGCTGCTGCTGGTCATCGGCCAGCGCTTCATGACGCGCTGGCTCAACGTCGTCGCGCGGCGCCGCTCGCAGGAACTGTTCGTGCTGAACCTGCTGCTCGTCACGCTCGGCGCCGCGTTCATCACCGACAAGTTCGGCCTGTCGCTCGCGCTCGGCGCGTTCATCGCGGGGATGCTGATCTCCGAGACGCCGTTCCGCCATCAGGTGGAGGAGGACATCAAGCCGTTCCGCGACGTGCTGCTCGGCCTGTTCTTCGTGACGACCGGGATGCTGCTCGATCCGCGCGTGATCTGGGAGCATCCGTTGCTCGTGCTCGGCTTCTTCGTCGGGCAGATCCTGTTCAAGGGGACGATGATCGCCGGGCTCGCGCGGCTGTTCGGCGCGACGCCGGGGGTCGCGATGCGCACGGGCATCGGCCTCGCGCAGGCCGGCGAATTCGGCTTCGTGCTGCTGAACCTGATTCTCGACCGGCATCTGGTCGATTCGACGCTGCTGCAGGCGATCCTCGCGTCGATGCTGCTGTCGATGCTCGCCGCGCCGTTCCTGATCCAGAACGCCGACCGGATCGTGATGCGGCTGTCGTCGACCGAATGGATGCAGCAGTCGCTGCAGATGACGCGGATCGCGACGCAAAGCCTGAAGCAGCGCGGCCACGTGATCATCTGCGGCTACGGCCGCGCGGGCCAGAACCTGGCGCGCATGCTCGAGCAGGAAGGCATTCCGTATGTCGCGCTCGACCTCGACCCGGACCGCGTGAGCGCGGCCGCGACGGCCGGCGAATCGGTCGTGTTCGGCGACGCGGCGCGCCGCGAGTCGCTGCTCGCGGCCGGTATCCACCGCGCGGCGGCGGTCGCGATCACCTATGCGAACACGCCGTCCGCACTGCGCGTGCTGCATCACGTGCACGAGCTCGCGCCGACGCTGCCCGCGATCGTGCGCACCGTCGACGATGCCGATCTCGAGAAGCTGCTCGCGGCCGGCGCGACCGAGGTGATTCCGGAGATCGTCGAGGGCAGCCTGATGCTCGCGTCGCATACGCTGGTGCTGGTCGGCGTGCCGATGCGCAAGGTCGTGCGGCGCGTCGAGGAAATGCGCGACGAGCGCTACAGCCTGCTGCGCGGCTATTTCCGCGGCGCGGACGACGCGGACGACGACGACCACGAGCAGGTGCGGCTACAATCGGTGCCGGTCGATGCGCGCGCGGACGCGGTCGGGCGCTCGCTGGAGGAACTCGGGCTGTATGCGCTCGGGCTGGAAGTCACGGCGATCCGCCGGCACGGCATCCGCGGCGTCGAACCCGATCCGCAGACCAAGCTGCGCGCGAGCGACATCGTCGTGCTGCGCGGGCTGCCCGAGGCGCTCGCGCTCGCGGAGGAGCGGCTGTCGCGCCATCGGCGCGATCCGCCGGCCGCGGCCGCGTGAGTCGCGGTCAATAACCTGACCCGTATTTATTCGAAACGGTGCCCGATCTTCGCGCACCGTTTTTTTCGGAGAGTTTCATGCCGCATTCGTCGTCGGGCGCGCCGCTCGATCCGGTCGCCTTCATCCACAGCCAGATCCGCACGGTGCCCGACTGGCCGCAGCCGGGCGTGATGTTCCGCGACATCACGACGCTGCTGCAGAGCCCGAAGGCGCTGCGCATCCTCGTCGACCTGTTCGTCGAGCGCTATGTCGATGCGAAGCTCGACTACGTCGCGGGCCTCGACGCGCGCGGCTTCATCATCGCGCCGATCGTCGCGTACGAGCTGAGCGTCGGCTTCGTGCCGATCCGCAAGGTCGGCAAGCTGCCGTACAAGACGCGCTCGGAATCGTACGACCTCGAATACGGCAGCGCGACGGTCGAGATTCACGAGGATGCGTGCCGCCCCGGCGACCGCGTGATCATCATGGACGACCTGATCGCGACCGGCGGCACGATGATGGCGGGGCGCAACCTGCTGCAGCGGCTCGGCGCGGTGGTCGTCGAAGGCGCGGCGATCATCGACCTGCCCGATCTCGGCGGCTCGACGCTGCTGCGCAACGCGGGACTGCCCGTCTATACCGTCACCGAATTCGCCGGCCACTGAACGCCGGCCCGGCTTACTCACGTTAAACCGCGAGGTCACGATGCCCAACTTCATGCTGTTTCTCGCCACGTCGATCGCGATCACGTTCGCGCCGGGTCCCGACAACCTGCAGGTGCTCGCGCGCGGCATCTCGCAGGGCCGCGCGGCCGGCTTCGTCGCTGCGCTCGGCTTCACGGCCGGGATCCTGTTCCACACGACGCTCGCGGCGCTCGGCGTCGCGGCCGTGCTGCGTTCGTCGCCGGTCGCGTTCGAGATCCTGAAGCTCGCGGGCGCCGCGTACCTCGTGTGGATCGGCATCAAGGCGCTGCGCAGCCAGGGCCTCGCGCACGCGCGCCCGCCGCAGCCGCTCGGCACGATCTTCCGGCAGAGCGTGATCGGCAACCTGATGAACCCGAAGGTCACGCTGTTCTTCGTCGTGTTCCTGCCGCAGTTCGTCGATTCGCACGGCGCGCAGAGCGTGACGCTGCAGATGTTCGAGCTCGGCGCGCTGTTCATGCTGCAGACGGCCGCGATCTTCTCGCTGTTCGGCGTCGGCGCCGGGATGATCGGCGCATGGCTGAAGCGCCGCCCGAAGGCCGGCGTGTGGCTCGACCGGATCGCCGGCGCGACGTTCATCGCGATCGGCATCCGCGTCGCGCTGAAGGACTGACGGCGATGACGTTTCCGTGCATCGCGGCCGCGCGCCGCTTCGATCCGGCCGCGCACCTGCGTTTCGAGATCGCCGGCCAGGCGGTCGGCTGGGTGCGCCGCCAGGATGTCGCGAAGCTTGCGCGCTGGCCCGACGTGTTCGAGCTGACCGGCGAGCGCGTCGTGCTGTCGGCGCGCTACGACTCGGTCGACGCGCGCAGCATGGCGCTGGCGAGCGCGATCGGCGCGCTCGCGGCCGAAGGCGCGATTCCCGGCTGGCGCGACGAGATCTACGCGATCCGCAACCGCTTCGACGATGCGCCGCTCGCGTATATCGAGCGCGCCGCGTCGCGGTTCTTCGGCACGCAGACTTATGCGGTGCATCTAAACGGCATCGTAGAATATGCGGCTACGCCCGCCGCAGCCGTGCCGCAGATGTGGCTCGGCCGCCGCAGCGCGACCAAGGCAACCGATCCCGGCATGCTCGACAACGTCGTCGCGGGCGGCATCGGCTGGGGCCTGGGCGTTCACGAGACGCTTGCGAAAGAATGCTGGGAAGAAGCCGGCATTCCGGCCGAACTCGCGGCGCGTGCGATCGCGGGCCGCGCGGTGCAGGTGCTGTGCTCGCTGCCGGAAGGCACGCAGTCCGAACTGATCTTCGTGTACGACCTGCCGCTGCCGCACGACTTCGCGCCGCGCAACCAGGACGGCGAAGTGGCCGAGCATCTGCTGGCCGGCGTGCCCGAGGTGATCGGCTGGCTGCGCGAGGGCCGCGCGACGATGGACGCGAGCCTCGCGACGCTCGACACGCTGCTGCGCCATCGCTGGCTGACGGCGCAAGAGGCCGCAGGCATCGACGCGCTGTTCGCACCGGCCGCGTGACGCGCGCCGCGACGCGCAGCTTGTCGGCGCGAACGGGCAATTTGACGAATACGGAAACAAAGGGAGTAGCGGTCATGCCGACCGATCACAGCTTTATCTTGAAACTGTCGTGCCCCGACCGGCACGGCATCGTCCACGCGGTCTCGGGCTTCCTGTTCGAGCGCAGCAACAACATCCTCGATTCGGCGCAGTTCGGCGACAGCCGCACCAGCGAATTCTTCATGCGCGTGCACTTCGAGCAGGACGGCAACGGCACGGATGCCGCGTCGGCGCTTGACACACTTCGCAAGGAATTCGCGCCGCTCGCGGAACAGTTTTCGATGCGCTGGGAATTGCACGACGCGGCCGTGAAGCCGCGTGTCGTGATCATGGTGTCGAAGATCGGCCACTGCCTGAACGACCTGCTGTTCCGCTATCGCACCGGCCAGCTGCCGATCGAGATCCCGGCGATCGTGTCGAACCACAAGGAGTTCTACCAGCTCGCCGCGAGCTACAACATCCCGTTCCATCACTTCCCGCTGATCGGCGGTTCGTCCGATGCCGCGAAGGCCGCGCAGGAAGCGCGCGTGCTGGAAGTGATCGACGAGCACCAGGCCGATCTCGTCGTGCTCGCGCGCTACATGCAGATCCTGTCGCCGAACATGTGCCAGCAGCTCGCCGGGCGCGCGATCAACATCCACCACTCGTTCCTGCCGAGCTTCAAGGGCGCGAAGCCGTACTACCAGGCGTTCGACCGCGGCGTGAAGCTGATCGGCGCGACCGCGCACTACGTGACGACCGACCTCGACGAAGGCCCGATCATCGAGCAGGAAGTCGAGCGCGTCGATCACAGCATGACGCCCGACCAGTTGACCGCGATCGGCCGCGACGTCGAGTGCGTGACGCTCGCGCGCGCGGTGAAGTGGCACGTCGAGCACCGGATCGTGCTGAACGGGACGAAGACGGTCGTGTTTCGCTGATCTGAATCGGCCGGCCCCCGGATCGCCGGCCCCCGGATCGCCGGCCGCCGGAAACAAAAACGCCGCGCCTCCTTTACGGGGCGCGGCGTTTTTTTGTCGCCTGAGACGCGGGTTTCAGATCAGCCGCAGCAGGTACAGCTCGCGCTTCAGGTACGCATAGAAGATCGGCGCGGCGATCACGCCCGGCAGCCCGAACGCGGCCTCCATGATCAGCATCGCGAGCAGCAGCTCCCACGCGCGCGACTCGATCTGGCCGCCGATGATCTTCGCGTTCAGGAAATATTCGAGCTTGTGGATGACGACGAGGAACACGAGCGACGCGATCGCGGTGCCCATGCTGACCGACAGCGACACGGCGACGATCAGCGTGTTCGAGATCAGGTTGCCGATCACCGGCAGCAGGCCGACGATGAACGTGACGAGCACGAGCGTCTTCGACAGCGGCAGCCGCTCGTGGAAGATCGGCAGTGCGACGAGCAGGTAGATGCCCGTGAACGTCGCGTTGATCGCCGAGATCTTGATCTGCGCGAACACGATCCGGCGGAACGCGTCCGAGAAGCGCGACACGCGCGTGACGAGCGCGGTCGACAGCGGCCGGCGCACCTTGCCGTGCTCGACGCCGATCGCGATCATCGCGCCGATGATCATCCCGAACAGCACATGGCCGAAGCCGCGCGCGACGCTCTTGCCGCTCTGCTGGAGCTGGTCCATGTGCGAGTGCATCAGCAAGGCCGCCTTGGTCTTCATCTGCTCGACGTCGACCGGCAGCAGGTTCGCGATCCACGCCGGCGTGCGCGCGCGGGTTTGCTCGACGATCTGCATCAACTGGCCGAGCAGGCTCTGCAGGTTCGGCACCGTGTGCTCGAAATGCTCGATGATGCCGATCGTCAGGCCCGTGAGCCCGCCGACGATCGCGATCGCCAGCAGCACGACGGCGACCCAGCGCGCGCGCATGCTCGTCGTGTGGCGTTCGATCACGGGTGCGATCGTGTGGATCAGCTGGTAGACGAGCAGGCCGGCCAGCAGTCCGCCGAGCAGCTTGAGCTCGAGGACGAGCCACATCGTGACGATCGCGAAGAGATAGCTGCCGATCTCGAGTGCCGACAGCCTCGGCAGGCTGAAGTCGCTCGTCAGTCGCACGCTGCGCAGGTGCGGCTCGCGGCTCTGCGCATCGCGCGACTCTTGTTGCTTCTCCATCGTGGATTCCTGTCGTTCGTGTGTCATGCCGCGCAGCGCACGGCAGAGCCGGGCTCACCCGGCGCCGCACCGGATTGGTGCGGAAGGCGAACCTTACGACCGTAAAGTATAGCTGCCATTATGGTCCGCAAACGGGCCGTTTGGCGCGTGGTGTAAACGCAGAAGGGAAAACGAGGGGGGCTGCTCGCTGCGGAAGGACGCGCGCGGCCGGGCGGCCGCGCGCGGGAAGGGCCGGGAGGGCCGAAAGCGCGTCAGCCGGCCGCGACCTTGCGGGTCGAACGCTTGAGCAGCGGCGCGAGGTACTTGCCGGTGAAGCTCGCCTTCGTCTTCGCGACCTGCTCGGGCGTGCCCTGCGCGATGATCTGGCCGCCGCCGGCGCCGCCTTCGGGGCCGAGGTCGATCACCCAGTCGGCCGTCTTGATCACGTCGAGGTTGTGCTCGATGATCACGACCGTGTTGCCCTGGTCGCGCAGCCGGTGGATCACCTCGAGCAGCAGCGCGATGTCGTGGAAGTGCAGGCCGGTGGTCGGCTCGTCGAGGATGTACAGCGTGCGGCCCGTGTCGCGCTTCGACAGCTCCAGCGACAGCTTCACGCGCTGCGCCTCGCCGCCCGACAGCGTCGTGGCCGACTGGCCGAGGCGGATGTAGCCGAGGCCGACGTCGAGCAGCGTCTTCAGCTTGCGCGCGATGACCGGCACCGCGCTGAAGAACTCGTACGCATGCTCGACCGTCATGTCGAGCACTTCGCTGATGTTCTTGCCCTTGTACTGCACTTCGAGCGTTTCGCGGTTGTAGCGCTTGCCGTGGCACACGTCGCACGGCACGTAGACGTCCGGCAGGAAGTGCATCTCGACCTTCAGCACGCCGTCGCCCTGGCACGATTCGCAGCGGCCGCCCTTCACGTTGAACGAGAAGCGGCCCGGATCGTAGCCGCGCTCCTTCGAGGTCGGCACGCCCGAGAACAGCTCGCGGATCGGCGTGAACAGGCCCGTATACGTGGCCGGGTTCGAGCGCGGCGTGCGGCCGATCGGCGACTGGTCGACGTTGATCACCTTGTCGAAGTGCTCGAGGCCCTCGATCGCCTCGTGCGGCGCCGGCTCGGCCGACGAGCCGTACAGGTGGCGCGCGACCGCGTGATACAGCGTGTCGTTGATCAGCGTCGACTTGCCGGAGCCCGACACGCCGGTGATGCAGGTCAGCAGGCCGACCGGCAGCTCGAGATCGACGTGCTTCAGGTTGTTGCCGTGCGCGTCGACTATGCGCAGCATCCGCTCGGCGTCGGGTGCGATCCGCTCGTCCGGATACTCGATCGTGCGCTTGCCGAGCAGGTACTGGCCCGTCAGCGACTGCGGGTTCGACTGCACCTGCTTCGGCGTGCCTTCGGCCACCACCACGCCGCCGTGCTCGCCCGCGCCGGGGCCCATGTCGACGACGTAGTCGGCCGTGCGGATCATGTCCTCGTCGTGCTCGACGACGATCACCGAGTTGCCGAGGTCGCGCAGGTGCTTGAGCGTCCCGATCAGGCGGTCGTTGTCGCGCTGGTGCAGGCCGATCGACGGTTCGTCGAGCACGTACATCACGCCCGTGAGGCCCGAGCCGATCTGCGACGCGAGCCGGATCCGCTGCGCCTCGCCGCCCGACAGCGTTTCGGCGCTGCGTTCGAGCGACAGGTAGTCGAGGCCGACGTTGTTCAGGAACGTCAGGCGCGCGACGATTTCCTTGATCACCTTGTCGGCGATCTCGCGCTTCGCGCCTTCGAGCGTCAGCCCGTCGAAATAGCCGAGCGCATCGCGCAGCGGCCAGCCGCTGATTTCATAGATGCCGCGCGCGTAGTCGCCCGTGCCGATCCGCACGTGGCGCGCCTCGCGGCGCAGGCGCGTGCCTTCGCACGACGGGCACGGCTGGTTGTTCTGGTACTTCGACAGTTCCTCGCGCACCGCGACCGAATCGGTTTCGCGGTAGCGGCGCTCGAGGTTCGGGATGATCCCTTCGAACACGTGCTCGCGGATCGTCGTGCGGCCGCGCTCGTTGATGTACGAGAACGGGATCGTCTGCTTGCCCGAGCCGAACAGCAGCACCTTCCTGATCTTTTCCGGCAGATCCTCGAATGCGGCGTCGATGTCGAACTCGTAGAACGCCGCGAGGCTCTGCAGCATCTGGAAGTAGAACTGGTTGCGGCGGTCCCAGCCCTTCACGGCGCCCGCGGCGAGCGACAGCGACGGGTGCGCGACGACCCGCTTCGGGTCGAAGAACGTGATCTGGCCGAGGCCGTCGCATTCCGGGCACGCGCCCATCGGGTTGTTGAACGAGAACAGGCGCGGCTCGAGCTCCTGCAGCGAGTACGAGCAGATCGGGCACGCGAACTTCGAGCTGAACAGGTGCTCGTGGTCGGTATCCATCTCGAGCGCGATCGCGCGGCCGTCGGCGAGGCGCAGCGCCGTCTCGAACGATTCGGCGAGACGCTGCTTCATGTCCGGGCGCACCTTCAGGCGATCGACGACGACGTCGATCGTGTGCTTGTCGTTCTTCTTGAGCTTCGGCAGCGACTCGACCTCGTAGATCTTCGCGACGCCTTCGTTCGCGGTGCCGCCTCCCGAGCGCACGCGAAAGCGCACGAAGCCCTGCGCCTGCATCTCCTCGAACAGCTCGGCATGCTCGCCCTTGCGGTTCGCGACGACGGGCGCGAGGATCATCAGCTTGGTTTCCTCGGGCAGCGCGAGCGCCGCGTCGACCATCTGCGACACGCTCTGCGCCTCGAGCGGGATGTCGTGATCGGGGCAGTACGGCGTGCCGACACGTGCGTACAAAAGTCGCAGGTAGTCGTGGATTTCCGTGACGGTGCCGACGGTCGAACGCGGGTTGTGGGACGTCGCCTTCTGCTCGATCGAGATCGCGGGCGACAGGCCCTCGATCAGGTCGACGTCCGGTTTCTCCATCAACTGCAGGAACTGGCGGGCATACGCGGACAGGCTTTCGACGTAGCGGCGCTGGCCCTCGGCATAAAGGGTGTCGAACGCAAGCGACGACTTGCCCGACCCTGACAACCCGGTAATCACGATCAGCTTGTGGCGCGGCAGGTCGAGATTGACGTTTTTCAGGTTGTGGGTACGTGCCCCACGGATACGGATCTGTTCCATGAACCTGGCGAAAATGGAGGGAACCAAACCTGCTACTATAACGGCTTTTCGAGACCGTCGTTCGGGGTCCCCAGCCTTTACAGCAGGTGGCAGCAAGGCGGCGCCTGCGCCGGGGAAAGCGGTCGCGCCGCGCGGTTCCGGCGGCCTGCAGGCCGCCAGCATCCTGCCCCGACGCGTCGCCCGTCAGGCCTCCCGGGCCGCCGGTCCTGATCTTCCGCCGCCCGCTGCAGGGCGGACATTCCGATCATTCGAAATTCATTCCCGATGTCCAATCCGTCCGCCACGTCTTCCCGCATGACTGCGCCCGAACTGCGCGCGACCACGTCGCTCGCGGCGATCTTCGCGCTGCGCATGCTCGGCCTGTTCATGATCATGCCGGTGTTCTCGGTCTACGCGAAAACCATCCCGGGCGGCGACAACGTGCTGCTCGTCGGCATCGCGCTCGGGGCCTACGGCGTCACGCAGTCGCTGTTCTACATTTTCTACGGCTGGGCGTCCGACAAGTTCGGCCGCAAGCCGGTGATCGCCGCGGGCCTCGTGATCTTCGCGCTCGGCAGCTTCGTCGCCGCGTTCGCGCACGACATCACGTGGATCATCGTCGGCCGCGTGATCCAGGGGATGGGCGCCGTATCGTCCGCGGTGCTCGCGTTCATCGCCGACCTGACTTCCGAGCAGAACCGTACCAAGGCGATGGCGATGGTCGGCGGCTCGATCGGCGTGTCGTTCGCGGTCGCGATCGTCGGCGCGCCGATCGTGTTCCACTGGGTCGGGATGAGCGGGCTGTTCACGATCGTCGGCGTGCTGTCGATCCTCGCGATCGGCGTCGTGGTGTGGATCGTGCCCGATGCGGCGAAGCCCGTGCACGTGCCCGCGCCGTTCGCCGAGGTGCTGCACAACGTCGAGCTGCTGCGCCTGAACTTCGGCGTGCTGGTGCTGCATGCGACGCAGACGGCGCTGTTCCTCGTCGTGCCGCGCCTGCTCGTCGACGGCGGGCTGCCGGTCGCCGCGCACTGGAAGGTCTACCTGCCGGTGATGGGGCTCGCGTTCGTGATGATGGTCCCGGCGATCATCGTCGCGGAGAAACGGGGCAAGATGAAGCCGGTGCTGCTCGGCGGCATTCTGGCTATCCTGATCGGCCAATTGCTGCTGGGCAGCGCGCCGCATACCATTCTGATTGTGGCGGCGATCCTGTTCGTCTACTTCCTCGGGTTCAACATCCTGGAAGCGTCGCAGCCTTCGCTCGTGTCGAAGCTCGCGCCGGGTTCGCGCAAGGGCGCGGCCACGGGCGTCTACAACACCACGCAGTCGATCGGGCTCGCGCTCGGCGGCATCGCGGGCGGCTGGCTGCTGAAGCACGGCGGCGCGAACACCGTGTTCTACGCGTGTTCTGGGCTCGTTGCCGCGTGGCTTATAATCGCGGCCAGCATGAAAGCGCCGCCGCGCAAGGCCTGAACCTAATTTTCGGGCAGGCACCGGCGGCGCGCGGGCTTGCCCGGCGGGCCGCTCCGACGCATGCGCGGGCGGCCCGGCATCGAATTTACTGGAGAAACACATGGCATCCGTCAACAAGGTCATCCTCGTCGGCAATCTCGGCGCCGATCCTGAAGTCCGTTACCTGCCGAGCGGCGACGCGGTTGCGAACATCCGTCTCGCGACGACCGACCGCTACAAGGACAAGGCAAGCGGTGATTTCAAGGAAATGACCGAGTGGCATCGCGTCGCGTTCTTCGGCCGTCTGGCGGAAATCGTCAGCGAATACCTGAAGAAGGGTTCGTCGGTCTATATCGAAGGCCGCATCCGCACGCGCAAGTGGCAAGGCCAGGACGGCCAGGATCGTTATTCGACCGAAATCGTCGCCGACCAGATGCAGATGCTCGGCGGCCGCGGCGGTGCGGGCGGTGGCGGCGGCGGCGGTGACGAAGGCGGTTACGGCGGCGGCTACGGTGGTGGCGGCGGCGGCCGCGGCGAGCAGACGGAACGCGCCGGTGGCGGCGGTGGTCGCGCCGGCGGCGCGGCGCGCGGCGGTGCTGGCGGCGGCGCGCAGAGCCGTCCGAGCGCACCGGCCGGTGGCGGCTTCGACGAGATGGACGACGATATTCCGTTCTAATCGGCAAGTCGGCATCCCGCATCACGATGGGCCCGAATGTCCGAGTCAAGCCAGCCGCTTGGCCCGGGTATTCGGGCCTTTCTTCGTTTACGTTCTTGTACGTCGCACTCCAGACGAACCGTGGCTGACGCACTCCCCGACCTCATTGCTGCGCATCTCGACGTGCTGTTCTGCGGGATCAACCCCGGCATGACCGCCGCCGCGACCGGGCATCACTTCGCGGGGAGAAGCAACCGCTTCTGGCGCGTGATTCATCTCGCGGGTTTTACGCCAACGGAAATTCCTCCGCAGGACGATCGCGCAATACTCAGGTATGGCTGCGGCGTGACGGCGGTGGTGAAGCGGCCGACCGCGAGTGCCGATCAGCTTTCGCGCGCTGAATTCATCGCCGCGGCCGCGGAGTTCGAGCAGAAGGTCGCGCGTCATGGGCCGCGCTTTGTCGCGTTTCTCGGCAAGGCGGCGTACTCGGCGCTTTCGGGGCAACGCGAAGTCGCGTGGGGATTGCAGCCGGCGCGCATGCAGCGCGCGAGCGTCTGGGTGTTGCCCAATCCCAGCGGGCGAAATCTTGCGTTCGGCCTCGACGATCTGGTCGATGCGTACCGTCAGCTTTATCTGCACGCGAGGACCGCTTCCGGTCGTCAGCCGGAGAGGCAGCCGGATGCGACTCGGTAAGACGGCATTCCCGTGGCCGGGCACCGTATTGCCGCGTGCGTTTTTCGATCGCGCAGCTACCGACGTCGCGCCGCAACTGCTCAACAAGATTCTCGCGGCAGCCGACGGCCGGGCCGGCCGCATCGTCGAAGTGGAGGCCTATGCCGGCGCGATCGACCCGGCGGCGCACACCTATCGCGGCAAGACGCCGCGCAATGCGACGATGTTCGGGCCGCCCGGGCACCTGTACGTCTATTTCACATACGGCATGCACTGGTGCTGCAATTGCGTGTGCGGCCCGGACGGTACGGGAACGGGCGTGCTGATCCGTGCGCTGGAACCGCTGCAGGGGCTCGAACGGATGCGCGCGGCACGGCCGCCGCTGACCCGCGATCGCGATCTGTGCCGTGGGCCGGCGCGGCTGACCCAGGCGATGGGGATCGATGGCGCCCAGGATGGCGTCGATCTGGTTGGCGCGCGCGAAGGGTTTGCGGTCGTGGACGACGGCATCGCGCCGCCCACGGATCTGGCGGGCGGGCCGCGCATCGGCATTCGCGTCGGCAAGGATTTCCCGTGGCGGTGGAGCGTGCCCGGCAACCGATATGTGTCGGGGGCGCTGCCGCGCATCTGATGCGTGCCGCCCACAATCGCGCGCAATTCGATCTGCGTCACGCTGCCGCCATTATTGACCGGCTAAGCTGATCCTTTCGACGTTTCGATCGAGGAGACACCATGCGGCGGGTCGTATTCAACCAGAAGGGCGGCGTGGGCAAATCGACGATCGTCTGCAACCTGGCGGCGATCAGCGCGAGCGAAGGGCTGCGCACGCTCGTCATCGACCTCGATGCGCAGGCGAACTCCACGCGCTACCTGCTCGGCGACGCCGCGGCCGATGCGCAACCGGGTGTCGCCGGCTTCTTCGAAACCGCGCTGACCTTCAACTTCCGTCCGGTCGACGTCGCGTCGTTCATTCATCCGACCCCGTTCGAAGGGCTCGACGTGATGCCCGCGCATCCGGACCTCGACACGCTGCACGGCAAGCTCGAATCGCGCTACAAGATCTACAAGCTGCGCGACGCGCTGAACGAGCTCGACACCTACGACGCCGTGTACATCGACACGCCCCCCGCGTTGAATTTCTATACGCGCTCGGCGCTGATCGCGGTCGAGCGCTGCCTGATCCCGTTCGATTGCGACGACTTCTCGCGCCGCGCGCTGTACACGCTGCTCGAGAACGTGAAGGAAATCCAGCAGGACCACAATGCGGCGCTCGAGGTGGAAGGAATCGTCATCAACCAGTTCCAGCCGCGCGCGAGCCTGCCGCAACGGCTGGTCGACGAACTCGTCGACGAAGGACTGCCGGTGCTCGCGTCGAGGCTGTCGGCGTCGGTGAAGATCCGCGAATCGCATCAGCAGTCCAAACCGGTGATCCATCTCGAACCCGGGCACAAGCTCGCGCAGGAATTCCGCGCACTGCATCGAGAACTGGCCGGCTGATTTCCCGCGCGCCGGTGCCGGCCGCGGCCGTTTCATACGGCCGCGCCAGTTTTTTCATTGCGACCCGCAATTCATCCGATCATTGATTTTGTCATTAATAATCCCGGAAACGATTTCATAATAAATCCGGAAAAATCGATCACATAAGTGCCTGCTCCATTTTCAATGATCGCCGGTTTTCTAATAAACGGAATAGTGAATTGGTAAATGTTGAGCAAGGTCACGATGCGCTATGCTGTAAAAAGGTAAAAAGAAAATGCGGGACAGAGTGCCGCGGTATTTCTTTCTCTGCGATGTCGGCGCATCGCAGGGCTTGGGCAGCTACTCGAAATGAAATAAGGGTTTACACCTAGCATTAATGCCATTTTATTGACAATTAATCGATCTAGAATGACATCCTCCAACTTCCCGTACTCAAATGAGTGGCGGGTTGTCAATAAGTAAGCCGGCTTTTGATCTGGCTTCTATTTTTCTTTACGTCGTCTCTCGCATTGCCAACAGGAGCGTGCCCGATGTCCGTATTTGCCCCCGAAAAATTCGCTGCCGATTATCAATCCGGTATCGCTGCGTGGTTCGCGATCGCCCGTCCGGCGATCAAGGGTTTCGAGGCTGTCGTCGAACTCAACCTGCAAGCGGCCCGGACGGCGCTCGAGGAATACGAAGACAAGCTGAAGAACGCCTTCAACAGCAGCAATCCGGCCGCGGGTTTCGCGCAGCAGGCGGCCGTACCGCAGGAAGCGGCCGGCAAGGTCGTGTCGTACGGCCGCCATCTGTTCGACATCGCGGTGTCGACGCAATCCGAATGGGCGAAGGTCGCGCAGGCGCAATACGAACAGAACGACAAGCGCCTGAAGGACGTGATCGGCGAACTGTCGAAGCATGCGCCGGCCGGCTCGGCACCGGTGGTGGCCGCACTGAATTCGGCGCTGTCCGCGGCGACGGCAGCGGCCGACTCCGTGCGCGCAGCGACGGGGCAGGCGATCGAAGCCGCACAGAGCAGCTTCGATGCGGTCAGCGAAACGGCCACGCGTGGCGGCAAGCAGACGGCTGCCGCCGCACGCAAGGACGCAGCGGCTGCGCGCGAATCGGTCGCGTAACGATGCAATCGCGGACGTGAGCGCGTGTCGCGCGCAGGCGCGACACGATTGATCGGCGCCGGATGGCGCCGTGCACCGCGCGGTGCACGGCGGCCCTCCGGTTTGCCGCAAGGTGCCGGTGCATGTGCGGGCCGTGCCGGTGTGCCGCCGGCGCGTTCCGCGCTGCTCGTGGCGTGTCGGCGTGCGACCTTTGTCGCGCCGAATGGCCCGACGTGCGCCATCGCCAATTGCAGCCGGCTCGTGCCGGCGTCAGAACGACGAACTTGATTTCGAAGCAGGAACTGAACATGACGGACGTAGTGATCGTATCGGCCGCGCGGACCGCGGTCGGCAAATTCGGCGGCTCGCTTGCGAAGATTGCGGCGCCTGAGCTGGGCGCGACGGTGATCCGCGCGGTGCTGGAGCGTGCGGGCGTGAAGCCC
>NZ_JAGXKA010000160.1:0-315 GCF_019091065.1 Burkholderia sp. GbtcB21
GGATAGTTGGATGTAGGATTAATTTTAAATCTATATTTCGAAAAATAAAATTAAAATTAAACCTACCACTTTGAAAAATTAGGTTTTGGGTAACCTAAATGTCATTTCAAAATAAATTGCTAACTTTCCTTTTAAATTTCATGTCATTTAATAAATTAAATAATAAAATAGAAAATGGTAAATACATACCCTTTTTCTTTTTTTAAAATTTAATTTAAGTAAAAATAACAAAATTTAAAAAATTAACAAAAATACCTTATTTTCTCTGCGCCAAGATCCTGATTCTCTTCTGGGGCAGCCCGACGGCTATCTGTC
>NZ_JAGXKA010000161.1:0-314 GCF_019091065.1 Burkholderia sp. GbtcB21
CGATCCGCAGGCGGTCGTAGCCGTGGCCGGCCCGCCGCAGACGATCGTCGAATGCATGGCGCGCCGGTTGATCGATCGTCAGGATGCCGATCGTGGGCGTCGAGGCGTCGGTCATGGGCGGAGAGGGCATCGGTCGGGCCGGCGGCGCGTGCGCGGATGCCGCGTGCCGGGGCGGCGCGCCTGCATGCGCCGGCGGTTCGCGGTGGCGCGGCCGTCGTCGGGCACGGCGCTGTCGCGGCCGGGAAATCGTCACGCGGCGTACAAGCTTGCCGAGGTTCTCAACAACGTTAGCCATGGCTTCAATCGTCCTAAAA
>NZ_JAGXKA010000162.1:0-314 GCF_019091065.1 Burkholderia sp. GbtcB21
TAACTGCACCAAAGGAACCTCAAATGCCTTAGTTTCCCTCCTTAAAAACGAATATGGGAAATCAAAAGTAATCAAGTGCAGCCGTCAGCCGTGGAGAGAGAAAATTGGATTTCAAAATATTATTTGTCAGAGCATTTATTAGCCGAAAATCGAAGGGACGCCCAGTCAGCATCACATCGAGTCTCGGACGATCGCACTCGACACGTGTCCCCATCCAAAGGCAGAGCCTCGTCGGAATTATTCTATACGCAACCTCAGAGGTCCCGTACAGACTCGGTGAGCAATTCTGGTGTCTTGTACCCGTTGACGAATGA
>NZ_JAGXKA010000163.1:0-313 GCF_019091065.1 Burkholderia sp. GbtcB21
TCGAGCTGCCGCCGTTCCATGCAGGCGACGCGGCGCTCGCGTCGATCACGTCGACATCGCCCGGCGAAACCGCTGCATCGCCCGCCCCGTCCGCACCGGCGCCGCTCGCCGACTGCGTCGTGTGGCTCGAACGCAATTACCGCTTCGGTCTCGCTTCGCCGCTCGGGCGGCTGTCGCTCGCGACCCGCCGCGGCGACGTGCGGGCCGCGCTCGATGCGCGGCCCGCGCACGACGCGGCAGCCGCGTGGTTGCACGACGATGCGGGCGAGTCCCTCGCGACGTCGACGGTCGAGCGGCTCGCGCGGGGGTTCGG
>NZ_JAGXKA010000164.1:0-311 GCF_019091065.1 Burkholderia sp. GbtcB21
CCGCCGATCGTGCCGCTCTACCCGGAAAGCGGCGAGTTGACCCACTACACGCGTACCTACACCTACGACCGCGGCGCCAACCTGACCGCGATCCATCACCAGGGCAGCACGCCCTATACGCAGCAAATGGTGGTGGCCCACACCTCGAACCGCGCGGTGCCGCAGACCGGTGGCCTCGCGCCTGGCGACGTGAACGGCAGTTTCGACGCCTGCGGCAACCGTAAGGAATTGGGCCCCGGCCAGCCGCTCGCGTGGGACAGCCGCAACCAGCTGCAGCGCACCACGCAGCTCGTGCGCGGCGGCGGCGACGA
>NZ_JAGXKA010000165.1:0-311 GCF_019091065.1 Burkholderia sp. GbtcB21
GAGTTTCTGGTTATGTCATTCGGACTAACCAACGCCCCTGGAGCATTCATGGACCTGATGAATAGAGTATTCAAGGATTTCCTCGATAACTGCGTTATAGTGTTTATCGATGACATTCTTGTATACTCTCAGTCAGAAGAGGAGCACGAGCATCATCTTCGAATGGTGTTACAGCGACTTAGGGATCACAAGCTGTATGCCAAGTTCAAAAAGTGTGAATTCTGGTTGTCCGAGGTGTCCTCTTTGAATCACATAATTCAGAATCCGGCCTGCGCGCCGGCCGGCACGACCGGTATGAGCAAGGACGGGGC
>NZ_JAGXKA010000166.1:0-310 GCF_019091065.1 Burkholderia sp. GbtcB21
CGAGCAGCGTCGTGGGCGGCCTGGTCGGCAGGAACGCCGGCACGATCCGGGCGGGCAACGCGGCAGGCGTTGTCGGTGCAGGCCAGGGAGCCAGCGTGGGCGGGCTTGTCGCCGTGAACGACGGCGCAATCGAGCAATCCGCGGCCCGCGGAGCCGTGCGTGCCGGGCAGGCGAGCCGGGTTGGCGGGCTCGTCGGCCTGAACCACGGAACGATTCCGGGGTCGAGCGCGGACGGATCGGTCACTGCGGCTCGCGACAGCTCCGTCGGAGGACTGGTCGGCGAAAACATCGGCAAACAAGCCAGCATCCG
>NZ_JAGXKA010000167.1:0-310 GCF_019091065.1 Burkholderia sp. GbtcB21
ATGTATCTCGGCATCGACCTCGGCACCTCGGAAGTGAAGGTGCTGCTGCTCGCCCCGGACGGTGCCGTCGTCGGCGCCGCCCGCTCGCCGTTCACCCTGTCGGGGCCGCATCCCCGCTGGGCCGGACAGCATCCGGACGACTGGTGGCAAGGCACGCTCGCCGCGCTCGCGGCGCGGCGCGAACGGCATCCGCAAGCGTTCGCGCAGGTGCGCGGCATCGGCCTGTCGGGCCAGATGCACGGCGCCGCGCTGCTCGGCCGCGACGACCGCGTGCTGCGGCCCCCGATCCTGGGGGGCGGCATGCGCAGGG
>NZ_JAGXKA010000168.1:0-309 GCF_019091065.1 Burkholderia sp. GbtcB21
GTCTCTATTAGGCCCTCCCTTACGGTGACTACTTAGAGATAAACTCATAAAATATGAAACAATGGTGGAAGCTCATAAAATGAGAATAGCCTTGACTCTCGCCTACCGGGACAACGTTGGATTCTCATTTTGATCGAATAAAAGGTTGCTAAAATGGTTTTATTTTAGATGAGCTGACAACTCTATTCAACTAATGTTATCTTTGACTCTCACCTAACGGGACACTGTATTTCATTATGTTGGAAACCTTGGAAAATAAATTATGTTAGATTTAGTATTTTTATAACATATGTGGTTATTTGTTATTTT
>NZ_JAGXKA010000169.1:0-309 GCF_019091065.1 Burkholderia sp. GbtcB21
ATCTTCTGAACAGGAACTTTAGCAATAGTTTTCTCAGTTGGTTCGTCTGAGGGAGTGGGATTGTCCTCTTCTCGAGTGGAAGAGGACGGAACATTGGAAGGAGTTATATCTGAAAGCATTTCCTCTAATACAACTTTACTTTTCGGTTTGTAGTCTTTAATATAGTTTTCTTCAAGGAAAGTAGCATTTGTAGAAACAAACACTTTGTTATCCTTGTGACTATAAAACAGTCCACCCCTAGTCTCTTTAGAATTTCCGACAAACATGCAAACTTCAGTTCGTGATTCAAGTTTGCCTTCTTTCTTTCTC
>NZ_JAGXKA010000017.1:0-165785 GCF_019091065.1 Burkholderia sp. GbtcB21
TACCGGCGAACCGCTGTCTGGCGTTCAGTATCGTGTCCTCGAGCCGGACGGCACGATTCACAACGGCGTCACGGACGCCGCCGGCAAGACCAAGGTCATCAAGACCAGCTACGCGCAAAGTGTGTTGAAGCTGCAATTTCTGGCAAAGGACGAATAATAATGGCCGATATGTGGATCGATTTGGGTTCGGGCGTCTCGCATGCGGCCTCCGAAGCCAGCTACACGTTGCGGCACTTTCCGCGCCGACTCGACATGATTCGCATCATGCGGATTCCTTTTTATGGCACAAGCGGGGCCATGATGGAAGCAGAACCCGGTCACTACTGGCTGGAGATTGATCACGGTGATCCAAAGATCCAGGAAAGCTATGGCTGGTATCCGGCAACGGACATCACCAATTCCGGGACCACCGACAAGATCAAATCCGGTGTGTCGATGTTCTCCTCTTTCTTCGAGGTCGAAGGGTGTATTAACGGCGATTCGCCGGCAAGGCGAAAATCTCAGGAAAAAAATAAGCAAGGGCCACGTATCGCAGGAGGCGGGATTGGCACAGAGCCCTTTCCGTGGGATCCTCACCACGGCGCGCCTGACGTGCGCACAATTCGTCACCCGTATGTGGGGGTTGGGGACGATCGTTCCGAAGACGAAATCGTGACGGCGATTCGCGATTACACCGCCGGGTACAAGCAGACATCGAACGGGAGATGGACATTCAAGTTCGACGATCCGGCAGAAAACAACTGCCACACGTTTGTGTGGCAAACCCTGTACCACTGCGGGCTTATCGATGTCGACATTCTTGATTCGTCGGTCGACCCACATTTCGCCTCGATCTCGATGGGCGGGCAACACACAAGCGCTATTGGCAAGGTTGTCGGATACATCCAGCGCCCGGAGTTCGTTGACTACCTGTCGTCAAAAGCGAAGGTCATTCAAGGGGTGCTGAGCAAGTATGGGCAGGCTAGGTGACACTTTGACATCCCGATTCGCCGCGAGAGTAGGCATTGTGACCTTCGTCGTGGTCGCTGCATTGGGATACCCGATTCTCAATATGTGCAGGTTCACGGGCTATTGCTCGATGAACGGCCTCAAATGGATGTGGCATATGACACACAAGGACGAGTATGGATTGATCGGTCAGCACCTGGTGCCGGACAAGGAATATTACTTTGAGGTTCGAGCGGCATATTTTGATCGAGACTACCCGCAATATCCTCCTGTTTCTGCGACGCAGATCGAGCCTCAGGAAGAAGTGATAATTCGCGCAGTTCGATCGGATCAGAAGATTGACTGGGGTGTATATTTCAAGCGAACGCGTGATTCGTACCATCATTCCATCGATCTTTCGAGATATGGGGTAATTGTAAATGGAGATTATTTTTTTTCTATTGATGCAAATGGGTTGGTGGATAAGCGAATCACAATTGACGAGGCGTTGCGCATGCCGGCCTATGTCAAAGTAAAGGCATATCTACAGAAAGTAAAAGAAGTTGAGATCGTACGCCGCGTCGAGGAAAATAGAAATCGCTTTACGTACTGGACCACAACGGGCTATCGCAAGGAGATGATCGGGTTTGATATCCAAGATGGCAAGCGAGAAGATTGGCGCGAATGCTACGCGGAATCGAACGGCGATCACACGCCGTGTCCTGATGCGTCGAAAGAGCCCTGATACATTGCACCGCGACCCGCCTCGCTGATCCGTATGCCTGTTGATTTCTCGACATTGCCGCCTGAGGTAGTCTCAGACGCAAAACCGCCGCGGCCGATTGTCTGGTTTCTGCTGGCTATGATCATCATCGGCGGTGGTGTAGCGTTGGTGTTGTGGTTGTGGCCCAAGGGAAAGTCAACACACGATTGGCAGTTCTGGACGTGGGTGATCGCAGTGCCCTCGCTGGTGTATGCGTTGCTTTTCGCCGCGCGATGGCATCTTTACGAACAGGCGCTCGCGCAGGTTGAGGCGTTCAACCGCCAGCGCAAGAGCGTCGTCGTTCACAACACCGCGTTCGCGCAACGGCCGCTCGCGTTACTAGCATCCGCCTACGTTACTGCGATGGGCGAACGGGATGTCGCAAAACGTATTATCCAGCACGAGTCCATGCTGGGATTCCGGCCTGTTCGTGGGATCGGTTCATCGGTCAGTCATACGGCAATCGTCGCGCAGAAACGGGAAGGACGCGAAACCGAGCAACGCCGCACGCGCCGTGATGCTTTTCCTCTTACCAACGACGACCTTCTCGAGTTGTTTGGCAAGCTGATAACGCGTATGCAGCCGACGCTTGCGGCATTGCCGTCGCAAATCGTGCTGCCTGTTCAACTGGTCGTTACGGGGAGCGAATATCCGCTCGATATCGCCAAACAGTGGGAAACAGCATGGCGCGCTTTCGGTTTAGGGGAGTTCGTGCTCAGCTCCCAGTCTAATGAGCAGGGGCTGATGACATTGGACGCGTGGCTTGACGAATCCGATGGTGCGCGACGCAACCGAGTCGCGCTATATGTCAACGTTCAGTTTCGCGATGACCCGCCAGACAACGGTGCGGAAGCCGCGACTGCAATGCTGGTCGCATGGCCGGACATGGCCCATCGCCTGAAGCAACCTGTCCTAGCCTGGCTACACCGTCCTGTACGTTCGATAGCGGACGGATTCGGCATGACGCTTGGAACAGCGTTGATGTGGGGCGCGGTTTCGTTTGTGAACGAAACCCACGCATGGGCAAGCGGGCTCGAAGCCGATGGCCGGGAATGTCTGGCACATGCATTCAAACAGTCGGCGACAGAACCGACGAGCGGCGACGAAAACGCGGTGATGACAGCAAATATCGACACGTCACTGGGAATCACGGGACACGCTGCCGGTTGGCTTGCATGCGCATTAGCGGCTGAAAACTTTGCTGCTACGGATCGACCGCAATTGATCGCCACCCAAGATGGCAACGGTCTGGTTTATGCGGTCGTGCGCAAATCTTCCCTTCAACAACCAGAAGCCATGCAACAGTCATGAGTGAGCAGTCAACCCCTCGTCGAACCAAAGGCTTCCGCGCATTCGTCATTCTCTTGACGATTCTTGCCAGCGTACTGGCGCTGCTGATGGCTGACCAATGGCGCCTGTCCGGCAACGGGCGACTTGGATGGGCGTTTGCGCTAATTGCTGTCGTGGCCCTCATCCTGATCCTCATCGAGCCCTTGATCCATTCATCCTGGGACTGGATTTACGGACGCGCATTTCAGAGTGAGAAGCGTGGCCTTGAGCCGCAACGGAAAAATCTGAAGCGCGACGCGCGTCTTCAATACCTGTGTGACGAATTGCGGGCATCGCGCGGCTGGTTCTGGCGTTACCGTATGCCGTGGCTGATGGTATGTGGCGCGGACGATCTGACAGCTTCGGTGGCGCCCGGGTTGAAGCAGGCTGGTGTTCTTCCCGTCGGCAATGCAATTCTCGTTCACCCTGCGCCGGATGGCGTCGAGGTGTTTCAGTGGCGGAGGCAGATCCGGAAACTGCGCCGACGTCGGCCTGTCGACAGCGTAATTCAGGTCTTGCAATTGGACGGAGATGGCCGCCCTGACAGCGAACTGCCGCACACGCTCGCCACGCTGGCGACGGATTTCGGCTGGGCCGCGCCCGTCACGTTTCTGCATCCGGTGCAGGCTGAGGGCGAGCAGCCCGATACATTTGAGGTGATCGGTGCATTCGGCGGTACGTCACGCAAGGGCGGGGAACAGACGAGAGTGTTGCGCGATCAGCTTGCCATGATCGAAGTGAATACGGCCGATGTGGGAATCCGGTTGGGCTGTGCGCCCACGCGCATGACCTGGCTCTTGAAGGTGTCCGCCTACATCGGCCAGCAGCGCGAGCACATCGTCGCGGGATGGGAAGTGCTGATCGCGTCGCACCGGCTGCGTGCGCCACTATCTGGCGTCGTGTTCGTGCCAGTGTTTGGTACTGAAAAGCTGGAGAGACAGGCTCTTCAACGGGGCGCAACGGAAAACCTGCGATCGCCGACAACGACAGCTCCTGGAACGTGGCCCGATTTTGCGACGAGCCAACCGGTCGCGCTACTCCCCGTGTGGCATGCGATCGCCGGCCGGCGCGGCGTCGGCCGCCGGGTCGGGTTCTACTGGCCCAACGCGCTGGCGAAGCTCGTCGCGGTCGCAGCGATCGCGTGGTGTGTCTGGATGACCGTCTCCTTCATCGGCAACCGGCAGTTGATGCGGGAGGCGCGCGCCGCTGCGGACGCGGCAGTCGATGCTCGGCCACAGACAGCGCAGGCATGGCGCGCCCAAGTGGTGCTGCAGCAACTGATGGAAAAGCTCGAATACCGCCAGCAGCACGGCGCACCGTGGTACTTGCGCGGCGGCCTGTCGCGCAACGACGAAGTCCTCGCGGCACTCTGGCAGCCGTACCGGATTGCCGCGACCCGCAACCTGCAGGCACCGGTGGTGAAGTCAACCGAAGACCTGCTCAAGTTTGCGGGCGAGGCGCGCGCCGATGCGCTGCAATCGCAGGACGCGCGCAGCAGCACCTATAACGCGCTCAAGACCTATTTGATGCTCGCCGATCCGCGGCGCGCTGATCCTGCGTTCCTGAAACGCCTATTCGTGGCGCTGTGGCCGAAGCCGGTCGAGATTCCGGTTGGCGAGCGTGACGATACCGGCCGGCGGCTAGCCGGCTTTTACGCGGATCACCTGAAAGCGCATCCCGAATGGCGGATCGCGCTGGACGACGGCCTCGTGACGTCGACCCGCAACATGCTGGTCACGCAGATGGGTCTGGCTTCGGCCGACGATACGGTGTACCAGCGCATCCTCGACGAGGTCAAAGGCAAGTACGCGGACGCGTCGCTCGACACGCTGCTGAATCGCGCCGACGCCCACGGACTATTCACGACGTCGCAGACCGTGCCCGGCATTTACACGCGCGCCGCGTGGGACGGCATGATCGCCGCGGCGATCGACAAAGCGTCAAGCGAGCGCCGCGTGAGCAGCGACTGGGTGCTGACGGACGCGCAGTCGACACAATCGATCGACAACACGCCATCATCCTCCAACGGAGCTTCGTCCGGGGCACCTGGCGCGATTCGCGCTCAGGCGGCCATCGACGAAAAGCACGCGGCCGACGCACTGAAACAGCGGTTGATAACCCGTTACTTCGCGGAGTATACGGCTGCCTGGCAACGCATGCTCAACAGCCTCCGGTGGCAGCCGGCGTCGAACCTGACCGGTGCAATCGAACAGCTTGCCAGGCTGGCCGACGCGCAGACCTCGCCGCTGATCGCGCTGATGAAATCGGTGCAATATCAGGCACAGGCGGGTCGTCCGTCGCAGGCGCTGACCGACACGCTGGTGCGCAAGGCGCAAAGCCTGATCGGCAACGACGATTCAACAGCCGTATCTGCCGTCAACCCACTCGACAAGCCGTTCGGCCCGCTGCTCGCACTGATGGGCGACACCGGTGCCACACCGGTGAGCGGTAATGACAAGGGCAACGCGACGGCCGATATCGCACTGAACGGCGTGAGCCTGTCGCGCTATCTGACAGCGGCGACGACGATGCGTTTGAAGTTGCAGCAGATCGCAAGCGGCGCCGACGCGCAGGCGATGGCTCGCTCACTCGCGCAGGCGGTGTTCCAGGGCAAGCTGTCGGAACTGTCGCAGGCCCGCGACGACGCAGCGCTCACGGCCGCCAGTCTTGGCTCCGCGTGGTCGGGCTTTGGCGATGCCGCATTTGCGCAGCCGCTCGAGGCCGCGTGGCAGACGATCCTGCAGCCGGCCGCGGCGAGCCTGAACGACGCATGGCGCGCGAGCGTCGCCGCGCCGTTCAACGCGGCGATGAGCGGTCGGTACCCGTTCTTCGACACGCAGTCCGATGCGTCCTTCGCCGAGCTCGGCCGCTACGTGCGGCCCGATACCGGCCTGATTGCGCGCTTCGTCTCGACGCAACTGGCTGGCGTGCTGAAGCTCGAAGGTGATCACTGGATACCGAGCGAACTGGCGCCGCAGGCGCTGCAATTCGATCCAAAGTTCCTGGCCGGCATCAGGCTGCTGTCGACGGTCGGCGCGCAGCTTTATGCACGCGGCGACGCGGGCGAGCGCATCGACATGATGGCGCTGCCGGTGCCAAACGTGACACGCTCGGAGTTGTCGGTCGACGGCAAGCAGATCGTCTATTTCAACCAGCAGGAAAGCTGGACGCCGTTCACGTGGCCCGGCAATGGCTTGACCGGGCGCGCCAGCCTGACGTGGCAGACTGTCGATGTCGGCTTGCGGCAGGCGTTCGATGCGACGGGAGACTGGGCATTCCTGCGACTGCTGAGTAAGGCCGACGTCAAGCCACTTGACAGTACCCGCTACCAGCTTGCATGGAACGTGGCGAACGGCGAACCGCTGCGATACGTGCTGCGCACGCAGCTCGGCGCTGGCCCGCTTGATCTGCTCAAGCTGCGCGGTTTCCGGATGCCCGAGCTGATCTTCACGGTCGGCAAGACCGGCGTCATGCCGGCGTTCCCGTCCCTTCCCCCTTTGCCGCCTGAGTTTCAGCCATGAAAGGAGAGCAAACCTGATGAATGGCGTACGTACAACCCTGCGCCTGCTGGCTTGTCTTCCGCTGGTGGCACTGGTGTCGGCCTGCGGCGCATGGCAATCGGTAAAGGATACGACCGTCGACGCGACGCGTGCGGTGTTCATCGCCAAGGTCAAGCAAATGAACCTCGTGATCGTGAGCCGCAGTGCACTCAATCCGGATGAGCGCGGAGTGGCGCTGCCGGTCGTGATGCGCGTCTACCAGCTCAGGGATTCGAAGGCGTTCGAAACGGCCACCTATGCGCGTTTGCTCGACGGCACGAGCGATGCGCTGAAGGCAGATGTGCTCGCCGAGGCTGAAGTGATGCTCGGTCCAGATGCGACCGTCAAGCTGTCCGAACCGATGGCCGACGACGCGAAGTTTGTGGGTGTCGCAGTGTTCTTTCGCAATCAGTCGAACGCCGAGTGGCATGTGCTGGTTCCGAAGTCGCTATGGAAGAAAACTGATCCCGTCAAGCTTGTCGTGACGGGCAACCGGATGGAGCTGACGCAATGAAAAAGGTGCTCTTCGACCCGGAAATGGCCAGTGCCGTTGACGCCGCGCTTTGGGCGCATGTCGGTGGTTGGTCACCACGGTCTGCGTGTATCTGTTCGACACCCGTGTCGGATTGCGGCACGACCTCGTGTTCATTCCGGTTGACGTAGGCACGGATACACGTCCCGACCAGTGCGATCTTCCAGTCATGGTCCGGCTTATTTTTAACGACAAGAAGGATTCGTTGATGGCATATGTGGCCAATACGTCGGGGGAGGCCGAGTTAGAGGCCGACGATTTGAAGCCGGTGATGGAGATGTGCATCAAGGTTATGCCGGCGCCGTGCAGATCGACGAGATGCGCGGTGACGACACGATGGCGCGCCTGACGCGCTTCGGTAACCGAAAAGCCTTACGCCTCGAGCGTCGGCTCGCGAGCCGCTACAACCGGATCATCATCGGTCCGGCGCGCATCGAGCAGTGCCGGGCGGCGCAGTTTCACCGCACTGGCGACGCGGGCATCTGCGCATGCGGCCGCATGGGCCGCAAAACAGTCTGCGCAAGCTGATCTTCATCCCGCCACACTGATCCGGGTGAATCGGCTGGGGCACGACGCGCGGCGTGCTACGGAAGTCTGACCCGATATCCTTGGGAAGTGCTGCCGGATCGGGCATCCCGGCGCTGATCAACTGCGAACTGACCAATCCGCGGTGGCAGTGCAATGTAACTGTCTGGAGAAAGGGAATGAGGCGTTACGACATTCGGCGCGGCGATACGACGACGGGCAACGGCCGCGTTGAAACCCACCCGGAATCCGACACGATCGACGGGCTCCTGGTCGCTTATGAGCGTGACCGGGTGTGGTGCAACGCCTGCAAGACCATGGGATACATCGAGTGCGTCGGCCCACGCGTCGCCACGACGGGACCGGACGGACGGCAGCAGGCGCTCAGCGATGATCTGTGTCGTTGCAAATGCACCCCTAGCCCAAGACTGATTGCGTCGCAGACACGCTCGTACTGCGATGTGTAACCGTCGCGCGCGGTACACGGCCCCGTGTCTTCATTGGCAGACGGTCCATGCTCGAACCCGGGCCTGCCTGCAGCCGGCTTCACTTCACCGCAAACAGCGTCAGGTTCATGAAGATCTTGAACGCATAACCGAGCGTGACGGCGCCGACCACGCCGCCCGCCCACAGCACGACGAACCACATCCAGCCGCGCATCCGCGGCCGGGGCGCCTCGGGCGGGCGATCGGCGGAATCAGTGGTGGTAGTAATGCTGGTCTTCATGGCGCACCTTGCCTCGGAATACCCAATAACCCATCGTCGTGTAGGCGATGATGATCGGGAGGATAACCGCTGCGCCGACCAGCGTGAAGGTCTGGCTGGAACGCGGCGCCGCCGCTTCCCAGATCGTCATCGTCTGCGGAATCGCATACGGGAACAGCGTGACGAGCAGGCCGACGTAGCCGAGCAGCACGAGCGCCAGCGCGAGCACGAACGGCGTCATGTCGTGCCGGTCGCGCACCGCGCGACGCATCCACACTGCGCACCCGGCGACCAGGAACGGCACCGGCAGCAGGCGCCAGAACAGCCCCGTATCGAACCAGCGCTGCGCGATGGCCGGATCCTGCAGCGGCGTCCACAGGCTGACGACCGCGATGAAGCCGAGCAGCACGACGGTCAGCGGCCACACCACGCGATGCAGCCGGCGCTGCAGGTCGCCTTCGGTCTTCGCGACGAGCCAGCAGCAGCCGAGCAGCGCATAGGTCACGATCAGGCCGAGGCCCGTCAGCAGGCTGAACGGCGTGAGCCAGTCGAACGCGTCGCCCGCGAACACGCCGTCCTTCACGGTGATGCCCTGCAGGAACGCGCCGAGCGCGATCCCCTGGAACAACGTCGCGCCGGCCGAGCCGCCGATGAATGCGAGATCCCACAGCTGCTTGGTGCGTCGCGCCTTCGCGCGGATCTCGAACGACACGCCGCGGAAGATCAGGCAGACCAGCATGAAGATCAGCGGCAGGTACAGCGCCGACAGCACGGTCGAATAGACGATCGGGAACACCGCGAACAGCCCGGCGCCGCCGAGCACGAGCCAGGTCTCGTTGCCGTCCCACACGGGCGCGACCGTGTTCATCATCAGGTCGCGTTCCTTCTCGTCCGGGAAGAACGGGAAGACGATGCCGATGCCGAGGTCGAAGCCGTCGAGCACGACGTACATGAAGAGCCCCAATGCGATGATCGCGGCCCAGATTACGGTGACGTCCATAGGTTTTCTCGATTGCGGATGGGGTGGGCTCAGACGGTCTCGATCAACTCGTCGACGGCCGACATCGGGCGGCGCGCGGTGTGATCGGGGCGCGTGTCGGGCGTGTCGTCGTGCTTCGCGTCGGGCAGCGCGGGGCCGGCCTTCATCAGCTTCAGCATGTAGTACACGCCGGTGCCGAACACGAGGAAGTACACGATCACGAACGTCATCATCGACAGGCTGACCTGCTGCACCGACAGCGGCGACACGGCCTGCGCGGTGCGCATCACGCCATACACGACCCACGGCTGGCGGCCCGCTTCGGTCGTCACCCAGCCCGCGAGCAGCGACACGAAGCCGGTCGGGCCCATCACGAGCGCGAAGCGCTGGAACCACTTCGATTCATACAGGCGGCCGCGGCGGCGCAGCAGCCACGCGAGCGCGGCGAGGCCGATCATCGCAAAGCCGAGGCCGACCATGATCCGGAAGCTCCAGAACACGACGGTCGAGTTCGGACGGTCCTCAGGCGGGAATTCCTTCAGCCCGCGGATCTCGCCGTCCCAGCTGTGCGTGAGGATCAGGCTGCCGAGGTGCGGCACCTTCACCGCGTAGCGGGTCGCTTCCGCCTTCATGTCCGGAATGCCGAACAGGTTGAGCGGCGTGCCGCCCTTCTCGGTTTCCCACAGCCCTTCGATCGCGGCGATCTTCGCGGGCTGGTGCTTCAGCGTGTTGATGCCGTGCTGGTCGCCGATCAAGGCCTGCAGCGGCGCGAGTACGAGCAGCAGCCACAGCGCCATCGAGAACATCTTCTTTACGCCCTTGTCGCGGCGGCCCTTCAGCAGGTGCCACGCGCCCGTCGCGGCCACGACCAGCGCGGCGACGATGAACGCCGCGATCGCCATGTGGAACAGGCGGTACGGGAACGACGGGTTGAAGATGATCGCGAACCAGTCGGTCGGCACGACGCGGCCGTCGACGATCTCGAAGCCCTGCGGCGTCTGCATCCAGCTGTTCGACGCGAGGATCCAGAACGTCGAGATCAGCGTGCCGATCGCGACCATCAGCGTCGCGCCGAAGTGCGCGCGCGGGCTCACGCGGTTCCAGCCGAACAGCATGATGCCGAGGAAGCCGGCTTCGAGGAAGAACGCGGTCATCACCTCGTACATCAGCAGCGGGCCGGTGACCGAGCCGGCGAAGCTCGAGAAGCCCGACCAGTTGGTGCCGAACTGATAGCTCATCACCACGCCGGAGACGACGCCCATCCCGAACGCGACCGCGAAGATCTTCGACCAGAACAGACAGAGGGTCTTGTAGTACTGCTTGCCGGTCTTGAGCCAGCGATATTCGAGCACGGCGATGAAGCTGGCGAGGCCGATGCTCAGCGCCGGAAAGACGATGTGAAAGGAGACGGTGAACGCGAATTGCAGGCGGGCCAGATCGAGGGCCGAAAGTGCGGTGTCCATACCAGATGACCGAAGCTGACGATACCCGCCGGCGGGTGCCGGCGGACCCCGGCCGACAGGCGGCGGGGTTGGCTGGAGTATGTGCCGCGATGTTGCACCGCGAAATGCGCCAACTCGTCGCAGATGTCCAGCCTGCCGCGCGCGATTCCGGGATAAATCGTTGATTCGTATCAAGAAGGCCGTTCGCGGCGCGTGCGGCCGCGGCGTGGCGGTCTGACGCACGTGCGGCAATATGGCGCGTCGCGTCATCGGAACGGTTCGATCCGCACGCCCGTACCGTGCGGAACCCCCGGCGTGCCGCCGTGCGCGGCCGATCCGTTTCGACGCGTTAGCGTGTAACGCGGGCGACCGCGCGGGAGGGGCGTGGCGGGTGGGGGCCGCGGCTCGACCGTCGGCACGCGCTGCGTGAATTGCGTACACTCTGAGTCTCGTTTCGGCAGGGCCGGGCGCATCGGTTCCGGTCCGCGTTCACTCAGGGCACGAAGATGATCGATTTACGCAGCGATACCGTGACACGTCCGAGCCAGGCAATGCTGGCCGCGATGACTGCCGCCGAAGTCGGCGACGACGTATGGGGCGACGACCCGACCGTGCTGCGCCTGCAGGCGGCCGTGGCCGAGCGGACCGGCAAGGAGGCCGGCCTGTTCTTCCCGAGCGGCACGCAGAGCAACCTGGCCGCGCTGATGTCCCATTGCGAGCGCGGCGACGAGTACATCGTCGGCCAGCTCGCGCACACCTACAAGTACGAAGGCGGCGGCGCGGCCGTGCTGGGCAGCATCCAGCCGCAACCGATCGAGAACGCGCCGGACGGCACGCTGCCGCTCGCGAAGATCGCCGCGGCGATCAAGCCGATCGACAATCACTTTGCCCGCACGCGCTTGCTCGCGCTCGAGAACACGATCGGCGGCCAGGTCTTGCCGGAAGGCTATATGCAGGAAGCCGTCGCGTTCGCGCGCAGCCGCGGGCTGTCGACGCACCTCGACGGCGCGCGCGTATGCAACGCGGCCGTCGCGTCGGGGCGCCCGATCGCCGAGTTGTGCGCGCCGTTCGATACCGTATCGATCTGCTTCTCGAAAGGGCTCGGCGCACCGGTCGGCTCGGTGCTGGTCGGCAGCCGCGCGCTGATCGAGCGCGCGCAGCGCTGGCGCAAGGTGCTCGGCGGCGGGATGCGGCAGTCGGGCATTCTCGCGGCGGCGTGCCTGTATGCGCTCGACCACAACGTCGAGCGGCTCGCGGACGATCATGCGAACGCCGCGCATCTCGCGGCAGGCCTCGCGCGCATCGAATCCGTGAAGGTGCTGTCGCACGCGACGAACATGGTGTTCGCGCAATTTCCCGAAGCCGATTGCGCGCCGCTCGAGGCGTGGCTCAAGGAGCGCGGGATTCTCACGCAGATGCTGTACGCGTCGCGCTTCGTTACCCACTGTGATGTGTCGCGCGCGGACATCGATACGTTCGTCGGCGCGGTCGGTGCGTATTTCTCGCAGCGGCGCGCGTAACCGCCGCGAGCCGGGTCGTCACCGGCTCATGTCATTTCGGCAGCGGCGCGAGCAACCGGCGCGCCGCTTCGACCACCCGCGCGGACAGCGACGCCATCGTCGGCGACTGCACGGTCCACGCGTGCCAGTACAGCGTGACGTCGGTCGGATGCGCGGGCGCGAGATCGACGAGCCCCTGCGCGTCGAGCGGCGCGGTGCCGATCAGCGGCTCTGGCACCATCGCGTAGCCGAGCCCGTGCCGCACCGCCGCGAAGTGCGAATGGGTGCCCGGCACGTAATGGCACGGGTATGCACCTTCCGGCAACCCGAACTTCTCCTTCAGGAACGACGACTGCAGCGTGTCGCGCCGCGAATACGCGACGACGGGCGCGTTGCGTGCGCTCGTGCGGTTCAGCCCGCGCGGAAACCAGCGCGCCGCGAACGCGGCGGCCGCGAGCAGCCGGTAGCGCATCGTGCCGAGCGGCGTCGCGATGCAGCCGCGCATCGGCTTCGGCTCGGTCGTCACGCAGCCGACCGCCATTCCGCTTTCGAGCAGCGCGAACGTGTGGTCCTGATCCTCGACGATCAGCTCGAACAGGATCCGCTCGCCCGCGAGCACGGACGTCAGCGCGGGCAGGAACCACGTGCCGAGGCTGTCGGAATTCAGCGCGATCGTCACCGAGATCGGCGATTCGCGCTCGGTCGCGAGCGTGCTTTGCAGGTCGGCCTGCAGCAGCGCGACGCGCCGCAGGTGCTGCAGCACGCGCTGCCCGGCCACCGTCGGGCGGCACGGCCGCGTGCGCAGCACGAGCGGCGTGCCGAGGCTCGCCTCCAGCGCGCGGACCCGCTGCGTGACGGCGGATGCGGTCACGTGCAGGCGCACGGCCGCCTGCTCGAAGCTGCCCGTGTCGGCGACGGCCAGCAGCGCGGCGGCCTGCTTCGGATCGATCGTCAGCGACATGTCGACGGAATTCCTGTGAACGGGGACGAGAACAGGCCGTAGTGTAAGGCAGCGCGCGCCGCCGTCCGGACGCGGCGAATCGTCCCGCCGCGCGTCATTCGTCGTCGGAATCGGTTGCCGCGTATGGGATGCCGGCGGCGCGTGCATTTTGATCTACGCTATATGGATGTGTGAAACGCGGCAGGTGCGATGCCGGTTGCCCGGCGTCGATGTCATCATGCCGACGCCGGTGCCGGACGACGATGCGCAACAGACGCAGCCGCGAACTTCTGGGTCATGCGGCGCGGCAGGCATACGGACGGGGCGGCACTCGCATCCACTTGCCCGCGCGTCGACGACCCACGGCACGTGGTCCGCACAACACCAACCTGAACAGGCGACGGAGCGACTTCGCGATGATCTTCCGGCAACTTTTCGACCCGCAATCGTCGACATACACGTATCTGCTCGCCGACAGCGCGTCGCGCGAAGCGCTGCTGATCGACCCCGTATTCGAGCAGGTGCGCCGCGACGCGGCGCTGCTCGACGAGCTCGGATTGCGGCTCGTCGCGACCGTCGACACGCACGTGCATGCCGATCACGTGACGGGCGCATGGCTGCTGAAGCAGCGCACGGGCAGCGCGATCGCGATCTCGGCCGCGAGCGGCGCGCAGGGTGCCGACCGCTACCTGAACGACGGCGACCGCTGCGCATTCGGCTCGCGCTACCTGACCGTGCGCGCGACGCCCGGCCACACGAACGGCTGCATCAGCCTCGTGCTCGACGACGAATCGATGGCGTTCACCGGCGACTGCCTGCTGATCCGCGGCACGGGCCGCACCGACTTCCAGCAGGGCGACCCGCGCGCGCTGTATCGCGCGGTGCACGGCCGGCTCTTCACGTTGCCGGCCGCGTGCCTGCTGTATCCGGCGCACGACTATCGCGGGCTCACGGTGACGAGCGTCGGCGAGGAGCGGCGCTTCAATCCGCGCCTCGGCGGCGATCTCAGCGAAGACGATTTCGCCGGCTACATGCGCAACCTCGGGCTCGCGCACCCGCGCCAGATCGACGTCGCGGTGCCGGCGAACCTGCGGTGCGGCGTTGCCGCGAACGCGCCCGATGCGCAGGCGTCGCCCGACTGGGCGCCGCTCGTCTATACGTTCGCCGGCTTCTGGGAAATCGATCCGCAATGGCTCGAGGATCATCTGCCGGCGGTGCAGGTCGTCGACGTGCGCGAACCGGATGAATTCACGGGCCCGCTAGGCCACCTGCCCGGCGCGATGCCGATTCCGCTCGGCGAACTGGCCGCACGCACCGACGAGATCGCGCGCGACCGGCCGGTCGTGACCGTGTGCCGGGCCGGCGGGCGATCCGCGCAGGCGAACGTGATCCTGCAGAAAGCCGGCTTCGACACGGTCGCGAATCTCGGCGGCGGGATGCTGCGCTGGCGCGCCGAAGGGCGCGTCGTGATGGACGGCCGGTCGTAGCGCGTCGAGGCCGCGCAAAAAAAATTCCGGACCGATGTCGAAACGGCCGGTCGCCGTTCGTCGTCAAGGTATCCGAGATCATGTGGCGCCGCATGCCGCGGCGCCGATACCCTGAGAGGCCGCACGATGATGCCGACGCTTTACGCCCATCCGTTTTCGTCCTACTGCCAGAAAGTGCTGACCGCGCTGTACGAGAACGGCACGCCGTTCGAATATCGCGTGCTCGCGCACGACGATCCGAAGCCGATGCAGGAACTGACCGCGCTGTGGCCGCTGAAGCGTTTTCCGGTGCTGGTCGATGCGGGCCGCACCGTGGTCGAGGCGTCGATCATCATCGAGTATCTCGGCCTGAACCATCCGGGCCCCGTGCGCCTGCTGCCCGACGATCCGCACGCGGCGCTCGAGGTGCGGATGATGGATCGCTTCTTCGACAACTACGTATCGACGCCGCAGCAGAAGGTCGTGCACGACGCGCTGCGGCCGGAGGCCGAGCGCGATGCACGGGGTGTCGCCGATGCGCGCGCGATGCTTGAAACGTCATATGCGTGGCTGGACCAGAAGATGGCCGATCGCGAATGGGCGGCCGGCGACCGCTTCAGCCTCGCCGATTGCGGCGCGGCACCGTTCCTGTTCTACGCGGACTGGACGCACCGGATCGATCCGTCGTTCGCGAACGTGATCGCGTATCGGAAGCGTCTGCTTGCGCGGCCGTCGTTCGCGAGAGCGGTCGACGAGGCGCGGCCGTTTCGCTCGTTCTTTCCGCTCGGCGCGCCCGATCGAGATTGATTGGCGCGGCCGTCGCTCGGCGCGCAGCAGTCGCGCATGGCCGGCAGCGCGTGCCGGGGCGACGGAAGGAAAGCAGCGGCAGCATCGCGGCGCCCGCCCGTCACATCGTGTGCGTGGCCGACTGCGCGAGCGTCAGCAGTTCGTCGAACTGCGTGATCAACTCGAAGCACAGCAGGAACGCGAGCGTATAGGCCGGCGCGGGGAAGCGCCGGATCATCTCCAGCACCTGCGGCGCGAAGCGCGACCGGACCGCGTCGCGCGTCAGCAGCCACGCGATCGCGATGCCGATCGCGGCGCCCGCGATCAGGTCGGTCGGGTAGTGAAAGCCGAGATAGGCGCGCGGCACGCAGATGAACACGACGGAATACAGCAGCGCGAACACGCCGGCGCGGCGCGCGATGATGAAGATGCCGGTCGCGATCGCCATCCACAGCATCGCGTGATCGCTCGGAAACGAACTCCACGCCTGCAGCGTCGCCGCGCGCAGTTCGGCGGACGGGAAGTGCAGGTGCAGGTCGGGGTTGTAGATCGGCCGCACGCGGAACGGCAGCACCTGCGCGAGCAGCCGGCCGATCGCGAGCGCGATGAGCCCGCTCGCGACCGTCGCGATAACCAGTTCGCGTTGCCGCTCGCGGTTCGGGCCCGGCTGGAACCACAGCCAGCACAGCACGGGAATCAGTACGAAGCCCTTGAACGTGTACAGGCCGGCGATCACGCGGATCGCGTGATTCATCAGCGGGCCGAACGTTACGTGGGTGAGGAAGATCTGGATCGTGGTGTCGAAATTGTTCATGTTCTGTGACCCCGGCGGGCGCGCAGTGCATGACGTGCGGCCGGCAGGATCTGGAAGCGCGCTCGTACCGGAGCGCAACGGGGGGCAAGTATGTCACCCGTTATTTCGAAGAAAATGCAAAAAAATACCGGGAATCCCCTGATAAAACGGGGCTGCGCGGTGGGGCCGGATGGCGGAGTGCCGAGCGGCGGGGGCACGGTCGAATCGTCCGACGTTTGTGCATCGATGCGCGCGATCGCCGGAAAAATAATTGGTTGAACTGGACAATTCGGCAAGCCGGTGCGGACCTTGCGCCGGATGAACGAATGCGGGTGATGCCCTGTGCGAATCTGTCAGGCCACGCACCGCGCTGCATGCGCCGGTCGAAAATAAAAAGAAAAGGCGGGCAAGCCCTATGGGCCTGCCCGCCTCGGCTGCGCGACGTCGAATTTCAGTTGCGCCAGACCCGCACGGCGAGCGCGGCCAGCGACGTCGCGACGGCCAGCGCGGTCACCGCATTCCAGCCCAGTTGCGCGAGCAACGAACTGCCGATCGCGGCACCGGCCGCCATCCCGATGAACATGCCGACGAACAGCACCGCGTTGAGGCGGCTGCGCGACGCGGGATCGATCCGATAGACGATTGCCTGGTGCGCAATCAGCGTCGCCTGCACGCCGAGATCGAAGCCGATCGTCGCGACCGCGAGCAGCACGAGCTGCGCATGCGGCGACATCAGCGGCGCGGCGGCCATCGACGCGAATGACAGCGTCGCGATGCCGATACCGATGCGCGTGACGCGCTCGGGGCCGTGATGGTCGGCCAGACGGCCGGCGATGGGCGCAGCCAGCGCACCGGCGGCACCCGCGAGGCCGAACGCGCCCGCGGCCGCGCTGCCGAGGTGGAACGGCGCGCCGTGCAGCATCACCGCGAGCGTCGACCAGAACGCGCTGAACCCGATGGACAGCAGCCCCTGCGCGAGCGCGGCGCGACGCAGTGCCGGATGGTCGCGCCACAACGCGCCGAGCGAGCCGATCAGCGCGCGATACGGCAGGCGCGTGGTCGGTTCGAAGCGCGGCAGCCCGCGCGCGGCGACGACGCCGATCGCGGCGACGCTGGCGGCCGCGAGCGCGAACATCGCGCGCCAGCCGGCCGTCTCGGCGACGAAGCCGGCCACGACGCGCGACAGCAGGATGCCGAGCAGCAGCCCCGTCATCACCGTGCCGACGATGCGGCCGCGATGCGCGTCATGTGCGAGCGTCGCGGCGGCCGGCACGACGTCCTGCGCCATCGTCGCGGCGAGGCCGATCGCGAAGCTCGCCGCGAGCAGCAGCCCGAGCGACGGCGCGACGGCGGCGAGCAGCAGTGCGGCGACCAGCGCGGCGGCCTTGGTCACGATCACGCGGCGCCGGTCGAAGCGGTCGCCGAGCGGCGCGAGCAGCAGGATGCCGAGCGCATAGCCGAGCTGCGTGAGCGTCGGCACGAAGCCGATCGCACGCGCCGACGCGCCGAGATCGGCCCCGAGTGCGCCGAGCATCGGCTGCGCGTAGTAGAGCGGTGCGACGCCGAGGCCGGCAGCCGCCGCGAGCAGCAGCACGAGCCGGCGGTCGGGCATCGAATGGGAGGCCGGGCGGGCCGCGGTGTGCGCCACGCGGGGCGCGGCGTCGAGACGGGTCGGAGTGGACATGGCGTGCATCCTGGGTTGGATAACGGGATGGACGCGAGTGTGGCGGCACGCGGCCGGCGACGGTAGTGCCGCCTCGCGAAGATTTGTTATACGCTCCACGAATGAACGAAAGATCTCCCACTTCTCCCGCTGCTGGCGGCTCTCCACGCATTCAGACGGTGCCGGTGGACGGCGCCGGTTATCGTTTCGAGCTGATGGAAACCTTCGTGCGCATAGTCGAGGCCGGCAGCCTGTCGGCCGCTGCCGCGCAACTGCATACGACGCAGCCGACGATCAGCCGGCGGCTGCAGGCGCTCGAACGCTCGCTCGGCGTGCGGCTGCTGCAACGGACGACGCACACGATGCGGCTGACCGTCGACGGCGAGCGCTGTTTCAAGCGCGCGAAGGAGCTGCTGGCAAACTGGGCGGCGTTCGAGGCCGATCTGCGCGGCGCGCAGGAGGAGCCCGACGGGCTGCTGCGGGTCGCGGTGCCGCACGCATTCGGGCAGGAGCGTTTCATCGGGCCGCTCGCGCAGTTCCTGCACGACTATCCGCGCGTGTCGGTCGAGTGGCTGCTGCAGGACGAGGTGCGGGATTTCGTCGGCAGCGGCATCGATTGCGCGATCCAGGTCGGCGAGCCGACCGATCCGTCCGTCGTCGCGATCCGGCTGACGAAGGTGCCGCGTTTCGTGGTCGCCGCGCCGTCGGTACTGAACGGCGCCGACCTGCCGGCCGACCCCGACGCGCTGGCCGCGTTGCCGTGGCTCGCGTTGCGCACGTATTACCGCACCGAGCTGGCGCTGACGCACGCCGTCACCGGTGAGACGCGGCGCATCGCGATCCGCCCGCGCATCACGACCGCGAACCTGTATGCGCTGCGCAGTGCGGCGCTGCTGGGCGTCGGCGCGTGCGTCGGTTCTTCATGGATGCTGGCCGACCACCTTGCGCGCGGCGAACTCGTGCACCTCGCCCCCGAGTGGCAGGCCGCGCCGTTGCCGGTCTACCTGACCTATCCGCACGCGCAGTTCTATCCGTCGCGGCTCGTGCGGTTCGTCGCGATGATGCGCGAGGCCGTGCCGGGGCTGGTCGAAGGGCACGACGCATGACGCGCTCGGCGCGCCCGGCATGTATCACGCGCCGTAGCAACGCAAGCGCGCGAGATCGACGACGGTGATCCCGCCGTATTCGAGCCGCACGAGCCCTTCCTTCTGCAGCGTCTTCAGTGACTGGTTCGCGACCTGTCGCGTGATGCCGGACAGCAGGCCGAGTTCTTCCTGCGTGATATCGAGGTGATCGCCGCCGCCCGGATACAGCACCGGATTGAACAGCGACGCGAGGCAGCGCGCGAGCCGAGGCGTCGCATCGAGCAGCCGGTCGTATTCGAGCAGCGCCATGAAATGCGACAGCCGTTCGTTGAGCTGACGGACCAGGAAGCGGTTGAACGCGACGCTGTGCTCGACGAGCCACATGAAGGTCGGCCGTTCCATGAAGGCCATGCGCGTGTCGCGCAGCGCGACGATGTCGTAGCGGCGAGGCTCGTTCTTCAGCACGGTGCCCTCGCCGAACCAGCCGCCGGCCGGCACGCCGGTGAACGTGACGCTGCGCCCTTCCGGCGACACCGTGCCGATCTTGATCAGGCCGGTCACGACGCCGGTCCAGCTTTCGAGCACGGTGTTTTTCGGGCAGATGCACGCGCCGCGCGCGAACGTCTTCTCGACGATGCCCGCGCAGGCGCGCTCCGCCTCGTCGTCGGGCAGCTCGATCGACCACGCGGCGATATGCGCGAGCCGCGCGCGGCCGATGCCGGGGCGCGCGGTGCCGGTGCCGGGGACGGACGGCTCAGTCACGCCGGATGCCTTCGGGCAGCGCGCTGATGCGGCGTACTTCGGGCGAATCGAGCCACGCGCGCGACGCGACGCAATCGACGAACATCGCGGTCGCGTCCTCGCCCCAGAAAAGGTTGCCGTCGAGTCCGAACGTCGGCACGCCGAACACGCCGCGCGCAATCGCGTCGTCGGTATACGCGCGCAGTGCGTTCTTCACTTCCTGCGCATCGACGGCGGTCACGCCTTCGGGGAAGCCGACGGCGTCGCACAGCGCGGCGAAGCCCTCCGGCGACGCGACGTCATGCCCGTCGCGCCAGATATGGCGGAAGATGCGCCGGATCGCATCGAGCGAACCGCCCATCGCGATTGCGAGCCGCAGCGGCTTGATCGGATTGAACGGATGCGCGGGCGGCATCCGGTATGCGATGCCGAGCTGCCCGGCGCGGTAATGCGCGTAGCGATAGATGAACCCGCGCTTGGCGGCGATCTCGGTGGGGCCCTTTTGCCCGCAGTGCTTCAGCAACGCGCCGAGCACGACGGGGCGCGGCTCGACGCTCAGCGTCCGCGGCAGCCGGTCGAACTGCTCGAGCTGCAGATACGCGAACGGCGAACCGAAATCGAAATACCACGTGGCGGTTTGCTTGGGGCTCATCGCGCGAGTCCTTCCGGGGTTGCCGGCGCGGCCTGCACGTGCCGCGTCGGCGCCAGCGTGAACGGCGCGCCGGTCATGGCGCGGATTTCATCCAGTGTGGCATGCGACAGGATTTCGCGCAGCACCAGGCCGTCGTCCGTCACGTCGAACACAGCATGTTCGGTGACGATCACCTTCACGCAGCCGCTGCCGGTGAGCGGCAGCGTGCAGCGCGGCAGGATCTTCGGGCGGCCGTGCTTGTCGGTGTGCTGGAGCGCGGCGATTACCTTGCGCGTGCCGTGGCACAGGTCCATCGCGCCGCCGATCCCGGGCCACCATTTGCCGTCGCGCCGGCACGCCCAGTTCGCGAGGTTGCCCTGCGTGTCGACCTGCAGCGCGCCGAGGATCGTGACGTCGATGTAGCCGTTGCGCATCGCGCCGAGCGACGTCGCGAGATCCATCAGCGCCGCGCCGGGCGGCAACGTGATCGGTTCGCAGCCGGCGTTGGTGACGTCGCTGTCGAGTGCGTCGAGCGACGGCCGGCCGCCGAAGCCGAACGCGCCGTTCTCGGTATGGAAGATCACGCCGGCGTCGGCGTCGAGATAGTTCGCGGTCAGCGTGGGGATGCCGAGCCCCAGGTTGACGACTTCGCCCGCGCGCAACTCCTGCGCGCAGCGGGCAGCGATGCGTTGTTTCGGATGCGTGGGCAGCGCGGGGGCGGGCATGGCGGTCTCCTTCAAGGCGTGTGCGGGGGCGCGTCGATCAGGCGTGCGCTGCGTCGTCGGCGGTCGGCAGCCGGCCGAGCTTCGTCCATTGCCGGCGGTACAGCGCGTGCTGTTCGTCGAGCGTCAGCCCGTGCACGACCGCATCGACGAACACGCCGGGACAACCGACCCGCTCGGGCGGAATCGCGCCGACCTCGACGATCTCGTTGACTTCGACGATCGTATAGCGGCCCGCCATCGCGATGTCGCGCTGGTTCTGCAGCGACGTGCCGCGAAACTCGACGTTGCCGAACGTGTCGGCGCGCCAGCCCTTGATGATCGACACGTCCGCGGTGAGCGGCGGCTCGACGAAGCACGTGCGGCCGTCGATCTCGATCTTCCGCTTGGGCGCATCGAGGGCGGGGAACATGCCCGACTGGTCGAGGATGCCGACGCCGACCGGCACGAGCACGCCGCCCAGGCCCATAGCGCCGGCGCGCACCTTCTCGGCCCAGGTGCCCATCGGGAAGAACTCCGTCACGCGCACCGCGTCGGTCAGGTACGCGTGCGTCGACTCGTCGGTCGTGCCGACGTGCGTGCCGATGAATTCGGCGAGCTGGCCGGACGCGAACAGCCGCGCCTTGAGGAAGCCGCCGCGCAGGCCGGGCGTGTTGGCGATCAGCGTCAATCCGTTCACGTCGCGACGCAGCAATGCTTCGATGCAGACGGCGGCTTCGCCTGCGCCGACGAATTCGCCGAGCATCAGGCGGCTGCCGGAGTGCACGTGCGACAGCGCGTCGTCGACCGGTATCACCTTGTTCGCGTAGCGCATCGGCGTCTCCTCCCGGGTTGTGATGCCGCGAGTGTAGGCGGCGCGGTGGGCGGACGTTGTCTTGTGGATGACAATTGCGGCGGCGGATCGGCCGGCGCGCGGCGGAATCGGGCGGACGTCACGAAGCGCATCCGGCCCGCGGTCCGCAGGCTCAGCCGCGCCGGATTCCTTCGGGCAGCGCGCTGATGCGGCGCACCTCGGGCGAGTCGAGCCACGCGCGGGACGTAGCGCAGTCGGCGAACATGTCGGTCGCATCCTCGCCCCAGAACAGGTCGCCGTCGAGTTCGAAAGTCGGCACGCCGAATACGCCGAGCGCGATCGCACGATCGGTGTTCGCGCGCAGCGCGTCCTTCACCGGCTGTGCTTCGACGGCCGTTACGCCCTCGGGAAAACCGACGGCTTCGCACAGAGCGGCGAAGCCTTCCGGCGTCGACACGTCATGACCGTCGCGCCAGATATGCCGGAAGATCCGCCGGATCGCATCGAGCGAACTGCCCATCGCGATCGCGAGGCGCAGCGGCTTGATCGGGTTGAACGGGTGGGCCGGCGGCATCCGGAACGGGATGCCGAGCTTGTCCGCGCGATATTGCGCGTGGCGATAGGTGAAGACGCGTTTCGCCGCAATCTCCGCCGGCGCTTTCTGGCCCCAGTGCGCGAGCAGCGCGCCGAGCACGATCGGCCGCGGCTCGAACGCCGCGGCGGGCGGCAACCGGTCGAATTGTTCCTGCTGCAGGTAGGCGAACGGCGAGACGAAATCGAAATACCAGGTGGCGGTGCGCGCGGCGTTCATGGCGGATGCCCCTCTTGTGCATGGCCGGTTGACGGTTGCAAGCATGGTGCGCACACGGGCGGCGTGCGATGCGTGCATCGGCGGCCAGTGTCGCACGCGGCCGCCGTTTGCGCTGTCGCGCTTCCGGACGCGCGCGCGGCCGACTAGGCCCCCGCGGCGTCGTCCGCTGCCGACGCGAGCCGCGCGAGACTGTCGCGCACGGCGGCCGCGTCGTAGCGTGCGCCTGCGCCGCCGAGTGCGACGGTCGCCTTCTGCGCGAGCGGCAGCAGCATCGCGAGTGCCGCCGCCATCGTCGGCGCGGCGGCGAGCCGCGATTTCGGGCCCGACACGGTCAGCGCGCCGACGCATGCGCCGGCAGCATCGAACACGGGCGCGGACGCCGACGCCGTCTCGGGGTCGCGCTCGCCGTACGACGCGGCCCACAGTCGTTCGCGCACGTCGTTCCAGCGTGCGTCCTGCGTGTCGGTGAACGCCAGCAGCACCTTCCCGGACGCGCCCTGGCCAACCGGAAACTCCTCGCCGACGCGAATCGACACGCGCACTGCGCGTGCGGGCTCGACGCGGTAGAGCACCGAGCGCATGTCGCCCTGGCGCACATAGAACGACGCGGTTTCCCCGAGTTCGCGGCTCAGCGTCTCGAGCAGCGGCTCGACCACCGGGCCGACCCGGAACGAGCGCTGGTACAGCGCGGCGAGCCGCAGCGGCTCGTGCCCGACCGCGTACTGGCCGTCGTCGAGCTTGCGCATGAAGCCGCCATGTTCGAGCGCGGCGAGCAGACGCAGGATCGTGCTCTTGTACAACCCGGTGCGGCGCGACAGTTCGGCGAGCGACAGCCGGTCGTCGGTCGGTCCGAATGCACGGAGGATCGCGAACGCACGGTCGAGCACGGCGACGCCGCTGGAGGCTTCCTCGGCCGACGAATCGGGCCCGTCGCCGGCGTGATCTGCTTGAGTCGTAGGCACTGCCTGCTTCCTTCGGATGATGGTCGGTCGACTATATCGTTCTGTCTGGTAGAACTCAAGTTCCAGAAAATCGCAATTTTGCGGGTATACCCCGCTTACAGCCCATTCGGCACGCGCCTAAAGTTCTATCAAACAGAACGATGTTCTTTCAGATAGAACGATGAGGTATCGAATGAGCGTTTCCGAATATCCGAAGGTGCTGGTCAGCGAGGTCGGGCCGCGCGATGGCCTGCAGAGCATCAGGACCGTGATGCCGACGGCCGGCAAGCTGCGCTGGATCACCGCGCTGGCCGCGGCCGGCCTGCGCGAGATCGAGGTGGGGTCGTTCGTGCCGGCCAGGCTGTTGCCGCAGATGGCCGATGTGCGCGAAGTCGTCGCGCATGCTCTGGCGATTCCCGGGCTGCACGTCGCCGCACTTGCGCCGAACCTGCGCGGCGCCGAGGGCGCATTCGACGCGGGCGCACACAAGCTGACGCTGCCGGTATCGGTGACGGAAGCGCATTCGCTGGCGAACATCCGCAAGACGCCCGCGCAGATGATCGACGAGGTGCGCGCGATCGTCGCGCTGCGCGATGCGCGGTTTCCGTCGGTGCAGATCGAGGCGGGCGTGTCGGTCGCGTTCGGCTGCACGATCGCGGGCGCCGTCAGCGACGACGAGACGATCGCGATGGCCGTCGCGATGGCCGAGTGCGGCGTCGACGAAATCGGGTTGTCCGATACGAGCGGTTATGCGAACCCGGCGCAGGTGCGCCGGCTGTTTGCGCGCCTGCGGCGCGAAGTCGGCGACAAGGCGGGCGGCGCGCATTTCCACAACACGCGCGGGCAGGGGCTTGCGAACGTCGTCGCGGCGCTCGATGCGGGCGTGACGACGATCGACGCGAGCCAGGGCGGCCTCGGCGGCTGCCCGTATGCGCCGGGCGCGACCGGCAACATCGTCACCGAGGATCTCGTGTTCCTGCTCGAATCGATGGGAGTCGACACGGGCGTCGACGTCGACGCGCTGCTCGCCGCGCGCGCGATCCTGCACGACGCGCTGCCGTCCGAGGCGCTGTACGGCCACGTGCCGGACGCCGGATTGCCGAAGGGCTTCCGCTATGCGGACGGCCGCGCTCCGACGGCCGCTCAACCGGAAGGATGCCTGACGGGAGTCGCGCAATGAACGGCCGGCTACCTGCTGCGGCACTGCCGTACCAAGGCGTGCGCGTGATCGAGATGACGCACATGGTGATGGGCCCGACCTGCGGCATGCTGCTCGCGGATCTCGGCGCGGAAGTCATCAAGATCGAACCGATCGCGGGCGACAGCACGCGTGCGCTGCGCGGCTCCGGCGCGGGCTTCTTCGGGATGTTCAACCGTAACAAGAAGAGCCTCGCGGTCGACGTGAAGGATCCGCGCGGGCTGGAAATCGTGCTGCGGCTCGTCGGAACGGCGGACGTCTTCAGCGAGAACTTCAAGAGCGGCACGATGGATCGGCTCGGCCTCGGTTATCCCGCGCTGTCCTCGCTGAATCCGCGCATCGTGTACGTGTCGCACAAGGGCTTCCTGCCGGGGCCGTACGAGCATCGCACCGCGCTCGACGAAGTCGTGCAGATGATGGGCGGCCTGGCCTACATGACGGGCCCCGAGGGCCGGCCGCTGCGCGCGGGCTCGAGCGTGAACGACATCATGGGCGGCATGTTCGGCGCGATCGGCGCGATGGCCGCGCTCGCGCAGCGCGAGCGCACCGGCCGCGGCCAGCAGGTGCAGAGTTCGCTGTTCGAGAACAACGTGTTCCTCGTCGCGCAGCACATGATGCAGTTCGCGGTGACGGGGCAGGCCGCGTCGCCGATGCCGAGCCGGATTTCCGCGTGGGCCGTCTACGACGTGTTCCCCGTGAAGGACGGCGAGCAGATCTTTCTCGCGGTCGTGTCGGATACGCAGTGGGCGCTGTTCTGCGATGCGTTCGGCTTTGCGGCGCTGAAGGACGATCCGCGCCTCGCGACCAACAACCTGCGCGTGCAGGCGCGCGAGTGGCTGCTGCCCGAACTGCGCTCGCGGCTCGCGCCGCATTCGGCCGCGGAGATCGGCGCGATCTTCGAATCGATCGGCCTGCCGTACGCGCCGATCACGAAGCCGCAGGACCTGTTCGACGATCCGCATCTGCTGGCGACCGGCGGCCTCGAAGCGGTGACGCTGCCGGCCGACGCGAGCTGCGCAGGCCGGCCGGTCGACACACGCACCGCGCTGCTGCCGCTGACGCTCGCGGGCGAGCGGCTGCGGCTGCGCTCGGCGCCGCCCGCACTCGGCCAGGACACGCACGCGTTGCTCGGCGAGCTCGGCTATGCGCCGGACGACGCGCGTGCGCTGATCGAAGCGGGCGTCGTCGCAGGACAGTACGGCGCGGACGGTGCAGCGCACGGCGACGGGCCGGGCGGCGCGCCTTCGCCGAACGAAGTGGCGAGCGCATAGCGCGGCCGCGATTCATCGAACGAACAAAGGCACCCGGCCGCGCAACGCGCGGGCGCGGATTGCCGCATCCACGGAGACAACCATGACATCCGCTTCCCCGGCGCTGGCCGCCGATCGCGAGACCGATGCATCGGTCGAGCAACGGGCCGTGCGCAAGGCCGCATGGCGTTTCATCCCGCTGCTCGCGCTGGCTTACTTCTTCAACTACCTCGATCGCACGAGCGTCGGGTTCGCGGCGCTCACGATGAACCGCGATCTCGGGCTGACCGCGACGCAGTTCGGCTGGGGCGCGGGGATCATGTTCGCGGGCTACTGCGTGTTCGAGGTGCCGAGCAATCTCGCGCTGTACCGTTTCGGCGCGCGCCGCTGGCTCGCCCGCATCATGATCACGTGGGGGCTGATGGCGGCCGCGACCGCGCTCGCGACCGGGCCGACGAGCTTCTACGCGATCCGGCTGCTGCTGGGCATCGGCGAGGCCGGATTCTTTCCGGGCGTGATCTTCTTCCTCGCCGTGTGGTTTCCGGCGAGCTACCGCACGCGTGTGCTCGCATGGTTCACCGTGTCGACGCCGCTGTCGTCGCTGATCGGCGGCCCGTTGTCGACGTGGCTGCTGCAGCTCGACGGCGCGCTCGGGCTTGCCGGCTGGAAGTGGATGTTCATCGTCGAAGGGCTGCCTGCGTGCGCGCTCGGTTTTATCGTGCTGAAGCTGCTGTCCGATTCGCCGGCGGATGCCGCGTGGCTGTCGGACGACGAGCGTACCGCGCTGCAGCGCGCGTTCGAGCGCGAAGGCGCGGCCGCCGGACGGAAGAAGCAATTCGGCGTCGCGCTGCGCGACGTGCGCGTGTACGTGCTCGCGCTGATCTCGTTCGGCTTCACGATGGGTTCGTACGGGATCGGCATCTGGCTGCCGCAGATGCTGAAGGCGCACGGCATGTCGACGATGCAGACCGGCTGGTTGTCCGCGGTGCCGTACTTCTTCGCGACGGTCGCGCTGCTGTGGTGGGCGAAGCGTGTGGATCGTCGCGGCGGCCCTGTCGCGAACCTCGCAATCGGGCTGTTCATCGGCGCGGTGGCGCTCGGCGTGTCGACGCATTTCCTGACGCTCGGTCCCGCGCTCGTCGGCATCACGCTCGCGCTGATCGGCACGATTGCCGGCCGCACGATCTTCTACACGCTGCCTTCGCGCTTCCTGTCCGGCCAGGCCGCGGCCGGCGGGCTCGCGCTGATCAACTCGATCGGCGCGCTCGGCGGCTTCGCGGGTCCTTATCTCGTCGGCTACCTGAAGGACAGCTTCGGCACCTTCACGGCCGGCATGCTCGGCCTCGCGATCGTCCTCGCGATCACGACGCTGCTCACGTTGTCGCTGTACGCGTTCGACCGGGGCGAATGACATGGACACGACGATTTCGATCAAGCGACGCCGGCTGCTCGGCGCGGCCGCCGCGTCGCTCGCGCTGCCCGCGTTCGCCGATACGCACGCACCGGCCCAAGATGGAGCTTCCCGCATGACGACGCAAGGCAACTATCTCGCGGTCCGCCCCGACTGGCTCGCGTCGGCGCTCGAACCCGCGCTCGAGCCCGACCTGCCGATCGTCGACGCGCATCATCATTTCTATGAACGGCCGGGCTGGATCTACATGCTCGACGATTATCTGCAGGACGCGCGCTCGGGCCACAACATCCAGGCGTCCGTCTACATGCAGGCGCAGACGCGCTATCGCGATTCCGGCCCCACCGAACTGAAGCCGGTAGGCGAGACGGCCTATGTCGCCGGCGTGACCGAGCCGCTGCAGCACGGCCGTCCGGCCGTCGCGAAAGGCATCGTCGGCCACGCGGACCTGCGGCTCGGCGAACGCGTGCGCGACGTGCTGGAAGCGCATCTCGAAGCGGGGCGCGGGCGGTTTCGCGGGGTTCGGCACCTGACCACGTGGGATGCCGATCCGACGCTCGCGAATCCGCTGTCGGCGGTGCCGCGCGGGCTGCTGCTCGATTCCGCGTACCGGGCCGGCGTCGCGCAGCTCGCGCCGCTCGGGCTATCGTATGATGCGTGGCTGTTCTTTCCGCAACTGCCCGAGCTGTTCGATCTTGCGAAGGCGAACCCCGATACGCGGATCGTCGTCAATCACTGCGGCGGCGTCGTAAGGATCGCGAGCTATGCGGACAAGCGGCCGGAGGTGTTCGAGCGCTGGCGGGTGTCGATGCGCGAACTCGCGCAGCTGCCGAACGTGTACGTGAAAGTCGGCGGGCTCGGGATGCGCATCAACGGGTTCGATTTCGAGAAGGGCGCGCGGCCGCCGTCTTCCGCGCAGCTCGCCGACGCGTGGAAGCCGTGGATGCTGACCTGTATCGAAGCATTCGGCGCGGAGCGCTGCATGTTCGAGAGCAATTTCCCGGTCGACAAGGGTTCGTATTCGTACGTGAACGGCTGGAACGCGTTCAAGCGGCTGACCGCGCATGCGAGCCCGGACGAGCGCGATGCGCTGTTCCGCGGCACGGTCACGCGCGCTTACCGGCTCGGCTGACACGCGTCACGGCATGCCCGCGCGTGCTCACCCTGCCTCGACCAGCGCCGCGAGCTTCGCCAGCGCCATGCGCCAGCCGGTCTCGTTGTCGGCGACCGGCACGCCGGGCGGTATCCCGTCGTGCACGGCGTCCACGCGCGTGCCGTCCGCTTCGTCGGACAGCGTGATCGTGATCGTCATTGCGCCGCGCAGCATCGGATCGTCGGTCTCGAACACGTCGATCTCGACGATCTGCTGGTCCGGCACGAGCGTGACGAAGCGGCCGTGGTAGGTATCGGTGCGCGCGGTGGTCTTGCCGGTGTCGGCCGACGGCGCGTCGTAGCTCAGCGACACGCGCAGCGCGCCGCCTTCGCGCGCGTCGTACGCATGCACGCGGCACGTCATGCCGTCGGGCACCTTCCATTGCTCGACCGCGTGCGGATCGAGCAGCGCGCGGTAGACGCGTCCGCGCGGTGCGTTCAGGTGCCGGCTGACCCGGGTCGAATGCGTGTGCGTATGCAACATGTCGCCTCCCGCGGAGCGCGCGCGACGGTGCACGCCGGATGCCGGCGTGTCGTCGTGCTTCCTTCAGGAATCGTAGGCGCGAGCGGGGCGGCTTGCAATGACCGCGCACTCGCCCGCATTCAGCCGTTCAGCCGTTCAGCCGTTCAGCGCAGCGTGGCCGCGAATGCGTCGAGTTGCGTGATGCAGGCGTTCCAGCCCTCGAAGAAGCCGAGCGCTTCGTGGCGCTCGCGCGTCGCGGCATCGGGGTGCATCACGCGCGCCTCGTAGCGGCTGCCCGCAGCGTCGTCGGCCATCGTAATGATTGCCGTGAAGCCCAGCCACGGCACCTGAGGCCGCCAGCCGCCCGCGAGCATCGACGTGAACGCGATGCGCGCTTCTGGCACGATTTCGAGGAAGCAGCCGGGATTGTCGCTCGTGCCGCCATCGGGGCCGCGCATAAACGTATGGAAGGCGCCGCCCGGCCGCAGGTCGAACGCGCGCACCTCGGTGGTCCACGGTTTCGGGCACCACCATTCCTTCAACAGTTCGGGGTCGGTCCACGCATGCCACAGCGCGTGGCGCGGCGCGTGCAGCGTGCGCGTGATGACGAGATCGTGGGCTTCAGCGGGTTCGACGTGGCTTGCTGACATCTTGCTCCTCCTGGTGACGGCGTTCGACGAATTCGACGAGACGATCGGATCGCGCTTCCCACAGCGCACGCTGCGCGGCGAGCCATTCCTCGGCCTCGGTCAGCCGGCTGGCGACCAGCGCGCAGGTGCGCGAGCGGCCGGTTTTCCGGGTCTGGACGAGGCCGCTGCGCTCGAGCACGGCGACATGCTTCTTGACGTCCTCCTCCGTCTAAAGGCGGAGGATTCCCACACCTGGCGATGCACGTCCGCATCGGAGAATGTTCAATGCAGCGTTGATATCGCGATCATGCTCGACACCACAGTTCGGCTCTGTTTGTTAAGCAGTCCGTTGAGTGACTTCACCCGGTAGCGGTAGACAAGAATCATACCGGTGATGCTAACCCGTGGAAGAAGCGGCCTGTCAACAGCACTCCTTTCTTTCCCACCATCAATGGCCGGGTTTACCGGAGCAAATCCTGACGAACGACGGCAGCGCGGTGTCGAACGGCGCTGCCAGTTCAGAGATGGTGCGCCCGCCGCCGCCGAGTGCGCTGACTATCGCGCAGCGTGTCGGATCGGCCAGTGCTTGGAATACGTCGTCGATACCGGGTTGAAAGTTTGCCATGCGGCGAAGCAAAGGCGATGCAGCGGGAATTTTCGTCGCGTACGATGATGGGGCGGTAACATGCGCCGACCGGGCGCCGCGTTGCCGAAAGCCTGCCGCCGTCGCGTGAGCCGCGACGATCGGCCGGTGTTCCTTTTGATCCCGGCATACGCCGCGCTCACGCGGTGCGGCACGCCTGACCACCGGAGATGGCATGACCGAACCTGTTACCGTCCGCCGCGTCGGCGCGAGCGATGCGAGGGCCTGCGTCGATGCGCTGGCCGACGTGCTGATCGATTGCGTCGAGGGCGGCGCGTCCGTCAGCTTCATGTTGCCGATCGAGCGGCCGACCGCCGTCGCATTCTGGACGCGCGTGGCCGACGGCGTGGAGAACGGTGAACGCATCCTGCTCGTCGCCGAGGACGCTGCCGGCAGGATCGTCGGCACCGTGCAGGTCGTGACCGCGCAGCCCGAGAACCAGCCGCATCGCGCGGACATCGCGAAGATGCTCGTGTCGCGGCACGCGCGCCGGCAGGGTGTCGCCGCGCGGCTGATGGCGGCGGCCGACGCTGCTGCGCGCGACGCCGGCAAGACCGTGCTCGTGCTCGACACCGTGACGGGCGGCGACGCCGAGCGGCTGTACGAGCGGGCCGGCTGGCAGCGCGTCGGCGTCGTGCCGAACTACGCGCTGATGCCCGACGGCGCGCTCTGTGCGACGACGTTTTTCCACAAGCAGCTCGCGTAGCGGTGCGCGTTGGCGCCGCTCATCGGCATCCGCCATGCATCGCTGAGAGCTGAGAGCTGAGAGCTGAGAGCTGAGAGCTGAGAGTCGAGAGTCGAGAGTCGAGAGTCGAGAGTCGAGAGTCGAGAGTCGAGAGCAGGGCGGTGCCTGAAGCCGGTCAGAAAGAAAAACAGGGTCGGCAACCATGCCGGTCCGATATATTCACGCAGGTAGAACTCCAACAAAACGCCACGGAACCGCCGCCTCGATGAAACGCTCGCATGTCGCTTTCGCCCTCACGGGCCTGCTCGTCGCACTGCCGATTGCCGCGTACGCGCTCGTCAAGCCGTTGCGCATCGTCGCGCCCGCGCTGATCCCCGGCGTGTCCTGCCCACGCGCCGACATCTGCACGGACGATGCAGCGAAGCTCGGCGACGCACAGCAGCTCTATCGCGACGGCTATGCGCGCGCGGCGGCGGCCGTCGGCGGGTTCCGCGCCGCGCCGCGCGTCGTGTTCTGTTCGACGCGCGCGTGCGCCGACGCATTCGGCCTCGGCCAGCGCGCGGCGCTGACGCTCGGCAATTTCGGCGTGGCCGTGGCGCCGCGCGGCTGGCAGACCTACTTTCTCGCGCACGAGCTGATCCATCACCGCCAGGCCGAAGTGCTCGGCAACCTGGCCGTCGCGACCAAGCCGCGCTGGCTGATCGAAGGGATGGCGTATTCGCTCAGCGAAGATCCGCGCCATCCACTGACGGAGCCGTTCGAATCGTGGCGCACGCGTTTTGACGTGTGGCATGCGGCGCTGGGCGGGCAGCCGCTGTGGGATGCCGCGCGGGCGGTCGAATAGCGCAGGAACGCACGAACGCAGGAACGCACGAACGCACGAACGCACGAAGCGCGCTTCGTTACACCGGCGCAACCCGACCGCCGCGTCCGTCGATGAGCGTATCCCGTCCCGCGTCGAGAATCTCGTCGGCCAGCACGGGATCGGTGCCGGCGATCGCACGCGACAGCACGAGCGCCCCGACCATCTGGCTGAAGACCGCGAGCGCGTCGCGACGCGTCTGCTCCGGCGTTGCGCCTTCGGTCGCCACCATCCGTTCCAGCCGGTCGAGATACACGGCGAGGCCGTGCGCGTAGCACGCGCGCGCCGCCTCGGTCAGTCGCGGCGCGTCGCCCGCGAAGCCGGACAGCGGGCACCCGGCCTCGACATTGTCGCGATGCGCCGCCGACAGATACGACGCCACCTGCGCGGCGAGACTGCCGGCGTTCGGCGAATCCGCGCGGTCCTGCATCGCCTTTTCCATCACCTCGGCGACCAGCGCATCCTTCGACTTGAAGTGGTTGTAGAAGCCGCCCTGCGTGAAGCCGGCTTCCTTCATCAGCTCCGTCAGCCCCACGGCGTCGACGCCGCGTACGCGGAACAGCCGCTCGGCGGCCGCGACGATCGCGCTCCGGTTCTCGGCAGCCTGCTGTCTTGACACGCCCATCGATCCCTCCCCGATTCTGCTGATCGCGTCGATTGAAAAACACAATGGCGATCACAATTGACATGCCCGGGCGGCACGAACACAATGCACCGCAAAGACAATGGTGATCGACATTGATATCGAGTGTAGCCGACTTGGCGGGCAGTGCGAAGCCACGGCCGGAACACGGATGGAAGTTGGTCGAGGTCTTTGGCGCCGCAGGGTGACGGGCAGCGGACGGCTCGCCGTCTGCCTCCGGCGGCGCAGCGATTCGGTACGCAATGGCAGCCTCGTTTTCCACCGGATCTCACGCGCGCGACGAGCCGGCGCGCAGGCGATTCATCATGTGAAAGGAACGATCATGAAGATCGAAGGTGCAGTCGTTTTCGTGACAGGTGCAAACCGCGGGCTCGGGCTCGAGTTTGCGAAGCAGGCGCTCGCGAGAGGCGCGCGGAAGGTCTATGCGGCGGCGCGTGATCCGGCCACCGTGACGCTGCCGGGCGTCGTGCCCGTGAAGCTCGACGTGACCGATCCGGCGGCCGTCGCCGCGGCGGCCGACGCGGCGCGCGACGTCACGCTGCTGATCAACAACGCAGGCATTGCGCGGCTCGGCAGCCTGACGGACGACGGCGCGCCCGACGCGCTGCGCGATCACTTCGAAACCAACGTGTTCGGGATGCTGGCGATGTCGCGGGCGTTTGCTGAAACCCTCGCCAGCCATGGCGGCGGCGCGATCCTGAACATCCTGTCGGTCGCGAGTTGGGTGAACCGGCCGATCCTGTCGGGCTACGGCGTGTCGAAATCGGCCGCGTGGGCGCTGACCAACGGGCTGCGCCATTCGCTGCGCGAACAGCACACGCAGGTCGTCGGGCTGCATGCCGGCTTCATCGACACCGACCTGACGCGCGGCCTCGACGTGCCGAAGGCCACGCCGGACGACGTCGTGCGCCAGGCCTACGACGCGATCGAAGCGGGTGCGGAGGAAGTGTCGACCGACGAGTTCACGCGGCAGGTGAAGGCCACGCTGTCGTCGGGCGTCTATCTGGAAGAACCGGCGCCGCGTTGATGCCGCCGGGAAGTTCGACCCGCCGCCCGCGCGGCGGGTCCGGCCGTCAGACCGTCGTGTCGATGATGCCCGGGATCTTCACGTCCGGGTTCACGTCCGCGTCGTAGTCGACGCCGGCGATCTCGAAGCCGAACAGCCGCAGGAAGTCGGTCTTGTAGCCGGCGAAGTCGGTCAGCTCGTACAGGTTCTCGTTCGTCACCCGGTCCCACAGCGCGACGACCTTCGCCTGCACCTGCGGATCGAGTTCCTTGTAGTCCGCGCGCAGGCGGCCTTCTTCGTCGATATGCGGCGTCGTGCCGTACAGGCTGTCCTTGAGGAGCCCGTACACCTGCTCGATGCAGCCTTCGTGCGTGCCGGTTTCCTTCATCACCTTGAACAGCAGCGACAGGTACAGCGGCATCATCGGGATCGCCGAGCTGGCCTGCGTGACGACGGCCTTCAGCACCGACACGCGTGCATCGCCGCCGTGCGCGGCCAGCTTGTCGCGGATCGACAGCACCTTCTTGTCGAGATCCTTCTTCGCTTCGCCGATCGAGCCGTTCCAGTAGATGTCGTGCGTGATCTGCTCGCCGAGATACGTGAACGCGGTCGTCTTCGCGCCGTCGGCCAGCACGCCGGCTTCATCCAGCGCGTCGATCCACATCTGCCAGTCCTCGCCGCCCATCACGGCGACGGTGCCGTCGATCTCTTCCTGCGTGGCGGCCTCGAGCACGGTCTCCTGGATCACTTCCTTGTCGGTGTTGATCCCGCGGAACGACACCGACTTGCCGATCGGCTTGAGCGTCGAGCTGATCGTTTCGCCCGTCTTCGGGTGCGTGCGGCGCGGCGCCGCGAGGCTGTAGACGACGAGATCGACCTTGCCGAGATCCTGCTTGATGGTGTCGATCGTGACCTGCTTGACCTTGTCCGAGAATGCGTCGCCGTTGATGCTGCGCGCATAGAGCCCCTTTTCGGCGGCGAATTTCTCGAACGCGGCGCTGTTGTACCAGCCGGCCGTGCCGGGCTTCGATTCGCTGCCGGCACGCTCGAAGAACACGCCGAGCGTGTCCGCGCCCGAGCCGAATGCGGCCGAGATCCGGGCGGCGAGGCCGTAGCCGGTCGACGCGCCGATCACGAGCACCTTCTTCGGGCCGTTGGCGATCGGGCCGTGCGAAGTCACGTAGTCGATCTGTTCCTTGACGTTGGCTTCGCAGCCGACGGGATGAGTCGTCACGCAGATGAAGCCACGCACGCGCGGTTTGATGATCATTGGAACCTCTTGTCAGAAAGGCGGAAACGGCCTGAAATCGGAAAAATCCCGCGCATTGTAAAGGAAGCGGCCGATCGCGGGCGCACGCGGCCGGAAGGTGCCGGATCATCCGGTTATTTCTCTCTTGACAGAAATAACTGAAATGAATAAATTTCCCGACATGGAACTCACACCGATTGCCGAACGATTCATTCTCCACTGGGGCGAAATGGGCTCGCGGTGGGGCGTCAACCGAACCGTCTCGCAGATTCACGCGCTGCTCTACCTGGCCGGCCGGCCGGTCGCGGCCGACGAGATCGCCGAGACGCTCAACGTCGCGCGCTCCAACGTCAGCACGAGCCTGAAGGAGCTTCAGGCGTGGCGGCTCGCGAAGGTCGTGCACGTGCTGGGCGACCGCCGCGACCATTTCGAGACGTCGACCGACATCTGGGAACTGTTCAAGCTGATCGTCGAAGGGCGGCGGCAGCGCGAGATCGAGCCGACGCTCACGGTGCTGCGCGATTGCCTGACGAGCCCGGAGATCGCCAACGAGAGCCGCGAGACCGAACAGCGCATCCGCGACACGCTGCAGTTCGTCGAGACGCTGACGACCTGGTCGGACGAGATGCTGCGGCTCAAGCCCGATACGCTGATGAAGGCGCTCGGCATCGGCGCGAAGATCAGCCAGACGGTCAGGCGCAAGTCGCCGAAGTAAGCGGTAGCGGAAGTGCGGGCAGGCAGCCCGCTTTTTTCGGGGTTGTTATTTCTGTCTATACAGAAATAACTGTAAAGAGAGGATGAAAATGAACGCAGTCTTGCCGTCTACCTGCCAGAGCGACCGCACCGGGGAACGCAGCATGACCGTCCTCGTTTGCGGCGCGAACGGCTTCATCGGGCGGGCACTGTGCGCGCAGCTCGAAGCCGGCGGCCATCGCGTGCTGCGCGGCGTGCGCGATGCGGCCGGCCCGCGCGACGTCGGGATCGACTTCGCGAAGGACGTCGATCCCGACGCGTGGCTGGCGCGGCTGGAGGGCGTCGACGTGGTGATCAATGCGGTCGGCATCCTCGCCGATCGACGCGGCGCGACGCTCGACGCCGTGCATTGCGCCGCGCCGTGCGCACTTTTCACCGCGTGCTGCCGTGCGCGCGTGCGGCGCGTGATCCAGATCTCGGCGCTCGGTGTCGAGCGCGGCGATACGCGGTACTTCGCGAGCAAGCACGCAGCCGACCGCTTCCTGCAGACGCTGCCGATCGACTCCCGGATCGTGCGTCCCGCGCTGGTCTACGGCGCGGCCGGTACGTCGGCGCGGTTTTTCCGGATGCTCACGAGCCTGCCCGTGCATGTATTGCCGGCGGGCGGCCATCAGCGGCTGCGCCCCGTGCATGTCGACGATCTCGCCGAACTCGTCGCGCGGCTCGTCGCGCAGTCGTTTGATTCGCCGGCGGCCGGCAACCAGGTGATCGACGTGGTCGGCAACGACGAAGTCGAATACCGCGAGATGCTGGCCCGCTACCGCGCCGCGCTGGGGTTTCCGCCGGCCGCCGGCGTGACGCTGCCGGGCCCGCTGGTCGGCGCGGCGGCCGCGCTGCTCGGCATGCTGCCGGGCGCGATGTTGACGCGCGACACGTGGACGATGCTGCGCGGCGGAAACACCGGCGATCCGGCGGCCGCGACTGCCGTGCTCGGCCGGCCGCCGCGCGGAATCGGCGGTTTCATCGGCGCGGACGCGGCCGCGCTGCGGAACGACGCGCTCGCGATGTGGCGGCGCCCGTTGCTGCTGGGTGCACTCGCGATCGTGTGGATCTGGACGGCCATCGCAAGCGCGTTCATTCATCCGCTGCACGCGAGCCTCGCGTTGCTTGCGCATGCGCACCTGACGGGGCTGCCTGCGCTGGTCGCGCTCTATGCGGCAAGCGCGCTGGATTTCGCGTTCGGCATCGCGACCGTCGCCGCGCCGTCGCGCCGCCTGTGGGTTGCACAAGCCGTGCTGATCGTCGCGTATTCGGCCGTCATCGCGGTCACGATGCCGGGCCTGCTGGCCGAACCGTTCGGCCCCGTGCTCAAGAACGTGCCGATTCTCGCGATCCTGTTGATCCTGTTTTCAGAAGAAGAACACGCATGAATACCTATCTCGTCGTCAAGGCGCTGCATATCCTGTCCTCGGTGCTGCTGGTCGGCACGGGGTTCGGCACCGCGTTTTATCTGTTCTTCGCGAACCGCACGCGCTCGGTGCCCGCGATCGCGGCCGTGTCGCGGCTCGTGGTGCGCGCGGACTGGTGGTTCACGACACCGGCCGTGATCTTCCAGCCGGCGTCCGGGCTGTGGCTCGCGCATACGGCCGGCTGGCCATGGCATACGCCGTGGCTCGTCGCGTCGATCGTGCTGTATGCGATCGCCGGCGCGTGCTGGCTGCCGGTCGTGTGGCTGCAAGTCGAACTCGCCGCGATGGCGAAGCTCGCTTACGTGAACGGCGACGCCGCGTTGCCGGAGCGCTACTGGCGCTATGCGAAGCGCTGGGAGCTGCTCGGCTATCCGGCGTTCTTCGCGATGTTGTCCGTCTACTTCCTGATGGTGCTCAAGCCGATGTAGGGCCGTCGCCGCCGCGCGGAGCGGCGGTGCGGCGCACCTGAAAGCAGTCAATCGATCGATTCATGATGCTTGCGATAACAAGAAGGAGTGCAAATCATGGACTCAAGTGAACTGGTGCTGTACTTCGACGGACGGTGTCCGTTATGCGTCGCGGAAATTCGGCGTCTCGCGGCCAGGAATACGCGACACCGGCTGGCGTTCGTCGATATCGCCGAGCCGGGTTTCGATCCGGCGCCGCTGGGCGTCGACCTGCCCGCGCTGAATCGCGAGCTGCATGCGCGCCTGCCCGACGGACGCATGCTGACCGGCATGGACAGCATCCTGGCCGCCTATACGCTGGTCGGGCGCCGCTGGCTCGTCTGGCCGCTTCGCGTGCCGGCCATGCGCGACGCGTTCGCGCCGCTGTATCGCCGCATCGCACGCAACCGGCACGCCGTCTCCAGTTGGCTCGGCTATCACGCCGAAGCGCACTGCGAAGGGCCGGCGTGTCGCATCGGCAAGGCCGCTGAAAACACGACGGCAGATCGCCCTGCGTCCGACAACGCGCGCCGCATCGTCGTGCGCTGGATGTATGCCGCGGCGATCGTCCACCTGCTCGTCGGCATGGCCGTTCCATGGCTTGCCGGTGCACCGTTCGTCGATGCGTATCACCGCGGCATCGAGCTGCATTTCTGGGCCGGTGCGGCACCGGAACCGGCGCGTGCGCAGCAGATATGGTGGATGTCGCTGATCGGCGCGACGGTGCAGTGCGCGTCGGTCTGGATGCTCGCGCTCGTCCACCTCGGCAACCGGTTGCGCAGGCGGGAAACGTGGGGATGGCTGCTGGCCGGCGTGTTGATCTGGGCGCCGCAGGACATGCTGTTTTCATTGCAGGCCCGTGTATGGGGTCACGTGGCGATCGACGCGGCCGCACTCGTCGCGATGATTCCGCCGCTTGTCTGGCTGTTGACGAGGGATACCGCATGAACACCTTGCCTGCCTTCGACTGGGCGCTCAACCTGCTGATCGTGCAGGGCGCGATGGGCGCATTCGATACGCTTTATCACCACGAACTCACGCAGGACCTGCCGCACAGCCCGCGCGCGCGGCTCGAGCTGGCGATTCATGCGGTGCGTTCCGTGCTCTACGGCCTCGTGTTCGCATCGATCGCGAACGTCGCGTTTCACGGCGCCTGGGTCGCGGCGATCGCGGCGGTGGTGCTCGTCGAAGTGGTGCTGACGTTGTGGGATTTCGTCGTCGAGGACCAAAGTCGCAAGCTGCCGGCGACCGAGCGCGTGCTGCACACGCTGCTGGCCGTCAACGGCGGCGCGCTGTTCGGGATGCTCGCGATGCAACTGGCCGTCTGGGCGCACGAAGCGACCGCGCTGCACGCGCTCGATCTCGGCTGGCGCGGCTGGCTGCTCAGCCTGTTCGCCGTCGGCGTGACGGTATCGGGTATCCGTGACGGGATTGCCGCGTGCCGGATCGCGCGACACGCTCCGGTCGCCAATCCGTTCGCGGGACAGCCGCCCGGCAACGTGCTCGTCACCGGCGGGACCGGCTTTATCGGCGAAACCCTCGTGAACCAACTGCTCGATGCGGGGCATACGGTCACGTTGCTGGCGCGCGATCCGCTGCGCGCGGCCTACCAGTTCCAGGGCCGCGTGCGCAGCGTGACGTCCGTCGAACAGTTGCAGCCGCACGAGCGCTTCGACACGGTCGTCAATCTCGCGGGGGCGCCGGTGTTGGGCGCACGCTGGAGCAAGCGTCGGCAGGCGCTGCTGCTCGCCAGCCGCGTCGGCGTCACGCAGTCGCTGATGCGCTGGGTCGAGACCGCCGAGGTCAAGCCGCGCACATGGATCCAGGCATCCGCGATCGGCTACTACGGCGTGCGGCCGGCCGACGAGCGGCTCGACGAGCGCAGCAGCGCCGGCACCGGCTTCATGTCCGAGCTGTGCCGGCAGTGGGAGCTGTCCGCGCAGCCGCTCGAGCACCATGGGGTGCGCGCGGTGGTGCTGCGGCTGGGCGTCGTGTTCGGCCCCGGCGGCGCGTTGCGCCCGATGCTGCTGCCGCATTACTTCGGGATGGGCGGGCGCTTCGGCGACGGCGCGCAGGTCATGAGCTGGATTCACCGGGACGACGTACTGCGGATCGTCGCGCGCGCGATGTCGAACGCGGGCATGCACGGCGTCTACAACGCGGTGGCGCCCGGGGCATTGACCCAGCGCGAGTTCGTGCAGGTCGTGACGAAGGTGCTGCGCCGCCCCGCATGGCTGCACGTGCCGGCCGCGCCGCTGCGCTGCGCGATGGGCGAGATGGCCGAGCTGCTGCTGGACGGGCAGCGGGTGATGCCGGCGCGACTGCATCAGGACGGCTTCATGTTCCGGTTCCCGACGGTCGAGCACGCGCTGCGCAACCTGACGAACCGGCCGCACGCCGATTTCGCGGGCCCGGCCTGTTGTTTTCCGCAACGTCGTGTATAAATTCGACGTGACCGCGTTCGGGACGTGTCGTGCGTCCCGAACGCTCCGCATCTGACCTCACAAGGAGACTGCATGCTGCACATCCTCGGCAAGATCCCGTCCATCAACGTCCGCAAGGTGCTGTGGCTGTGCACCGAGCTGAACCTGCCGTTCGAACAGGAAGACTGGGGTGCGGGCTTTCGCACGACCAACGATCCGGACTATCTCGCGCTGAATCCGAATGCGCTCGTGCCCGTCATCAAGGACGACGATTTCGTGCTCTGGGAATCGAACACGATCATCCGCTACCTCGCGAACCGCTATGGCGGCGACGCGCTCTATCCGGCCGAGCCGCAGGCGCGCGCGCGGGTCGATCAATGGATCGACTGGCAGGGCGCGGACCTGAACCGTTCGTGGGTGGGCGCGTTCCTCGGCCTCGTGCGGAAATCGCCCGATCATCAGGACCCGGACGCCATCGCGCAGTCGATCGCGGGCTGGACGAAGCACATGCGCGTGCTGAACGCGCAGCTCGAATCGACCGGCGCGTTCGTGGCCGGCCGCACCTTCACGCTCGCGGACATTCCGATCGGCCTGTCGGTGAACCGCTGGTTCGGCACGCCGTTCGAGCATCCGGATTTCCCGGCGGTGTCGCGCTATATCGAGCGTCTCGCGACGCGCGAAGGCTTCAAGACCTACGCCGGCAGCGCGAATCCGTGACGCATCGCAGGTAGCGCGCGGCGCGGCGGCGTTGCAATCGCCGCCGCGTCATCGCCGGCGTGCATGGGCCAGCGGGCTCGCAGGCCTGGCGTCACGCGCCGGGCGCCGGCACCGCGTCGAGCACGCGCGCGAGAAACGCGTCGTGGTTCCACGCGGATTCCGGCCGCGACAGCCCGAGCCGCACGACCACCAGCTGACGGCTCGGCACCACGCTGACGAACTGGCCTTCATGGCCGACCGCATGAAACGCGTCGGCCGGCATCGCGTTCGCATGCGGATCGAGATCGTTGAACGGCTCCGGCACCTTGACCCACAGATGCGCGCCGAATTCCCGGCGCGGCGACTGCGGCGTCGCGCGCGTCAGGTAGCGCACCCAGCCCGCCGGCAGCAGCCGCTGCCCGTTCCACTCGCCGTCCTGCAGCAGAAGTTGCCCGAAGCGCGCCCAGTCGCGCGCGCTCGCATACATGTACGACGAGCTGCCGAGCGTGCCGGACGCATCGGGCTCGAACACCGCGCTGCGCATCCCGAGCGGCGCGAACAGCGCGCGGCGCGGAAACGCGAGGTAGTCATCGTCGCTGCCGCCCATCGCTTCGCGCATCACGCGGGCGATGATCGCGCTCGTGCCGCTCGAGTAGTACCACTGCGTGCCGGGTGTCGCGGCGAGCGGTTTCGCCGACGCGAACCGTGCGGTATCGGGCTGCGTGAACAGCATCACGGCGACATCGGACAGCGGGTCGTCGTAGTCCTCGTTGAATTGCAGGCCGCTCGTCATCCGCAGCAGTTCGTCGAGCGTGATGGCCGCGCGCGGGTCGCCGCTGGCGCGCCATTCGGGCAGCAGCGCCGACGCGTCGGGCGACAGCTTGTGCTGCGCGACGAGCATGCCGACCAGCGCGGCCGTCACGGTCTTCGTCATCGACCAGCCGGGCAGCGGCGTGTCGGCCGTGAAGCCGGGCGCATAACGTTCGGCGATCACCTGGCCGCGCCACATCACGACGACCGCGCGCGTGCGCCGCGGCCGTGCCGGATCGGGTTCGTCGAATGCGCGGTCGAGCGCGGTCTGCAGCTTGTGCGCGTCGATGCCGGCGGGCGGCGCGGCGGGTGCAGGCTGCGCGGGCGGCGGGTCGGGGAGAACGGGCAACGCGGCGGGCAATGTGGCAGACGACGGCCCGAGCGCGAGCGTGCAGCCGAGCCCGGGCCGGAAGTCGGCTTCGCGCCCGGCGAAGCCGGCGAAGGTCGCCACCGCACGATGATGGTCGGGATCGAGCGACGGACGCACCAGTTTCAGCAGCGGATGCACGCCGGCCATGATGTCGACGTCGATCACGGACGCGGCCGGGCGGCCCGACACGAACACGCCGGAACACAGCGCCTTCGCCGCATAGCCGGTGGCGATCGGCGCGAGCCGCGACAGCATGTATCCGGCATAGCCGACTGCGGCCAGCAGCACGAGGGCCGCGCCCCGTCGGATCAACGTCTTGATGGGTGTCGTCATGCGCGAGCGTCCTCGGTTGTCTGCAGGCGGGCGATGAACCGGCAGTGTCGCAGGTTCGGGCAAGCGGTGGCAATCGCGGGTGCTTGCGACGCCGGGTGGCGTCGGTCGGGCGGAGGTTGCCCGGCGTGTGTGAATCGTATGTGTCGATCGCGCATATGGACGGGCCGCATGCGGCCCGTCCACGTGGTGCGTCATTGCGCGTTGTTGTTGTCGTTGTCCAAACGCAGTGTCCAGACCGTCGCGGTATTCGTGTTGTCGTCGACGGCCGCGAATTGCGGCTGGCCTTTGCTGCCTCGCCCGAATGCAAGGCCGAATGCCGCGCCCGGCACGATATCGACCTGCATCTGCGCGACGAAGCGCCCGTCCACCGTGAATTCGACGATCTCGCTCGGTTGCAGCGGGTCCGGATTGACTGCGTCGCCGTTCGCGGTCACGAGATGGCCGTTCGGCGCGAGCGCCAGCGCGAGCGGGCCGTGCAGGTGCTTCGTGTCGAAGTAGATCATTCGTCCAACGCCGCCGTTGCGATTCGTCGACGCGGCGTTCTGGATCGCGAACACCGCGTTGTCGCCGGTGGACGCGACATACAGGACGTCGATGTTCGGGTCGTACGCAAGGCCGGTCGGGCCGACGACGAGTGCATTCGGATCGGTCCGGTTCACGTAGCCCGACGCGATGATGCGCGAACCCGGCAGCATCGTGACGCCGTCGTTGCCGATCGCCAGTTCGATCCGCGCGACCGTGCCGTTCAGTACGTTCGACACGAACGCGGTCAAGCGCTGGCCGCGATCGATCACGGTCATGTCCCACGGCCCGTCGAGCAGCGTGGCGCTGACCAGTTGCGTGACGAGATTGCCCGCCGGATTGATGACGAGCAGCGAGCCCGGCGCGGCCACGGTCTTGCCGTCCGGTGTCGGCACGTTGCCGACCAGCACGAAGCCGCTGCGCAGCACCGCGAGCGCAGTCGTCAGGCCGAGATTGCGGCCCTGGAAGAACGTCGCCGGCGTATTGCCGGGCGACAGCTTCACGATCGTCGTGCCGGTGCCTTGCAGGTTCGACGCCGCGTTGAAGTTCGACACGACGACGTCACCCGGTTTCAGCGTGCTCCAGGTCGGCACGCCGCGTGGCACGAACGCGATGCCGTACGGATTGAGATCGCCGTTGGCGGGCACGGTCGATGCAGTGACCGACGAAGGCGGCAGGATGATGTCGTTGCCGCCGGCCCACGCGAACGTCGACGACAAGGCGGCCAGCCCGGCGGCGCAAGCCGCACGGCATAACGTGCGCGCGATCACGTGCGACGCGCGCGCGAACGCCGGCGGGTGCGCGGCGAAGAAGGGCGGGGCGGGGGAACGACAGGTGGGGAGAGGATCCATGGCATGACTCCGGTTGATGAACGCGAGCAGTCATCCCGGCTGCCGGCCAGCGCAGCCGACGGGTGTCCGGCACGGGTTCGCGATCTTGCCGCGCGAACCCGCGCTCGAAATAAACGGATGGCGACGGCTGCTTATTCCATCCGGCTGTGCACGTTGCATGCGCGCCGGCATCGATTGTTCGCTGCAATGGCGACACGGCCTGACAAGTTGAAATCCTGCGCGCCGAAGGCCGATAATCGTCCGGCATCGAACGCTCACCCACTTCAACCGTTATCGGAAAACGCCATGTCCTACGACAACAACAACCCGTTCGCCAGGATCCTGCGCGGCGAACTGCCGTGCGTGAAGGTCGCGGAAGACGACGCGACCCTCGCGATCATGGATCTGATGCCGCAGGCCGACGGCCACGTGCTCGTGATCCCGAAGGAGCCGGCCGCGCAGATCTTCGAGCTGTCCGGCGACGCGGCCGCGGCCGGCATCCGCATGACGCAGCGCGTCGCGGCAGCCGTGCGCGCGGCGCTCGAGCCGGACGGCGTGTTCATCGGCCAGTTCAACGGCGCGGCGGCGGGCCAGACGGTCCCGCACGTGCACTTCCACGTGATCCCGCGCTGGGAAGGCGCCGAGTTGCGGATGCACGCACGCGACATCGCCGACGCGGCGACGCTCGAATCGATCGCGCAGCGCATTCGCGCGCGTTTCGTGTAACGGATCGACGGCACGCGGCGCGGCACGGCGGCTGAGAATCGGCCGGCCGCCGCGCCGCCATCGCCTGTTTCGGCGGTCACGCGAAGTAACACGTGTAACCGCCGGCGAAACTCGGCTCGGCAAGCCCGGCGCTAGACTCCGCGCATTACTTCATCGAGCGACAGGAAGAGCGGATCGCCTCTTCGTGCCGGCCGCCGCCCCTCGCGGCGGCATGGTCTTCGCAAGGTGTCATTCGTCTTTCGCGCCGGGAATCGAGCCATGTCCAGACTTCTCATCACGCTTGCCCTGATCGGCGGCCTGTCCGGCTGCTACGTCGCGCCGCCGTACGGTTACGCGCCCGCGCCTGCCTACTACGGTTACGCGCCGGCGTATTACGCGCCGCCCGTCAGCGTCGGGATCGGCGGCAACTTCCGCATCCGCTGATCGGGTACCCGGCGCGGGCCTTGCCCGCACCGGTTCGCTGCGCTTCGCCGGAAGATTCGCGCGGATTCGCGCGCCGCATGACGACGGCACGCTGCGCATCGTGCGCGCGGTTCCTATACTTCACAGGAAAGAGCATCCTGTGAGGCAGCCATGTCCGTCACACGCAAGGCCGTTGTCCTGTCGGGCGTAGCCACGCTCGTCTATCTCGGGCTCGCCGTGCTCGGTTTCGGCGGGTTCGCCGCCTTTTTCTCGCATCCGCCGCTGATCGTCATCGTCGTCGCGACACTCGCGATGGCCGTCGTCGTGATGTTCACCGAAGGCAACCTGAGCGCCGGCGAGCGCGAGAACCGCGACAACCGCTGGGTGCTTGCGGCATTCGCGGTGAGCGGCTTCCTGCTCGCGTATCTGCCCGCGCTGACCGACCGGCTCGACGTCTGGACCTTCGGCGGCGATGCGGTGCGATGGTTCGGCGTCGCGCTGTACATCGCGGGCGGTGCGCTGCGCATCTGGCCCGTGTTCGTGCTCGGCAAGCGCTTCAGCGGGCTCGTCGCGATCCAGCCGGGCCATACGCTCATGACCGACGGCATCTATCGCCGCATCCGCAATCCGAGCTATCTCGGCCTGCTCGTCAATTCGGTCGGCTGGGCGCTCGCGTTCCGCTCGGGCGTCGGCGTGCTGCTGGTCGCGCTGATGACGGTGCCGCTCGTCGCGCGCATCCGCTCCGAGGAAGCGCTGCTGCGTTCGCAATTCGGCGCCGAATACGACGCGTATTGCGCGCGGACCTGGCGGCTGCTGCCCGGCGTGTACTGACCCCTCATCCCATCCCCTGACCATCGTTTCGGCGCGCGCTCACGACACGTGCCCGATGTGTTGCCACGTGTGTCTCGAACGTGCGACGTTGCACGTGGCCAGCCTGCCGTTCCACAGGGCCGGACCCTCGCGGAAGTCAATGCCGGCAAGGGTTTCAGGTGATTTCGGGAAGAGCGTTCGACGTCCGTTATTCGTAAACAACTTGTTACCAGAATGTCCACGGCAGGGGTGTGGGACCGATGCTATTCTTCGCCGCAAGCTCAATGAAATGAATTGGTCCGGGGTTCGGCACAATGCCTGAACCGACATCGATCGATTCAGATCGTCGTACCGAGCGGACCTTCGATAACCAGATTGCGAACAAGGAAGAATACGGGAATGTGGAAGAAAATCGCCCCCGCTCTCGTCGTCGCCGCGCTGACCGGCACGACTGCACTGCCGGCACTGGCCGGTGACTTGAACAACGCGCTTGGCGGCGCGCTCGGCGGGGTTGCCGGCGCAGCGGTCGGCGGCGCGGTCGGCGGCAGCACCGGCTCGGTAATCGGCGGCGCCATCGGCGGCGGCGCGGGTGGCGCGGTGACGTCGAACCGTCGCGAGCGCACCGGCGCGATCATCGGCGGCGCACTCGGCGGCGGCGCAGGTACCGCGGCAGGCAACGCGATGGGCGGCCGCACCGGCGGCCTGCTGGGCGCGGCGGTCGGCGGCGGCGCGGGCGCGGCGCTCGGCGGCAACATGTCGCGCAGCTCGTACGAACGCGATTACGGCGATCGCGGTTATCGCGGCGATCGCGGCTATCGTCGCCACAAGCATCATCACCACCGCGACTGGGACTGATCGCCGCTGGCGCGGCACGGTGCGCGATCTGCGCACCTTCGCGCCGACGGCGTCGGCACCCGACGCGAGAATCGGCCCGGCGGCCTGCCGGGCCGCAATCGCCGGCTAGCCCGGCGACCCTTTCCGGCTCCATCAGCCGCTGCCATACGCCCGATCGACGGGCCGGCAATTTCTCTCCTCGCCGTATTCCCCGCTTCCCGACTACATAGCCTGCCGCGCCTGAATGCGCCGGCACAAGATCGGCGAACGCCATTACGCAGATTCCGTTCGACACGTTTGCCGGTTCCAGCCTGACGATGGCTCGCGACCGGGGCGGAGTGCTTCGCGGCCACGCGTGCATTGACCATCCTCGATCTGCGTAACCAGATGTATCGCGGCCCGCGCGTGCAACCAGTGTTGCCGCGATCGGATGCGTCGCATCCCCAACGTCCGGGCGATCGCTCGCGTCACCCCCGACCGTCAGGATTTCCCTGATACGCAGACCCCCGCGCCACGCCGCTTCACCGCGCATCGCACGCACCGGCGGGTAGTGGGAAATCGAATGGATAGCATCGCAACATTTAATTGGTCGATCGCGCTCGGCTTCGCTATCGTCAGCGATGCCCGCGTACGGAATCGAACCGAGCCATCCGCCGCGTCTCGCCTCGCCGCATGATCGCGAGCGCCGCGGCCCGGCCGCCGGACCCACCGGCATCGGTCGCCGCGTCCGATCAACCGGACGGATCCGTCGCGAAGCCTGGCCGACCGAACGAAGGCGCGTGCGCTTTCAAGCCACCCCGGCAACGATGTCCCGCCGCCGCAAGCGCGCCCCACGCGCATGCGTGCCGCCCGACGCCGTTTGCGCCCGGGGCCGGACCAACCCATTGCCTGGATGCATATGTCTAAGACAACGTATTACGCGCCGCACGGCGGCCACCCGCCGCAGACCGATCTGCTGACCGATCGCGCGATGTTCACCGAAGCGTACGCGGTGATCCCGAAGGGGGTGATGCGCGACATCGTCACGAGCTGGCTGCCGTTCTGGACGAACACGCGCCTGTGGGTGATCGCCCGCCCGCTGTCGGGTTTCGCCGAAACCTTCTCGCAGTACATCGTCGAAGTGAACCCGGGCGGCGGCAGCGACAAGCCGGAGCAGGACAAGAACGCCGAAGCCGTGCTGTTCGTCGTCGAAGGCGAGGCCGAGCTGACGCTGCAGGGCTCGAAGCACGTGCTGAAGCCGGGCGGCTACGCGTTCATTCCGCCGGGCGCGGACTGGACGCTGCACAACGTCAGCGATGCCGCGGTGCGCTTCCACTGGGTCCGCAAGCATTACCAGGCCGTCGACGGCATCCCGCTCCCCGAAGCCTTCGTGACCAACGAGCAGGACGTCGAACCGATCCCGATGCCGGGCACCAACGGCGCGTGGGTGACGACGCGCTTCGTCGACATGAGCGACATGCGCCACGACATGCACGTGAACATCGTGACGTTCGAGCCGGGCGGCGTGATTCCGTTTGCTGAAACGCATGTGATGGAGCATGGCCTGTACGTGCTCGAAGGCAAGGCCGTCTATCGCCTGAACCAGGACTGGGTCGAGGTGGAAGCGGGCGACTTCATGTGGCTGCGCGCGTTCTGCCCGCAGGCATGCTATTCGGGCGGCCCTGGCCGCTTCCGCTACCTGCTGTACAAGGATGTGAACCGTCACATGAACTTGACGCTGAATCCCGCGCGCTAAGCGCCGCGCCAGTAGTCGAATACGAAAGCCCGCCGGTGCATGCCGGCGGGCTTTTTTCATGGACGGTGCGGCCGGCGTCGTGCTCGCTACAGACCGAGCGCGGTCGCGGCCAGCGCCGCGACCTGCAGCTGTGTATCGGGCGGCATGCCGTCTTCCATCAGCCATACGGCCGACAGGCCCGCCCACGCGAGAATCCACTGCAGCAGCCGGCGGCGGTCGAGCTGCGCGGCGTCGGCCACGCATGCGACGCGTTGCTCGAAGCGCATCGGGTCGACCGCGATGTCGTGCGCGGGATTGCAGAACAGGTTCGCGTAGTCGAACGCGCGATCGCCGCGCAGCCCCTTCGGGTCGATCGCGAGCCAGCCGCGTGCGCCGAAATGCAGGATGTTGCCGTGATGGATGTCGCCGTGCAGGACGACTTCGTCGACGGGCTGCGCCGACAGCAGCGCGCGCGCCGTTGCGGCCGATCGGCGCAGCACGTCGTTGGCCGCAGCATCCGACAGCAGTGCATGGAACCAGTCGTGCAGCGGCACGACCGCCGGCGGCTCCGGCGCACGATGCGCATGCAGCCGCGCGACGACGTCGCACGCGATGCGCATCGCATCGTCGTCGTGACCCGAAGCCGAAAAGCCGGCCAGCGACGGTGCCGGCTGCGCGCGTTCGAGCAGGATCGCGTCGCTGTCGTGCTGCCACACCTGCGCGGCGCCTTGCCCGTTCCACCAGGTCATCAGCGCATTGCCGCGACGCTCTTCGTCGCACGTGGCGACCTTCAGCATCGCCGGCCGCGCGTGCCAGAGAACGGGCAGCAGGCCGCTGCTCGCGGTCAGGATCGGGCCGCCGTCGGGAACGAGGCCCCACAGGCCGATGTATCGATCGAACATCACGCGATGGTACAGGCGAACCGGACCGCATGCCGCGCGGTTTGTCCGACGGTGCGCCGCAGGCCGGCAAGCGTTGCGCGAACGGCTGCGGCGCGCTTTCCTAAATAAAATTCAGCCTGCCAAACTTTGGCTAAAGAATGTTCCGGTTTCGCGCCATCCCTTCGACAATGCGCGCCTTCTGCGATCGGCAGGCGCCTGTCGCGCACCGGCCGTCGCGGCATCGAAGAAGGAGCCCGACATGACCGAACACACCGCTTCCCCTCCGCCGCAATCCGCGCCGCCGCGCCGCCGACGCGTGTGGCGCACGCTCGCGGGCGCGCTGCTCGGCCTGACGCTCGCGTGCGCGGGCATCGGCGCATGGACCATCCAGCGCATCTGGACGCAGTTGCCGTCCGTCGAGCATCTGGCCGTCTATCGTCCCGCGCTGCCGCTGCGGATTTTCTCGCGCGACGGCGATTTGCTGGCCGAATACGGCATCGAGCGGCGCGAGTTCGTGCCGCTCGAACGTATCCCGCCGCTGATGCGGCAGGCGCTGCTCGCGGCCGAGGACGCGAAGTTCTACCAGCACGGCGCGGTCGATGTCGGCGGCCTCGCGCGCGCGACGTTCGCGAACGTCGTGACGGGGCAGCCTGGGCAGGGCGGCAGCACGATCACGATGCAGGTCGCGCGCAACTTCTACCTGACGCGCGACAAGGTGCTGAGCCGCAAGCTCGCCGAGATCCTGATGGCGGCCAAGCTCGAACGCGAGTACAGCAAGGACAAGCTGCTCGAGCTGTACATGAACGAGATCTACCTGGGCGAGCGCGCGTACGGTTTCGCGGCGGCCGCGAACGTGTATTTCGGCAAGCCGCTCGACGCGCTGAGCGCGGGCGAGGCGGCCGTGCTCGCGGGGCTGCCGAAGGCGCCGTCCGCGTTCAACCCGGTCGTCAATCCGGCGCGCGCAACGGCGCGGCGCAACTATGTGCTCGGCCGGATGCACGCGCTCGGCCAGCTCGACGACGCGATGTACCGCGCGGCCGTCGACGCGCCGATCGCGCTCGCGACCACGCCGCCGCCCGGGATCGTCGCCGCGCCGTACGTTGCCGAGCGCGCGCGCCGCATGATGGTCGAGCGCTTTCACGACGATGCCTATACGCTGGGCCTCGACGTGACGACGACGGTGTCGATGCGCGACCAGCGCGCGGCCGAAGCATCGCTCGAGCGCACGCTGAGCCGGCAGCCACGCGCGAAGCGCGATGCGCGCAACGGGCTCGAAGGCGCGCTCGTATCGCTCGATGCGGCCACCGGCGACATGCTCGCGCTCGTCGGCGGCGCGGATTTCAATCGCAACGTGTTCGACCATGCGCTGCAGGCATATCGCCAGCCTGGCTCGAGCTTCAAGCCGTTCGTCTATTCGGCGGCGCTGGAGAAGGGCTACTTTCCCGGCGTGCTCGTCGACGATACGCAGCGCACGCTTACCCATGAGGAAACCGGCGCGCGACCGTGGCGTCCGCGCAATTTCGGCAATCGCTACGAGGGCTTCATCCCGGTGCGGCGCGGGCTCGTGCGCTCGAAGAACCTGGTCGCGGTCAGCCTGATGCAGGCTACCGACGCGCGTTACGTGCAGCAGCACGCGGTGCACTTCGGCTTCGACGCGCAGCGCAATCCGGCGTCGCTGCCGCTCGCGCTTGGCGCGGGCGCGGTGACGCCGCTCGAACTCGCGAGCGCGTACGGCGTGTTCGCGAACGGCGGGACGCGGATGGAGCCGCGCCTGATCCTGTCGGTGAAGCAGCGTCACGGCGGCGCGATGTACGAGGCGACCGCGCCGGCAGGCGAGCGTGTCGTGTCGGCGCGCAACGCGTTCGTGATGGACAGCATGCTGCGCGACGTCGTGCGGGCCGGCACCGCGCGCGGCGCGCTGGCGCTGCACCGCGACGACGCGGCCGGCAAGACGGGCACGTCGAACGGATCGAAGGACGTGTGGTTTGCCGGCTACTCGTCGGGCATCGTCGCGGTCGCGTGGCTCGGCTACGACACGCCGCGTCCGATGGGGCGCGCGACCGGCGCGACGCTGGCGCTGCCGGTCTGGTTCGACTACATGAAGACGGCCGTCGACGGGCGCACGCCGGTCGATGCTTCGCCGCCGCAGGACGTCGCGCTCGTCGATGGCGACTTCGTCTACGCCGAATACACGCGCGGCACGTGCACGGCCGACGTGCCGTCGTACATCCGCAGCCGCTTCGCATGCGGCGGCGCGGCGGTGCAGGGCGCGTCGGACGCGCCTGCCGACAGCGGCAAGCCCGACGAGCCGATGCCCGCCGCGGTCGATGCGGCCGAGCGCGAACGCGTGCTCGACCTGTTCCGGACCGACGACTGACGCGCGCGATGCATACGCTCTATCTGATTGCGATCGTCGCGGAAGCGATGTCGGGGGCGCTGATGGGCATGCGGCGCGGGATGGACCGCTTCGGGCTCGCGCTCGTCGGCGCGGTGACGGCGCTCGGCGGCGGCACCGTGCGCGACGTGCTGCTCGGCCACTATCCGCTCGGCTGGATCGCACATCCCGAATACCTCGTGATCACGCTCGTCGCGGCGACCGTCGCATCGTGGGTTGCCCGGCATGTCGCGCGGATGAAGACGCTGTTCGTCACCGTCGACGCGATCGGCCTCGCGGCGTTCACGATCATCGGCTGCGACATCGGCGCGTCGACCGGCACGGCGCCGATCATCGTCGTGCTGGCCGGCGCGATCACGGGCGTGTGCGGCGGGATGCTGCGCGACCTGCTGTGCAACGAGATGCCGCTGATCCTGCGCGAGGAGCTGTACGCGAGCGTCGCATGCGTCACGGGCACGCTGTATGTCGGGATCCAGCATCTCGGCATCGATGCGGGCTTTGCGACGGTGATCGCGCTGGCGGCCGGATTCTCGATGCGAATGCTCGCGGTGCGGCTCGGGTGGAAGATGCGGACCTTCGGTGCGGCGGATGTCGAGCATTGAGCACGGTCCGCACGCCGAAGTTCAGTCCGGCTGCATCACCTGAAAGACGTTGCCCTCCGGATCGAGGCCGTCATACATCGCGGTACGCGAAGCCGTCGTAGCGCTTGAGATCGCGCACGGTCACGCCATCGCGGGCGAGCCGGTCGCGGTGCGCGTCGATATCGGCATCGATCGAGAAGACGAGCTTCATGGTGCTTGCATCGGCATTCGCATGCACGGACGAGGCTGCCTGGCGAAACGCCGGGCCCGCCCGATGCAGCGCCAGTTTGATTGCACCCGCGTCGAGCACGACCCATTCACCGGCGATTTCCTCGATGACGGGAAGGTCGAAATACCGCTGGTAGAACGTCTTCAGCAATGCGACGTCGCGGACGTACAGGATGATGCGGGTCATCGGAAGCGGCATGTGGGTCTCCTCGAAGGCGATGCACGAATGATGTCGATTGAAAGTCGCTGTTGAAGGCAGCGCAGGACATCGAGCGACACGACGGCCGTGCAGTAAGCGTCTGCGCTACGCAGGCACCATCACCGGCGGCGTACCGTCGCCGGTTTCCACCATCTTCACCGCGAATCCGTAGCACTGCGCGATATGCGCGGGCGTCATCACGTCGCGCGGCATGCCGTGCGCGACGATCGTACCGTCGGCGAGCATCGCGATCGTATCCGCGTGTCGCGCGGCGAGGTTCGGGTCGTGCACGATCGCGAGCACGCCGAGCCGCCATTCGCGTGCGACCGCGCGCACGGTATCGAGCAAGCGGTGCTGATGCGCGAGATCGAGCGCGGCGGTCGGCTCGTCGAGCAGCAGGTAGCGCGGGCCGTTTGCCGCACCGTCGTCGTCCGGCCACAGCTGCGCGAGCACGCGCGCGAACTGCACGCGTGCGAGTTCGCCGCCCGACAGCGTCGTGACATCGCGACCGACGAGCGCTTCGGCACCCGCGCGTTCGAGCGCGCGCCACGCGATGTCGCGATCTCGGTGCGCGATCACGTGCCGCGCGCCGCTGCGCCGCGCATGCGGATAACGGCCGAGCAGCACGATTTCGTCGACGCTGAACGGGAAGGCCGGCTGCGCGGCCTGCGGCAGCACCGCGCGCAGGCAAGCGAGCCTTGGCGCGTCGATGCGAGCGAGCGCTTCGCCGTTCAGCGTGACGTTGCCCGTCACGCGCACGCCGTTCGGTGCGACGCTGCCGGTCAGTTCGCCGGCGAAGGTCTTCAGCAGCGTGCTCTTGCCCGCGCCGTTGCGACCGAGCAGCGCGGTCACGCGACCGGGCTCGATCGACAGCGACAGGTCGCGAAGGATGGCGTTGTGTCGGCGGGCGACGTCGAGATGGTGGGCGGTCAGCATGGTCGTCGTGATGGGATAGTTACCCGCCGAGCGCGCCGCGGCTTTTCCACAGCAGCGCGAGGAAGAACGGCGCGCCGAGCAGCGCGGTCAGCACGCCGAGCGGGATTTCGGCGGGCGCGGCGACCGTGCGCGCGGCGAGATCGGCGGCGAGCGTCAGCAGCGCGCCGAGCAGCGCGGCGCCGGGCAGCACGACGCGCTGGTCGGGGCCGCACGCGAGTCGCACGCAATGCGGCGCGACGAGCCCGATGAAGCCGATGATGCCCGCGCACGACACGAGCGCGCCGACCGCGAGCGCGACCGCGACGAGCACGCGCCGCTTCAGCCGCTGCACGGGCACGCCGAGATGCAGCGCCTCGGTTTCGCCAAGCTGCAGTGCGTTCAATGCATTGCGTTCCCGTGCGAGCAGCGCGCAGCCGATCGCGACGCACGGCGCGACGGCCGCCAGCGCGGACCATTGCGCGCCGCCGAGGCTGCCGAGGCTCCAGAAGGTCAGCGAGCGCAGCTGCGCGTCGTCGGCGACGAACGTGAGCAATCCGATCGCCGCGCCGACCAGCGCGTTGATCGCGATGCCGGCGAGCAGCAGCAGCGGCAGTGCGAGCCGGCCGCGCGATGCGGCGAGCCGGTAGACGAGCGCCGCGACCGCGAGCGCGCCTGCGAAGGCCGCGACGGGCAAGGCGGCGGCGCTCACGTGCGCGGCAAAGAGGGCGGGGCCGAGCACGATCGTCGTCGTCGCGCCGAGTGCGGCGCCGCTCGACACGCCGACGAGCCCCGGATCCGCGAGCGGATTGCGGAACAGCGCCTGCATCGCGGCGCCGGTCGCGCCGAAGCCGCCGCCGACCAGCAGCGCGAGCGCGACACGCGGTGCGCGGATGTCGAGCAGTACCGCGCGTGCCTGCTGCGCGGCTGCATCGCCGGTCAGCGCGGCCCACGCCTCCGCGAGCGGAATGCGGTACGCGCCGACGCACAGCGCGACGACGGACATTGCGCACACGAGGCACGCGAGCGCGGCCAGCGCGAACGGCGCGAAGCGGCGCGACGTGCCGATGCGCGCGGCACCGGAGCGCGACGCGGGCGACGGTGCAGGGAAAGTCGAACCGTGAGCGGGCATCGGGGCGGTCCGGAATCAGGCGAGCGCATCCGACAGGCGTCGGTGCAGGGTCATGACGGCGAGCGGCAGGCGCGGGCCGAACCCGAGCAGGAACAGTGCATCGAGCGACACGACGCGCTGCGCGCGGCCGGCCGGCGTCGCGCCGAAGCCGGGCGTGGCGAGCAGCGCGGCGCGGCCGCCGACGGCCGCGAGCCCTTCGTCGGAGATCAGCACGACGTCGGGTGCGGCGGCCGCGAGCGCCTCGGTCGTCAGCGGCTTGTAGTGATCGAAGCCCTGCATCGCGTTGCGCGCGCCCGCATAGCGGATCATCGCGTCGGCGGCCGTGCGCTGGCCGGCGACGAGCGCCTGGTTGCCGGTATGGTTCAGCACGAACAGCACGCGCGGCGGCTGAGTGCCGCCGGGGGCGCATACGGCGACCGCGTCGCGCGCGGCCTGCCAGTCGCGATCGAAGCGCTGCAGCAGCACGGCGCCCGCATCGCGCACGTCGAGCGCCTGCGAGACGCCGGTGATCTTCGCGCGCACCGACTCGACGTCGTGGCGTTCGTCGAACGTCGTCACCGCGACGCCGGCGTTTTTCACCTGAGCGATCGTGTTGGGCGGGCCGGCTTCGGCCGACGCGAGCACGAGATCGGGCCGCAGCGACAGCAGCCCCTCGGCCGACAGCGCGCGCTGATAGCCGACTTTCGGCAGGCGCTTCGCGGCGTCGGGATACGTGCAGGTCGTGTCGGCGCCGACGAGCCGGTAGCGCGGCGTCTCGGCGCCGCCGAGCGCGAACGCGGTTTCCGCGAGCGCGCCGCCGATCACGACCACGCGTTTCGGCGCGACCTGCGCAGCTTGTGCGAGCACGCTGCCCGGCAGCGCGCCCGCGAGCGCGCCGGCCGCCGCGCTCGCCAGCACCGCGCGGCGCCGCGGATCGAACGATCGTGCGCTCACCGTGCATCCCCGCGTGCAGCCGGCGGCAGCGTCGCGACGAGCGCGCGCCAGTCGTCGCGTTCGACCTTGCCGGGCTTGCGCTCGCCGAACAGCAGCGCGACGTGGTCGCCTTGGCGGTCGAACAGTTCGAGCGACGTGACGATGCCGTCGCTCGTCGGCTTCTTCACGACCCATGCGGCGGCGATCAGGTCCTCGCGCACGTGCAGGTTGAAGCCCGGGTCGAGCACGTTGATCCACGCACCGACTTCGCGCACGTTCGCGACGGGGCCTGTATGGATCTGGATCATCCCCGCGTTGCCGACGAATACCATGATCGGTTGGCCGCTTTGCGCGGCCCGCTCGAGCACGTGGCGCAGCGCACGCGCGGTTTCGACCGGATACGCGTATTGCGGATCGGCGAGGCGCAGCGCCTGCATGCGGCTCACGCCGAAGCGCTGCGTGATGCCGAAGAACTGGTGCGTATCGGTCATCGCGTCCCACGCGGCGCGAAAGCCCGCGATGTCGATCTCGGTGTCGGCGCGCTCGGGCGTCTTCGGCGCGGCGGGAGCGACGTCGAGGCCCGGCTCCTGCGACGGTGCGCGCCAGCGTTCGACGAATGCGTCGTACGCGGCGTGGTCGCTGTGCGCGCGCAGGTAGACCTTGTGGATCGCGCGGCCCTGCGCGTCGAAGAACTGCAGGCTCTTCAGCGGGCCGTGCGCGGTCTCGTCGCGCACCGCGAACGCCGACACCCAGTGGCGATAGAAGATCCGCAGGTCGATGTCGCCGAGCGCGAGGCCGACAGGGCCGTCATGGCTCATCTGCGCATATTCGCCGTCCTTTTCGTGGACGGCCGTGTCGTTGCGCGTGAGCGCCATCACGCGGCCGAGGCGCGGCATTTCCTCGAACATCGCCGGAAAGCGCGCGTCGAGCCGCACGACGTGCTCGCCGACGAATGCGGCGAGCGCCTCGCCTTCGCTGACGCCGAGCGCCTGCGCGACGTCGCGGTTGCGCAGCTGGCGCTCGGTCTTGAGCTTGATGAACGCGTCGCGCAGTGCGGCGGCCGCGCGGGCCGGGCCGGCCGGTTGACCGGGAAGGGCGGATTGCATCATGTCGGACTCCTTCAAGTAACGGTTGGGGTGGCAGCGCGGGCGTCGCGCATCAGAAATCCACTTTCATGCTGACGGCGACCGTGCGTCCGGGCGACGTATATGCATCGAGCACCTGCGAATCGGCCGCGATGCCGCGCACGTCCGACCAGTTCCAGTATTTGCGGTCGAACAGGTTGCGGATGCCGATCGTCGCGCTCACATGCTTGTTGAAGCGGTAGCCGCCGCGCAGGTCGACGACGAATGACGACGGCGGCGTGAAGCACGCCTTGTTCGAACAGTCGGATTTGTCGATGTCATTGTCGCGCTTGGCGGCCTGGAACAGCAGGTCGGTCTGCACGAACCAGCGCTCGCCCGGCTCGTAGCGCACGCCGAACACGGCCGAGAACGGGTTGACCGTGTTGAGCGGCTGGCTGGCCGCGCCGTCGTTCTGCGTCGAGCCCTTCGTGAACGCCATCGCCGTCTTCAGCGTGATGCCGTTCGGCATCGCCCATTCGGCGCGGCCTTCGAGGCCGTGGATGCGCGCGTCGGCGAAGTTCACGTACTGGAATACGGACGGGTCGGTAGGCCGGTTGCTGCCGGCGATCGTCGTGCGCGAGATGAAGTTGCGGTAGCGGCCCGTGAACGCGGCCGCGCTGTAGCGCACGACACCGTAGCCGGTGCCGGCCTTGCCGCGCAGGCCCGCTTCGAACGTGTCGCTCGTCTCGGGCTTCAGGTTCGGGTTGCCGATCGACGTGTAGCCGTACACCGGGTTCGAGAAGCTGCTGTTGACCTGGTCGGGCGTCGGCGCGCGGAAGCCGTGCGCGTACTGCACGTACGGAATGACGGCAGGCGTGATCTCGTAGAGCACGGCGACGCGCGGCGACAGTTCGTTCGCGCTCGTCGACACAGCCTTGCCGGTGAACAGCGGATCGTTTCCGGTCGGGCTCAGCCGGTATGTGTCGAAGCGCAGGCCCGGCGTGACGAGCAGGCGGCCGTAGCCGATCTGGTCCTGCACGAACGCGCCGAACAGCGTGTAGTCGGTGTCGGGAAATGCCTTGTTCGGGAACGCTTCGCCGACGCCCGGCACCGTGCCGTCGCGCAGGTTCGTCACGCGCGACAGGCTGCCGTCGACGCCGTACAGCAGCTTGTGCGCGAGCGGGCCGGTCGCGAAGCCGCTTTCGGCAAACGCGGAGCCGCCGAACGTGCGTTCCTTGTACTGGTTGTCGCGCGAACGCGAAGGCTGCCTGCCGCGCGTCTCGAACGCGTATTGATCCTGCTTCGCGTCCTGGTAGTAGAACTGCACGTGCGCGGTCTGGAACCAGCGGAACGCGTCGTCGCGGAAATCGTAGTCGACGCTGAAGCGGTTGCGCTCGAGCCGGTCGTTCGTCGTGAGGCCGAGCGTATTCGGCGGATTGATCGCGGACAGCACGTCGGTGCTTACGCGCCGCTGCACGGTTTCCGCGGTGAACTTGATCGTGTCGCGCGCGGTGGGCGTCAGCACGAGCTTGCCGAGCAGCGATTCGGAATAGACGTCCTGCGGGTTCGACGTCGTGCGCAGCGTGCTCGCCGAGTTGTTGCTGCCGCGCGTGTCGACCTCGTGGCCGCGTCGGCCATCGGCGATGATCATCCCCTGCACGCGATCGTTGCCGCCCGCGGCCGACACGGTCGCGCCGATGCTGCGGTCGGCCGAGTCGTAGCTCGGCCGGAAAGAGAAGTAATAGGGCTTGTGGTAGATCGACAGCAGGTCGCGCGGATCCTTCGTGATGAAGTTCACCGCGCCGGTCAGGCCGTCGCTGCCGTAGAGCGCCGAGGCCGGGCCGCGCAGGATCTCGATGCGCTTGAGCGTGTCGAGATCGGCGTAGTCGCCGCGCCCCGCTTCGAGCGGCCCGAACGAGAACGCGTTCGGCAGGCGGATGCCGTCTTCCATCAGCAGCACGCGATTGCCTTCGAGGCCGCGGATGTTGATGCTCGAATCGCCGTCGCGGCCGCCGCCGAGCGCGGCGCTGCCGGGCCGATACGCGGTGCGGCGCACCGTGATGCCCGGCTCGTAGCGCAGTGCATCCTTGATGTTGGCGGCCTGCTGTTCCTCGAGATCGTCGTCGGTGATCACCGACACGGACGCCGCCGTGCGGCTCGCGGCGGTGGCGGTGCGGGTGGCCGTGACGGTGACGGGGTCGAGCAGCGCCGCATCGCCGCGCGCGGACGCGGCGACGAGGACGGCAGGAGGCGGGGTGGCGCCTTGCGGCGACGAATCGGCGTGAGCCGGGGCGGCGGACAGGCCGAACGCGCCGAACAGCGCGGCGCAGATCGGCCGCCGCGCCAGCGGATAGCAATGCACAGGTGGTCTCCCATTGACGAAAACAAGCCCGAAGGCTGGCTGGGTGACGCGTTCACCTGGCTGGCCCGTCCGCGCGCGGGATGCGGCGAACGGCGAATTGAAAGAAACTGATAACTTTACCAGTGTAAATGAGAATCATTATCAATACAAGAAAGGAAAGCGGCCCGTGCGGGCGAGCGCTTGCCTGCGCGGCTCGAGCCCGCCGCGGCGGGAAATTCGGGAGAAACGCGCAGGCGCGCGAGCGCTAGGCCAGCGCTTCGATGCGGATCAGCAGGTTGCGCGCATGCGCGATGAACGCATCGTGCGTTGCGCGATCGCTGTGGCTTTCGAGGCCCGCCTGTTCGGCGAACGCGATCTGTTCGGTGTAGAGGTCGACGAGCGCACGGCGTTCGTCAAGGGGAAGCGCGCGGATCATCGACACGAGCAGCAGTTCCTGCGCGCGAAGCATGCCGGACAGCAATTGGACGTTCATGCCGACCTCCTCGGACGATGCGGCGGCGGGCCGCTCTTTCCATACTAGGCGGTCGGCGTACGCAGCGCAGGCGCGGAGTTCGCGGTGATGACGCGGGAAGCCGATTCGATGAAGACGACTCGGCCCGACGCAGCGATGCGCCGCGCGAGCCGAAACGTGCCGCGCGCATCCGCGAACCGCGACCCGAAGCGTGCAGCGATGCGAACGGAATCAGCCGGCAGCCGTCGCGGCTTGCGCATCGCGCACGACCTGCGCGACGCGTTCGACGAACTCGGCGTCGACGCTCGACAGCGCTTCGCGCTTGCCGTCGGGCATCTCGACCATCAGGCGATACGTGACGTCCTGCGTGGTCCAGGCGAGATAACCGACGACGGCGAGCATCACGCCGACGACGAGCACGGCGCTCGATGCGCCGATGCCGCCCGCGATGGCGGCGGCCGCGCCGATCAGCGAGATCAGCGACGGAACGACGCGGTTTTTCGGAATCTTGACGACGTCGACGTGGCGGATGTCACGCAGCGCGAATACCTGCCCGGCGGCCGACAGGCCGTTGCGCGTGATCATGACGCCGCGTTCGTTGAATGCGTTTTCCATCGTGTGTTGCGTGGACGAAAACGCGCAGCGTAGCAGGTTTCGTTGCCGCGTCAAACGAGACCGACTGCCGCACGATGCGTGCGGGGCGGCCGAAACACGGGAAGCGGGTGGAACAGGGAGGCGTTCAGAACTGCAGCCGGCCGTCGCCGTAAAGCCGGCCCGGCACGTGCGACGCGACGACCTCGGCGATCTCTTCGTCGGTCGATTCGGCCGGCACGATCTGGCGCCGCGCGGGCGCGTCGAGATGCATCGTCCATTCGACGAGCCGGTACGGGCGGCCCCACGGGCGCTGCATTTCTACCGATACGCGGCAGCTCTGGACCGGCAGCGAGTGTTGGCACGTCAGAATCGCGTGCAGATGGCTGAAAACGGTATCTTCGATCATCATGGCCTCCGATCCTGTCTTGTGGGCAATCGATGGCGGCGCCGTCGGCATTTAAAAAAAAAGCCGCCGATGCTCAGGCGGCCAACAGGGGGGGTGAGAGCATCCTCTCAGCCCAGAATTAAGCGAAACTTAAAAGCAGATAAAAAAGCGCCCCGCGTGGAGCGGGGCGCTTCTTGCCGTCGTGATCCGCGAGTTAAGCGGATGCTTTAGAACTTGTGACGGATACCGACGCGAGCGGCGAGCTGGTTCGACGAGCCGTTGCCCGACGTGTTGAAGTAGCTCGTGCTCGAACCGATCTGCGCCTGCACGTTGTTGCCCGACGCCTTCTGGTAGACGACGAGGCCGTACACGTCCGTACGCTTGCTGAGCGCGTAGTCGAGCGCCAGGTTGCCCTGGTTCCAGTGCGCCGAGCTGCCGCTCTGCGTTGCGTTCGTGTACGTGTAGCCGGCGGCTGCCGACAGGGCCGGCGTGATCGCGTACTTCAGGCCTGCTTCGTATGCGTTGTAGAACGTGCCCGATGCGCCGCTCGCGAGCGGGGTGAACTGCGTGCGCGTCCACAGCAGCCATGCGGTCGCCGGGCCGAAGATGTAGCGGCCGCCGACGCCATACGTGCGCAGGTCGCGGATGTTGCCCGTGCTGATGTTCGCGATCGTCGTCGAGAACGCCGGCGTCGACTGGCTCGGGAAGCGGATGTCCGTGTATGCGGCGCCGAGGGCGAACGGGCCGTTCGCGTAGTTCAGGCCGAAGCTGTATGCGCGCGACGAGCCTGCCGTCGTCGTCGTGCCCGAAGTCGTGGCCGGTGCGCCGGCGAAGTCGGTCGAGTTCGAGAAGCCGTACAACGCGCCGAACGTGAAGCCGGCGTAGTTCGCGCTCTGGAACTTCACCGAGTTGTTGATGCGGCTGGACGTGAGCTGGTCGACGTCGTTCACGTGGTACGCGTAGTTACCCGCGACCGTGTTGCCGCCCGTCGAGTAGTTCGAGCCGAGCACGTCGGTCGAGAACGAGTACTGGCGGCCGAACGTGACCGTGCCGTATTGCGACTGGCTCAGGCCGACGTAAGCCTGGCGACCGAAGATCGCGCCGCCCTGGCCGATCGTGCCGTTGCCGCTGTTGAAGCCGTTCTCGAGCACGAAGATCGCCTTCAGGCCGCCACCGAGGTCTTCGGTGCCGCGCAGGCCCCAACGGCTGCCCTGGGCAACGCCGTCGTCGTACTTGAACAGCTTGCCCGAGCCGCCGTTGGCGGTCTTGCTGTGGTTCACGTAGCTGATACCGGCATCGATGACGCCGTACAGGGTCACGCTGCTTTGCGCGTGTGCCGTGCCGGCCGTTGCTGCGAGGGCGGCGATGGTCAACAGTTTCTTGTTCAAAGGATTCTCCGAGCGAATAAATGGCGTGTCCAGTTGCGGTTCCGGCGCTCTCTGTGGGCGCTTTCACGGACCGGCGGCAACTTTATCGGCGCGCCACGTAATGAATATGACAGCGACTGTCATATGAAGAATGTGTGGCGCCGATGCGACATTGGATTCTGCCCGGTTGTATAGCGGGGAGTTATACCGATTTCGGCTGAGATTCGATCGGAATCGGGAATATGCACATGAAATAAGCTTGGTTGGTGCTGTTCGGGCCCCGTGCCACGATCCGTGCTTCAACAACGACACGGGACAAGAGGACACCATGCGACGTTCGATCCTGACCGGCCTCGGCGCACTCGCCGCGGCGCTGGCATTCGCGGCGCCCGGCGCGCACGCCGACCCGCAAACGCTGAAGATCGGCACGATGAGCGGCCCCGACGCGCAGATCTGGACCGAAGTGACGAAAGTGGCCGCGCGCGAAGGGCTTGCGATCAAGGTCATCGAATTCAACGACTACGTGCAGCCGAACGCGGCGCTCGATTCGGGCGACCTCGACGCGAACGGCTTCCAGCACCAGCCGTTCCTCGACAGCCAGATCAAGCAGCGCGGCTACCGGATCGTCAACGTCGGGCTCACCTATACGGCGCCGATGGGCTTCTATTCGAAGAAGATCAAGTCGCTGAAGGACTTGCCGGTGGGCGCGAAGGTCGGGATCCAGAACGATCCGTCGAACGGCAACCGCGCGCTGCTGCTGCTGCAGAAATACGGGGTGATCAAGCTGAAGCCGGGCGCCGGCACGAACGGCGTGAACGCGACGCCGCTCGACGTGGCCGAGAATCCGAAGAAGATCAAAATCGTCGAACTCGACGCCGCGCAGTTGCCGCGCGCGCTGCCCGATGTCGATGCCGCGTCGATCAACACCGACTACGCGGTGAAGGCGGGGCTCACGCCGGTGAAGGATGCGATCGCGATCGAGGATCTGCGCGGGCCGTACGCGAACCTGATCGCGGTGCGCGCGCAGGACAAGGACAAGCCGTGGGTGAAGAAGCTCGTCGCGGCCTATGAATCGGACGACGTGCGCAAGTTCATCGACCAGAAGTTCGGCGGCGCGATCGTGCCGGCATTCTGAACGTTCACGCGTGCCGCCGCCCGGCCGGATCGCCGGGCCTGTCGGAAAGCAAATCGCCCGCGCAAGCGGGCGATTTCATTGATGCGTGTCGATGCACGTTGATGCATGCCGATGCGCGCCGTTACCCGGCGTGCGGGCCGATCTCAGGCCGACAGCAGCGAACCCGTGCGGATCGCGGTCGCGCCGGCAATCCGCGCGACTTCCATGCCGGCCGTCGCGAAGCGCACGATCTGGCGCGCATACAGCACGCCCGACACGCTGCTCTTCAGCGTGACGACGCGATCGGTCAGCGGATCGACGATATCGGCCACTTCCTGGCCGGCCTCGATCATCGCGCCGACCGGCGTGCGGAACACGATCACGCCGGACACCGGCGCGACGAGCGGATCGGTGCCCGCGAGCGGCGTGGCCGGATGCGCGAGCGGCGGCAGCGGCGCCGGCGTGCCGTCGACGATGCCGCGCTCGGTCAGGTATTCGACGATCGCCTGAGAATCCTTTTCGGCGAACTCGTACGACACGTCGCGTTCGCTGCGCAGTTCCACCGTGACGGAAATCGCGCCGTTCGGGATCGGGAAGCGGTCGCCGAAGCGGTTGCGCAGATCCGACCAGCAGAAGCTGTGGATCTCGTCGAACGGGTTGCCGACCGAATTCAGCGCGAGCAGCGATGCCTGCGCGTCGAGGTAGCGCGACAGCGGCTCGACGTCCGGCCACAGATCGGGATTCGTATAGAGGTGCATCACCGCATCGCTGTCGCAGTGCAGGTCGAGCACGATATCGGCGTCGAACGACAGCTTCTGCAGCGCGAGGCGCTGCGAGTCGAGCTCGGTGCGCGGCTTCTGCTCGTCGAGCGCTTCGCGCATCGCGGCGCGCACGGCGACGAGGTTGCGCTGCGCGTCGTTCGTGAGCCGGCTTTCGACGCGCGGCAGCACGAGCGCCGCGAGATCGTAGAAATTGCGGTTGAAGTTCTGCATCGAGCCGAGCTCGAAGCGGCCGAGGTGATCGCCGAACACGTGTTGCGACAGGCCGATCGGGTTCGGCACGGGCACGATGACGACTTCGCCGCGCAGCTTGCCGGCCGTCTCGAGCGCGGCGATCTTGCGGCGCAGCAGCGCGGCGACCAGCATGCCGGGCAGTTCGTCCGCGTGCAGCGACGACTGGATATAGACCTTCTTGCCGCCGCGCGGGCCGTAGTGGAAGCTCGTGATCTGGCGTTCGGTGCCGACGGCGGGGGAAATCAGCGGATGGGTCTGCGTTTGCATGATGAGGGGAGTGCGGCGCAGCCGCGAATGATCCGGTGTGCGTGGAAGATCGATTGTACGTTGCCTGCGTCGCCGCCATCAAACCGGTGCCGGAGCACGCTGATTTTCCTTGAGAATCATGGGGTTGGTGCGGAAAAAAAACGGGCTCCTCGCGGAGCCCGTTTGCGTCGAAGCGAATTGCTCGCTTGCTTGCCGTATTACTTGCCGTAGACGTCGAAGTCGAAGTACTTCTTCGCGATCTTGTCGTACGTGCCGTCCTTGCGCATGCCGGCGATCGCGCTGTCGATCTTTGCCTTCAGGTCGGTGTCTTCCTTGCGCAGGCCGATGCCGGCGCCGTTGCCGAGCGTCTTCGGATCGTCGATATCCTTGCCGGCGAAATCGAAGCCCGCGCCGCGCGGCGTCTTCAGGAAGCCGATCTCGGCCTGCACCGCGTCCTGCAGCGCGCCGTCCAGACGGCCCGCGATCAGGTCGGCATAGACCTGGTCCTGGTTCTGGTAGGGGACCACCTTCACGCCCTTCGCCGCCCAGTAGGTCTTTGCGTAGGTTTCCTGGATCGTGCCCTGTTCGACGCCGATCGACTTGCCCTTCAGCGATTCGGCCGTCGGCAGCAGGCCGGCGCCCTTCTTCGCGACGAGGCGCGTCGGCGTGTTGAACAGCTTCGACGAGAAGCCGATCTGTTCCTGACGCGCCGGCGTCATCGACATCGACGACAGCACGCCGTCGAACTTGCGCGCCTTCAGTGCCGGGATCATCCCGTCGAAGTCGTTTTCGATCCACACGCACTTCGCGTTCATGCGGCGGCAGATTTCGTTGCCGAGGTCGACGTCGAAGCCGACCACCTTGCCGTCGGGGCCTTTCGATTCGAAAGGCGGGTAGCTCGCGTCGACGCCGAACCGCACGGTCGTCCAGTCCTTCGCGTACGCGCTGCCGGCCGATACGGCAAGCAGGGCCACGGTCACAGCCGCAAGAATCTTTTTCACTCGGTGACTCCTCGTTTTGTTCGATGGGTGCGCGGTTGTGCCGCGCCGTAAGCCTTCGGTCCGGCACGGCTTCGCGCCGGACTGTCCGTTTCGCCCGCCCGATGCGGGCGCGCGACGTGCGGAGATTATCAAGACAAAATACCGGCAGGGCGCCTAGGACAAGCCCCGATACCGGGCCCGGCGGCAGCGCGCGGACGCGCGCGACCGTTTCAGACACAGGAACGATTCAGCCGAGCGTTTCGTTGACCGCCCGCTGCAGGCACGTGACGAATTGCGAAACGGCGGGCGTGGGCAGCATGTCGCGCCGCGCGATGATCGACAGGTCGAAGCGCGGCATGCTTTCGTCGAGTTCGGCCGTGCGGATGCCGAGCGGCGCGACCATCGCGGCGAGCGGGCGCGTGAAGCAGCCGATCACGTCCGAGCGCGCGACGAGCCCGAGCGTCACCGCGAACGACATCGGCGATCTCAGCAGGCGTTTCGGCAGCGGCAGCCCGCGCGCCTCGAACATCCCGACCATCACGCTGTGCGGAAACTGCTCGGCGCCGACGGTGACGATCCACTCGGCGTCGAGCAATTCCTCTAAACGGCGCGCATGCGCGAGCGGGTGGCCTTCGCGCATCACGACGGTGAATTCGGTCGACAGCAGCGGCGATTGCGTGAAATCGCGGTCGAGCGCGGGCACATGGTGCATCGCGGCGATATCGAGCGTGCCGTTGCGCAACTGCGCGAGCGCGTCGGGCACCGTCACTTCCTCGAGATGCAGGCTGACGTTCGGCATCGACCGGCGGAACGCCGTCACCGCGTGCGGCAGCGCCGTCAGCGCGATCGACGGCATCGTGCCGACCGCGACGCGCCCCGACATCTCGCCTTTCACCTGCTCGACGGCCTCGACCGTGCGGCGGATGTCGCCGAGCAACTGCTCGGCGCGCGGCAGCAGCGCATGGCCGCAGGCAGTCAGCTCGACGCCGCGCACGCTGCGCGCGAGCAGCTCCGCGTTGAGCGCCGTTTCGAGTTCGCGGATCGTGTGCGTGATCGCGGGCTGCGTGACGCCGAGCTCGCGCGCGGCGGCGCGCAGGCTCTTGAGATGCGCGGCGGAGACGAACGCCTGGAGCTGTGCGATGTTCAGGGGATTGCGGATGCGGGTCATCGGTCGGGTCCGGTTGGCGCGAAAGGGTGGCTATGGCGGGCGGGGTGGAGGGGCGGCGGCTTTCGGTAGCGATCGCGACGATTGTGCGCGCGTGGATTCACGTTGCCGGGTCGCGGCATCGGGTGCCGATGCGCAGCGAGCGTCATGCGCCGGACCGCGCGCGGAACGCGTGACGATACCGCTGCGGCGACGTGCCGACGATGCGCGCGAACCGCTCGCGAAACGCGGTGACCGAACCGAACCCGGCCTCCGTTGCCACATGTTCGATCGACAGCTCCGTGACTTCCAGCAATTGCTGCGCATGCCTGACGCGTGCGGTCTGCAGCCATTGCCGCGGCGACGTGCCCGTCTGCTCCTGAAAGCGCCGCGTCAGCGTGCGCACGCTCGTCGACGCCTTGCGGGCCATCGCGTCGAGCGTGAGCGGCTCGTGCAGGTTGGCCTGCAGCCAGTCCATCAGGCTCTGCAGCCCGTCGGTGCCGGCCGGCCATTCTGGCGCGATGAACTGCGCCTGCCCGCCTTCGCGCACGCGCGGCGCCACCGCGTAGCGTGCGGCGTCGACGGCAACCGCCGCGCCGTAGTCGGCCTGGATCATGTGCAGGCACAGATCGAGGCCGGCCGCTGCGCCGGCCGACGTCAGGATCTGCCCGTTGTCGATGAACAGCACGTTCGGGTCGACCGTCACGTTCGGGTAGCGGCGCGCGAGTTCGCCGGCCGCCAGCCAGTGCGTGGTCGCGCGCAGGCCGTCGAGCAGCCCGGCTTCCGCGAGCACGAACGCGCCGCTGCAGATCGACGCAATCCGGCAACCGCGCGCGGCCGCCGCGCGCAGGGCCGCGATCACGCGGCGCGACGTCGGCGCAAGCGGCACGGACGTGCCGGGGACGACGATCGTGTCGGCGTCGGCGAGCGCATCGAGACGAAACGCGGGCCGCAGTTCGAACAGGTCGCCGGCGACGCGCGCATGCTCGCTGCACACGCGCACGCGGTACGCATGCTCGACGCCGGGCGAACGCACGCGCGCGAACGTGTCGCATGCGACGCCCAGATCGAACGGGACGACATCGGGCAAAGCGAGGACGGCGACCGTATGCATGGCGTTCGAGGCCGTGGCCAGAATCCGTTTAAAGATGGCATTCTAGCCAATGGATCGGGCCCGTACCACACGCCATAATTGCGGCTGACCAACCTTGGGGGCCCATCGATGAAACAAGACGATCGCAATGCGTTGCGCAACCTGCAATACCTGTCGCTGCTGGAGGCGACCACGCTCGTCGTGCTGGTGTGCATTGCGGTGCCGCTCAAGCATCTGGCCGGTTATCCGGTGGCGGTATCGATCATGGGCCCGATTCACGGCATCGCTTTCGCGATGTACGTGTGGGCGGTCGTCGGCACCGCGTCGAGCGGGCTGTGGAGCAAGGGCGACGTCGCGCGGCTCGTGCTGTCGGCCGTCGTGCCGTTCGCGGGGCTGGCGAGCGCCGGATGGATCGCGCGCAGGCGGCACGCGCAATGAGCTACCTGTTGCTCAAGGCCGTTCATGTCGTCGGCGTCGTCACGTTCGTCGGCGGGCTGCTGATGCTGTCCGTCGGCGTCCGTATCGCCAACCTCGCCGTGCATCGCGCGGTGCGGCGCTGGGATCGTTCGGTGACGGCGCCCGCGCTCGCGCTCGTCTGGATCACGGGGATTGCGCTCGCGCTGAGCGGACACTGGTTCGGCGTTGCGTGGCTGTCGGTGAAGCTCGCGGTCGTCGTCGCGCTGTCGGCGCTGCACGGGATGCTGGCCGGCACGTTGCGGCGCATGGAGCGCGACGATCTCGTCGTCGTGCCCGCGCAATGGCTCGGTCAGGCAGCGGGCGCTGTCGTGGTCGCGACGGGGATCGTCGTCGGCCTGGTCGTGATCAAGCCGTTTTGATGCGTTGGCTTATGCCAGCGCCGTTTCGACCGTCGCCAGCATGCGGCGCCGGATCCACCCGCTCCCCAGCCGGATCGCGAGCCAGTACGGCGTAAACAGCCGCCGCGTCCGTGCGATCGGGCAGTGGATGAAGGTTTCGGTACGCAGGATGTACGCACCCGATGCCAGCCCGACGACTTCGAACCGGAGCACCAGCTTCGCGTCGCGTGGGTCGTCGTGGCGGACGAAGGCCGTTGCATCGGCGATGGCGCGCACGTCGGTCGTCGGGCGCCAGAAGCGTCCGACGAGACCGAGCGACAGCGACGTGTCGTCGCGGTGAAGCAGCGTGAACGTGTGGAAACCGAAACGCGCGCGTTCGCCTCGGGCCGGCCCGTTGCGAAGCGTGTCGACGATGGCCGTCGGGAATTCGCGCACCGTCATCAGTGCATCGATGACCGGATCGGCGCGCATGTCGAGCGACGCGACCGCGTCGATGATGCGGGCCGGCGACGCATGGATCGGCCGCGATTCGTGCACTTCGTGGAAGCCGAACGACGGGATGAACGGCGGCTTGCGCGCCGAGGTCCGGGTGCTCGATTCGGAGACGATGCCGAGCGCGTTCATGGCGGCTCCTGAAGGCAAAGCTCGATCGTAGCACCGGCCGTGAATTCGCGCCGCGCCGCTTCGGCGATGCGCATCGCACCGCGCCGCATCGACAAAAAAAGCCCGGAAACTCGCGTTCCCAGGCCTGGAGACCATCAACGATGATGGTGGAGGAGACGTTGTCGCCCCGATGCGCGCCGTCTTTCTGCCGGCGACGTCGCGCATGATCCGCGGTCAGATTGCCCAGCCGCCGAGATAGAACGTGACGAGTACGGCCGCGATCAGCACGGTGCCGACGTTGAGCTTGCGGAATTCGCCGCTCGCAATGCGGCCGATCACGAGTGTCGAGAAGCCGAGCATGATGCCCGTCACGATGTTCGCGGTCAGCACGATGAACACCGCGCACACGAGGCCCGACATCGCGTCGACCATGTCGTCCATGTGCAGCTTGCTCACGCTGCCCAGCATCAGCAGGCCGACATACATCAGCGCGGGTGCGGTGGCGTACGACGGCACGAGGCCCGCGAGCGGCGAGAAGAACATCACGACGAGGAACAGCAGGCCGACCACGGCTGCCGCGAGGCCCGTCTTCGCGCCGGCGGCCACGCCGACGCTCGACTCGATGTAGGCCGCCGCCGGCGCGCCGCCGAGGAAGCCGGAGAAGATCGAGCTGATCGAATCGGCGGTCAGCGCGCGGCCGCCGTTGATGATGCGGCCGTTCTCGTCGAGCTGGCCGGCCTGCCCGGCGACCGCGCGGATCGTGCCGGTCGCGTCGAACACGGCGGTCATCACCAGCGCCAGCACGCTCGGCAGCACGGCCATCGACAGCGCGCCCTTGATGTCCATCGCGCCGATCAGCGACGCATGGCCCGGTGCGCTCAGCGACGGCAGCGCGAAGATGCCGTGGTATTTCACGGCCGGGTCGAACACGAGGCCGAACACCGAGATCGCGATCACGACGAGCAGGATGCCACCCGGCACGCGACGCTTTTCGAGGCCGAAGATCGCGGCGAGGCCGACGACCGACATGATGACCGGGAATGCGGTGATCTGGCCGAGCGAGACCGGCAGGCCGGCGCCCGGATTCTTGATCACGAGGCCGACGTCGTTCGACGCGATCAGCAGCAGGAACAGGCCGATGCCGATGCCGGTGCCGTGCGCGACGCCCGCGGGCAGGTTGCGCAGGATCCACGAGCGCACGCCGGTGACCGAGATGCCCGTGAATACGAGGCCCATCAGGAACACGGCGCCGAGCGCGACCGTCGGATGCAGCCCTTTGCCGAGCACGAGGCCGAACGCGGTGAACGCGGTCAGCGAGATCGCGCAGCCGATCGCGATCGGCAGCTTCGCCCACAGGCCCATCAGCAGCGAGCCGAACGCGGTGGTGAGGCAGACCGCGACGAACACGGCGCTCGTGTCGAAGCCGGCCTTGCCGAACATGCCGGGCACGACGAACACGGAATAGACCATCGCGAGGAACGTGGTCACGCCGGCAATGATTTCGCGGCGCTGCGTGCTGCCGCGCGACGAAATGCCGAAGTACCGGTCGATGACTCCCGTGGTGCCAAAGTCAGTTTCTTCCGCGCCGACGCCGACCGTCGGCTGCACCGGGGTATCACTCATGAGCTTGCTCCTTTATCAGCATGCTGAAACGGCCCGTAGCGAACCGTCGTCAGGGTGTCTCGAATCTGGTTGGAATTGTCGGCAACGTCGTGGGGACGAATGACGCGCGATCCGTGTCGTCATGCGCGAATCGAAACGATCGCGAGCGTGTCGCGTCGTACGATGCGCGGTGTGGTCGACCCCGTCACGTGTGCTTTGCCGTAGCGAAGGTTAGGCGAACGGCTCATCACGTCCCATTGGGGGAAGAGCATGCAGCGCATGTCGCAGCGCTTATATCGGCGTGAAACGGGGCTTCGTCGTGCCGGAACGCGTGTATACGCCTAGTTCGAATCCGTTAAGGCGACTATTTGAATGCGGGGTCGGCGGGCTGGGTCGAAGCGGGAGGTGCCTCGAATATTGCAAATATCTTTCATTGCGGCCGCGAAGGCCGGTGGAAATGGGGGGCGTGACGCGATTCGCGGGCGCGGGCAAACTGTATCCGGACGATACGGCTGCCGTGAGCATGTGCTTCTTGCGTCCTTCCATGCGTCAGCTGTGCGCGAGCTGCTCGAGATACGCGCAGAACATGTCGGACATCGCGACCGAATAGGCTTCGATTTCTGCCGGCGTGCGCTCGGTTTCGGAGAACGCTTTGCCGCCCGTCGTGAGCGTCGTCTTGATCAGCTCGCAGGCGAGCGCATGGGTGGTGTCGGACACGTCGGGCAGCGCTTCGCGCATGAACGCGCTGAAGATCCGGTTGCCCTCGGCCTTCACTTCCTGCGCCTCGGGCGCGTCGCGATAGAGCGGCGCGGCGTCGTCGAGTGCGATGCGCATGCTCGCCTCGTCGCATTCCGAACGGATGAACGCGTGGACGGCAGTGCGCAGCCGCTCGGGCGGCGTCTTCTGCGTGTCTTGCAGTATGCCGCACAGCATCTCGGTCGTTTGCCGCCATTCGTCGTGCTGGAGCCGGAACAGCACGGCCGCCTTGTTCGGGAAGTACTGATACAGCGAACCGACGCTCACGCCGGCGCGCTCGGCGACGCGCGCCATCGTGAAGCGCTGCGCGCCTTCGCTGGCCAAAACCTGAACAGCGGCCTGGAGGACGTCCTCGACGAGGCGGGTCGAGCGCGCCTGCTGGGGCTGTTTGCGCGTGGTGATCCGGGTGTTTCGGCGGTCGGTCATGAGCGGTTTGCCAATGCGAATAGTAAAACCTGAATAGTTCGTCATATTCTAATCGGGTGCAACGACGCACTCAACCCGATACCGGAGATTCGCATGACCACCCTGATTCTCGACCCGCTTGCCTCGCTGCTGGAGCGCCTGTTCGACGAGGCCGACGCGTCGTCGCCCGCGACGAGCCCGGACTTTGCCGACCTGTCGCACGACGAGCACGCGCGACTGATGCGCAGCAAGACCGACTACGCCGATTTTTATGCGCGCCTGAAGGACTATCCGCTCGCCGTATCGCGCGAGACGGGCACGCTGCTGTACATGCTCGCGCGCAGCCGCGGCGCGCGGGCGATCGTCGAATTCGGCACGTCGTTCGGCATCTCGACGCTGCATCTCGCGGCCGCGCTGCGCGACAACGGCGGCGGCCGGCTGATCACGAGCGAGTTCGAGCCGTCGAAGGTCGTGCGCGCGCGGGCGAACCTGACGGCCGCCGGGCTTGCCGATCTCGTGGAGATTCGCGAAGGCGATGCGCTGCGCACGCTGGCCGCCGATCTTCCGGATACGGTCGACCTGCTGCTGCTCGACGGCGCGAAGGCGCTGTATCCCGAGATACTTGCGCTGGTCGAACCGCGGCTCGGGGCGGGTGCGTTCGTCGTCGCCGACAACGCGGAATACAGCCCCGACTACCTCGCTTATGTGCGCGCACCGGAAAACGGCTATCTGTCGGTGCCGTTCGGCGGCGATGTCGAGCTGTCGATGCGGATACGCTGAGCACGTTGCAGCCGTAACGATGGCACGGACGATTTCATGCTTCCATTCATCAAAGATAGGAAAACTGATTAAATGGATGCGTGACGGCGGGTGGCAGGATGGCGCCCGGCGCTTCAGGCGCCGTACGCATCACTTCAGGAACACATAGCGCGCAAAGTACGGGAAGCGGCCGATCGCATGTTCGGTCGCACACGTCGCGGCCGGCGGCGTGCCGCCCGCGGTATCGAGCCGCTGCACGAAGCGCACGCCGGCCAGCGTGCCGGTTGCAGCCGGCGTTGCGGCGAGCAGCAGTTGCGGAATGCTGTTCGGGCGTGCGCTCGGCGCTTCCGCGAGTTTCTTGCCGGTAATGCGGCTGCCGTCGAGCGCGTCCCACGACGGCCCCGCGCCGTGTCGGACGACGAGCGTGCCGCCGGCGTCGAACAGCATCGCCTCCGGGCGCTGGAATGTCCACGCGAGCCGGTGTTCATTGTCGTATTCGCATGCGTAGATCTGCACGCCGGTCGCGGTGGTCGACAGTACCGGCGTCGCAGGCTCGGGCGGCGCGAGACCGGCCGCATCTTCGGCGTAAGCCGGCAACGTGATAGCCGCGAAGGAAAGGCCGGCCGCGAGGGCCAGCAGCATGTCGCGTTTCGGGGAGCGGCTTGGCATGGCGGGGCGTCCTTTCAGGTCGGGTGACGGTCGTGCGGAGTCGATCCCGTAAACGCTAGACGCCGATTGCGCAGGCTGCAATGTGGAAATGGCAATCGCGGCGATAGTCGCCGCGATTGCGACCGAACGGCTATGCGCGGCCGCTCGTCGCGGCGGTCGCGCGCAAGCGGCTCAGGCCACGCCGGCGGGCGTCGGCGCGTGTTCCGCGATCAGGTGCTCGGCCTTCAGCTCGTCCCACAGTTCGGACGGAATCGGCGCCGCGGCCAGCCGCAGGTTCTCGTCGATGCGATCGGGCCGGCTGGCGCCGGGGATCACGGCCGCGACGGCCGGGTGTGCGAGCGAGAACTGCAGCGCCACCGCGCGGACATCGACGCCGAAGCGTTCGACGATCTGCCGGATGCGCGCGACGCGATCGAGCATGTCCTGCGTCGCCGGCTGATACTCGAAGTGGGTGCCGCCGGCGAGCACGCCGGAATTGTACGGACCGCCGACGATGATGCCGAGCCCGCGCGCGACGCTTTCCGGCATCAGCCGTTCGAGCGCGCCCGCATGGTCGAGCAGCGTGTAGCGGCCGGCGAGCAGGAAGCCGTCGGGATCCGAGCGTTCGAGTGCGAGTTCGCACGGCTCGACGCGGTTCACGCCGAGGCCCCAGCCCTTGATGACCTTCTCGTCGCGCAGCCGCGTGAGCGCTTTCGCCGCGCCCGACATCGCGACGTCGAACACGTCGAGCCAGCGCTCGCCGTGGAAGTCGATGGCCGGATCGTGGATCCACACGGTGTCGAGCCGGTCGGTGCGCAGCCGCTCGAGGCTCGCTTCGATCGAGCGCAGCGTGCCGTCCTCGGTGTAGTCGTAGACGATCTTGTTCGGCAGGCCATGGCGGAACAGGCCGCCCTTCTCGCCGAGATCGCGCTGCGACGCGTCCTCGTGTTCGTCGAGGACCAGCCGGCCGACCTTCGTGCCGAGCGAATATTCGTCGCGCGGACGGCCTGCGAGCGCTTCGCCGAGGCGCAGCTCGGCGAGGCCGGCGCCATACAGCGGCGCGGCGTCGAAGTAGCGGATACCGCTTTCCCAGGCCGCGTCGACCGTGGCCAGTGCTTCTTCGTTCGGGATGTCGCGATACATGTTGCCCAGCGGCGCCGTGCCGAAACCCAGGCGGGAAGGGAGCGTGATTCTCATGTCGGATTCCTGTGGATCGTTCACGCGGCGGCTTGCGCGAGCGTCGGATAGTCCGTCAGGCCCTGTGCGCCGCCGCCGAACAGCGTGTTGCGGTCGTGCGGCGTGAGCGCGGCGCCGGTGCGCAGGCGCTCGGGCAGGTCGGGGTTCGCGACGAACGGGCGGCCGAATGCGACGAGGTCGGCCCAGCCGGCGGCGATCGCTTCGCGCGCACGCTCGGCGGTGTATGCACCGGCGTAGATCAGCACGCCCGGGTACGCGGCGCGCAGTTGCCGCTTGAATTCGACCGGCATCAGCGGTGCGTCGTCCCAGTCGGCTTCCGCGATGTGCAGGTAGCCGACGCCGAGTTCGCCGAGCAGCTTCGCGGCGGCGAGGTAGGTCGTTTCCGGATCGTCGTCGACGCAGCCGTTCAGCGTGGTCAGCGGCGCCAGGCGGATGCCGACGCGCGATGCGCCGCCGGTGCCTTCGATCAGCGCCTGCGCGACTTCGCGCAGGAAGCGCAGCCGGTTTTCCAGCGAGCCGCCGTACGCGTCGGTGCGCGTGTTCGCGTTCGAATCGATGAACTGGTTCACGAGATAGCCGTTCGCGCCGTGCAGCTCGACGCCGTCGAAGCCGGCTTCGATCGCGTGGCGCGCGGCGGCGCGGTACTGGCCGATGATCTCGCGGATCTCGTCGACCGTCAGCGCGCGCGGCTCGGACGCCTGCACGAAGCCCGGCGTGCTGCCGTCTTCACCGGCGATGAACACGTTCACGCCCTTCGCCTGGATCGGCGACGACGACACGGGTTGCCGGCCGCCGAGCAGGCTCGTGTGGCTGAGCCGGCCGACGTGCCACAGCTGCGCGAAGATGCGGCCGTGCGCGGCATGCACGGCGTCCGTCACCTTGCGCCAGCCGGCGACCTGCGACGGCGTGTGGATGCCGGGCGTCCACGCGTAGCCCTTGCCGAGCGGCGCGATATAGGTGCCTTCGCTGACGATCAGGCCCGCACTCGCGCGCTGCGCGTAATACGCGGCCATCAGTTCGTTGGCTTCGTCGCCGGGCTGGCTTGCGCGCGAACGCGTCATCGGCGGCATCACGATGCGGTTCGGCAGCGTCAGCGCGCCGAGTCGCAGCGGTTGAAAAAGCGGGTCCTGGGTCATGATGAATTCCTGTCGGTGCCGCGGCCGGATGGCCGCGGACGGGTCGATCGAGAGTGCGGCGCGCTTAGTCCCATTTCGGCGCGAGGCCGGCCGGGTCGACTTCGCGGCCGTTGCGGTCAAGCGTGGCGATTTGCGCCATGTCTTCGGCGGTCAGGCGCAGCGTCTGTGCGAGCAGGTTGCTCGCGAGGTTCTCGCGCTTCGTCGACGACGGAATCACCGAGTAGCCGAGCTGCAGCGCCCACGCGAGTGCGACCTGTGCGGGCGTCGCGTGATGACGTTGCGCGATCGCGCCGATCACCGGGTCGCCGAGCACCTTGCCGTACGCGAGCGTCATGTACGACGTCACGTGGATGCCTTCGCGGTTGAGGAACTCGACGAGCTTGCGGTTCTGCAGGTACGGGCTCAGTTCGATCTGGTTCGTCGCGATCGCATCCTTGCCGACGGCCGCGATCGCTTCCTTCGTCAGTTCGATGTTGAAGTTCGAGATGCCGATCCGGCGCGTGAGGCCCTTTTCCTTCGCATCGGCGAGCGCGGTCATGAACGTGTCGAGCGCGACGCCGTTGTCCGGGGCCGGCCAGTGGATCAGCGTCAGGTCGACATGGTCGGTGCGCAGCTTGCGCAGGCTTTCTTCGAGGCTCGGTACGAGCTTGTCCGGCGCGTAGTTGTCGACCCAGATCTTCGTCGTGAGGAACAGGTCTTCGCGGCGCACGCCCGATGCGGCGATCGCTGCGCCGACTTCGGCTTCGTTGCCGTAGATCTGCGCGGTGTCGATCGCGCGGTAGCCGACCTCGAGGCCGTTGCGGACCGAGTCGATGACGACCTGGCCTTGCAGGCGGAAGGTGCCGAGGCCGAATGCGGGAATCTTGCTCATCGTGTGCTCCAGGGAGAGGGGAACGGTTGCGGTATGCGAGTCATTCTGGCGTTTGAGACTGATGAGATAAACGCCTTTAGAGGTCAAAAATATTTGATTTGAATTCAAATATCGGTTGAGAGCCGGGCCCGCTGCGGGCCGATGCCGGCCTTATGCGACGCGTGTTTGCGCGCTCGCGCTCGTGTTCGCATTCGCGTGGAACGCCGGCAGCACCTCCGCTGCGATCTCGGCCATCGTCTCGTCGAGCGGACGGCGGTTGCGGCGGAAATGCAGGCCGATGTGCCGCACGCCGGCGTCGCGCATCGCCGCGAGTTCTTCGGTCAGTGCGATGCGTCCCGCGCAGGCGCCGAAGCGGTGCCGCTGCAGCGGTTCGTGCGGGTCTTCCGCGAGGTCGAGGTGGATGAAGCTCACGTACGGCTTGTCGCCTGCCACGGCGCGCCAGTTCGCGGCGCGCTGCGCGTGGTCGGCCGGCGTGCCCGGATACGCGAGGCAGCCGTCCATGTGCTCGCCGATCCACGCGGGCGTCTGCTGCGCGAGGCCCGCGACGAGCAGCGGCACCGGCGAACGGGCGGCCGGCAGCACGTCGAGGCCGGGCGGCAGATGCCCGCGCGCGCCGTCGCGCAGCAGTGCGATCTGGTCGCGGAAATTCGCGCCGCGCGATGCGAAGTCGCGGCCGAACAGCGGATATTCGACCGGCCGGTCGCCGCTCGCGACGCCGAGCAGCAGGCGGCCGCCACTCAGTTCCTGGATCGTCGCGGCCGATTTCAGCGTCAGCAGCGGTTCGCGCAGCGGCAGCACGACGGCCGCCGTGCCGAGCAGGATGTCGCGCGTGATGCCGGCGAGGTAGCCGAGATACGAGAACGTCTCGAACACCTGCGCGGCGTCGCCGAACGACGGGTCGTACACCGGCACGTCGCGCACCCAGAGCGCGCGGAAGCCGAGCGTGTCGGCCAGTTGCGCGAGCTCCGCGTGGATGGCGAGGTCCGGCACGCCGGGGCGGCGGCCGTCGTGTTGGCGCTTCGCGTCGCCGGCCGGCGACCAGTCGTTGTCGAGCGGCAGTTCGATGCCGACGCTGAAGCCGCCGTCGGCGAGTTTGTCGAGTGATGTGGACATGGTCGGGCTCCGTTCAGACCGCGCGCAGGCTGCCTTCGAGCCGGTAGAAATCGAGCGACGACGCGGTGAAGAACGAGCGCGACGTGCCGGCGGCGAAATCGTCGATGTGCACGACCGTCGCGCGGTCGGCTTCCTGCCACGAGATCGCGTAGGTTTCGCCGGCGATGTGCTGCCACGTGCAGGCGACTTCGCCCTTCGCGCCGGCGTATGCGCCTTCGGTGATCTCGTAGCGCATGCGGCGGCCGTCCTCGCCATACGCGTTGAGCGCGACGAGGCCGTCGTAACGGACTTCGAAGGTCTTGCCGGCGAACGGCGGACGCTGGGTCGATGCGTTCATGCTGATCAGCTCCTGCAAAAAGGGTGTGACGTTCAATGGGCGAGTTCGACGGGTTCTGCCGTGCGTGCCGGCAGCCCTTGGTGGCGGTCGAGACGGCCGCTCAGCGCGGTGAGCGCGAACGCGCCGAGCGTGACGACCGCGGCGATCCACGGCGTGTGGCCGAGGCCGACGTTCGCGACGATCAGGCCGCCGAGCGACGAGCCGCCGGCGACGCCGAGATTGAACGCGGCGATGTTGAAGCCCGATGCGACGTCGGTGGCGTCCGGTGCGAAGTGGCGCGCCTGCTTGACGACGTACACCTGCAGCCCCGGCACGTTGCCGAACGCGACCGCGCCCCACGCGAGCATCGTCAGCACCGCGAGCCATTTGACGTGGATCGTGAAGGTCAGCGCGAGCAGCACGATCGCGAGCAGCAGGAAGATCCGCTTGAGCGCCTTCACGGGGCCGACGGCGTCCGCGAGCTTGCCGCCCCAGACGTTGCCGAACGCGACCGACACGCCGTAGCCGACGAGCACGAGGCTCACCTGCGACGGCGTGAAGCCGGCGATCTGTTCGAGCAGCGGCGCCATGTACGTGAACGCGATCAGCGAGCCGCCGTAGCCGACGGCCGTCATCGCAAAGACGAGCAGCAGGCGCGGCTGCGTGAGCACGCGCAGCTGGCGGGCGAGCGGCGCCGGCGGCGTTTGCGGCAGGGCGCGCGGCACGAATGCGACCGCGCCAAGGAACGCGACGAGGCCGAACAGCGCGACGATCAGGAACGTCGCGCGCCAGCCGAAGTGCTGGCCGATGAAGGTGCCGAGCGGAATGCCGGCGACGAACGCGACGGTCATCCCGCTGAACATCGTCGCGATCGCGCTGGCTGCCTTGTCCTTCGGCACGAGCGTGGTCGCGATGATCGAGCCGACCGAGAAGAACACGCCGTGTGCGAGGCCGGTGAGGATGCGCGCGACGATCAGCGATTCGTAGCCGGGCGCTTGCCATGCGACGAGGTTGCCGACGGTGAACAGCGCCATCAGCGCGGCGAGCAGCGTCTTGCGCGGCACGCGGCCGGTGAGCGCGGTAAGAAGCGGCGCGCCGATGGCGACGCTCAGCGCGTACAGGCTGACGAGCAGCCCGGCCGACGGCAGGCTGACGCCGAGGTCGGCGCCGATCGTCGGGATCAGCCCGACGATCACGAATTCGGTGGTGCCGATGGCAAACGCGCTGATGGTCAGCGCAAGCAAGGCGAGTGGCATGATGGGATCCTGGTTCCAGTAAGGATGGATCGCAGTGTGCCGTCTTTACTTTTGCGGAAAAACTGGTCTATAAACCAAATTGTTTTGATTTCAAATCAACAATGAAAATCACGCTCGACGAACTCCAGGCCTTTGCCGCCGTGGTCGACACCGGTTCGATCACCGCTGCCGCGCAGCAGCTCGACCTCACCGTATCGGCAGCGAGCCGCACGCTCGCGCGGCTCGAGGAGAAGCTGAAGACCACGCTGCTGCGCCGGACCACGCGCCGGCTCGAACTGACCGAGGAAGGGCGCGCATTCCTGCAGGACGCGCGCGCGATCATCGAATCGGTCGAGAACGCGGAAGAGCAGATGCTCGCGCGCCGCGAGATGCCGTCGGGGCGCCTGCGCGTCGACGCCGCGACGCCGTTCATGCTGCACGTGATCGTGCCGCTCGTGCGCGGCTATCGCGAACGCTTCCCGAAAGTCGAGCTGGAGCTGAACAGCAACGAAGGAATCATCGACCTGCTGGAGCGGCGCACCGACGTCGCGATCCGGATCGGCCGGTTGAAGGATTCGACGCTGCACAGCCGGCGCATCGGCAACAGCCGGCTGCGCATCCTCGCGAGCCCCGCGTATGTCGAAGCGCACGGCCAGCCGCGCAAGGTCGAGGATCTCGGCAAGCACACGCTGCTCGGCTTCACGCAGCCCGAATCGCTGAACGTGTGGCCGATCCTCGGCACCGACGGCGAGCCGTGCCGCATCGAGCCGGGCATCTGGTCGTCGAGCGGCGAGACGCTGCGGCAACTCGCGCTGGACGGCGCGGGCATCGTCTGCCTGTCGGATTTCATGACCGCGCAGGATCGCGAAGCGGGGCGGCTCGTGCAGGTGCTCACGCGCCAGACGCTCGACGTCGAGCAGCCAATCCATGCGGTGTACTACCGCAATACCGCGATTTCGTCGCGGATCGCGTCGTTCGTCGATTACGTGATCGAGGTGCTGGGCGGCGGCAGCAGCGGCAGCGATGCGCCGGCCCGGCGCAAGGCCGCGTGGCTGGAGCCGCGCTAGCGGCGGCGGGCGGCTTGCGGGGGAAGGCGGGGCGGGCATACGCCCCGATTGGCCAGGCGTGCCGCGCGGCGGCACGCCGTCGTGTTGCGGTTACGCCTCTTCGGACCAGGACATGCCGTCGCGCGCGAGCAGCGCCGACGAGGCCGCGGGCCCGAACGTGCCCGACGTGTACAGGCGCGGCCGGTCGCCGAGCTGTTTCCAGCCGTCGAGGATCGGCTCCACCCACGACCATGCGGCTTCGAGCTCGTCGCGGCGCATGAAGTGCGTGAGGCGGCCGCGGATCACGTCGATCAGCAGCCGTTCGTACGCTTCCGCGCGCCGTTCCGGAATCGCCTGCTGCAGGTCGAGGTTCAGGCTCACGGGCACCATGTTCATGCCGCTGCCCGGTTCCTTCGCGAGCATCTGCAACTGGATCGACTCTTCCGGCTGAAGCTGGATCACGAGGCGGTTGCCGTAATGGCGCGGGCCGGTCGGGATGATCGAGAACGGCATGTCCGCGAACTCGATCACGATTTCCGACTGGCGGCGCTGCAGCCGCTTGCCCGTGCGCAGGAAGAACGGCACGTTCGCCCAGCGCCAGTTGTTGATGTGCGCGCGCAGCGCGACGAAGGTTTCCGCGCGGCTGTCCGCCGGCACGTTGTCTTCCTCGAGATAGCCCTTGACCGGCTGGCCGTCGACCGCGCCGGCCGTGTACTGGCCGCGCACCGTTTCGCGCGCGACGTCCGACAACGTCATCGGCCGCAGCGAGCGCAGCACCTTCAGCTTTTCGTCGCGCACCGCGTCCGGGTCGAGCGACACGGGCGGCTCCATTGCGACGATGCACAGCAGCTGCAGCAGGTGGTTCTGCACCATGTCGCGCAACGCGCCGGTATGGTCGTAGAAGCCCGCGCGGCTGCCGACGCCGACCGTTTCCGCGACCGTGATCTGCACGCTGCGGATGTTTGGCGCCTGCCACAGCGGCCCGAAGATCGGGTTGCCGAAGCGCAGCACCATCAGGTTCTGCACGGTTTCCTTGCCGAGATAATGGTCGATCCGATAGATCTGCGATTCCTCGAAGTGCTTGCCGACCGCATCGTTGATCGCCTTCGCGGATGCGAGATCGTGGCCCAGCGGCTTTTCGAGGACGACGCGCGAGCGCGCGTCGACGAGGTGCGCGGCCGACAGGTTGTCGCAGATCGTCGTGAACAGCTCCGGCGACGTCGACAGGTAGAACACGCGGATCGCGTCGCCGCGCGCCGCTTCGGCGAGCCGCAGGTAGTCGTCCGGCGCGTTCACGTCGATCAGCACGTACTTGAACAGGTCGAGGAAACGGCTCCACGCGTCGGCGTTGAACGCCTTCTCGTCGATGAACGGTCGCGACTGCTCGTCCATGAACTTGCGATAGCCGTCGATGCCCCAGTCGCGGCGGCCGACGGCGATGATGCGCGTCTCGGGCGGAAGGTTGCAGTGCAGGTGCGCCATGTACAGCGCGGGCAACAGCTTGCGGGCGGCCAGGTCGCCGCCGCCGCCGAAGATGATCATGTCGACGGGCCGGTCGGCCGCGGTCTGGGTAGGCTGATTCGTCATGAGTGGTTCGCGGTTTGAAACGGGGAACGTGAAACGAACGTCGAAGGCATCGGGCGCCGATGTGCCGGCACCGGTACGGCAAAACGATAATAGTGCACGGTTTTGATGGATTGCGTGTGCGTTCCCCCAAGATGTAACAGGGCTTGCGTTCCGTCGGGCGGCCTGATTATGATTGAGCGCTCACTCATTAAAGGAATCGAACGTGGCCCGACCGCGCAGTCCCGACAAGCACGAAGCCATCCTCGCCGCCGCCGCCCGCGCGCTTGCCGAGGACGGCGCGACCGCGACGACCGCGCGCATTGCGCGGCTCGCCGGCGTGGCGGAAGGCACGGTGTTCACGTACTTCGAGACCAAGGATGCGTTGCTGAACGCGCTGTACCTGAGCCTGAAGGTCGACATGCGCGAAGCGATGATGAGCGGGTTTCCGGAAGGCGCGCCGGCCGAGCAGGCCGTGCGGCATGCGTGGAACGGTTATGTATCGTGGGGTGTCGCGAATCCGGACGGGCGGCGCGCGCTGCAGCAGCTCGGCGTGAGCGGGCGCATCGACGACGCGCATCGCGCGGCCGGCGCCGAAGGCTTCGGCACGATCCGCTCGCTGCTGCGGGAGCAGATCGTCGCGTCGCGCGGGCTGACGGCCGACGAGGCGCACGCGTTCTGCGCGGCGTTGTTTACGTCGATCGCGGAAACGGCGATGGAGTCGGTTGCGCGCGATCCGGCGCGGGCCGATGCGTATCGCGAAGCCGGGTTTCGTGCGTTGTGGGCCGTGCTGCACGCGGTATGAGCGTGAGACGAACGATGTGACGGAAGGGTTGGCCGTCGCGACGGCATGGGCGGTGCGTGTGCCGCACGGTGGAAGGCTGGACGGTTTCAGGCAGGGCGACGCATTGCACGAATCATCGACGCATCGCCCATATTAATGAGTGAGTAATCATTCATTTTCATAGTTTCATCTTTTCGAGGAGTGGAAAAATGTCGAAAGTCTGGCTGGTAACAGGGGCCGCGCGCGGTCTTGGGCGAGCGATTTCGGAGGCCGTGCTGGCGGCGGGCGACCGGCTGGTGGCCGGCGCGCGCGATCCCGCGCGGCTGGCCGATCTGGCCGAGCGTCATGGCGACCGGCTGCTGCCGGTGGCGCTCGACGTCACCGACGAAGCGGCGGCCGCGCGGGCCGTCGCGGCGGCACACGACAGGTTCGGCCGCATCGACGTGCTGGTGAACAACGCGGGCTACGGCCATACGGCGCCGTTCGAACAGATGGGCGCCGACGACTTCCGCGACCAGATCGAAACGAACCTGTTCGGCGTGATCAACCTGACGCGCGCGGTGCTGCCGACGATGCGCGCGCAGCGCGCGGGGCACATCTTCCAGGTGTCGTCGGTCGGCGGGCGCACGTCGACGGCCGGTTTGTCCGCGTACCAGGCGGCGAAGTGGGCGGTCGGCGGGTTCAGCGACGTGCTGTCGAAGGAAGTCGCGCCGTTCGGCGTGCGCGTGTGCACGCTCGAGCCGGGCGGGATGCGTACCGAATGGGCCGCGCAGGCGAAGCGCAGTGTCGACGGTCTGCTGCCCGACTACCAGCCGTCGGTCGGGAAGATTCTCGAGTTGCTCGGCGCGTATGGCGGCCACGAGGTCGGCGATCCGGTGCGGATCGCGAAGCTGATCGTCGAGCTGTCGCGTCGCGACGATGTGCCGATGCGCCTGCTGCTCGGCGGCGATGCGCTGTTCGTGTGCGAGCAGGCGGAAACGCAGCGCGCGGAAGAGGCCGCGCGGTGGCGCGACGCGACGCTGTCCACGCAGTTTCCGGATGCGAAGCTGCCGGAGGGGCTGGAGGCGTTGAAGCGCGTGTAATGAGCGCGGTCATGCGTCGCTCGCGCGGCGGCGCGGACCGTGCGTAACGGCAGGTCCGATGCGAGCGGCCGGACGATCGGCGGCCGGCCGTTGTGACGGGGGCGCGATAAACGCTCGCCCCCGTACTAACCCTGATTAATAAACCTTATCGCGGTGAAAAATTCCGCATCTTATTGAACGGATATCGGCTCGATATAGTGGCTCGCTTTCCCGCACGCACCGTCCGCGTGCGGCTGACACGCTGACAATCAGCAGGAGCCGCTTGATGACCACCGACGTCCGATTCACCGAAATCGAGGATCTGATGCCCGCCGCCGGCGGGCTGCGCGAGATCCGTCACCACATCCATCACCATCCCGAACTCGCGTACGAGGAGCACGACACGGCCGCGCTCGTCGCGGACAAGCTCGAGCAATGGGGCTGGCAGGTGACGCGCGGGGTCGGCAAGACAGGCGTCGTCGGCACGCTGCGCGTGGGCGACGGCGCGCGCAGCATCGGCATTCGCGCCGACATGGATGCGCTGCCGATCGTCGAGGCGACCGGCCTGCCGTATGCGAGCGGCACGCACGGCAAGATGCACGCATGCGGCCACGACGGCCACACGACGATGCTGCTCGGCGCCGCGCAGCATCTCGCGAAGACGCGCAACTTCTCGGGCACCGTGCACCTGTATTTCCAGCCGGCGGAAGAGCATGGCGTCGACAGCGGCGCGAAGAAGATGATCGACGACGGCCTGTTCGAGCGCTTCCCGTGCGACGCCGTGTTCGGCATGCACAACCATCCGGGCGCGGCGCCCGGCGTCTTCCTCACGCGGCGCGGCCCGTTCATGTCGGCGGGCGACAAGGCGATCATCACGATCGAAGGCGTCGGCGGCCACGCGGCGCGGCCGCACCTGACGGTCGATCCGGTCGTCGTCGCGGCGAGCATCGTGATGGCGCTGCAGACGATCGTCGCGCGCAACGTCGACCCCGCGCAGCCGGCGGTCGTCACGGTCGGCTCGATGCACGCGGGCACCGCGAACAACGTGATCCCGAACGGCGCGCGCCTCGAACTCAGCGTGCGGTCGTTCAGCCCGGAAGTGCGCGCGCTGCTCAAGCGCCGGATCACCGAACTCGCCGAAACGCAGGCCGCGAGCTACGGCGCGAGCGCGAACGTCGAGTACATCGAAGGCTACCCGGTCGTCGTCAATACGGATGCCGAAACGGATTTCGCCGCGCAGGTCGCGCGCGAACTGGTCGGCGACGCGCACGTGGTCGAGCAGACCGACCTGCTGATGGGCAGCGAGGATTTCGCGTTCATGCTGCAGCAGCGGCCGGGCTCGTTCGTGCGGCTCGGCAACGGCGAAGGCGAGGACGGCTGCATGGTGCACAACCCGAAATACGACTTCAACGATCGCAACCTGCCGATCGGCGCGGCGTTCTGGACGCGTCTCGTGGAGCGTTACCTGGGGCGGTGATCGCGGTGGCGCGCGGCCGGCGCTTCCGGCCGTATTGAGAAGGAGACCGGAATGATGCAGAAAGACCATCTCGCACTGCACCCCGCACCGGCGGTGGCCGTCGAAGCAGGCGCGCCCGCGGTGACGCAGCGCGGCGCGATCACGGCGGCCGTGATCGGCAACTGGCTGGAATTCTTCGATTTCACCGTGTACGGCTTTTTCGCGGTGCTGATCGGCAAGCTGTTCTTCCCGTCGAGCGATCCGACCACGTCGCTGCTGCTGTCGGTCGCGACGTTCGCCGCCGGCTTCTTCACGCGGCCGCTGGGCAGCGTCGTGCTCGGCGTCTACGCGGACCGCAAGGGGCGCAAGGCCGCGCTGAACCTGACGATCATGCTGATGGCGCTCGGCACGGGCCTGATCGCGATCGCGCCGACGTATGCACAGGCCGGCATGGCCGCGCCGCTGCTCGTCGTGTTTGCGCGGCTGATGCAGGGCTTCTCGCAGGGCGGCGAATTCGGCGCGGCGACCACGACGCTGCTCGAACAGGGCGGCACGTCGCGCCGCGCGTTTCGTGCCAGCTGGCAGCTCGCGACGCAGGGCGGCGCCGCGCTGATGGGCTCGGGCTTCGCGGCGCTGCTGTCGAACACGATGACCAAGGACGCGCTCGAAAGCTGGGGCTGGCGGCTGCCGTTCCTCGTCGGCGTACTGATCGCGCCGGTCGGCATGTATCTGCGCCGCCGGCTCGCGGACGATGCGCCCGGCGACAGCCATCACGGGATCGAGCGCGGCGTGCTGCACGAGCTGTTCTCGAAGCACACGCGCACGGTGCTGCTGCTGATGCTCACGGTGATGGGCGGCACGGTGTCGACCTACATCCTGACCTTCTACATGCCGACCTACGCGATCCATACGCTCGGCCTGCCGATGAAGCTGTCGATGTTCGTGGGCGTCGCGTCGGGCTGCGTGATGCTGGTCACGTGCCCGCTGTTCGGCTGGCTGTCGGACCGGATCGGCAGCCGGCGCCTGCCGATCTTCGTCGGCCGCGGCGTGCTGGTCGTACTGCTGTTCCCGGCGTTCTGGCTGATGAACCATCATCCGACGCTGTCGGTGATCCTGCCGCTGACCGCGCTGATGCTGCTGTTCTATTCGCTCGGCTCGGCGTCGGAGATGGCGCTGATGTGCGAGTCGCTGCCGCGCCATGTGCGCGCGACGGGCATCTCGATCGCGTATGCGCTCGCGGTGACGATCTTCGGCGGCACCGCGCAGTTCATCGCGACCTGGCTCGTGAAGACGACCGGCAGCAAGCTCGCGCCGGCCGGCTACGTGGCCGCGTGCGTGGTGCTGTCGCTGATCGCGGTCGCGATGCTGCGCGAGACGGCGCGGGAGTCGATGGACTGACGCGCGGCGCGACGGGCAACTGGCGGCGGGCGGCGGGCGGCGGGCGGCGGGCGGCGGGCACGCTGTCCGATGGGCTCCGTGCAATTTCGTTCTCGTCAAATTGACCGGGCTTCAGTGCGTCACTAAATTGTGCAGCGCGGGGTTCGCTCCGTGTTCCGTGAGAAGAACGTTGCAAGAGGGTCAGAGAATTGAGCGGGCGGCCTAGGCTGCCCGTCTTTTTTTGCGAGTTGTGGTGTCGCCGATACGGCAATCGAGCCGGATGCCTTGTTGCCGCGGTTTGCCGGGAAGCCCCGCGTCGAAACGGTTCGTCGGCGCGCTACGTGTGGGTCGACCCGTCGCTCACCCCCGCCGCGCAACCAGTTCCGACACCGTCTGCGCGGCCTGCTGCAGCGGCCCGAGAAACTCCTTCACCATTTGCTTCGCGGTATGCCGCTGCGCGTTGCCGCTGATGTTCATCGCCGCGATGATCTGCCCGCGCCGGTTGCGGATCGGCGCGGAGATCGACATCAGGCCCACTTCGAGTTCCTGGTCGACCACGGCCCAGCCTTGCTGGCGCACCTGTGCGATCGTCGCCTTCAGTTCGCCGAGGTCCGTGATCGTGCGTGGCGTGTGCGCGCGGATGTTGCTCTGCGCGAGCGTTTCGTCGAGCGCCGTGTCGTCGAGCGCGGACAGCAGCACGCGGCCCATCGACGTGCAGTACGCGGGCAGCCGGCTGCCGATCGACAGGTTGATCGTCATGATCTTGTGCGTCGGCACGCGCAGCACGTAGACGATCTCGGTACGGTCGAGCACGGCAGCCGAGCAGCTTTCGTGGATCTGCGCGGACAGCTGTTCCATCACGGGATCGGCGAGATTCCAGAACGGCATCGACGTCAGGTACGCGAAGCCGAGCTCGAGGATCTTCGGCGTGAGCCGGAACAGCCGGCCGTCGGCGTCGACGTAGCCGAGCGTCTGCAGCGTGAGCAGGATCCGGCGCGCGCCCGCGCGCGTCAGGCCGGTAGCCGACGCGACCTCGGTGAGCGTCTGCTCCGGACGCGCCGCGTCGAACGCGCGGATCACCGCGAGGCCGCGCGCGAACGACTGCACATAGGAGTCGCCGGGTTTCTGAGTGTCTTCGGTTGTCATGGGCGGTTGGAATATCGTGCAGCCGAGAAGATAGCGCATGGGGCCTGACACGCCAACCGCATGGCGGACCGGGCGCTTGACAGGTCGTCCCCGCACTCCCTATGATGCGTTGAACGTTCGATACACGATCTTATGTTCGTATATAGAACATTTAAGCGCATCCCGGCGGGTTATGCAAGGGGCGCGCCCCGTTCATTTCCCAGCCTTGCATGTGGCCGGAGCCGGCGCTGGCGCGCCAACTCTGATCGACCGCCGTGGGGCTGGAGTAAGCGCTGAAGCGCTTACTCGAGTCAACCACGCCATGGGATCGGACTAAGCGCTAAAGCGCCAAGTCCGATCGACCGCCGTGGGGCTGGTGTAAGCGCTGAAGCGCCAACTCCAGCCAACCACGCCATGGGATCAGAGTAAGCGCTGAAGCGCCAACTCTGATCGACCGCCGTGGGGCTGGAGTAAGCGCTAAAGCGCCAACTCCAGCCAACCACGCCATGGGATCAGAGTAAGCGCTGAAGCGCTAACTCTGATCGACAGGAGACATTGATGACCGAAGCTTTTCTGTGTGATGCGATCCGTACCCCTATCGGCCGTTACGGCGGCGCGCTGTCCGGCGTGCGCGCCGACGACCTGGGCGCGGTGCCGCTCAAGGCGCTCGTCGAGCGCAACCGCGACGTCGACTGGACGGCGATCGACGACGTGATCTACGGCTGCGCGAACCAGGCCGGCGAGGACAACCGCAACGTCGCGCGCATGTCGCTGTTGCTCGCGGGCCTGCCGCAGGGCGTGCCGGGTTCGACGATCAACCGGCTGTGCGGCTCCGGGATGGATGCGGTCGGCGTGGCTGCCCGTGCGATCAAGTCGGGCGAGGCCGCGCTGATGGTCGCGGGCGGCGTCGAGAGCATGACGCGCGCACCGTTCGTGATGGGCAAGGCCGCGAGCGCGTTCGCACGCCAGGCCGACATCTACGATACGACGATCGGCTGGCGCTTCGTCAATCCGCTGATGAAACAGCTTCACGGCGTCGATTCGATGCCGGAGACGGCCGAGAACGTCGCGGTCGACTACAACATCAGCCGCGCCGACCAGGACCTGTTCGCGCTGCGCAGCCAGCAGAAGGCCGCGCGTGCGCAGCAGGACGGCACGCTCGCCGAGGAAATCGTCGCCGTCACGATTCCGCAGAAGAAGGGCGATCCGGTGGTCGTGTCGCGCGACGAACATCCGCGCGAGACGTCGCTCGAAACCCTCGCGAAGCTGAAGGGCGTCGTGCGCCCGGACGGCTCGGTGACGGCCGGCAACGCGTCGGGCGTCAACGACGGCGCCGCTGCGCTGCTGCTCGCGAACGAGGAAACCGCGAAGCGCTTCGGTCTCACGCCGCGCGCACGCGTGCTGGGCATCGCGACGGCCGGCGTCGCGCCGCGCGTGATGGGCATCGGCCCCGCGCCGGCCACGCAGAAGCTGCTCGCGCGGCTCGGCATGACGATCGACCAGTTCGACGTGATCGAGCTGAACGAGGCGTTCGCGTCGCAGGGCCTCGCGGTGCTGCGCATGCTCGGCGTCGCCGACGACGATCCGCGCGTGAACCCGAACGGCGGCGCGATCGCGCTGGGCCATCCGCTCGGCGCATCGGGCGCGCGTCTCGTGACGACCGCGATGTACCAGCTTCATCGCACGAACGGCCGTTTTGCGCTGTGCACGATGTGCATCGGCGTCGGCCAGGGCATCGCGATCGCGATCGAACGCGTCTGACCCGCGTGACGCGGCGAAGCGGCCGGACATGCGCCGCTTCGCCGTTCCCCGAACAATGCGCGGCACGGCAATCGTCGTGCCGCGCATCGTCGTTAACCGGCCTGCGATATCTGCCTGAGGCGTGCGTCGAGCGCGTCGATCTCGGTGTCCGCGAACACCTCGATGCCGTGCTGGCGAAGCAACGCCGCCGTGACGCCGGCCCCCGCATGCCGCCGGTTCGCGAAACTCCCGTCATAAATGAAGGTGCTGCCGCACGACGGACTGCCGTCGGCCAGGATCGCGAAGCGGCAATCGTGCGCGCGTGCGAGCGTCAGCGCGGTTTGCGCGCCGGAGACGAATGGCGCCGTGACGTCGGTTCCGTTCACGTCGACGATGCGTGCCGCGCCCGACAGCACCCGCTGCCCCGATGCGCCGTCCGCGATTTCGGCGGGCGGGCGCGGCACGCTGAAGCCGCCCGCCAGCTCGGGGCAGACGGGCACGAGACGCCCTTCGCGCTGCCACCGTGCGAGCGCCTCGTGCGCGGCGGTTTTGGCCGAGCCGTTGTAACGCACCGGATGACCGATCACGCACATGCTGACGAGGATTTTCGGCATGGCCTGCGGCTGCGGTTCGTTCTGCAAATTTCGCTCTCCGTGTCGGCCGATGGCGGCTGTGGCAAAGCGGGAAATTCTACGCGTCACCCGCATGCCGGGGCGTCAGGCCGTCGGCCCTTCCAGATGAATGTCTTCCGGCTCGAGCGCGTACAGCGCCGGGTCGGGCGACGCGCTGACCGTGAAGCCGAGCCGCAGGTAGAAGTCGATCGTGCGCTGCGACGGCGTCGCCGACACATACAGGCGTTCGGCGCCCATCGCGCGCGCCTGCGCGTGGGCCGCGCGGTAGAGCTGCTCGCCGAGCCCGCAGCCGCGCCAGTCGCGGCTCACATGCAGGAACTTCAGTTGCAGCATGTCGCGACACGGGCCGACCGGCCGGCTGTCGACGACGACCGCCGCGACCAGCCGCGCGCCGTCGAACATGCCGCGGAACCAGCCGCCGCGATCGTGGCAGTCGAGCAGGATCGGCGTGTAGTGATCGGCTTCGCCGGCGGGCCAGCCGGCGACATCGTAGAACTCGGGAACGAGATGCAGCGCGCCGTCGCGCAGCACATACAGGTGGTCGATGATCTCGCGCCGGTCGATGGTCCACACGAGCGGCACCTCGTCGCGTGCGAGCGTGCGTGCGCAAAGCGCGTCGCGTTCGGCGATGGTACGGCGCGTCATGCGGCCGCCCGGTGCACGGCGATCCCGCGCGCCCGTGCGTTCTGGCCCGGCAGCCAGCAGATCGCACCGTACGACGTGGACACGCGCTCGAAGCGCTCGCCGCGCGCAGCGGCGACGGGCATCCGGTCGAGCGCGTCGGCGCGCTCGAACCGCGCGGGCAGGCCTGCGTCGGCCGGCAGTTGCCGCGCGAAGCCGATCGCTTCGTCGGCGATGTCGACGCCCGTCGCGTCCGCGCCGTCTCCGAGCAGTTCGCGTTCTTCCGGAAACAGCGTCGAGCCGCCATGGCGGAAAAAGTCGGCATGATCGCCTTTATGGCTGTTATGCGCGACCGTCGCCGTATTCCATGGCAGCCGATTCAGTTCGTGCAATGCCTTTTTCATCGAATTCGAATATTGGGTGAATTGAGCAGAATAGACCGAATTGTTTCGCCATTCGCAACGGATGCCGGTATGGCACGCCGTGCGGCGAGTTGTGACATGCGGACCGGCGTGCGCGGCGATTATCGCCGGATTATTTGATCGAAATCATGATGCAGGCCGAATTGCATATTTTGTGTGAGGAAAGGGTAAGGTTTCCCGCCGGATTGCCGACAGTAAAAACGAAGACCGTCGTAAAGCGATAAACCGTTTTTCGGCTACTGAGCGCGATTTCAGCGCGACGCGGACGACAGATCCGCCTTTCGGAGCCTTGCATGCGCAACAACCAGCCCGTTACCCAACAAGAATTCGATTTTCCCGACGACGTCACGCTGATGTCGACGACCGATGCCGACGGCACCATCACGTACGCGAACACGACGTTCGCGCAGGTGAGCGGCTTCTCGAACGAGGAGCTCGTCGGCCAGCCGCACAACGTGGTGCGCCACCCGGACATGCCGAAGGAGGCGTTCGCCGACATGTGGGCGACGCTCCGGCGCGGCGAGCCGTGGACCGCGCTCGTGAAGAACCGCCGCAACAACGGCGACCATTACTGGGTGCGCGCGAACGCGATCCCGGTGATGCGCAACGGCGAGCCGCAAGGCTACATGTCGGTGCGCACGAGGGCGCCGCGCGACGAGACCGAGTCCGCCGATGCGCTGTATCGCGCGTTTCGTGAAGGCAAGGCCGGCCGGCGCCGGTTCCACAAGGGGCTGGTCATCCGCACCGGGCTGCTGCGCATTGCGTCGCTGTCGCAGACGATGTCGGTGCGTGCGCGCGTTCATTCGGCGCTGTGCGTGCTGGCGCCGGCCGTCATCGGTGCGGGCTGGGCATGCGGGCTGGCCGGCGCCGGGCTCGCGGCGTTTGCCGGCGTGACAGTCGGCGTGGCGGCGGCGGCGGGGCTGTGGCTCGATGCGCAGATCGTGCGGCCGCTGCAGCAGCTGCACGACCAGGCGCTGAACGTCGCGACCGGCGAGAGCCGGCGCGGCGTGCGGATGAACCGCGTCGACGAGATCGGCATGACGCTGCGCACGCTCAACCAGCTCGGGCTGATGTTCCGCTGGCTCGTCGACGATGTCAGCGAACAGGTGCACAACGTACAGCGTGCGAGCAACGAGATCGCGCAGGGCAACAACGACCTGAGCGCGCGCACCGAGCAGGCGGCGTCGAGCGTGCAGGAAACGGCCGCGTCGATGGCCGAGATGACGGCGACCGTCGACAGCAACGCGGAAACCGCGCTGCAGGCCAACCGGCTCGCGGTGTCGGCGAGCGATGCGGCCGGGCGCGGCGGGCAGGCGGTGAGCGAGGTCGTCGCGACGATGAACGACATCACCGATAGCTCGCGCAAGATCGCGGACATCATCGGAGTAATTGACGGGATCGCGTTCCAGACCAACATCCTCGCGCTGAATGCGGCAGTCGAGGCCGCGCGTGCGGGCGAACAGGGGCGCGGCTTTGCGGTGGTCGCGGGCGAAGTGCGGGCGCTCGCGCAGCGCAGCGCGAACGCGGCGAAGGAGATCAAGACGCTGATCGGCGCGAGCGTCGAGCGGGTCGAGTCGGGGGCGCGGATCGTCGACGGCGCGGGCAAGACGATGGAGGACATCGTCGCTCAGGTGAAGCGCGTGTCGGACCTGATCGCGGAGATCAGCTCGTCGACGGCCGAGCAAAGCACGGGGGTTGCGCAGGTCGATCAGGCGGTCGTGCACCTGGACAACATCACGCAGCAGAACGCAGCGCTCGTCGAGCAAAGCACGGCGGCGTCGGAGAGCCTGAAACAGCAGGCGACGCGGCTGGTCGATGCGGTGAACGTGTTCAGGTGATCGTCGGGGGCGCGCGCGATGTGCGTGCCCGATCAATGAATGGCGGCCATCGCCTGCCATGTGCGTTCGGGTTTTCCGATTCAATCGAAATACGCAAAACGAGAAATATTCGTATTTCATATTTTGCGTTTATGCATTGAATCGAGCCGAAGGGATTACCTGCAATGATCAGACGAATACCCGTCAAACCGTTGCATGGCCTGGAGTTTAATTTCATCAATAAACAAATTATTTGGTGAAACCCGTTGATGCACATTTAATGCATATTTTTGCGAATTCGGCATAATGTTTTTGCCGAATTTGCCGAAAGTGCAGGAGCATGACCCACGCGCTTGCGGATCGACCGCAATGCGCGGGGTCGCGAATCAATCGACAAGCGGGCGCAAGATCCGCTACCCGGAGCTCCACAACCATGCGCAATAACCAGCCCGTCACGCAACGCGAATTCGATTTCCCCGACGATGCGACGCTGATGTCGACAACCGATGCCGACAGCCATATCACGTACGCGAACGCGGCATTCATCCAGGTCAGCGGATTTTCTCCCGACGAGATCGAAGGTCAGCCGCACAACGTGGTGCGCCACCCGGACATGCCGAAGGAGGCATTCGCCGACATGTGGGCGACGCTCAAGGGCGGCGAGCCGTGGACCGCGCTCGTGAAGAACCGCCGCAAGAACGGCGATCATTACTGGGTGCGCGCGAACGCGGTGCCGGTGATGCGCAACGGGCAGCCGAAGGGCTATATGTCGGTGCGCACGAATGCGTCGCGCGACGAGATCGCCGCTGCCGAGGCGCTGTACAAGGAATTCCGCGAAGGGCACGCGGGCAACCGGCATTTTCACAAGGGGCTGATCGTCCGCAAGGGCATTGCGGGTTTCACGTCGCTGTTCCAGACGATGTCGGTGCGCGCGCGGCTCCATGCGTCGCTGTGCGTACTCGCGCCGGTGATGGTGGCCGGCGGCTGGGCATGCGGGCTGGCCGGCGGCCCGCTTGCGGCGTTCGCGGCGGTAACGGCAGGCGCCGCCGTTGCCGCGGGCCTGTGGCTCGATGCGCAGATCGCGCGGCCGCTCATGCAGTTGCGCGACGAGGCGTTGCGCGTCGCGACCGGCGAGAGCCGCAGCGGCGTGCGGATGAACCGCGTCGACGAGATCGGCATGACGCTGCGCACGATCAACCAGCTCGGGCTGATGTTCCGCTGGCTCGTCGACGACGTCAGCGAACAGGTGCACAACGTGCAGCGTGCGAGCAACGAGATCGCGCAGGGCAACAACGACCTGAGCGCGCGTACCGAGCAGGCATCGACGAGCGTGCAGCAGACGGCCGCGTCGATGGCCGAGATGACGGCGACCGTGTCGAGCAACGCGGAGACGGCGCTGCAGGCGAATCAGTTGTCGGTATCGGCCAGTGAAGCGGCCGGGCGCGGCGGGCAGGCGGTGAGCGAGGTCGTCGCGACGATGAACGACATCACCGACAGCTCGCGCAAGATCGCGGACATCATCGGCGTGATCGACGGGATCGCATTCCAGACCAACATCCTCGCGCTGAATGCGGCGGTCGAGGCCGCGCGCGCGGGTGATCAGGGGCGCGGCTTCGCGGTGGTCGCGGGCGAGGTGCGGGCGCTCGCGCAGCGCAGCGCGAACGCGGCGAAGGAGATCAAGACGCTGATCGGCGCGAGCGTCGAGCGGGTCGAATCGGGCGCGCGGATCGTCGACGGCGCGGGCAAGACGATGGAGGACATCGTCACGCAGGTGAAGCGCGTGTCGGACCTGATCGCGGAGATCAGCTCGTCGACGGCCGAGCAAAGCACGGGCGTCGCGCAGGTCGATCAGGCGGTCGTGCACCTGGACAACATCACACAGCAGAACGCGGCGCTCGTCGAGCAGAGCACGGCGGCGTCGGAAAGCCTGAAACAGCAGGCGCAGCGGCTCGTGGATGCGGTGAACGTGTTCCGCTGATCGCGGGGAGGAGAGGCGACGCGGGCGCGGCGGAGAGGGGCACCGGCCCGCGTCGGACCGCCCGGTTCCGGCCGGGCGGTCAGCGCCCGTCACAGAAGCGACAGGCGCTGAACCGTCACACCGCGAGGCAGAGGTACTTGATCACGACGTAGTCGTCGATGCCGTAGTGCGAGCCTTCGCGGCCGAGGCCCGACTGCTTGACGCCGCCGAACGGCGCGACTTCGTTCGAGATCAGGCCCGTGTTCACGCCGACCATCCCGTATTCGAGCGCTTCGGCGACCTTCCACACGCGGCCGATGTCGCGGCTGTAGAAATACGCGGCCAGACCGAACTCGGTGTCGTTCGCGAGGCGGATCACCTCGTCGTCGCTGCCGAACTTGAACAGCGGTGCGAGCGGCCCGAACGTCTCTTCCTTCGCGACCTTCATCGCCGGCGTGACACCCGTCAGCACGGTCGGCTCGAAGAAGCCGTGGCCGAGCGCGTGGCGCTTGCCGCCCGTCACGACGGTCGCGCCCTTCGCGAGCGCGTCCTCGATGTGCGCCTCGACCTTCAGCACGGCCGCTTCGTTGATCAGCGGGCCTTGCGTGACGCCCGGCTCGGTGCCGCGACCGACCTTCAGCTGGCCGACCGCCGCCGCGAGCTTCTGCGCGAACTGGTCGTACACGGCTTCATGCACGTAGAAGCGGTTCGTGCACACGCAGGTCTGGCCGCTGTTGCGGTACTTCGATGCGATCGCGCCCTGCACGGCCGCATCGAGATCGGCGTCGTCGAACACGATGAACGGCGCGTTGCCGCCGAGCTCCAGCGACACCTTCTTGACCGTCGCCGCGCATTGCGCCATCAGCAGGCGGCCGACCGGCGTCGAGCCGGTGAACGACAGCTTGCGCACGATCGGGTTCGACGTCAGTTCGCCGCCGATCGCCTTCGGATCGCCCGTGACGACGCTGAACACGCCGGCCGGCACGCCCGCGCGCTCGGCCAGCACGGCCATTGCGAGCGCGGAGAACGGCGTTGCCTCGGCCGGTTTCACGACGATCGGGCAGCCTGCCGCGAGCGCCGGGCCGACCTTGCGCGTGATCATCGCCGCCGGGAAGTTCCACGGCGTGATCGCCGCGCACACGCCGATCGCTTCCTTCGTCACGACGATGCGCTTGTCGCTCGCCGGCGTCGGGATCGTGTCGCCGTACACACGCTTGCCTTCCTCGGCGAACCATTCGAGGAACGACGCCGCATAGCCGATCTCGCCCTTCGCCTCGGCCAGCGACTTGCCCTGCTCGGTCGTCAGGATCAGCGCGAGGTCGTCGGCGTTTTCCATCATCAGGTCGTGCCACTTGCGCAGGATGACCGCGCGTTCCTTCGCGGTCTTCTTGCGCCACGCCGGCCATGCGGCGTTCGCGGCGTCGATCGCGTGACGCGTCTCGGCCGTGCCCATCGCCGGCACGGTGCCGAGCAGGCCGCCCGTCGCCGGATTGCGGACTTCGAACGTCTCGCCGTTCGATGCGTTTTGCCATTCGCCGTTGACGTACGCCTGCTGGCGGAACAGCGACGGATCTTTCAGTGCCAGGGTTTCCTGAACCGTGCTCATGTGTATGTAGCCTGCGTTGAAGATGAAGGACGAAACGGCCGCCGCCGTCCTGACGGCGGCGGCGGCACATTCGGTTGACGGGAGCTCAGGCCGGCACGCCGACCGTTTCCTTCAGCACTTCCTCGAGGATCACGAGCGCTTCGTCGAACACGGCCTGCGGGATCGTCAGCGGGAACAGGAAGCGCACGACGTTCGAGTACACGCCGCACACGAGCAGCAGCAGGCCGCGCTCGAGCGCACGCGCCTGCACGCGCTTCGTGAATTCCGCGTCCGGCTCGCCCGAGCCCGGCTTCAGGAACTCGACCGCGACCATCGCGCCCGGGCCGCGCACGTCGGCGATCTGCGGCACGTCCGCCTGCAGCGCGTTCAGCTTCGCCTTCAGCACGTCGCCGAGTTGCGTGGCGCGCTCGCACAGCTTCTCTTCGTCGATGATCTCGAGCACCGCGTGCGCCGACGCGACCGCCAGCGGGTTGCCCGCATACGTGCCGCCGAGGCCGCCGGGCGCTGCCGCGTCCATCACGTCCGCACGGCCGACGACGCCCGACAGCGGCATGCCGCCCGCGAGGCTCTTCGCCATCGTGATCAGGTCGGCCAGCACGTCGTAGTGCTGCATCGCGAACAGCTTGCCGGTACGCGCGAAGCCGGTCTGGACTTCGTCGGCGATCAGCAGGATGCCGTGCTCGTTACAGATCTTGCGCAGCGCGCGCACGAATTCGGCCGGCGCCGGGTTGAAGCCGCCTTCGCCCTGGACCGGTTCGAAGATGATCGCGGCGACGCGCTTCGGATCGATGTCGGCCTTGAACAGCATCTCGATCGCCTTGATCGAGTCGGCCGTCGTCACGCCGTGCAGCGCGGTCGGGTACGGGGCGTGGAACACGTCGCCCGGGAACGGGCCGAAGTTCAGCTTGTACGGCGCGACCTTGCCGGTTAGCGCCATGCCCATCATCGTGCGGCCGTGGAAGCCGCCCGAGAACGCGATGACGCCCGGACGGCCGGTTGCTGCGCGCGCGATCTTGATCGCGTTCTCGACGGCTTCGGCGCCGGTCGTGAAGAACGCGGTCTTCTTCGGGAAGTCGCCCGGCGCGCGTGCGTTGATCTTCTCCGCCAGCTCGACGTACGACGCGTACGGGACGATCTGGTAGGCGGTGTGCGTGAAGCTGTTCAGCTGATCCGAGATCGCCTTGACGATCTTCGGGTGGCGGTGGCCCGTGTTCAGCACCGCGATGCCGGCGGCGAAATCGATGAAGCGGCGGCCTTCGACATCCCACAGTTCCGCGTTCTCGGCGCGGGCTGCGTAGAAATCGCACATCACGCCGACGCCGCGCGGGGTAGCGGCGTTCTTGCGGGCCTGCAGGTCGGCATTCTTCACGGTCATCTCCTTGATGTTCTTTCCGGTGAGTAGAAAATCGGGCGCGTTGACAGCCCATGGAGGCGACTATAATCACATTTGGCTCTGACAATCAGAGCCATTTCAATAAATATTCAGGAGCCAATCATGCGCGCGAGCGTGTTGTCGGACTGGCTGGCGCAGCGCCTCGTGCGCGGCGGCGAACAGCCGATCTACCGGCAGCTTCACCGGTTGCTGCAACAGGCGATCCTGTCGCGCGAACTGCCGGCCGGCACGCGCGTGCCGTCGTCGCGGTTGCTGGCCGCCGAGCTCGGGATCGCGCGCAACACGGTCACGCAGGTTTACGAACAGCTTGCGCTCGAAGGCTATGTGAACTCGGCGACGGGCCGCGGCACCTTCGTCGCCGACAGCGCGCCGGACGAGATCGTCGGTGCGCCGCCCGACGCGGCGGCCGGCCCGGCCGTCGTGGTGCCGTCCGCGCGGCGGCTGTCCGCACGCGGCACGCGGCTGGTCGAAGGGGCCGGCGTGTCGAAGCGCCAGGGCGGCGCGTTCATGCCGGGCGTGCCCGATGTGTCGCGATTTCCGGCGCGCGTGTGGACGCGGCTGCACAACAAGTACTGGCGGCGCCTGCGCCCCGACCTGCTGACCTATGCGCCGGGCGGCGGGCTCGCGCTGCTGCGCGAGGCGCTGGCCGACTACCTGCGCACGTCGCGCTCGGTGCGCTGCACACCCGAGCAGATCGTGATCACGACCGGCATCCACCAGTCGATCGACCTCGCGGTGCGGCTCCTGACCGACCCGGGCGACGCGATCTGGACCGAGGACCCGTGCTACTGGGGCGTGCGCAGCGTGCTGAACGTGTCGGGGCTGACCACACGGCCGATCCCGGTCGACGACGAAGGCATCGCGCCGTCGGCCGCCGATCTCGCCGAACCGCCGAAGCTGATGCTCGTCACGCCGTCGCACCAGTATCCGCTCGGGATGGTGATGAGCCTCGCGCGGCGGCGGATGCTGCTCGAATACGCGCGCCAGCACGGCTGCTGGATCATCGAGGACGACTACGACAGCGAATTCCGCTACGGCAGCCGGCCGCTCGCGTCGCTGCAGGGCCTCGATACGGCCGGGCAGGTGATCTACGTCGGCAGTTTCGGCAAGACGCTGTTCCCCGGGCTGCGGGTCGGCTACCTGGTCGCGCCGGAACCGCTCGCGGAAAGCTTCGCGACCGCGAGCGCCGAGCTGTATCGCGAAGGGCAGTTGCTGCAGCAGGCCGTGCTCGCCGAATTCATCGCGGAAGGGCATTTCGTGTCGCATATCCGCAAGATGCGCACGCTGTACGGGCAGCGCCGCGAGGTGCTGCTCGATGCGGTTGCGCGCCGCTACGGCGACACGCTGCAGGCGCTCGGCAGCGACGCGGGGCTGCATCTCGTCACGCAATTGCCGGAAGGTGTCGACGATCGCGCGGTCGCGCAGGCCGCGCTCGAACGCAATATCGTCGTGCGGCCGCTGTCCGGCTATTACGCGGATCGCGGGCGCGCGGCGTCGGGGCTGCTGCTCGGCTATGCATGCGTGCCGGAGGACGAGATCGCGCCGGCATTCGCGACGCTCGCCGAGGCGATCGACGAGCGGGCGTTCGGCGGGGTGGCGGTGGCTGCTTGATGGTTGATGGTTGATGGTTGATGGTTGATGGTTGATGGTTGATGGTTGATGGTCGATGGTGTCGATGGTGTCGCTGCGTCGCGGAGCAGTGCGAGTCGATCGCCACCTTCTCCCCGCGGCGCGGATAGAAAGGCACGGGCGGGCGGCGAGATGTGCGGGCCGCATCCCGGGCGTCGGCGCGACGAAGGTCGTCGGCCCGTGCGCCTACAACCGGATCAGCGCCGCACCCGCCACGACCAGTGCACACGCGGCGAGCCGCTGCGCGCCGGGCCGCTCGCGCATCACGAACCAGCCGATCGCGACCGCGAAGATCGAACTCGTTTCGCGCAGCGCCGACACGGTCGCGACCGGCAGGTGCCGGTACGCGAGGATCACGATCGCATACGCGGCGAGCGAGATCGTGCCGGCGATCGCCCCCTGCGTGAGCGCGCTGCGCGAGCCGAGCACCGCGCGCGGGCCGCCGCGCACTGCGCAGACGAGCACGAGCTGCGGCACGCTCCACAGCAGGTACACCCACGCGATGTAGCCGAGCGCGCTGCCGGACACGCGCGAGCCGATCCCGTCGCAGATCGAATACGCGGCGATGAACACGCCCGTGAGCAGCGCATACGGCACGCCTTCCCCGGAGAACCTGAAGCCGCGGCGCAGCGCGAGCGACATGATGCCGAACGACACGAGCGCGATGCCGGCGAAGCCGAACGGCGTCGGCCGCTCGTGCAGCACCGCGAACGCGAGCACCGATACGAGCAGCGGCGACATCCCGCGCGCAATCGGATAGATCTGCCCGAACTCGCCGCTGCGGTAGGCGCGCGCGAGCGTGAAGCAGTACGCGACCTCGAGCGCGGCAGATGCGGCGACATACGGCCAGGCGGCGGGCAGCGGCGCGGGCAGCAGCACGGCGCCGGCGATGCCGAACGCGAGATACGGCAGCGACATCGTGCCGAGCTGGACGAGCCGGTCCTCGCTGACGTGCAGGAACGCGTTCCAGATGGCGTGCAGCAGCGCGGAGCACAGTACGAGGCCGATGAACAGGTGATCCATGAATGAAGGGGCGGACGAAGGCAGGCGCCGACAATTATGTGGGTATCGGGCGCGCTCGCGCGGAATTGTCGATAATGGAGCGTTGTTATTCACCGGATGCCGACAATGACCGAAGCCACCCAAGCCCAGCCTGCCGTTCCGCGCCTCACGAGCCTGTCGCACGGGGGCGGCTGCGGCTGCAAGATCGCGCCGGGCGTGCTGTCCGAACTGCTGAAGCGTGCGACACCGCCCGCGCTGTTCCCGGACCTGCTGGTCGGCACCGAGACGTCCGACGATGCGGCCGTCTACCGTCTCAACGACGAGCAGGCGATCGTCGCGACCACCGACTTCTTCATGCCGATCGTCGACGATCCGTTCGACTTCGGCCGTATCGCGGCGACCAACGCGCTGTCCGACGTCTACGCGATGGGCGGCAAGCCGATCCTTGCGCTCGCGCTGGTCGGGATGCCGATCAACGTGCTGCCGCACGAGACGATCGCGGCCGTGCTGCGCGGCGGCGAATCGGTGTGCGCGGACGCCGGCATTCCGGTCGCGGGCGGCCATTCGATCGATTCGGTCGAGCCGATCTACGGGCTCGCGGCGATCGGCGTCGTGCATCCGTCGCGCGTGAAGCGCAACGCGGCCGCGCGCGCGGGCGACGTGCTCGTGCTCGGCAAGCCGCTCGGCGTCGGCGTGCTGTCGGCCGCGCTGAAGAAGAACCAGCTCGACGCGGCGGGCTACGCGCAGATGGTCGCGACGACCACCAAGCTGAACCGGCCGGGTGCCGAGCTTGCCGCGCTGCCGGGCGTGCACGCGCTGACCGACGTCACGGGTTTCGGGTTGCTCGGCCATACGCTCGAACTGGCGCGCGGCGCGCATCTCACCGCGCGCGTGCACTACGCATCGCTGCCGTGGCTCACGGGTGTCGAGGCGTTCGTCGCCGACGGCGTGTTCACCGGCGCATCCGGCCGCAACTGGGCCGCGTACGGCACCGACGTGCGGCTCGCCGACGGCCTGCCGGCCGTTGCACAGGCGCTGCTGACCGATCCGCAGACGTCGGGCGGCCTGCTCGTCGCGTGCGCGCCGGAAGCGGTCGACGAAGTCCTCGCGTGCTTCCGCGCCGACGGCTTCGACCGCGCGGCCGTGATCGGCGAGATGGTGGACGGGGCGGCGCGGGTCGAGGTGGCTTGATCACCGCTCTTCCTGCGGATATTTTGCTGCCGCTGGAATCGATGCCTTTCGTTGACGGCGTCGACGACCGATGAGCGATTTCCTGTTCGGGCTGACGATCGCGCTGTCGGTCGGGCCCGTCGCGCTGATGATCGCGAACTACGGCATGCGTGCCGGCACCGCCACCGGCGTGCGTGCGGCGGTGGGCGTGGCGGCTGCCGACGGTTGTTATGCGGTCGTCGCGTTCACGATCGGCGCGATGCTCGCGAGTACGCTCGCGTCGCACCTGTCGGTGTTCCGTACCATCGGCGCGTTCGTGTTGCTCGCGATGGGCACACGGATGCTGTGGCTGGCGTTGAGAGACCGGCGCCGCACGCTCGACGGCGATGCGCCGCCGCCGGGCAATCGCCCGTTCACATCGATGTTCTTCGTCACGCTCGCGAATCCGCTGACTATCCTGCTGTTCTATGGCTATGCGACGGCTGCCGCCGGTGCGCATCGGCACTGGCTTTTCGGTGCCGCGTGCGTGTTTGCCGGCAGCCTCGCGGGGCAGCTCGTGTTCGCATTCGGCGGCAGTGCGATCGGGCGCGTCGTGAAGTCGCCGGGGTGGCTCGCGGCGAGCCATGTGGTCGCCGCGCTGGTCGTGCTCGGTTATGGCGTCGCGGGGCTCGTGCGCGTGTAACGGTTCGGGAGCCGGCCGAAGGCGACGTCGACGGGGTGATGCGCAGAGGCATGTCGGCGGGCATGCGTTCCTGCCAACCGGATAGCATTCCTGATGGTTGTCGTGCACGGCGATGGTGCGAAACCGACGACGCACATCGCATTGCGCAACACGCGCACCGTCGCACGAAACACGGCCAGCCGTTTCGTAGCCGGGTTCCGCATCGCGCGGGCCCGTTCTATACTCCTTCGCGCAGTCTCCGAGAGCCGTTCTCACCCAACATCATCGAAACAAGGGACGCCGATGCTGACTCGCTCCATTCTTTCCGCCGCCGCATTCTCGCTCGCGGCCTGTGCGACCGCGCCGTCGATCGCGCAGGACAACCAGGGCAACAACGCGGGCAACACTGCATTTGCCGAGACCGGTGCACAGGGCCGCCCGGTCAAGGTCATGATCATCACGATGTTCGGTCCGGAGGGCCAGGCCTGGCTCGACCGGATCGGCCCGTGGCGCGACATCGCCGTGCCGGGCCTGTCGCCCGACTATCCGGCTGTCCACTGCAACAAGCAGGACGTGTGCGTGGTGACGACCGGCATGGGCTATGCGAACGCGTCGGCGACGATCATGGCGCTCACGTTCTCGCAGCGCTTCGATCTGCGCCGCACGTATTTCCTGATCTCCGGTATCGCGGGTGTCGACCCCGCGCAAGGCACGGTCGGGTCCGCCGCGTGGTCGAAGTACCTCGTCGATTTCAGCCTGCAGTGGGAACTCGATGCGCGCGAGATTCCGTCCGGCTGGAACACGGGCTTTCTCGGCATCAACACGAAGAGCCCGAACGACAAGCCGCCGCTCGACTACCGCACCGAAGTGTTCCAGCTCAATCCGCAACTGACCGACGCCGCGTACGCGCTGTCGCGCAACGTCGTGCTCGCCGACAGCGCGCAGGCGCAGGCCGCGCGCGCGAAGTTCACGTATGCGCCGGCGAACCGGCCGCCGACGGTGATCCAGTGCGACACGTCATCGGGCAACACGTGGTTCTCGGGCACGCTGATCGGCGAGCGCGCGCGCCAGTGGACGAAGATCCTGACCGACGGCAAGGGCACTTACTGCATGACCGCTCAGGAAGACAACGCGACGTACGAAGCGCTCAAGCGCGCGGCGAGCGTGAAGCGGGTCGACCTGTCGCGCGTCGCGGTGCTGCGCACGGGGTCCGATTTCGACCGGCCGTATGCGGGGCAGACGAGCGCCGACAACCTGCTGAACTACGCAGACCAGGGCGGTTTCGCGCCGGCGACCGAAAACCTGTACCGCGCGGGCAATCCGCTCGTGCAGGACATCGTGACGGACTGGGGCGAATGGCGCGACGGCGTGCCGCGCCGCTGATGGCCAGACGTGGCCTGACGACGACTCAGCCGGCGGTCAATGCGAGTGCGGGGCCGAACGGAACGGCGTCCAGACCGGTGTGGTGTCGTCCCAGTGATCGAGCGGCGAAGGAAGTTGGTCGTTCATCATGTGCTCCTGCAACTAACTGACTCAGCGAGTCGTCGATGGGTGGTTCGCGACGCCGCGCACGGGGCGACCCGCTGCGCGGCGTTGCGCGTTTACCGGCCTCCGCCGGCGAGCTGGTTGCTTTCCGGCATCGAGCGATACGGGCCTTGTGCGAGTTCGAGCCCTTGCGGATACGAAGTCGCCTTGCGCAGGTACGCGAGCGTGCCGTCGCGGCGCGCCTGTTCGACTTCCGCGCTCACTTCGGCGCGCGTGCGCGGACCGTTGTGCTGCGTGTACCACGACGTGTTGCTGTAGTCGCCGGCGTGCGGCGTGCCCGAATCGGCGAAGGCCGGTGCGGACACGGCGAGTGCGAGGGTGACGGCGGAGAGAAGGGTGCGGCGGTTCATGACGTAACTCCTGTATCGAGATAGGCCGGCGCTTCAGTGCCCGGCTCGGATCCCGTGTTTGCATTGCGTCGGAGTCGGCGCCTGCTCCAGGGATCGGTTCGATGCGCAACGGTGTGCGCGACTGGGTTTACTCTAGGGGCCGGCAGCAGCGCGATAAATGGCGCTGCCGCGAATTGAATTGTCGTCAGGTTGGAACAATCGTTATCCGCACGGACCGTGAGGATATCGTCGCGAGCCTTGTGCCGCGGGGCTGCAGGCCGCTGGCCATGCGGGGCGGCGCGCCATGTGCGCGGCGCGGTCTTCCGCGCTGGCGCACTGATCCTTTGCGCGTGGCGGAACAATGGCGGCGCGGAGCATGCGGTGCGCGGCGGGAACCGGTCGTCGGGCCGGCCCGACGCATCGCAGCGCGCATGCGGGAGTCAGATCGCTTCGAGACGATAGCCGAGCGTGTAGACCGCGCTGAGCCGCACGCCGTTCGACGGCTGGAGCGCCAGCTTTATCCGCAATCGATAGATGTGCGTGTCGAGGCTGCGGGATACGCGGGTCATGTCGCGGCCCCACAGCGAAAGGATCAGCGCATCGCGCGGCATGATGCGCCCGATGTTACGAAACAGCAGCACGGCGAGATCGAATTCGCGCGGCGTCAGCTTGATCTGCGTGCCATTGAGCCGTACCGTCCGTGCCTTCGTATCGATCCGGTAGCCGCCGATATCGAGGGTGTCCAGCGGCGCACCGCCGCTGTGATACGCGCGCCGCAGCAACGCGTTGGTGCGCGCCAGCAGTTCGAAATGGCTGATCGGCTTGACCATGTAATCGTCGGCGCCGGCATTGATCGCGGAGAGAATCTCGTCCTCTCGCGCGCGATGCGTCAGAAACAGGATCGGCAGGCGCCCGCCGATGCGTTCCCGCGTCCATTTCAGCACCTCGAACCCCGACAGGCCCGGCACTTGCCAGTCGAGAATCAGCAGATCGACCACCGCGTTCTCCAGATGGCGGATTGCCTGGAAGCCGTTGCCGACCGTATGCACGTGGTGTCCCGATTTCTCCAGTATTTCGGTGATCGCTTCGACGTATGCGCTGTCGTCCTCGAGATATAGAACATTCATGTTTTGCACTCCTTTGTAAGCGAGCAGGTCGATCGTGCTGCGTCGAGCGTGGGTGGAAGGGTTCTTATGTCCCGTGTGAGGCCGAGTGGCGACCGGCGAATTTCCGCGCATGTTCGCATCGTTACGTCATTAAATTGTCAACAATTTTGAACGCATAAGGCGGCTGCTATAGCGTCGAAATCGCTTTCATTGGCGCATGTGAGATCAATTAATAACCACTATTGTTGACAAATGTTGTCAATGCGAAACGGTGGCGCGATTACGCTTCGATGTAGCGGCACCGCCTCGGTGGAGTTCCGGCGAAGGGGCGAGTTTGGGGAACATCGCATGCTGATATACAAGTCATTCATGGAAAAGAAGGCCTTGCTCGAAGAGCAACTGCAACGCGAGCGTCTCGCCATATCGGAGGTCGTGCTGCTCGAAGTCCGGCGCTGTATCGAGGAATTCGGGTTCACCCACAACGAGGTGTTTCCGGCCGGTGCGACCGGCCTCAGGAAGCGCCGGGCAAAGTATTTCGACCCGCGGACCGGGCGGACGTGGTCCGGCGTGGGCCGGGAGCCGGCATGGTTGCGTGGTCAGGATCGCAACCGGTTCCTGATCGATGCGATATCGCCCATTAAGTCTGAGGATTCCTGATCATCGGATTTTTGAAGATGCGTCATGTCGGTCTCGGGGAGCTTCGACGCGGCGGCCTGTCATCGGCGTCGCGGCGTGTTCGGAAGATCGATCGCGCAATCACCCCGGGATGACGAAGCGAAGCGGATGGAACCAGTTCCATCTGAAATATTACATTTCGATTGTGACAGTTCTAGTGACGAACATCGGTGTCCCAATTTTTTCCCGGCCGGACTGAAGGGCGAGATCAGGAGCGAATTCGTATGAGCGATCGAGCAGCGCAACAGCACGGCGAGGCGTTGGCGCCCGAGCGCGTGTTTGTCGGCATCAGCGTGACGTACGAGACGGTTGAGGTCGGCGTCTCGTCGCTGAGGGTGATCCTCGGCTACCGGAACGAGACGTTCGGCATCGAGTCGATGACCGATGCAATCGCCGGATTGGCTCCTGCGCGCGTCGTGCTGGAGTCGTCCGGCGGCGCCGAAGTCGAGGCGGCTTGCGCGCTGCAGGCCGCGCGACTGGCGGTGGCCGTTGCCTATCCGCATCAGGCCCGCGATTTCCTCGCGGGCGCGGTCGAGATTCCGCTCGACCGAAAAGGGGCGCGCGCCCGTTTGCTGACGGAACTGGCCTGCAAGTTCGATCAGCATCCGTCGTGCGCCCAACTCGTCGAGCCGTTGTCCGACCCGCAACTACTGTACGTGCAGGCACTGGTGCAGCGCCGCCGGCAACTCGCGCGCGCGCTGATCGCGGAGTATCAGCTGCTCGCGTGCTCCCAGGCGAACGTGCGCAGCAGCATCGAGCAGACGATCGCGTTCATGGAAAACCAGATCGGCGTGATTGATCGCTTTTGCGCGCGGCACGTGAGCGCGCAGCGCGCGCAACTGGCGCGGGCGATGGCGCGCGCGAAGCGGCCCGGCCGCGGCGCACCCGGCATGGGGGCCGCGGAATTCATGCGTGCGTGGAGAGCGAAGTGAAAAAAGGGCCCGGGTACGCCGGACCTACGCGACCCACTCGTTGATGACCGGCGTATCGAGCGCCGGTGCGCGTTCGGCTTCCTCGAACGTGCGCTTGCTGCACGTCGCGTCGAGGCTGCCCTTGCCGCTCAGCAGCGGGCAGCGGTCGAACACTTCGGCGATCCAGTCGACGAACACGCGCACCTTCGGCGACAGATGGCGGCTGTGCGGATACACGACCGAGATCGGCATCGGCAGCGGCTTGATGCCGGGCAGCACTTCCTTGAGCCGGCCTTCGCGCAGGTGCGGCAGCACCATGAAGAGCGGCGGCTGGATCAGCCCGAAGCCTTCGATCCCGCAGGTCACGTACGCATCCGCGTCGTTCACCGACACGATGCTTTCCATCTTGATCTCGGTTTCCTTGCCGTCGATCAGGAACGACCAGTCGATCGTGCGGCCGGTGCGGCTCGAGAAATAGTTGACGGCCTTGTGCTGGCTCAGGTCCTCGATCGTCTTCGGCTCGCCGAAGTGCTCGAGATACGAGGGCGCGGCGACCGTCACGCCTTCGAACAGGCCGACCCGGCGCGCGACGAGCGACGAATCCTGCAGCGCGCCGACGCGGATCACGCAGTCGACGCCTTCCTGCAGCAGGTCGACCGGGCGGTCGGACAAGCCGAGCTGCAGGTCGATGTCCGGATAGCGCGTGTGGAATTCGCACAGCGACGGAATCACGAGCAGCCGCCCGATCGAACCCGGCATGTCGATACGCAACTTTCCGTGCGGCTTCCGGTTGTTGGCCTGGAAGCTCGCTTCGGTTTCCTCGACGTCCGCGAGGATTCGCACGCATCTTTCGTAGTACGCGGCGCCGTCCGGCGTCAGCGACAGCCGGCGCGTGGTCCGGTGCATCAGCCGCACGCCGAGGAACGCTTCGAGATTCTGGATGATCGTCGTGACGGACGCCCGCGGCAAGCCGAGCGTTTCTGCCGCCTTGGTGAAGCTGCTTGTATCGACGACGCGAGTAAACACCTGCATGGCCTGAAGCCGGTCCATCACAACCTCCGCAATCTAGGGTCTGCTTGTATATGGAACGCGCATGCGTTGCCACGAGAACGGCCGCTCGCGAGGCGCGCGACGCCGCGAATACTGACGTATCGCCAAGGAGCGCAACGCGGCGAGCGGCCGTTCTCGTGGCAACCCCAAATTAGAAAATTCATGTCACGGGAATGCCCGAAATCGCCCGTATGGCGGCGTCGCTCGTCGCTTGTTTGGCTCGGCCAAACAGCGCTCCTCACTCCTTGCCCTACGAGCGATTTCGGGCATTCGCATGTGCGTTCCATATGCAAGCAGACCCTTTTGCCGCCGGAACAAAGAGGCTGCGCTACCTCGTGGGTGAACGCAGCCTCGGATTGTTCGGGGTCGTTGAATTGTGTTGCCGGATTATAGGCATTTATCCCAATGTCTGCCGGACCCAGAATTCGTTCCATCTCGAAATGGATGCTGCATCGTCATGGACGCTTCTGAATTCAGCAAATTCCTGAAAGCCGCAATGCCCGCTCAAGCCTTGGCGGGCGCGGCGCTGACGGTCGCCGAAGTGGAAATTCCCGGCTACGCGCAGGACATCGTGCTGCGCCTCTACCGCCGCCCGGACAAGACCGGGTTGCCGGTAGTGCTTTATTTCCACGGCGGCGGTTTCGTCCGCGGTTCGCTCGAAGACGCTGATTTCGCCGCGCGTTTTTTAGCAGAACGCTTACCAGCTCTCGTAGTATCGGTCGATTATTCGCTCGCACCGGCCTTTCCTTTTCCGGCCGCGCCGGAGGATGCGTATCGCGCGGCCGTGTGGGCCGCGACGCGCGCCCGCGCGTTCGGCGGCAATCCGAAGAAGATCGGTGTCGCGGGCCACGACGCGGGCGGGCAGCTCGCGAACTGTCTGGCATTCATCGCACGCGACCGCGGCGAAGTGTCGATCGCCGCGCAGGCGCTGTTCGGGCCGATGCTCGACCCGAGCATGACGCGCATCGGCGACGCCGAGCGTCTCGCGTCGGACATCACCGCGCGCGAATGCGCGGCCTGTTATCGCGCGTATCTGCCGCAGGCCGCGCAGCGCATGCACCCGTACGCGGCGCCGATCGAATCGGTGCGCCTCGCGGGGTTGCCGCCGACGCTCGTCGTCACCGCGCAGAACGACGTGCTGCACGTCGAAGCGGAGAAATATGCGGGCTGCCTGATTTCGTCGGGCGTGCTCACGCAGGTGATCCGCTATCCGGACATCACGCACGCCGCGCTCGCGACGCACGAAGCCGCATTCGAGGAAGCCGTGCGCTTCTTCCAGTGCCGCTTCCAGGCGCGCCAGCCGAACCGTTCCGAATAACCAGAACCAATCCACGTTTATTGGAGATCCACATGGCCATCCTACGCACCTCCCGTTCCCGAATCGCGACAGCGGCGATCGTAACGCTCGCCGTCGTCGGCCTCGGAACGTTCGGCGCAATGCGCGTGAACGCGAACGCGCCCGAAAAAGCGGCCGCGCCGTTGCCCGAAGTCGATGTCGCGACCGTCGTGCCGCAAACCGTGACCGACTGGCAAGGTTATTCGGGCCGCCTCGAAGCGATCGAGAAGGTCGACGTACGCCCGCAGGTGTCGGGCACGATCGTCGCGGTGAATTTCAAGGACGGCGCGCTCGTGAAGAAGGGCGACGTGCTGTTCGTGATCGACCCGCGCCCGTACCAGGCCGAAGTCGACCGCGCGGCTGCGCAGCTCGCGGCTGCCCAGGCCCGCAACGGCTATGCGCAGACCGACTGGCAGCGCGCGCAGCGGCTGATCGGCGACAACGCGATCGCGAAGCGCGATTACGACGAGAAGCAGAACGCGGCCCGCGAGGCGACGGCGAACGTGAAGGCGGCCGATGCCGCGCTGGAAACGGCGCGCATCAACCTCGGCTATACGCGGATCACCGCGCCCGTGTCGGGCCGCGTGTCGCGCGCGGAGATCACGGTCGGCAACGTCGTGTCGGCCGGTGCGGCGGCCGCGCCGCTGACGACGCTCGTGTCGGTGTCGCCGATCTATGCGTCGTTCGATGCGGACGAGCAGACCTACCTGCAATACATCAACGGCGCGCGCGACGGCCGCAAGGTGCCGGTCGAGCTCGGCCTCGCGAACGAAACCGGCTACTCGCGCAGCGGCGTGATCGATTCGGTCGACAACCGGCTCGACACGTCGTCGGGCACGATCCGCGTGCGCGCGCGCTTCGACAACGCGGACGGCGCGCTCGTCCCGGGCCTCTACGCACGCGTGAAGGTGGGCGGCAGCGCGCCGCACCAGGCGCTGCTCGTCGACGACGCGGCGATCAACACCGACCAGGACAAGAAGTTCGTGTTCGTCGTCGACCAGCAGGGCCGCGTGTCGTACCGCGAAGTGCAGCAGGGGATGCAGCACGGCAACCGGCGCGTGATCGTGAGCGGGCTTTCCGCGGGCGACCGCGTGATCGTGAACGGCACGCAGCGCGTACGGCCCGGCGAGCAGGTGAAGCCGCACATGGTCCCGATGACGGGCGGCGATGCGCCGTCCGCGCCGCTCGCGAGCACCGCGAAGCCGGCCGCACCGGCGAAGGCGGATTCGTAAGCGGCCCGCCGCTTCGCATCCGCGTTCAACCAGACAGAGCCAGAAATGAACATATCCAAATTCTTTATCGACCGGCCGATCTTTGCAGGAGTCCTATCAGTGATCATCCTGCTCGGCGGGGTGATCGCGATGTTCCTGCTGCCGATTTCGGAATATCCGGAAGTCGTGCCGCCTTCGGTGATCGTGAAGGCGCAGTACCCGGGCGCGAACCCGAAAGTGATCGCCGAGACGGTCGCGTCGCCGCTCGAGGAGCAGATCAACGGCGTCGAGGACATGCTCTACATGCAGTCGCAGGCGAACAGCGACGGCAACATGACGATCACCGTCACGTTCAAGCTCGGCACCGATCCGGACAAGGCCACGCAGCTCGTGCAGAACCGCGTGAACCAGGCGCTGCCGCGCCTGCCGGAAGATGTGCAGCGGCTCGGCATCACCACGGTGAAGAGCTCGCCGACGCTGACGATGGTCGTGCACCTGATCTCGCCGGACAACCGCTACGACATGACCTACCTGCGCAACTACGCGCTGATCAACGTGAAGGATCGCCTGTCGCGGATCCAGGGCGTCGGCCAGGTGCAGCTGTGGGGTTCGGGCGACTATGCGATGCGCGTGTGGCTCGATCCGCAGAAGGTCGCGCAGCGCGGGCTGTCCGCAGAGGACGTCGTGCAGGCGATCCGCGAGCAGAACGTGCAGGTCGCGGCCGGCGTGATCGGCGCGTCGCCGTCGCTGCCCGGCACGCCGCTGCAGCTGTCGGTGAACGCGCGCGGCCGTCTGCAGACGGAAGACGAGTTCGGCGACATCGTCGTGAAGACGACGCCGGACGGCGGCGTCACGCGCCTGCGCGACATCGCGCGGATCGAGCTCGATGCGTCCGAATACGGGCTGCGCTCGCTGCTCGACAACAAGCCGGCCGTCGCGATGGCGATCAACCAGTCGCCGGGCGCGAACTCGCTGCAGATCTCGGACGAAGTGCGCAAGACGATGGCCGAGCTGAAGCAGGACATGCCGGCGGGCGTCGACTACAAGATCGTCTATGACCCGACGCAGTTCGTGCGTTCGTCGATCAAGGCCGTCGTGCACACGCTGCTCGAAGCGATCGCGCTGGTCGTGATCGTCGTGATCGTGTTCCTGCAGACCTGGCGTGCGTCGCTGATTCCGCTGATCGCGGTGCCGGTGTCGATCATCGGCACGTTCTCGCTGCTGCTCGCGTTCGGGTATTCGATCAACGCGTTGTCATTGTTCGGGATGGTGCTCGCGATCGGGATCGTGGTCGACGATGCGATCGTCGTCGTCGAGAACGTCGAACGCAACATTGAAAGCGGGATGAACGCGCGGCAGGCGACCTACAAGGCGATGCAGGAAGTGAGCGGGCCGATCATCGCGATTGCGCTGACGCTGGTCGCCGTGTTCGTGCCGCTCGCGTTCATGTCGGGCCTGACCGGCCAGTTCTACAAGCAGTTCGCGATGACGATTGCGATCTCGACGGTGATCTCGGCGTTCAACTCGCTGACGCTGTCGCCGGCGCTGTCCGCGATCCTGCTGAAGGGCCATGGCGACAAGGAAGACTGGCTCACACGCGTGATGAACCGCGTGCTCGGCGGCTTCTTCCGCGGCTTCAACAAGGTGTTCCATCGCGGCGCGGAGAACTACGGCCGCGGCGTGCGCGGCGTGCTGTCGCGCAAGACGCTGATGCTGGGCGTGTACCTCGTGCTGGTGGGTGCGACCGTGCTGGTGTCGAAGGTCGTGCCGGGCGGCTTCGTGCCCGCGCAGGACAAGGAATACCTGATCGCGTTCGCGCAGTTGCCGAACGGTGCATCGCTCGACCGCACCGAGAAGGTGATCCGCGACATGGGCTCGATCGCGCTGAAGCAGCCGGGTGTCGAGAGCGCGGTGGCGTTCCCGGGGCTGTCGGTGAACGGCTTCACGAACAGCTCGAGCGCGGGCATCGTGTTCGTCACGCTGAAGCCGTTCTCCGAACGGCACGGCAAGGCGCTGTCGGCCGGTGCGATCGCCGGCGCGCTGAACCAGCAGTACGGTGCGATCAAGGACTCGTTCGTTGCGGTGTTCCCGCCGCCGCCGGTGCTCGGCCTCGGCACGCTCGGCGGTTTCAAGATGCAGATCGAGGATCGCGGCGCGGTCGGTTATGCGCGGCTCGCGGATGCGACCAACGATTTCATCAAGCGCGCGCAGCAAGCGCCCGAGCTTGGCCCGCTGTTTACGAGCTACCAGATCAACGTGCCGCAGCTCAACGTCGATCTCGACCGCGTGAAGGCGAAGCAGCTCGGCGTGCCGGTCACCGACGTGTTCAACACGATGCAGGTGTATCTCGGCTCGCTGTACGTGAACGACTTCAACCGCTTCGGGCGCGTGTACCAGGTGCGCGTGCAGGCCGATGCGCCGTTCCGCCAGCGCGCGGACGACATCCTGCAGTTGAAGACGCGCAACGACAAGGGCGAGATGGTGCCGCTGTCGTCGCTCGTCACGGTGACGCCGACGTTCGGCCCTGAAATGGTGGTGCGCTACAACGGCTACACGGCGGCCGACATCAACGGCGGCCCGGCGCCGGGCTTCTCGTCGGGTCAGGCGCAGGCCGCGGTCGAGCGGATCGCGCACGAGACGCTGCCGCGCGGCGTGCGGTTCGAGTGGACCGACCTCACGTACCAGCAGATCCTCGCGGGCGATTCGGCGATGTATGTGTTCCCGATCAGCGTGCTGCTCGTGTTCCTGGTGCTCGCTGCGCTGTATGAAAGCCTGACGCTGCCGCTCGCGGTGATCCTGATCGTGCCGATGAGCATTCTGTCGGCGCTGACGGGCGTGTGGCTCACGCAGGGCGACAACAACATCTTCACGCAGATCGGCTTGATGGTGCTGGTGGGGCTGTCGGCGAAGAACGCGATCCTGATCGTCGAATTCGCGCGCGAGCTGGAACACGACGGCCGAACGCCGCTCGAGGCCGCGATCGAGGCGAGCCGGCTGCGGCTGCGCCCGATCCTGATGACGTCGATCGCGTTCATCATGGGCGTCGTGCCGCTCGTCACGTCGACGGGTGCGGGTTCGGAGATGCGCCATGCGATGGGTGTCGCGGTGTTCTTCGGGATGCTCGGCGTGACGCTGTTCGGGCTGATGCTGACGCCGGTGTTCTACGTCGTGCTGCGTACGCTCGCGGGCGGCAAGATCCACGTCGCCGGCAAGGACTCGGCCGGGTATGGCGTGCCGGCCCAGGGCGTACCGGCTTCGGATGCTTGAGGATAAGAAGATGGACAACATGCACAACACGAATGGCCTGATGCGCTTCGCGAAGGTGGCGGCCGCGAGCACCCTGCTCGCGACGCTGCTCGCCGCGTGTGCGGTGGGCCCCGACTACAAGCGCCCGGATGTGTCGACGCCCGCCGCGTTCAAGGAAGCGCCGACGCTCGCCGCGGGCGAACAGGCCGGCACGTGGAAGACGGCCGAGCCGTCGGACGGCGCGCACCGCGGCGAGTGGTGGACGGTGTTCGGCGACCCGGTGCTCGATTCGCTCGAGACGCAGGCGCTCGCCGCGAACCAGAACCTGAAGGCGGCGGCCGCGCGTGTCGAGGAAGCGCGCGCGGCGACGCGTTCGGCGCGCTCGCAATGGTTCCCGCAGGTCGGCGCCGGCTTCGGGCCGACGCGCGAAGGGCTGTCGTCGGCGTCGCAGTTGCAGCCGCAAGGCACGGGCCCGACCAACGCGACGCTGTGGCGCGCGCAGGGCACGGTGTCCTACGAGGCCGACCTGTTCGGCCGCGTCGGCCGCAACGTCGAGGCGTCGCGTGCCGACCAGGCGCAGAGCGAAGCGCTGTTCCGTTCGGTGCAGCTCGCGCTGCAGGCGGACGTCGCGCAGAACTACTTCGAACTGCGCCAGCTCGACTCGGACCAGGACCTGTACCGCCGCACGGTGGAGCTGCGCGATCAGGCGCTGAAGCTCGTGCAGCGCCGCTTCAACGAAGGCGATATCAGCGAGCTCGACGTGTCGCGCGCGAAGAACGAGCTGGCCAGCGCGCAGGCCGATGCGGTCGGTGTCGCGCGCCGGCGCGCGGCTTCCGAGCACGCGCTCGCGATCCTGCTCGGCAAGGCGCCCGCGGATTTCGCGTTCAAGGAAACGCCGATCGTGCCGGTCGGCGTGAAGATTCCGGCGGGCCTGCCGTCCGCGCTGCTCGAACGCCGTCCGGACGTGTCGGCGGCCGAGCGCGCGATGGCGGCCGCGAACGCGCGGATCGGCCTCGCGAAGTCGGCGTACTTCCCGAAGCTCGATATCACGGGCGCGTTCGGCTATGAGGCGTCGACGCTCGGCAACCTGTTCCTGTGGTCGAGCCGCACGTTCCTGCTCGGGCCGTTCGCCGGCACCGCGCTGACGCTGCCGCTGTTCGACGGCGGGCGCCGTGCGGCCGGCGTGCAGCAGGCGCGTGCGCAGTACGACGAGCAGGTCGCGAACTACCGGCAGCAGGTGCTCGTCGCGTTCCGCGAGGTCGAGGACAATCTCGCCGACCTGCGCCTGCTCGACGACCAGATCCGCGCACAGGATGCGGCCGTCAATGCGTCGCGCCGCGCGGCGACGCTGTCGCGCACGCAGTATCAGGAAGGCCAGGTCGCGTATCTCGACGTGATCGACAGCGAGCGGTCGGTGCTGCAGTCGCAGTTGCAGTCGAACCAGTTGACCGGCGCGCAGGCCGTGTCGACCGTGAACCTGATCCGTGCGTTGGGCGGCGGGTGGGGGCCCGCGCCGACGGCGGTCGGCGATGCGGCGTCCGTCAAGGCGGAAGTCGCCGCGCGTTGAGCGCGAACGGCGGGCGAATCGTCGCTCGCCGGCAGTGAAGCGAAGAACCCCGGCATGCAGGCTCTGGTCTGCATGCCGGGGTTTTTTATGGCGTCAGGCGTTTTCGCTCATCGACAGGATGATCTTGCCTACGTTCACGGCGGACTCCATCCGTCGATGAGCCGCCGCGGCATTGGCGAGAGGAAACACGCTGTCGACGACCGGTTCGAGGCCCGCGCCTCCCGCAAAGCGGTCCAGCCAATGTTCGCGAAATCGCCGAACCATCGCGTGTTTCTCGCGCGGGTCGCGCGACTTCATCACCGTGCCGATGATTTGCAGATGACGGTACAGGATCTGATCGAGCGCAACGCTCACGTCACCGCCGCCGCCGAGTATGCCGACCTGCACCAGCCGGCCGCCGTTTGCCAATGACGCGACATTCCGCGAAAAATACGGCGCGCCCACGAAGTCGATGACGACGTCGACACCGCGTTTGCCAGTCCTGCTTGCGACGACTTCCGAAAAATCCTGCGCCTTGTAGTCGATCGCATGGTCCACGCCGAGTTGAACGATCCGTTCCAGTTTCGAGGCTTCGGCGGTCGCGAATATCGTCGCGCCGGTTGCGTAGGCGAGCTGGACCGCCGCGGAACCCACCCCGCCAGCCGCTGCGTGAATCAGCACCGAATCGCCACGTTGCAAGCGGCCCAGATGCAACAACGCTTCGTGCGCAGTGACGAAAACTTCCGGTATGGCAGCCGCGTGCACGTAGTCGATCGTTGCCGGTATGGGCATCGCCATTCTCCAGTCGATGCGCGCCAGTTCCGCATAGGCCCCGCCGCCCACGACGCCCATTACACGATCACCCACCTCGTAGCCCTGCACGGCGCTTCCCGTCTCGATCACCTCGCCGGCGATTTCGAGCCCCATGAGGGTGGAGTCGCCGAAATTGGGCCGGCCGTATCCGCCTCGCCGATGTGTCAGATCCGCGCGATTCACGCCCGCGGCATGAACGCGTACCAGTAGATCGTCGGGGCGAACCTCGGGTGCCGGGACTTCGGCCAATTGGAGAACCTCGGCCTCGCCGAACTCCTTGAATGTGATGGCTTTCATTTCACACCTTCCTGTGCGGGAGCTGAATGACCGGCGAGATCGTCGGGCCGAGGTTGTGCGCCCAGCGTTGCCTGCGCCACGGCGGAAGCGGAAATCGCTGCGGGAAACCCGGCGTAGAACGCAAGGTGAGTAATTGCCGCGGAGAGCTCTTCGCGGGTGACGCCGTTCGTCAACGCGCGCCGCAGATGCGCCGGCAACTCGTCGAGATGGCCCCCCGCGATCAGGGCGGCGACGGTCACGAGGCTGCGATCGCGCGGCGCGAGCGACGGATCGCTCCAGATGCGCGGATAGAGCGTGTCGTCGACGAATGCCGAGAGCGTCGGCGTGAAGGCCCGCGCGGCCTCGCGTGGACTGTCGAAATGCGTATGAGACATGGCGATACTCCTTCAAGCCTGGCTGATGAACTTGTGCGTGAGGTAGTACTCGATGCCCTCGGTGCCGCCTTCCGAGCCGTGGCCGCTTTCCTTCATGCCGCCAAACGGCAGTTCGGTCGACACGATGCGGTACTGGTTGATGCCGATCATCCCGGCTTCGAGACCGTCCGCGACATCAATGGCCGTGCGCGCGCTGCGCGTGAACGCATAGGCGGAGAGCCCGTACGGCAACCGGTTCGCTTCGGCGAGCCCGTCGGCGAGGGCATCGAAGCGCATCAGCACCGCGATCGGGCCGAACGGTTCTTCATGCATCACGCGCGCGTCCTTCGGTACGTCGGCGAGGACCGTGGGTTCGAAGAAATATCCTTCGCCCTCGATGCGCTTTCCGCCGGCGAGGACCCTTGCGCCACGTTCCACCGCATCGGCGATGAGTTCTTCCATCTTGGCAAGCTGGCGCGGATTGGCCAGCGGCCCGACCTGCGTGCCGGCATCCATGCCATTCCCGACCTTGAGGGCTTGGGTGGCGCGCACGAAGTGCCCGACGAACGCGTCGTAGACTTCGCGCTGGATCAGGAAGCGCGTCGACGAGATGCAGACCTGGCCCGTACCGCGAAAGCGGTTCGCCGCACCGTCGACCGCGGCCTTCTCGACATCCGCGTCGTTGAATACGAGGACGGGCCCGTGGCCGCCCAGCTCCAGCGTGATGGGTTTGACGCCTTCGGCGGCACGCGCCGACAGCAGGCGGCCGATCGGTACCGAGCCCGTGAACGTCACCTTCCGGATGACCGGGGAAGCGATCAGATGCTTCGACACCTGGTCGGGCACGCCGAATACGACTTGAAGCACGCCCTTCGGCAAACCGGCGTCGTCCAGTGCACGTGCCAGCGCGAGCGCCGTTGCGGGGCTTTCCTCGCCGGGTTTGATGATGACGCTGCATCCGGCGGCGAGTGCGGCGGAGAGCTTGCGCGCCGGGGTGATCGCGGGAAAATTCCATGGCGTGAATGCGGCGACGGGCCCGATTGCCTGTTTTTTCACGAGCTGTTGCACGCCCGGGCGGTTGGATGGCACCACGCGGCCGTCGATACGGCGAGCCTCTTCGGCGAACCATTCGAAATAGTCGGCGGCACGCAGGACTTCGTCGCGGCTTTCTGCCAGTGGTTTGCCTTCCTCGAGCGTCATGACGGTAGCGATGTGCTCGGCGCGCTCGCGCATCAGTTCCGCCGCACGCTTCAGAATGCGCGCGCGTTCGGCAGGCACGGTGTTGCGCCAGACGTCAAAAGCCGGTGCGGTGGCCTGCAGGGCGCGATCCAGATCGGCTGCCGTCGCCAGCGGGACGCGCCCGATCTCGATTTGCGTGGCGGGGTTGATCACCGGCGCCGTTTCGCGTTCGCTCGCACCGATCCATTCGCCGTTGATGAAAAGATGAAGCGCGTCGTAACTGATGTCCATGGTAGTAGCCTTTATGGTTAGGATTGCGATTAAATATGTGTTCGCCACGAGCCGGACAGGGGAACCTGCGCCACGCCGTGTCTGGATGATTCGCCGTGGCGGGCCGAGCTCGGGTTTGATACTTCCGCGTTCTGATTGCCTGACTTCGGGACCCAGTCTAGGCGTGAAGCGGGCGGCAACTTAGAGGGGCCGGAAAGAATGAATCTTGTCTCGGGAGAGAAAATCCCCCTGCCAGCATGAAAGCGCATTGAAAGGATGCGCGAAAACGACAGGGGATTGCGCGCTGACTGCACGAAGCAGGCGCGGGCCCTATGATCAACAGGCTCGCGCGGGCCGAAACGCAGCGATTCGGCGATCAATTCAAAACCAAGGTGCGTAATGGACAAGGTTCACACCATGTCGGTGTTTGCGAAGGTGGTCGAGATGGGCAGTTTCACGGCTGTCGCAAACCACCTCGATACGACGGTCGGCAACATTTCCCGAGCGGTCTCGGTACTCGAGGACAATCTCAACACGCGGTTGCTGCAGCGCTCGACGCGACGGCTCGTCGTCACCGATGCGGGGCGACGTTTTTACGAGCGCAGCGTTGCGATCCTCTCGGACATCGAACGGGCAGAAGCGGAAGCGCGCGATGCGCTGCTGGAGCCGCGCGGCGTATTGCGCGTGCATGCGGTGCCGGGATTAGGCCGTCAACTCGTTTCGCAAGCCGTGCTTGCCTATCGGAACGCATACCCGGAGGTATCGGTCGATCTCATGCTGTCGCAACGGATGCCGAACCTGCTCGAAGAGCAACTCGACGTGGCGATCGTGATTGCGCGCACGCTGCCGGACTCGGCGTATGTGAGCCAGAAGATCGGCGTCAGCCATTGCATTCTGGCGGCGTCGCCCGATTATCTGGCACATCGTCCGGCTCCCGCGTGCGTGGAAGACCTCGTCGACCACACATGTGTGCTCCTGAGCACGGTCGATTACGCGCCCGACGAATGGCGTCTGCAAGGCAGGGTCGGCGAGGCGGTGTATCGTCCGGCGGGATCGCACTTCAGCGTCAACGACATGGATGCGATGTCCACGGTACTGCGCGAGGGCGCGGGGATCGGGCTGATCGCCGCCTTCTCGGCAATCGACGATTTGCGTAAGGGATCGCTCGTTCGCGTGCTGCCTGAATTCCACACCGCTCAGCGCAACGTCTATGCGGTGTATTCGTCCCGTCAGTTCGTCGACGCGAAGATCAAACGGTTCATCGATGTCCTTAAGTTGCGGGTAGGCGACCGGTTGGAGGCGTATGCGGAGGAGCTCGCCATCACGGTCGTATGACCCGCCTCACGGTCGGCATGATCGGACAAGTCGAGCGATGACCGGGAACGCGTTTCTGGCGCCGAACGCGCGCGAGGGTGGCCCATTGATTGCAACTAACGGTCAAGTCATCCGGCGTTGACGGACGGTGTGGCGACGCCATCGCCGCACCGCTTAATGCGGACTGTCTTCAGACCGCAGTGCCCGCAAGAGTTCCCCGGCGGCCTTGCCGAGCCCCGTATGTTTCGGCCGCCGCAAATACACAGGCAGCGGCAGCCCGTTGCGAATGTTCGCGAACACGAGCGGTGCGAGTTCACCGTCCGCCACATACCGGTCGATGATCGATTCCGGCAAGTTCGCCCAGCCATGACCGGCCTTCACGAGCGCGATCGCGGTCGCCATGTCGGTCACCTTCCACGTGCGGTTGCCGATAAGCGGCCGCACGTCGGTGAGCGGCCGCTCCGGATCGGCGATCACGATCTGCCGAAACCCCGACAAGCGCTCGATCGCCTCCGGATGCGCGGCTTCGGCAATCGCCGGATGGCCGGGCGCGGCGACCGCGATCAGCGTCTCGGTCCACAGCGCGTGAATCTGTTCCTGCGGATGAAGATCGAGCCCGCCGTACGCGACGCAAAGATCGACGGCCCCGCGATGCAGCGCGTCGACGATCGCGTCCTGCGGCTCCGTGACGACGCTGATCGCGAGCGCCGGATATTTCGCGGCGACGGCGGCCAGCGCGCGCGCAATCGGCGCACCGTCGATTTCGGCCGCGAGCCCGAGTCGCAGCGTGTCCTCGACACCCTCCGACAAGTGCTGCGCATGCGCACGCAGCGCATGCAGCCGTTCGGCGATCGCGCGCGCGTCGGGCAGCAGCGCGGCCATCGCGGCGGTCGGCGTCGGCTCGCGCGTGCCGCGGTCGAACAGCACGAGGTCGAGTTCGGCCTCGAGGTTCGCGATCGCCATGCTGACCGCCGACGGCGTGCGGCCGAGCGCACGCGCGGCCGCCGAGAACGAGCCTTCGTCGACGACGGTCAGCAGCATGTCGATGTGATCGCTGGTCAGCATGGTCGGCCGCCTCCTGTCAGAAAAATTGAAAGGACCTGACTTTTACGGACGAAGTGTCCGCTGTAGTCTCGCCACCTTGTTCGAAACGAAGGTGGTCGGTCATGCAAGGATGGAAGAGACGCATAGTCTACGTCGTGATGTTCGAGGTGCTCGGCATCCTCGTCGCGTCGTCGGTGCTCGGCATGCTGAGCGGCGCGAGCGCGGCGACGAGCGGCCTGCTCGGCGTGATGATCTCGACGACGGGCGTCACCGTCAATTTTCTGTACAACCTTGGGTTCGAGGCGTGGGAGCGGCGGCGCACCGAAACGACGCGCACCGTCGGGCGACGTGTCGTGCATGCGATCGGGTTTCAGGTCGCGCTCGTGACGTTTCTGATTCCGTTGATCGCGTGGTGGCTCGACGTGTCGTTATGGCAGGCGTTCCTGTACGACGCGGTGCTGATCGTGTTCTTTCCGATCTTCACGTTCACGTACAACTGGGCGTTCGACAGCGTGTTCGGGTTGCCGGATGCGGTGACGCGCAAGGTGGCATCGGCTGCGTGATGCAGAGGGATGTGAAACGATGCGGATTGCCCGCGCCGTTTCGCTTCCGCAAGAGAGGGGAAGGCCGGGCGGCGCGCATGCCGCCCGCTCGCGTTACGCGGCGACGAACTCGTGCACGTAGCGGTTGAACACGGCGGGGCTCGCTGCATTCATCCCGTGCGACGCGCCGGCGACGGTCTGCCGTTGCGCATCGCCGATCCACTGCGACAGCGTGTCGACGTTGTTGCGGAACATCTTCGGGCTGCGCTGGCCGTCGATCAGCAGCGTGCGGCATGCGATATCGCCGGCCGTGTTCTGCGAATACGCGGGCAGCGGGTCGCGCAACTGCTTCGGCAGCGTGCTCGCGTTGTCGATCGCCATCGTGCGGAAGCGCGACGTGCTCTTTTTCCATGCGCCGGGCAGGCTCACCGAATCGACGAACATCTCGAGACCCGACTCGACGTCGCCTTGCCCGATCAGGTTCACGGCCTTCGTGCGCAGCGCGATCGCGGCAGCCGGCAGCGCGGCTTCGCGCACGCCCTGCTGCTGCAGCGGGCCGCCCGGATCGGCGAGCGTCAGCGTGTCGACGAGCTGCGGATGCTGGCGCGCGACGTTGAACGCGACGCTGCCGCCACGCGAATGGCCGACCAGGTGCACGGGGCCGAGATCGAGTGCGTCGATGAATTCGGCGAGCTCGTCGACGTGGTTCTGCCAGCTGAACTCGTCCTGGATGCCCGCTTCGACGGCCGGCCAGTAGTGGCTGAGGCTCGGCGCGATGCAGCGGTAGTGGGCCGACAGCGACGCAAGCTGCGGATCCCAGTAGCGGTAGTCGCACAGCGAGCCGTGCACGAACACCATCGGCGCGCCGCTGCCCCGCTCGACATACGGCAGGCTGATGCCTGACGAAAGCGTCGCAAATTGCAGGTCGGGGTTCGCGAGCACGGACGGCTCGATTCGCATGTTCATGACTGAAAGACTCAAAGGTGCGTCAACACGACGCAACTATGCATCACGGCGACCTGCAAGGAAAACGCATAATTTTCATCGTGACGATCAATTTTATTGATGGCTCGGCTGAAAACCCTTGTCGGGGCGTGGTCATGCATCGAAGCCTTCAATCATCTGACGATTGATTTCGGCGGAGAAAGGGCGTGCGGTGGCCTGCGCGCACGCGCAAACGCACCGGAAAAGAGGGGAGGCAGGGGCTGCGCGTCAGCGCATCGTCAACGCGGGTGCAGTCTGAAGCTCGACGGGAAGGTCATTATCGGCCGCGAACTGCATCGCGAAGTCGAACGCGTCCGCGCACACGCCGCGCAATTCGTCCGACACGAACAGGCATTTGACGCCGCCGTCGACGACCGGCATCGCGAGCCGCGACAGCGCGCACGGATAGCCGGGCCGCCGTTCGCCGACGAACAGCGTGATGACGCCCGCGAGGCGTTCGGGCCAGTCGCTGGGGCGGAAGGTCTTCTGCGCGCGCGTGACGCCACGGATCAGGTGGCCGTGGGTTTGGCCAATGAGGCGGCCGTGTTCGGTGACTTCGATGCGATCCATGCTGTGGTGCGTGTCCTTGTCCGCGTCATTCGCCGCCGTCGGCCGCCGCGTCGCCGCGCGCGGGAATCCGCAGGTTGCGCAGCTTGTGATAGAGCGTCTTCTTCGGCATGCCGAGCGCGACGCTCGCATCCGCAACGTTGCCGTGGTGACGCTGCAGCATGTCCTCGATCAGCATTCGTTCGAAATACGCGAGCTGTTCCGCGAGCGTGCCGCCCACGGCTGGCGCGCCGCCCGACGACAGCAGGCTGTCGCCGGTCAGGCCGAGCACGAAGCGGTCGGCCACGTTCTGCAGCTCGCGCACGTTGCCGGGCCACGCGTGCGTCATCAGTTCGGACACCTGCGCAGCCGTGACGACCGGCGCCGGCTGCCCGAAGCGCCGCGCGGCCGCGAGCACAAAATGCTCGAACAGCAGCGGCACGTCCTCGCGCCGCTCGCGCAGCGGCGGCAGCTCGATCTGCGCGACGTTGAGGCGATACAGCAGATCCGCGCGAAAGCGCCCGTCGGCCGCGAGTTCGGCGAGATCGGCCTTCGATGCGGCAACCACGCGGCAATCGACCGGAATCAGCTCGTTCGCGCCGAGCCGCTCGACCACGCGCTCCTGCAGCACGCGCAGCATCTTGATCTGCAGCGAAATCGGCATCGTCTCGATCTCGTCGAGGAACAGCGTGCCGCCGTGCGCCCACTCGATCTTGCCGATGCGCTTCTTGATCGCGCCGGTGAACGCGCCGGCCTCGTGGCCGAACAGTTCGCTCTCGAAGATCTGCTCGGGCAGGCCGCCGCAGTTCAGCGCGACGAAATGCGCATCGCGCCGGCCGCCGAAGTCGTGCAGGCTGCGCGCGATCAGTTCCTTGCCGGTGCCGGTTTCGCCGGTGATCAGCACCGACACCGACGTATCGGCGAGGCGCAGGATTTTCTTGCGCACGTCGGCCATCGCAGGCGACTTGCCGAGCACGTACGCCTCGATGCCCTGCCAGTTGTTGAGCGCCGCGCGCAGCCCCTGCACCTCGAGCGTCAGGCGGCGCTTCTCGACCGCGCGCGCGACGCGGCCGGCGATCACGTCCGACGAGAACGGCTTCTCGATGAAGTCGTACGCGCCGACCTGCATCGCGCCGACGGCCGTCGAGATATCCGCGTGGCCGCTGATCAACACGACCGGGATCTGCGCATCGACGGCCATCACGCGGTCGAGCAGCTGCAGCCCGTCGATGCCCGGCATCCGCACGTCCGACACGATCACCACCGGCGCGCCGGGCGCGACGTGCGCGAGTGCGTCGGCGGCCGACGCGAACGCGTCGACCGGGAACCCGGCGAGCGCGACGGCCTGCTCGACGCCGATCCGGACGTTTTCATCGTCCTCGACGACCAGCACCCGAATCTCATCTTCCATGCTCTGTCCTTTGCAGCGTCGCCGCCGCGAATTCGATACTGAACTGCGCGCCGCCTTCGTCGCGGTTCGTCGCGGCGATCTTCGCGCCGAACGCCTCGACGATGCGCGACGTGATCGCGAGGCCGAGCCCGAGGCCCTGGCCGCGCGGCTTGGTCGTGACGAACGGCTCGAACAGATGCGGCAGCACGTCGGGTGCGATGCCGGCGCCGCTGTCGGCGATCGTGAAGCGCACGCGGCCGGCTTCGTCCGCCTCGGCCGCCTCGATGACGATGCGGCGCACGGGCGCATCGTGCACCGCGTCGAGCGCGTTGCCGAGCAGGTTCACGATCACCTGCTGCAACTGGCTCGATTCGGCCGACACCGCCGTGCCGGGCGCGATGTTCACGTCGAGCCGCACGCCTTCGTCGCGGATCCGCGCGTCGTAGATGAGCCGTGCATGTGCGACAGCCTCGTTCAGCGACACCGCGACGCGCTCGACGTCGGGCTTGCGCGCGAAGGTCTTCAGCTCGCCGGTGAGCACCGCCATGCTGTCGACGAGCTTGCCGATCCGTTCGAGATTGGCATCTGCCTGCGCCGGCTGGCCGCGCGCGAAGAACGTGCGCGCGTTGTCGCACAGCGTGCGGATCGCGACGAGCGGCTGGTTCAGCTCGTGCGTGAGGCCGGCGGCCATCTGCCCGAGCACCGCGAGCTTGCCCGCGTGCACGACTTCCTGCTGCGAATCGCGCAGCCGCTGCTCGGTGCGCTCGCGCTCGTCGATCTCGCGCTGCATCCGCTCGTTCGCGGCCGTCAGCGCGGCCGTGCGCTGTGCGACGGTCAGTTCGAGCCGGTCGTTCGCGCGGCGCAGCGCATCCTGTGCGCTCAGCCGCGCGACGATCGCCCGGCGGCGCTGGATCGCGTAGCCGGCCAGCAGCGCGGCGATCAGGAACGCGCCCGTGACGAACACGAACGCCGTCTGCTGCTGGCGCCGCGCGCCCGCGATGTCGAGCAGCACCATCAGCGAATCGCCGGCTTGCGGCGCGGGCCGCGACATCACCAGATAGCGCGTGCTGTGGCCGGCGCGGCGCGGATCGGGGAACGCGCCGAGCCACGCGGCCGCGCTGCGGTCGCCGATGCGGCGGTACGGCAGCGCGTCGACGGTACGGCCCGCGTATTGACGCGACGCCTGGATGTCGTGCTGCTGCTGCGCGGTGATCGGGCGCAGCGCGGTGAATTTCCATGCGGGTTCGGTCGAGATCACGACCACGCCGTTGCTGTCGACGACCATCGCGGCGACGCCCGGCGCGCGCCATGCCGATTCGAGCGAATCGACGCTGATCTTCACGGCGGCCACGCCGATCGGCACGCCGCCGTCGCGCACCGCGCTGGCGAAGTAGACGCCCGGCACGCCCGTGTTGGTGCCGATGCCGAAGAAGCGGCCGCTGCCGCGCGCGAGTGCATCCTTGAAGTACGGCCGGTACGACACGTTGGTGCCGACGAAGCTGATCGTCTCGTTCCAGTTGCTGGCGGCGATCACTTCGCCCTGCAGGTCGATCACGTCAACGGCGCCGCTGCCCGCATCGCGGTTCACGGCTTCGAGGTACGTGTTCACCTTGTGCACGAGGTCGGGCGCGTCGTGTGGCGCGGCCTTCAGCATCGCACGCACGCCGTCCTGCCGCGCGACCAGGCCGGGCAGGATCTCGAAGCGGCCGAGCTCGCTCTTCAGACTCGACGCATACAGGTCGAGCCGGTGCGCACCGGTTTCCTCGAGCGCGTCGATCGCGCGTTCCCATGCGAAATCGACGGCCGCAGCGGCCACGCCGACATACAGCACGGCGGCCGACGCCCAGCCCCACCACGGGATCCCCTTGAAGCTTTTCTGCACGTTCGCCCTCATCGAAACCCGCAACCGGCCGTCCGCAACCGGCCGTCCGCAACGACGCGCGCCGCGCGCCGGCAAGGCCGGCGGCGGCGCGTGCAAAGCAGCCGGCGCGACGAGGCGCGCTGCGGTGCGTCACCCGAAGTGCGCGACCAGGATCAGCGTGACCGTGACGACGATCGCGCCGCCGATGCGCGTCGCGATCTGCGCGAACGGCATCAACTGCATCCGGTTCGCGGCGGTCAGGATCGCGACGTCGCCGGTGCCGCCTTGCCCGCTATGGCACGCGTTCACGATTGCGGTGTCGATAGGGTACATCTTCATCAGGCGGCCGACCACGAAACCGGTGCCCATCAGCGTCGCGACGGTCGACACGATGGTCACGACGTTGACGATCGTGAACGCGGCGGTCAGCTTGTCCCACGGCGTCATCGCGACGCCGATCGCGAACAGCAGCGGATACGTGACGGCGGTCGAGAAGAACTTGTAGACGACGAACGCGCCTTCCTGCAGCGGCGGCGACACCGCGCGCGCGAGCTTTACGAGCACCGCGAGGAACAGCATCGCGACCGGTGCGGGCAGGCCGAACAGCTTGTGCGCCATCAGGCCGACGAGGTACAGCGTGATCGCCGTGATGCCGGCGCCCGCGATGTGCGTGACGTCGACGTGGCCGCGGATTTCTTCGTTTTCCGGCGTCATGTCGCCGCTTTCGCCGACCTGCAGGCGGCCGTTGCCCGTCAGGTGCGGCAGGCGCTTGCCGAGCATGTCGAGCGCGCCCGACAGGATGATCGCGGTCAGGCTGCCGAGCATCACCGGCGGCAGCACCATCGCGAACATCTCGCCTTGCGGCAGGTGCATCAGTTCCGAATAGCCGATCGACAGCGGAATCGCGCCTTCGCCGACGCCGCCGGCCATGATCGGCACGACGATGTACAGCAGCGTGTGGCGCGCGCCGAGGCCGAGCGCGGTGCCCACCGCCGTGCCGACGATCGCCGCGGCGACCGAGCCGACGGCGAGCGGGACGAAGATCTTCGCGAAGCCCTGGATCAGCACGCGGCGATCCATGCTCAGGATGCTGCCGACGATGATCGACGCGATGAACAGGTACAGGAAGTTGGTCGACTTCGTGAATTCGACGGTCAGGTTCAGCACCGGCTTCGGCAGCAGGTGGTAGTACGTGAGCGCCGACGGCACGAAGGTCGCGAAGATCGCAGCCGCGCCGATGTTGCGCAGCAGCGGCAGGCGCTTGCCGAGTTCGGCGCACGTGAAGCCGAAGAACGCGAGCACGGCGATCGCCATCGAGATTTCGCCGGGCACCTTGCCCGTCACCGCGAAGCCGACGATCAGCCCGAACAGGATCACGTAGACCGGCAGCGGGATGATGCCGATGCGGATTTCCATCAGCTTCCACCAGCCTTCCGGCCAGAAGCGTGCGCGCGTGGCGGGACCGGCTTCGGCAATCGGCTCGGGATGGGACGGGGTATGGATAGAGGTCTGCAAGACGTGTCTCCTGATGTTGGAATGCCTGCTTTGCTTCGCGGCATCGTGTGCCGACTATTACGCAACCTCCGTGCCAAGGTGTCGGCCTGTCGGCATGTTTGCAGATCATTGATTCATAAGAGATTTGTATCGTCTGCGGAAAGAATGATGCGAAGGCCGTTCCGAGATTTCGGAATTCGCGCGGCGGGCAGGCCGAGATTTCGGCCGGATGGCCGGCCAGGCACCCGGCCGCGCCCGATCTCGCGCCATATCGCCGCGCGCGATTTTCTTCGCACAATCGCTTCGTAGACCGCCCCTCCGCCGCTCTCTATCATCGGCTGATCCTTTTCCGATGCGACGACGACTGTCCGGAGAACGCCCGCGCGTTCGCCGCGGCGTCGCTCATCCGTCGATACCGTCTTTGGACAGGAGAGTGGTTTCCATGCTGCATGCCGTTTTTTCCGCCCGCTTTTCCTCCGGCCGCTTCGCGCGGCCGGCCCGCCTGCTGGCGGCCGCGCTGCTCGCCGGGTTGTTCGGCGTCGGGCTGCTGAACGGCGCGCGCGCCGACACCGCGCCGCTGAAGGTCGGCATCTCGACCAGCCCGCAGATCGAAGCGCTGAAGATCGCCGCGAAGGAGGCGAAGGCGCAGGGGCTCGACGTGAAGATCGTCGAGTTCACCGACTGGAATACGCCGAACGCGGCGCTCGCGAACAAGGACATCGACGTCAACTACTTCCAGCACATCCCGTTTCTCGAGAACGCGAACAAACAGGGCGGCTACAACTTCGTGTCGATCGCACCCGGCACGATCATGAAGATCGGCCTCTATTCGAAGAAGGTGAAAAGCTTTGCCGAGTTGAAGGACGGCGCGCGCGTCGCGATCGCGAACGATCCGGTGAACGGCGGGCGCGGACTGTTGCTGCTGCAGCGCGCGGGGCTGATCACGCTGAAGCCGGGCGCCGACTATCGCGCGACGACGCACGACATCGTGTCCAACCCGAAGCACCTGAAGATCATCCCGCTCGAAGCGTCGCAGCTCGCGCGTTCGCTCGACGACGTCGATCTCGCGCAGGGCTACCCGAGCTTCATCAAGCTCGCCGGCACGACCGACCCGAACAGCGCGCTGCTGTTCGACGGCACCGAGAACAAGATCTTCGCGATCCAGTGGGTCGTGCGGCCCGACAGCGTGAACGACCCGCGCATCCGCAAGTTCATCGCGATCTACCAGCACTCGCCGGCCGTGCGCAAGGCGCTCGACAACGCGTTCGGCTCGCTGTACGCGATCGCGTGGTGACGGAGGCTGACATGACGACGGCGAACCGGAAGAAGATCCTGCTCAACGCATTCAACATGAACTGCGTCGGGCACATCAATCACGGGTTGTGGACGCATCCGCGCGATCGCTCCGCGCACTACACCGATCTCGACTACTGGGCCGATCTCGCGAAGACGCTCGAGCGCGGCAAGTTCGACGGGATCTTTCTCGCGGACATCGTCGGCGTGTACGACGTGTTCGGCGGCGGCCCCGACGCCGCGCTGCGCGAATCGGTGCAGGTGCCCGTCAACGATCCGCTGCTGCTCGTGCCCGCGATGGCGCAGGTCACGCGCCATCTCGGCTTCGGCGTGACCGCGAACCTGACCTACGAGCCGCCTTACCTGTTCGCGCGCCGCATGTCGACGCTCGATCACCTGACGAAGGGGCGCGTCGGCTGGAACATCGTCACCGGTTATCTCGACAGCGCCGCGCGCGGGATGGGCCTCGCGCAGCAGATCGGCCACGACGACCGCTACGAGCGCGCGGACGACTACATGGACGTCGTCTACAAGCTGTGGGAACAGAGCTGGGACGACGACGCGGTGATCCGCGATGCACAGGCACGCGTGTTCGCGCAGCCGGGCAAGGTGCGGCGCGTGAAGCACGACGGGCCGTTCTATTCGGTCGACGCGATCCACCTGAGCGAGCCGTCGCTGCAGCGCACGCCGGTGCTGTACCAGGCCGGTTCGTCCGCGCGCGGCGTCGAGTTCGCGGGCCGGCACGCGGAATGCGTGTTCGTGAACGGGCAGAGCAAGGCCGCCGCGCGCGCGGCCGCACTCGACATCCGCGCGGCCGCCGCGCGGCAGGGGCGCGATCCGGCGTCGATCCGGATCTTCGCGGGCGTGAGCGTCGTGACGGCCGAAACCGAGCGGCTCGCGCGCGAGAAATTCGACGAATACCGGCGCTACGCGAGCCCCGAAGCCGGCCTCGCGCATTTCGCGAGCTCGACCGGCATCGACTTTGCGAAGTACGGCCTCGACGAACCGATCTCGTACGTGAAGACCGATTCGATCCAGTCGGCCGTCGACGCGATCTCGCGCAAGAGCACGACCGGCACGTGGACCGTGCGCCGGATGCTCGAACAGATGTCGCTCGGCGGTCGCTACGCGCCGATCGTCGGTTCGCCGTCGCAGGTTGCGGACGAGCTGCAGTCGTGGATCGACGAGACCGGCATCGACGGCTTCAACCTGACACGCACCGTGATGCCCGAGTCGTTCGAGGATTTCGTCGACTGGGTCGTGCCCGAGCTGCAGAACCGCGGCGTCTACAAGGAAGACTACGATCCCGCACCGACGCTGCGCGAGAAACTGTTCGGCGCGGGCGCGCGCCTGCCTGCGTGGCATACCGGCGCGCAGCATCGGCCGGCCGCCGCGGCCGAACCCGCGCATCCCGCGCATGCCTGAACGTGACGGAGCGAAGCGATGACGCAATTGTTCGATACGCTGGGTTTCATCGACGCATCGGCCGCGCGCGCCGGCGCTGCTTCGACGACGCATGACGTGGCGGCCGCTCAGGCTGGCGGCGTTGCCGTGTCGCTGGAGCAGGTCGGCAAGGTGTTCGCGACGCCGCGCGGCCAGGCCGCCGCGCTGCGCGACGTGACGCTCGACGTGCGGCGCGGCGAGGTGTTCGGGATCATCGGCCGCAGCGGCGCGGGGAAGTCGACGCTGCTGCGGCTCCTGAACGGCCTCGAACGGCCGAGCTCGGGCCGCGTGCGCGTGCAGGGCGTCGACGTCGGCGCGCTCGACGAGGACGGCCTCGTCGCACTGCGCCGCCGCACCGGCATGGTGTTCCAGCATTTCAACCTGCTGTCCGCGAAGACGGTATTCGAGAACGTCGCGCTGCCGCTGAAGATCGCCGGCGTGCCGAAGGCCGAGCGCGTGCGCAAGGTCGACGCGCTGCTCGAACTCGTCGGGCTGACCGCGAAACGCGACGCGTATCCGGCGAGCCTGTCGGGCGGGCAGAAGCAGCGGGTCGGCATTGCGCGCGCGCTCGTGCACGATCCTGAGGTGCTGTTGTGCGACGAGGCGACGTCGGCGCTCGACCCCGAGACGACGCAGTCGATCCTCGCGCTGCTCGCCGACATCAACCGCCGCCTCGGGCTGACGATCGTGCTGATCACGCACGAGATGGAAGTGATCCGCGCGGTGTGCGACACGGTCGCGGTGATCGAACAGGGCGAAGTCGTCGAAACGGGCCCGGTATGGCGCGTGTTCGGCGATCCGCGCCACGGCGCGACGCGCGCGCTGCTCAGCACGCTGGTGCACGACCTGCCGGCCGAACTGGCCGCGCGCGTGCAGCCGCTGCCCGAGCAGGCCGCGTTGCCGGACGGCGCGCAGGTCGTGCTCGACGTTCGTTATACGGGCGAGAGCGGCGGCGAGCCGGACGTCGGCGCGCTCGCGGCGGCGCTCGGCGGCTCCGTGCGTTTCCTGCACGGCGGGATCGAGCGGATTCAGGGGCATGCGCAGGGGCGGCTCGTGATCGCGGCTTCGCCCGGCGCGAACGATGCGGGCGCACAGTCTGCGCGCGGCGCGGTTGCCGCGTTGCTCGAGCGTGCACGCCGCCATGCGAATCACGCGGAGGTGCTCGGCTATGTTTGAACTCTGGTGGCCCGAACTGCTCGACGCGATCCGCGACACGCTGTCGATGGTCGCCGCATCGGCCGCGATCGCGGCGCTGATCGGCATCCCGCTCGCGGTGATCCTCGTGACGACCGCGCCCGGCGGCATCTACGCGCGGCGCGGCGTGAACGCGGTGCTCGGCGCGCTCGTCAACGTGTTCCGCTCGACGCCGTTCATCATCCTGCTCGTCGCGCTGCTGCCGTTCACGCGCGTGCTGATCGGCACGACGATCGGCGTATGGGCGGCCGTCGTGCCGCTGTCGATCGCCGCGATCCCGTTCTTCGCGCGGATCGCCGAGGTGAGCCTGCGCGAAGTCGATCGCGGGCTGATCGAGGCCGCGCTCGCGATGGGCGCGAAGCGCCGCCACATCGTGTGGCACGTGCTGCTGCCCGAGGCGCTGCCCGGCATGCTCGGCGGCTTCACGATCACCGTCGTCGCGCTGATCGGCTCGACCGCGATGGCGGGCGCCGTCGGCGCGGGCGGGCTCGGCGATCTCGCGATCCGCTACGGCTACCAGCGTTTCGACACCACCGTCATGGCGACCGTGATCGTGATCCTGATCGCACTCGTTTCGGCCGTGCAAATCACGGGCGACCGCCTGGTCCGACGCGTGACCCGGCGTACCTGAGCAGTGCCACAAGCACTCGCTCGCTTCATTCATGATCCTGAGAGAACAATACCTATGACCTTGCCCATCGGCGCGCCGCGCGAATGGAACGGAGAATTCGAGGAAGCGCTGTTTCTCGACGTGGCGCGACGCCATCGTCCCGGCTTCCCGACCAAGCTGGCCACGCCGCCGCGCGAGCCGTCCAACGCGGACGAACTGGCCGCCGTCGCCGACTACTACACGAAGATGGCGTCGCACGACCTGTTCATCGTGCAGGTCGTCGCGAAGGCGATCGATACGCTGTTCCGCGACGATCCGCATTTCCAGCTGATCCTGTCGCGCCAGCTCGGCGACGATGGCGCGCATGCGGTGATCGGCCGCGAGCGCGTGACCGAACTGACGGGGCGCGATCCGCTGCCGGAAGTCGACCGGCTCGTCGCCGCGCACTGGGCGCGCATCGGCGATATCGCGGTGCGCGACGTGGCGGGTTTTCTCGCGTTCGAATGGCATTACGAGCTGCACATCCTCGCGAAGCTGTGGATCCAGCGCAAGACCGGCCGCATCGGCGACGGCGCGATGCGCGAGCACGGCGAGAACCGGATCCGGCCGGACGAGGAGTGGCATCGCGTGCAGATCGTCCAGTGGTGGTTCGACAAGCTCGCCGCGCTGCCGGCGGCGGAACGCGACGCGCTGATCGATCGCGTGATCGAGGCCGACGAGGAAACGCAGGCTCGGCTCGACGGTTATCTGCACGACGAGTACGCGCATACCGCGCATGTGTTCGGCGCGGATATCGCTGAATACCGCGCGATCTACGACGACTGGCGGCGCGAGATCCTGTCGCGGTTGACCGGCAGGCGCGAACTCGGGAAACTCGTGCCGTTGTCGGACGCCGTCTCGACCCAGGAACAGGAAGCCGTCGCATGAACGATCCACGCGGCCCGGCGACGCTCGCCGCGGCAACGGATGTGTCAGCAATCGATCGGGACGCACTTGCACGCGTTATCGACGCACTGCGTGCAACCGCCGCCGCACGTGACCGCGCGGGCGGTCACGCGGCGCAGGAGAAACAGTGGCTCGCCGACGCGGGCCTGCTGACGCTCGCGGTGCCGCGCGCGTTCGGCGGGCAGGAAGCCGCGTGGCCCGCGATCTACGACGCGATCCGACAGATCGCGCGCGTCGACAGTGCGCTCGCGCATCTCGTCGGGTTCCAGTGCCTGCAGGTGGTGAGCGTCGACGTATGGGGCAGCGCCGGGCAGCGCGAACGTTATCTGCGCGGCACGGTCGAGCAGCGCTGGTGGTGGGGCAATGCGGTCAATCCGCTCGACACGCGCCTCGTTGCGACCGCGACGCCGGACTGCGGCTACCGGCTCGACGGCGTGAAGGGCTTCTGTTCGGGCACGCGCGGTTCGCAGCGGATGACGGTGTCCGCGCACGATCCGGAAACCGGCCGCACCGTGTTCGGCGTGGTGCCGACCGATCGCCCGGGGATCGCGGTCAACGACGACTGGGACCCGATCGGCCAGCGCCAGACCGACAGCGGCAGCGTGCGCTTCGACGGCGTGACGCTCGCGCCGGACGAGGTGCTGCACCGTTCCGAGACGCCGCCGACGCCGCGCGCGACGCTGCGCACGCTCGTGTCGCAGCTCGTGCTGACGAATCTGTTCGTCGGGCTTGCGGAAGGCGCGCTGACGGAAGCGCGCGACTATGTGCTGAAGCATGGCCGGCCGTGGATTCACTCGGACGCCGCGCAGGCGAGCGACGATCCGTACACGCTGCAGCGCTTCGGCGACATGCGCGTGCGGGCCGTTGCCGCAGCGGCGCTGGCCGATCGCGCGGCCGGCGCGTTGCAGCACGCGTGGGCGCGGCACGATGCGCTGACGTCGGATGAGCGAGCGGAGGTGGCGCTCGCGGTATCGGACGCGAAGATCGTCGCGCAGCGCGCGGCGCTCGACAACGGCGAGGCGCTGTTCGACGCATGCGGCGCGCGTGCGACGGCTGCGTCGCTCGGCCTCGACCGTTTCTGGCGGAACGCGCGCACACATACGCTGCACGATCCGCTCGACTATCGGCTGCGTGACGTTGGCCGGTTTGCGCTGAAGGGAGAATTGCCGCCGGCGTCACTCTATACGTAAGTGAGCGCGTGCTCCGTCATTGCTCGACGGAAGCGCGGCCTTCCGGCGGCACGGGGGCGTAGGCCAATGTTCTATCGGCTGACATGCGCAATGCCGCTGCCGCCTTCGGTGGGTGCCGAACCGGTGCATCGGCGGCACCGCGAAGCGCAGTGGCAGGCCGTCACGTTTCTGGATGCCTAGATCGGCAGGCGGACCGTCTGCTTGATGCGCTTCAGCGGAATCTCGGTTTCGACGTTGCGTACGCCTTCGATCTGCGTGAGCGTTTCCATCTGGAAGCGTTGATAGTCATCGAGATTCCGGGCGATGACGCGCAGCAGGTAGTCGTAGCTGCCGGCCATCAGATGACATTCGAGTACTTCGGGCGCTTGCTCCATTTCGCGCGCGAAGCGCTCGACCGTCGTCTTGTCCTGGCGCTCCAGCGTGACGCGCACGAACGCTGTAAACCTCAGGTCGACGGCGACGGGGTTCAGCAGCGCGACATAGGCGTCGATGACGCCCTGCTCCTCGAGCAGGTGAACGCGACGCAGGCAGGGCGTGGCCGAGAGTCCGGCCTGTTGCGCGAGTTCGGCATTCGTCTGGTTCGAATTCTGTTGCAACGCACGCAGAATGCGCCGGTCGATCGCGTCCAGCTTGGTTGACATTTTTGACTATCGTGAATGTGAATATTAGAGAATAGCTCCAAATTCAGTATTCGAAGTAGCCAAATACGCATCCAATCTCCACCGGAAGGCACCGATAATCTGACGTCCGGCCGGCCTATGCAACGCGCTGGCGTCGCACACGGCGCGCGCGATTCCCGTCCCCCGGCAATCCCCTTCAGGAGATCTCCCATGCTGCACGTATCCTGGCTGCCGTTCATCGCCACGTCCCTTCTGATCATCGTCACGCCGGGCCAGGACATGGTTCTCGTGATGTCGCGCACGCTGTCCGGCGGCATGCGCGCGGGCCTCCTGACCGCGGCGGGCGTCAGCGTCGGGCTGCTCATGCACACGATGCTCGCGACGCTGGGGCTGGGCGCACTTCTTCAGGCATCCGAATGGCTGTTCACTGCGCTGAAAGTGATCGGCGCGCTGTACCTGCTGTACCTCGGCATCACGCTGCTGCGTTCGTCGGGCGAGCTGGCGCTCGCAAGCAGCCGTGGTGCGCCGGAATCGCGGCTGCGCACGTTCGCGCAAGGCGCGCTGTCCAACGTGTCGAATCCGAAGGTCGCGCTCTTCTATCTGGCGTTCCTGCCGCAGTTCGTCTCCGCGGGCGCCGCGCATCCGATGCTGTCGCTGTTCGTGCTGGGTGCGACGTTTGCCGGCCTGACGTTTCTCGTCAAGGGGCCGGTCGCGCTGTTCGCCGGCCTGCTGTCGGCGTCGATTCGCCGCAATCCGCGCATCCTGACCCGCATGCACCGCTTCAGCGGTGTGGTCCTGTTGGCGCTGGGTGTAAAGCTGGCATTTGAGCGCCGCTGAGGGCGATCATTGCGCTGCCAACGCGTCCGCCAGCTTCCGCATCGCGTCCACCGTTTCCGGATTCGCCGGAAAGAACGCCTCGATCGCGAGTTCCGACAGCGTCACGTCGACCGGCGTGCCGAACACCGTCGTCGTACTGAAGAACGTCAGCTCGCCGCCCGCGGTGCGCAGCCGCAGCGGCACGGCAATATCCGCGAAGTCGGTGCGCGCGTGCGTGTCGTCGCGCTGGCCGGCCGGCGCCGGATACGCGGCGAGCTCGTCGCGCAGCGCATGCAGCGTGCGGTCGCCGCTCGCATCGATCTGCCGCTGCAGCCGATGCAGGATGTGCGCGCGCCATTCATGCCAGTTGACGATCTGCGACGCGAGGCCGTCCGGATGCAGGCTCAGCCGCAGCACGTTGACGGGCGGCTGCAGCAGCGACGGATCGGCCTGCGCGACCAGCGCGCCGAGCATCCGGTTCGCGGCGAGCAGCGTCCAGTGGCGGTCGACCGCTAGCGCCGGGTATGGCTCATGGCCGCGCAGCACGGCCTCGACCGCATGGCGTGCGGCATCCAGCTGCGGATCCGAGAACGGTCGCTCGCGAAACAGCGGCGCAAAGCCGGCCGCAACCAGTAGCGCATTGCGTTCGCGCAGCGGCACGTCGAGCCGCTCCGCGAGATGCAGCACCATCTCGCGGCTCGGCTGTGCGCGGCCCGATTCGACGAAGCTCAGGTGGCGCGCGGAGACTTCCGCGTCGAGCGCGAGCGCCATCTGGCTCAGGCGCCGGCGCTGGCGCCACGTGCGCAGCAGCGGGCCGATGCCGGACGCGCGGCCGGCGGACGGGGAGGGCGAATGGAGGGCGGCGGTCGGGTTCATGCAGCAGATGATAGGCAATCCCGCGCACGTTGGGCATTACCTGCGACGTAAGCATCGCGCCGTTCCCCCGGGCGCCCCCGGCGCTGCGTTACCATAGCCTCCGTGCCACCTGAGAGGCGATTCCGGACCCGCGACAACAACGCATGGGCCGGTTCCGCGCACGTTTACAACAAGGCATTCCAGGGGAATCCAACAATGAAAATGAAAAAGCTTGCCGTCCGGCTCGCCTGCGTGGCGACGCTCGCACTCGCCGCGACCAGCGGCCATGCGCAGACCGAAGCTGCGCAGGTGGAAATGAGGGCCGCCGCCGCGGCCGCCAACGAGGCCGTCGTCAAAGGGCCGGCCGACATCGACGTGAAGCACGAAGCCGTGCTGAAGCTGAAGGCCGGCGAGTCGTTCGTGCCGGCCGCCGAAGCCGGCCGCTACCTGCGTTCGATGGGCAACTCGATCGACGAATCGAAGCTGGTCGGCCTCGTGCTGCCCGACGATCCCGACGCCGACTGGATTTCGGTCGTGTCGTTCGAGCCGAGCGGCTACATCCGCGACGACGACGCGAAGGACTGGAAGCCCGACGAACTGCTGAAGAACCTGCAGACCGGCACGGAGGAAAACAACCCGGCACGCAAGGAACGCGGCCTGCCCGAAACCGAGGTGGTCGGCTGGGCAAAAGCGCCCGCGTACGACGCGGCCACGCACCGGCTCGTGTGGTCCGCGATCATCCGTGACAAGGGTGCGGCCCCGAATGCCGCGAACGACGGCGTGAACTACCGGACGCTCGTGCTCGGCCGCGACGGCTACCTGTCGCTGACGATGGCGTCGACGCTGGCCGACCTGCCGAAGTACAAGGCGTCGGCCGACGGCCTGCTGTCGAACATCAGCTTCAACGACGGCAAGCGCTATGCCGATTTCAACAAGTCGACCGACCATGTCGCCGAATACGGCCTCGCGGCGCTGATCGTCGGCGTCGGCGCGAAGAAGCTCGGCCTGCTCGCGCTGATCGGCGCGTTCGCGGTGAAGTTCTTCAAGATCGGCGCGGTCGCGCTGCTGGCCGGCGGCGCGGCGCTGAAGCGCTTCTTCGGGCGCAAGCCGAAGCCGGCCGCGGTGCCGGCCGTCGCCGATGCTTCCGACGTATCCGGCGCGGAGCGCAAGGAATGACGAAGCTGTTGCTGCTGATCTTCGGCGGCCTCAAGCTCGGCAAGGTGCTCGTTTCGGCGGGCACCATGCTGGCGTCGATCGCGGTCTACGCGCTGTTCTACGGCTGGCGGTTCGCGGCCGGTTTCGTCGCGCTGCTGCTGGTGCACGAGGCCGGCCACTACCTGGCCGCGCAGCGGCGCGGGCTCGACGTCGGGCTGCCGACGTTCATCCCGTTCGTCGGCGCATGGATCCAGCTGAAGGAGATGCCGCACGACGCGGAAACCGAAGCGTATGTCGGGCTCGCCGGGCCGTTCGTCGGCACGCTCGGCGCGCTGGCCTGCTACGCGGCTGCACGCCACTACGACAGCAACCTGCTGCTCGCGCTGTCGTACACGGGCTTCTTCCTGAACCTGTTCAACATGATTCCGCTGTCGCCGTTCGACGGCGGGCGGATCACCGCGGTGCTGTCGCCGCGCATCTGGTTCGCGGGCGTGCCGGTGCTGATCGCGCTGTTCGTGTATCGCCCGAGCCCGCTGCTGATCGTGATGGCGATCCTCGCGCTGCCGCAGCTGAAGCGCGCGTGGCGCTACGATCCCGATGCGCCGGAGAACCGTGTGTACTACGCAACGTCGATCGAGACGAAGACGACGTACGCGCTCTGCTACGTCGGCCTGCTCGCGTTCCTCGCGCTGATGACGTCCGGCGTGCACGACATGCTGCGCGTCGTGCATTCCGCGACCTGATGCAAGAACGGCGGCCGCTGTTACGCGGCCGCCGTCGTCTTCCATCCATTTCCGCCGAAATTTTCCGCCGAAGCTCACGCGTCGCGATGGCGCAGCTCGACACGCTTGATGTCCTTCACGATCACGAGATAGCTGAACACGGTGACGAGCGCGTTCAGCCCGACGAACACGAGCGCGCCGTTGAACGAGCCGCTCGCGCCGACGAGATAGCCGATCGCGATCGGCGCGACGATGCCGGCCGTGTTGCCGAACATGTTGAACAGGCTGCCCGACAGGCCGATCGCTTCCTTCGGCGCGGTATCCGCGACCACGGCCCAGCCGAGCGAGCCGATCCCCTTGCCGAAGAACGACACGGCCATCAGCACGATCACGAGCGCTTCGCTGTCGACGTAATTGCAGCCGATGATGACCATCGACAGCAGCATCCCGCCGACGATCGGGATCTTGCGCGCGAGCGTCAGCGACACGCCGCGGCGGATCAGCGCGTCCGACAGCATTCCGCCGAGCACGCCGCCGAGAAACCCGCAGATCGCGGGCAGCGACGTCATGAAACCGGCCTTCAGCAGCGACATGCCGCGCGCCTGCACGAGGTAGATCGGGAACCACGTGAGGAAGAAGTACGTGAGCACGTTCACGCAGTACTGGCCGAGATACACGCCGATCAGCATCCGGTTCGACAGAAGCTGGCGCACGTAATACCAGCCGGCGACGCGGCTGCCTTCGGACGCCGGACCGGTGCCGCGCGACTTCGATCGCACGAGGCCGCCGCCCTGCTCGATATGGTCGAGCTCCGCGCGGTTCACGGCCGGATGGTCGGCCGGATCCTTCATCACGCGCAGCCACAGGAACGCAAGCGCAATGCCAGCGAGGCCGAGCCACAGGTACACGTGGTGCCAGCCGTACGCATGCGTGAGCCACGCCATCAGCGGCGAGAACACCACGGCCGCGAAATACTGCGCGGCGTTGAAGATCGCCGACGCGGTGCCGCGCTCGGCGGTCGGAAACCAGCTCGCGACGACCTTCGCATTGGCGGGGAACGCGGGCGCTTCGGCGATGCCGACCGCGAAGCGCATCGCGAACAGCGCGGCGACGGCGAACGCGGCGCTGCCGCCGAGGCCGATCGTGCTCTGCAGCAGCGTGAACGCCGACCACAGGAAGATGCTCGCCGCATACACGCGCCGCGCGCCGAAGCGGTCGAGCAGCCAGCCGCTCGGCAGTTGCGCGAGCACGTACGCCCAGCTGAACGCCGAGAAGATGTAGCCCATCGTCACCGGATCGATGCCGAACGCCTTGCGGATCGGCGTACCGGTAATCGACAGCGTCGCGCGGTCCGCGTAGTTGAGCGTCGTGACGACGAACAGCATCGCCAGGATCCAGTAGCGCACGGCAGTCCGGCGCGCGGTGCGCGCGAGGTCGACCGGGAGATCGCGAGGGGTGGTCTGATTGGGCATGTTAATGTAGTACGTCGTCGTATGACATGGGCGGAAGTTTATGGGCAATGCCCGGATGCAGAAACCTCGGGTTTTCCCTTTGACGAGTGATGCCAGATAGTGAGAATGCCGTGATAAGGTTGACTGGAAGAGGATTTCAGGTGCGCCATGGGACGGCTGGAAGTCGGCGCGAACGATGAATTGACGTCGGCAGACATCGTATCTGTTGAGCTACAATGGACAATCTATTCCCGAACCACGGAGCACACCCCATGCAACTGACAGGAGAGATGCTGATCGGCGCCGAAGCGGTGGCCGGCTCGGCCGGACCCTTGCACGCGTTCGACCCGACGAAGGGCGCACAAATCGATGCGCCGGCGTTCGGCGTCGCGACGCAGGCCGACGTCGACCGCGCGTGCGAACTCGCGCGCGACGCGTTCGATGCGTACCGCGCGCGGCCGCTCGCGGCCCGCGCGGCGTTTCTCGACGCGATCGCGGATGAAATCGTCGCGCTCGGCGACGCACTGATCGAGCGCGCGCACGCCGAAACGGGCCTGCCCGTCGCGCGGCTGCAGGGCGAGCGCGGCCGCACCGTCGGCCAGCTCCGGCTGTTCGCGCGCGTCGTGCGCGACGGGCGCTTCCTCGCCGCGTCGATCGATCCCGCGCAGCCCGCGCGCACGCCGCTGCCACGCGCGGACCTGCGGCTGCAGAAGGTCGGGCTCGGGCCCGTCGCCGTGTTCGGCGCGAGCAATTTCCCGCTCGCGTTCTCGGTGGCCGGCGGCGATACCGCGTCGGCGCTCGCGGCCGGCTGCCCGGTGATCGTGAAGGCGCACGAAGCGCACCTCGGCACGTCCGAGCTGGTCGGCCGCGCGATCCGCGCCGCCGTTGCGAAATGCGGGATGCCGGCCGGCGTGTTCTCGCTGCTGATCGGCCCCGGCCGCGTGACCGGAGCGGCGCTCGTCAGCCATCCGGCGATCCAGGCCGTCGGGTTCACCGGTTCGCGGCAGGGCGGCATGGCGCTCGTGCAGCTCGCGAACGCGCGCCCGCAGCCGATTCCCGTCTACGCGGAAATGAGCAGCATCAACCCCGTCGTGCTGTTCCCGGCCGCGCTCGCCGCGCGCGGCGACGCGATCGCGACGGGCTTCGTCGATTCGCTGACGCTCGGCGTCGGCCAGTTCTGTACGAACCCCGGCCTCGTACTCGCGATCGACGGCCCCGACCTCGACCGCTTCGAAGCCGTCGCCGCGCAGGCGCTCGCGAAGAAGCCGGCCGGCGTGATGCTCACGCGCGGCATCGCCGATGCGTATCGCAACGGCCGCGGCAAGCTGGCCGAACTGCCGGGCGTGCGCGAAATCGGCGCGGGCGAGGCCGCGCAAACGGAATGCCAGGCGGGCGGCGCGCTGTACGAAGTCGGCGCGCAGGCGTTCCTGGCCGAGCCGGCGTTCAGCCACGAGGTGTTCGGGCCGGCGTCGCTGATCGTGCGCTGCCGCGATCTCGACGAAGTCGCGTGCGTGCTCGACGCGCTCGAAGGCCAGCTCACGGCCACGCTGCAGATGGACGCCGACGACAAGCCGCTCGCGCGCCGGCTGCTGCCGATCCTCGAACGCAAGGCCGGACGCCTGCTCGTCAACGGTTACCCGACCGGCGTCGAGGTGTGCGATGCGATGGTGCACGGCGGCCCGTTCCCCGCGACGTCGAACCCGGCCGTCACGTCGGTCGGCGCGACGGCGATCGAGCGCTTCCTGCGGCCCGTGTGCTACCAGGACTTCCCGGACGACCTGCTGCCCGAAGGGTTGCAGGAAAGCAATCCGCTCGCGATTCCGCGCCTGCGGGACGGGAAGGCGGAGTGACGGGCCTGATCGATTGAGGGCACGATACCCGGTGGTTGGTGCGCCGGGGCAGAGAAACAGAAAGGCGGAAGTGGCCGGTGGGCCGCTTCCGCCTTTTTGCATGACGGGTGTTCGTGCCGTCGATCTCGTCGGGTCAGTGGGCGGGGTGAGCGGCGAGCTGCAGGCGGTCGGCTGCGGCCAGCAGGCGCCGGTCGCGTGTCCACAGCTTGCTGCCGCTGGTCAGTCTGACTGAAGCGAGCAGGTGCGCGTCGACGTAACCGATGCCGAGTCCGTGAAGCGGCACGACGTCGATCATGCGTTGAACTTCGTCGTCGGTTGCCGAGGTGGCAGCGGGGAGGTCGCGCAGCGCGTCCAGCACGGTCTGGCGATCGCGCAGGCTGACGAGCGAAAGCTCGCCGACGACGAACGGATGGATCAATACCCGCTCGGCTTCGAGCAGCGTAGTGAGCGCTGCATCGCCGGCTCGCAGGTGATCGATCCAGACGGACGTGTCGACAAGAATCATGCTGGCTCCGACGGGCGGCGCGGCACGGGTTCGAGATCGGGTTCGGTGCCGCCGAGACGAGCCAGCCGTCGTGCGCTTTCGCGGGCAATCAGCGCGCGCAGTGCTTCTCTTACCAGCGCCGACTTTTCGGTGACGCCGGTCAACTGCTGCGCTTTGGCGAGCAGGGCGTCGTCCAGGGATAAGGTGGTGCGCATGATCGACTTCCGAAAAAATGATGCATCAATTATGTCATCAATTGATGTCGAATGTGATGCCTTGCGCTGACGGAGGGGTTGACCGGGCGTCGTGCCGGTGCGGCACGGGGGCAGGCGGGCGGCGGCACCGGGTGCGCCAGACTGTCGTCGATCTTGCCGTCTTCCGCGTCGCCGGAATTTCTCCTACAGTAGCGAAGCCCCGGACCACCTGGTCCGCGGGCGAGCCTGAGAGACCGACAAAAGACAACGAGGGAACCCTCCGATGAACATCAACAAGCGTGGCGATCACCTGTTCGCGGCCGGATTGTGGAAAGCGATCGGCGACGTCGCGAAATCCGTGCGCACCCAGATCGGCCAATACAGCGAAGGGCGCGTGCTCGCGAATGCGTTGCTGGAATTCCAGCGCGACCTGGGCGGCAGCGAATTCGACCTGACGATCAACCAGGGGCGGCTCGTCACGGGCGCCGACGCGCATTCGCTCATGTTCGGGCAGGCCGTCCGACGTTTCCGGCAGGACATGGAAGCGCTCGTGTTCGCGCTCCAGTACCGGCGCAGCATCGACGAACGCGACCAGGGCCTGCGCGCCGAAGCGTTGACGCAGGCGAACAGCCAGCTCGCGACCGCGAAGCAGTCGGCGACGATCACGGTCGGCCGGTTCTTCGACGCGGTCGTCGATCGCGACGTGCTCGGGCAGATCCTCGACGGCGAATCGAAGGCGCGTGCGCGTACGGGCGCGCAGGACCAGATCGAAGCAACGCGGGTCAAGCTGGGGAACGTGCGCTACCGGATCGTCGGGATCATCGCGCAGATGTGACGGCGACGGCCGACCCGCGAAGCATGGCGGCGTTGGACGGAGCGGCGGGGCCAGCACGCATCGCGGCGGATGCGTGCACGATTACCGATACAAACGGCCGCGGCAGGGGTCAAACCGGCCGCGACACAAAAACGTTGCGCACTGCGTAACGGCGAGCCGGCCGAGGCGCCGACAAAAGGCGCCACGCCGGCCACGCCCGCTTACTGCGGGCCCATCTTCCTGATCAGCACGTCGAGTTCCGCCGCTTCTTCGTCGGTGAGGTCGACGAGCGGCGCGCGCACGGGGCCCGCGTCGTGGCCGACGAGCTTCGCGCCCGCCTTCACGATGCTGACCGCATAACCCGCGCGGCGATTGCGGATCTTCAGGTACGGCAGGAAGAAATCGTCGATCAGGCGGCCGACCGTCGCGTGGTCGTCCTTCGCGATCGCTTCGTAGAATTCCATCGCCGTCTTCGGGATGAAGTTGAACACGGCCGACGAGTACACCGGCACGCCGAGCGCCTTGTACGCGGCCGCATAGACTTCGGCCGTCGGCAGGCCGCCGAGGTACGCGAACCGGTCGCCGAGGCGGCGGCGGATCGTGACCATGCTTTCGATTTCGCCGACGCCGTCCTTGAAGCCGATGAGGTTCGGGCAACGGTCGGCGAGGCGCTCGAGCATGTCGGCGTTCAGCTTCGAATTCGCGCGGTTGTACACCACGACGCCGATCTTCAGCGCGCGGCACACCTGCTCGACGTGGTCGGCGATCCCTTCCTGGCTCGCTTCGGTCAGGTAATGCGGCATCAGCAGCACGCCGCTCGCGCCGAGGCGTTCGGCTTCCTGCGCATATTCGATCGCGACGCGTGTCGCGCCGCCCGCGCCGGCGAGGATCGGCACCTTGCCCTTGCAGGTTTCCGTCGCGACGCGGATCACGTCCGAATATTCGCGCTGCGTGAGCGAGAAGAATTCACCGGTGCCGCCGGCCGCGAACAGCGCGCTCGCGCCATACGGCGCCAGCCATTCGAGGCGCTCGGCATAGGTGGTCGGGCGGAAGTTGCCGTCGGCGTCGAAGTCGGTCAACGGAAACGACAGCAGGCCGTGGGAAATGATTTGTTTGAGTTCTTGCGGTGAAGTCATGGTTGGGTCGTCCGTCTAGCGCGAGTGCTGGGTTCGTCGGGAACGGCATACGGGCCACATTGGCGATGTCGTTGTATGTCATCGTACAACGCGGGGAAAGGTGGCGCAAGCGGTTTGCTGGTCGGTCGATAGTAGGGTCTTTCCGGATAAGGGTTTACGCAGAATCCCCGGTTGGGGTTGAATGTCGTATGATGACTAACGATATGACCGGTTGCTTCCAGGAAATTCCGATGACTGCTTCCCCTCTCTACATCCGCGTGCATCCGGACGACAACGTCGCGATCGTCGTCAACGACGGCGGCCTGCGCGAAGGCGCGACGTTCGCCGACGGGCTGACGCTGCGCGAAGGCGTGCCGCAGGGGCACAAGGTCGCGTTGGCCGACCTCGCGGCCGGCGACCCGATCGTCCGCTACAACGTGGTGATCGGCTATGCGCTGACCGACCTGCGGCGCGGCAGCTGGGTCAATGAGCGCACGATGCGCATGCCTGAGCCGCCGGGGCTCGACGACCTGCCGCTCGCGACGCGTGCCGCGCCGCCGATGGCGCCGCTCGAAGGCTATACGTTCGAGGGCTTCCGCAATGCCGACGGCTCGGTCGGCACGCGCAACATCCTCGCGATCACGACGACCGTGCAGTGCGTGTCGGGCGTCGTCGAGCATGCGGTGAAGCGGATCAAGGCCGAGCTGCTGCCGCGCTATCCGAACGTCGACGACGTGGTCGGGCTCGAGCATACGTACGGCTGCGGCGTCGCGATCGATGCGCCCGACGCCGACATCCCGATCCGCACGCTGCGCAACATCAGCCTGAACCCGAACTTCGGCGGCGAGGTGATGACCGTGAGCCTCGGCTGCGAGAAGCTGCAGCCCGAGCGCCTGCTGCCGCCCGGCACGATTCCGGTGGCCGCCGACGGCGCGACCGATAACGGCGGTGTCGTGTGCCTGCAGGACGCCGCGCACGTCGGCTTCAACTCGATGATCGACTCGATCATGACGATGGCCGAATCGCATCTCGAGCGGCTGAACCGCCGCCGCCGCGAGACGTGCCCCGCGTCGGATCTCGTCGTCGGCGTGCAGTGCGGCGGCAGCGACGCGTTCTCGGGGCTCACCGCGAACCCGGCCGTCGGCTTCGCGGCCGACCTGCTCGTGCGCGCGGGCGCGACGATCATGTTCTCCGAGGTGACGGAAGTGCGCGACGGCGTGGCGCAGCTCACGTCGCGCGCGGCGAACGAGGATATTGCACGCGAGATCATCCGCGAGATGGACTGGTACGACCGCTACCTGCAGCGCGGCCGCGTCGACCGCAGCGCGAACACGACGCCCGGCAACAAGAAGGGCGGCCTGTCGAACATCGTCGAGAAGGCGATGGGTTCGATCGTGAAGTCGGGCAGCGCGCCGATCGCCGGCGTCGTGCGCCCGGGCGATCGCGCGCGGCAGAAGGGGCTGCTGTACGCTGCGACGCCCGCGAGCGACTTCATCTGCGGCACGCTGCAGCTCGCGGCGGGGATGAACCTGCACGTGTTCACGACCGGCCGCGGCACACCGTACGGCCTCGCGCAGGTGCCGGTGATCAAGGTCGCGACGCGCAGCGATCTCGCGCGCCGCTGGCACGACCTGATGGATCTCGACGCCGGGCAGATCGCGACCGGCGCGGCCACGATCGAGGACGTGGGCTGGGAACTGTTCCGGCTGATGCTCGACGTCGCGAGCGGCAAGCGCCGCACGTGGGCCGAGCAATGGAAGCTCGCGAATGCGCTGACGCTGTTCAATCCGGCGCCGGTGACCTGACGCGCGCGGTGGTGACGGCAGACGATGCGGGCGCCTTCTGGCGCCCGTTTTCGCTGTGGCGGCGGGCTCGCGATGCGGCGCATGCGTGTCGCACGCGGCCGGCACGAATTCCTTACCTCGCACGTAATCGACCGCCCGCGCGAGGCCGGCGACGATAGCTGCACGCGGACACGAAACGTTCGCGACATCGTCCCCTCATCGACACAAGGAGCCTCGCAATGAACACCGCCCAATCCGCCCAGTCTGCTCAAGCCGACCTGATCGACCGCTACTTCGACGCATGGAACGAACCCGACGTCGCGCGCCGCCGCGCGCTGATCGATGCAACCTACGCGAGCGATGCGACCTATCGCGATCCGCTGATGGCCGGCGACGGCCACGCGGGCATCGACACGATGATCGCGGCCGTGCAGGAGCGCTTTCCCGCATACCGCTTCCGCCGCACGACCGACGTCGACGCGTTCGGCCAGCATCTGCGGTTCTCGTGGGCGCTCGTGTCGCCCGACGGCGCGGCGATCGTGAAGGGCTCGGACTTCGGCACCGTCGACGCGTCGGGCCGTCTCGCCTCGGTCACGGGTTTCATCGACGAAATGCCCGTCGCGGCGTCGTGAAGCGAGCGATACCTGCCCGGCGGCGACAGGGATCGGGTAACTTATGCGTTCATTCCCGATCCTGGAGACAAGCCGACATGCTGAAGAATCTCGACCCGCTGCTGCACGCCGACATCCTGCACACGCTGCGCGCGATGGGCCACGGTGACGAAATCGCGATCTGCGACGCGAATTTTCCGGCGGAATCCGTCGCGGAGCACACGGTGGTCGGCCGCGCGCTGCGGATCGACGGCGCCGATTCGGCGCGCGTCGCGCGTGCGGTGCTGTCCGTGCTGCCGCTCGACACGTACGTCGACACGCCCGCATGGCGGATGGAAGTCGTCGGCGACGCGGCTGCGGTGCCGCCCGTGCAGCGCGAGGTGCAGGCCGAGATCGACCGCGCGGAAGGGCGCGCGGTGCCGCTCACGGGTGTCGAGCGTTTCGCGTTCTACGAGCGCGCGCAGCAGGCGTATGCGGTCATCGTCACCGGCGAACTGCGCGGTTACGGCTGCTTCATCTTCAAGAAAGGCGTGCTGTTGAGCGACGCGGGCTAAACGCTTTTTTCGTGCCGCCGCAAGCGGGCCGCGCGACCGCTGCCGTGTAAAGATTTGCTACAACCTTTTTCTTGGACACGGCCGAAAGACCCTCTATGCTGGCCCATTTGCCGCAGGCCCAGCAGGGCCGCGCGGCCCCCGAGCTTCACGGGCGCGCCCCGTGCGGCCGGCCGAACTGCATACGAGGAGAGAGGCATGACGCGTTCCGTCGATTCCGGCGTCATTTTTTTCGCACGCCTGGCGCTGGCGGCGTTGTTCCTGTGGGGCGGCGTGATGAAACTGCTCGGCTACGGCGATTTCGTCGGTTACCTGCATGGGTTGAACGTGCCGTATCCGCAGGTCGTCGCGCCGATCGTCGTCGCGATCGAGGGGCTCGGCGGCCTGCTGCTGATCGTCGGCTACAAGGTGAAGCCGCTGGCGCTGCTGATGGCGTTCTATACGGTCGCGACCGCGATGGTCGGGCACAATTTCTGGGACGCGACGGACGCCGCGGTCCAGCACGACATGGTGATCCATTTCTGGAAGAACATTTCGATCGCCGGCGGTTTCCTGCTGCTGTTCGTCACCGGCGCCGGCGGCGCGAGCATCGACGGCCTGCGTCGGCCGAGTTCGTCGTACGGCGGCCTGCGCTGACCTCGCGCGCGTCGTTGCGCTGAAGCAAAACAAAAGGGCCGAATCCCGCGGGATTCGGCCCTTTGCGCATGGAACGGGCGCGTGCGCCAGCGTTCAGTGCGCGTCCTTCACGTCCTTCGCATCCTTCGAGAACTGCACGGCGATCGCGCCGAGCACGCAGATCGCCGCGACGTACACCACCGGCGCGAGCGGATTCGACTTCATCATCAGCGACACGATCACCGGCGTGAGGCCGCCGAAGATTGCATACGCGACGTTGTACGAGAACGAGATGCCCGAGAAGCGCACGACGGCCGGGAAGCTCTTGACCATCACGAACGGCACCGCGCCGATCGTGCCGACCATGAAGCCCGCGATCCCGTAGTAGAGCGGCAGCGTCGACGCGTCGGCCGCGACCTGCACGAACAGCAGGTAGTAGCACGCGGCCAGCCCGATGCCGCCGATGCCGAGCACGCGCTTCGCGCCGATCCAGCCCGCGAGCGAACCCGCGGTGATGCAGCCGGCCGTCAGGCACAGCGTCGCGACGCTGTTCGCGAACAGCGTCGTCGCGGGCGTCAGGTGGAACTGCTTTTGCAGCAGCGTGGGCGTCATCAGGATCACGACGACGATCGCGGCCGACAGCATCCACGTGAGCAGCATCGACACGATCACCGCGCGGCCGTGGTCGCGCAGCACGGCCTTCAGCGGAATCTCGGCCGCGAGCGCCTTCTTCGCCTTCATCTCGGCGAACACCGGCGTTTCATGCAGCCAGCGGCGCAGGTACACGGAGAACAGCCCGAACACGCCGCCGAGCAGGAACGGGATGCGCCATGCGAAAGCACCGACTTCGGCGCTCGAGTAACGGCTGTTGATGCCGGCGGCGACCAGCGAGCCGAGCAGGATGCCGGCCGTGAGGCCCGCGGTCAGCGTGCCGCACGCATAACCGATATGGCGCGACGGCACATGCTCGGACACGAACACCCACGCGCCCGGCACTTCGCCGCCGACCGCCGCGCCCTGCAGCACGCGGAACAGCAGCAGCAACACCGGCGCGAGGATGCCGATCGAGTCGTAGGTCGGCAGCAGGCCCATCAGCAGCGTCGGCACGGACATCATCAGCACGCTCAGCGTGAACATCCGCTTGCGGCCGAACAGGTCGCCGAAGTGCGCCATAATCACGCCGCCGAGCGGGCGCGCGAGATAGCCGGCCGCGAAGATGCCGAACGTCTGCAACTGGCGCAGCCAGTCGGGAATGTCGTGCGGGAAGAACAGTTGTCCTATCGCCGGTGCGAAGAACACGAAGATGATGAAGTCGTAGAACTCGAGGGCGCCGCCGAGTGCGGCGAGGCCAAGGGTCTTGTAGTCGCTGCGCGTGAGCGCGCGTTCGGCGGCGCGAGGCACGCCGCTCAATTCGGAAGCTTGCATGGTCAGGACGATCGGTTTTCGAATGTAGTTGTCGGTGCTGCGTCTCCAGGACCCGCTATCGGCATGGACTGACAAGGCGCGGCTTGCGTCGTCGAAGCGTGCCGGGTGCCGGATAGGGCACGAAACACGCATCGCCGCACCGGGATGGGGCGCGGCGCAGACGAAGCGTCAAAGCGGGTGGGGGGATTCTACAGGAGCGCGAAATGCGCGAGCGCGGGTGCGCGCCGAAGAGGGCTTCGAACGTCCGGCCGAAGCGTGCGCGGCGCGGGCGGCCGGTGAGCCGCTTCCCGCGCCGCACGGGGCAGGGTCTAGTGCAGTGTTCGGCGCTAATCGGCACTTATGAGCCGCGCCTTCGCGCCCGTGGCGGCGTTGCAAATCCTCGCGATGCCACTGGGCATCGCTGCGGTTTGCGCCTTGCCACGAACGCGAATCCGCAGGCCCATAAGCACCGCTTAGCACCGAACACTACACTAGCGTATCAGTTGCCGGCGATCGTATCGACCGGCTTGAACGCGCCGTGCTCGACCTTGTAGATCGTGACCGGCGCATCCTTCAGGTCGCCCTTCGTGTCGTACGCGATGCCGGGGGCCGACACGCCCTTGACCGACACCTTGCCGAGATACGGCGTGTACACCTTCGGGTCGGTCGAGTTCGCGTCCTTCATCGCGGTGAGCAGCGCGATCGTGCCGTCATACGAGTACGGCGAGTACGTGATCACGTCTTCGTTGAAGCGCGCCTTGTAGCGTGCCGCGTAGCCGGCGAAGCCCGGCATCTTTTCCTTCGGCAGCCCGCCCATGTAGACGATCGCGCCTTCGGCCGCTTCGCCGCCGACCTTCAGGAACGTCGGCGAGCGCGACATCTCGCCCGTCACGAACGCCGCCTTCATCCCGAGCTGGCGCATCTTGCGGATCATCGGCGACGATTGCGCGTCGCCGCCGCCGTAGAAGACCGCGTCGGGATTGACGCCCTTCAGGTTGGTCAGGATCGCCGAGAAATCGAGCGCCTTGTCGTTCGTGAAGTCGCGCTTGACGATCGTGCCGCCCGCCGCCTCCACGGCCTTCGCGAATTCGTCGGCGATGCCCTGGCCGTAGGCCGTGCGGTCGTCGATGATCGCGATGCGCTTGAAGCGCAGCGTCTTCACCGCGTACGTGCCGACGATGCGGCCCGCCTGCGCGTCGCTCGTCAGCAGCCGGTAGGTCGTCTTGTAGCCGCGCGCCGTGTATTGCGGCGACGTCGCCATCGAGATCTGCGGCAGTCCGGCGCGATCGTACAGGTCGGACGCCGGAATGCTGGTGCCCGAGTTGAAGTGGCCGATGATCCCGCGGACGTTGTCGTCGATCAGCCGCTGCGCGACGGTCGTGCCCGTGCGCGGGTCGGCCTGGTCGTCCTGCGAGTCGAGCTGGAACGTGACGGGCTTGCCGCCGATCGTCGGACGCGTCGCGTTGAAGTCGGCGATCGCGAGCTGCACGCCCTTCTGCATGTCCGTGCCGTAGTTCGACTGCGGGCCGGTCAGCGGTGCGGCGAAACCGATCTTGACGACGTCGGCGGCGATGGCGTGCGTGCCCGACAGTGCGCAGGCGGCAGCCAGCGCGACGTGCGATACCTTCAGCTTCACTTTCACTTCCCCTTGATGGCGTGGTTGGGCCGCCGCCGGCTAGCGGGCCGGCGCCGGTAAACCGGGCGAGACGGTTCGGTCGGCCGGCCGATGCGCAGGCCGTACCTGCTCGCTGCGTGCAGCGCGGGCTGTGCCGGAATCGGCGTGCGCTGCGGGTGATGCGGCAGGGCCGTGCGCGCCGATTGCTGCAGCGGCGCGGGGTCGTCTCGTGACCGTGAAGCGAAGTCTAGATAGCGAAAATGCGCGCGTCTTGCGCGTTCGGTGCGCGGCCGGCGACGATATCGGCATATCGTCGATAACCCTGATATATGCCGAAATCGTCATGTCGAATGCGCAATCGCGCCAAGACGCTGCCCGTCCGCATTTTTAGGATGGTGGATCCGGGCGCGCAGTGCCGGTGCGCCAATGCGGCAGGTCGGCATCGGCACATGCGTGACTGCATGCGGCGGCGCAAGCGGATTCGCGGCCGGCCGCCGTACCCGCGACGCGGTAGTTGCGCGCGCAACGTCTGTCGCTTGCCGATGCCGGCCGATCGGCGGCGCGATGCGACGGCTGCCGCCAGCTTGCCCGCCCCCGCGATCGGCGCGACGCGATTGAAGGGGCGCTCCTATAATCGACGCCATCTGCCACTCGCTTCGCGGATGCCGGGATGACGACCTTGCTTGCCGTACCGCCCATGAGCCTGTCCGACACGTTGCGCTACCAGCCCGACAACGCCGATTTCGGCGCGATGCTCGCGCACTTCCGCCTGCTCGAACCGGTGTTCGATGCGCTGCCGGACGTCGCGTTCTTCGTGAAGGATGCGAGCGGCCGCTACGCGCTCGTCAACCGCACGCTGGCGATGCGCTGCGGCTACAAGGACAAGCGCGACCTGCTCGGCAAGACGACCGACGAAGTGTTTCCGCGCCGCTTCGGCCGCAGCTATTTCGAGCAGGACATGGCGACGATCAACGCCGGCCAGCAACTGATGGACCAGCTCGAGCTGCACCTGTATCCGGGGCGCCAGCCGGGCTGGTGCCTGACTTGCAAGGAGCCGCTGCGCGACGCCGCGGGCAAGGTGGTCGGCCTCGCGGGCATCTCGCGCGACCTGAAGGCGCACGAGGGGTCGCATCCGGCCTACAGCAAGCTCGCCGACGTGGTCCAGCACATCCAGGATCACTACGTGCAGCCGCTGAACCTGAAGCATCTCGCGCAGATGGCCGGGATGTCGGTCGCGCAGCTCGAACGCTACTTCCACAAGGTGTTCCACCTGACGCCGCGCCAGGTGCTGCTGAAGACGCGGCTCGATGCGGCCACCGCGCTGCTCGTCACGCACGACAAGGTGACCGACGTCGCGGCGCTATGCGGCTATACGGATCACAGCGCGTTCACGCGCCAGTTCAAGGCGACGGTCGGCGTGACGCCGACGGAATACCGGTTGATGCTGCAGGAGCGGGCGGGGTGACGCGAGACGCCGGAAGGGCCGGCGCGTCGCAGGGATCGGGGCAATGCGGGAAGCGGGGAAAACGGCGGCTCAGCGGTAGCCGAGCCCTTTCAGGACGGCCGTGCCGTCTTCGGTCAGCCGGAAGCTCGGGGCTGTATCGGGATCGAGCTTGACCATCTCGACGAGACCGGCTTCCTGCAGCGCCGGCAATTCGGCTTTGGCGTTCGCGCCGATCGGCGCATGCAGCAGCACGAGCAGCGTCGCGATTTCGTGATGACTGAGCAGGCGGCGCAGCATCGTCTTCTTTGCAGGGGGCGCGGCCTGGCGGCCCGCGGGTGCTTCTACGGCGCTCATCGCTTTCCTCCTTTTCGAGATAACCATCGGGTACTGGTTGCGGATGGTGCCGTCGAAGACTTAAGCGATTCTTAAAACGGTGGTGTGCGACGGGATGCTGCGTTGCGGTACGGGTTACCGTATGTAACGTCATACGGAGCGCGGCTCCCGGCCGGGTCGCGGTCAGCCGCGCGGGCTGGTGCTCGGCCGCTCGATTCGCCACGATGGTGCACGCGGGATGCGTGCCCTTTGAGGCGGACGCGGGCCGCGACGTGATCCGGCCCCAGACTCCCGATTCGCGTCCTTCCGTTATTTCCTGCGCTGCGCCTGCGCGGCGAGCCGCACGGCCGCGTTCGTCGCGCCGTAGCCGTCGTATCCGCCGCGCCGCTCGACGATCTCGAGCGAGAAGCGGTTGTCGACCAGTTCCGTATACGCGTGCAGGAATTCGCCGCCGTGCTCGTCGCGGTCGTACAGCAGGTGGTGCGCGCTCAGCGTGTCGATCAGTTCGTCCGGCAGCGCGTAGCGCGCGGCGAGATCGTCGTAGTAGTTCGGCGGAATGCGCAGGAACGGCACGCCGTCGGCTGCGAACGCGGCGATTGTCTTCACGATGTCGTCGGTGCGGAACGCGACGTGGTTCAGCCCGGTGCCGTGGTAACGATCGAGCGATTCGGCGACGGCCGTATGACGGTCGACCGACGCGTTCAGCGCGATCCGCACCGAGCCGTCGGCGCTGCGCACCGCGCGGCTGCGCATCAGCCCGTACGGATCGGGCACGAGCCAGCTGCGCTCGGCCTCGAAGCCGAACGCCGTCTTGAAGAACAGGATCCATGTGTCGAGCGCGTCGGCCGGCAGCGCGAGGCACACATGGTCGATGCCCGTCAGCGGGCCGACTTCGGTCGGGCCGTCGATGTCGGTCAGCACGAAGTCCGATTCATACAGCGTCGGCGCGTTCGGCGCTTCGTCGACGAAATACTCGAGGCTGCCGTCCGGCGCCTGCACGCTCGGCAGCACGCGCTCGTTCGGCCCGACGCGGCCGGAGAACGGTGCGTAGCCGAAGCCGGCCGCGCGTTCGAACGCCACTTTCGCGTCGTCGACGCGAAACGCCGACGCGCACAGCGACAGCCCGTGCTGCTGGAAGAACACATCGGCGAACGAATCGCGCTCCGCGTTCAGCACGATCGACGCGGCGCCGTGCTGGAACAGCGTCACATCCTTCGAGCGATGCCGGCCGGCGAGCCGGAAGCGCATCTTGCCGAGCCATTCGCCGACGGTCGCTGCCGCCTGCGCGTCGACCGCGAATTCGATGAACTGGAACCCGACGTGCGCGGGCGGCGCCGGCGGCGCGAAGAGCGGCTGGCTGGCGGCCGGCGCACGGCCGTCCTGTGCAAGCCGCGCGCGTGTCAGTTCTTCCAGATAGAGCAGCGAGCGATGGCCGTCGGCGGCCGTGATCGCCGTCGGCGCCGCGCGGAAGCCGTCGTTGAAGATCTCGAGCGACAGCGGCCCGGTGTAGCCCGATTCGATCACGCGCGCGGTGAAGCGCGCGAGGTCGAAGTCGCCCTGGCCGGGGAACGAGCGGAAGTGGCGGCTCCATTCGAGCACGTCCATCGCGAGTTTCGGCGCATCGGCGATCTGCACGAACGCGATCCGGTCGCCGGGAATCTCGGCGATCGCATCCGGCGAATCGTCGAGCGACAGCGTGTGGAAGCTGTCGAGCGCGAGGCCGAGATGCGGACTGTTCACGGCATTCACGAGTTTCCACGCATGGCCGTACCGGTTCACGACGCGGCCCCACGCAAGCGCTTCGTACGCGGCGACCACGCCGGCTTCCCGCGCGGCTTCGGCGAGCGCGCCGAGCTGGTCGACCAGCAGCGCGTCGTCCGCGATCGTGTCGGGCGACACGCTGCTGCACACCAGGATGCGGTCGGTGCCGAGCGCGTGCATCACGTCGAACTTGCGGCGGATGCGATCGAGATTGCGGGCGAGCTGGGCCGGGCTCACGCCCTCGAAGTCGCGAAACGGCTGGAACAGCACGATGTCGAGGCCGAGATCGGCAGCCATGCGCCGGACGTCGGCCGGCGATCCGTCGAAGTAGACGAGGTCGTTTTCGAAGATTTCGACACCGTCGAAGCCTGCGGCCTGGACGGCGGCGAGCTTCTCGGCGAGCGTGCCGGACAGTGACACGGTGGCGATCGAGCGCTGCATGGGCGAATCCTGCGGGTGAGCGGGGCATGGCGTTGGTCGAACCGGCCCTGAATGAACCAGTCGTTGAGTTCCGGGCGCGCGCCATATCCCGAATTTACTGGGTAAGTGACATGAATTATACAAACTAACTAGGTGGTACAAACTAGCGAAAACCCGAAAAGACATTGCGCTTGCGCAAGCGCACACTAGCGCCGAATCTTGACGTCAGGGGGCGAAGTCGGCTAGCGATTCGCCCCCGTTTTAGGAGCAGAATCACCATGAGCAAGCACAAGGTGCTGGTGCTGAACGGCCCGAACCTGAATCTGCTGGGGACACGCGAGCCCCATATCTACGGCGCGGAAACGCTCGCCGACGTCGAGCAGCGCTGCCGCGCGGCGGCCGACGGGCTCGGGCTGGAGATCGACTTCCGCCAGTCGAACGCCGAGCACCAGTTGATCGACTGGCTGCATGCGGCGCGTCACGACACGCACGGCATCGTGATCAACCCGGCCGCCTATACGCATACGTCTGTGGCATTGGCCGATGCGCTGTCCGCGATCGCGAAGCCGGTGATCGAAGTGCATATCTCGAACGTGCATCGCCGCGAGGCGTTCCGCCACCATTCCTATGTGTCGGCGGTCGCCGAAGCCGTGATCTGCGGCTGCGGCACCGAAGGCTACGTGTTCGCGCTGCAGCGTCTGTCGACGCTGTTTGCGCAGGGAGCCGCGCGATGAGCCGCCCGTCGTTTCTGATCGGCCTGATCGGCCAGGGCATCGGCGGTTCGCTGTCGCCCGCGATGCACGAGGAAGAAGGATTCCAGCAGGGCTTCGGCTATGTCTACCGGCGCATCGATCTCGACGTGCTCGGCGTGACCGCCGACGCGCTGCCGCAACTGCTCGATGCCGCGCAGCGGATGGGCTACAACGGCCTCAACATCACGCACCCGTGCAAGCAGCGCGTGATCGAACACCTTGATGAACTGTCGGACGATGCCCGCGCGCTCGGTGCGGTGAACACCGTGCTGTTCAAGGACGGCAAGCGGATCGGCCACAACACCGACTGGTCGGGCTTCGCGAAATCGTTCCGCCGCGGGCTGCCCGGCGCGTCGCTCGAACGCGTCGTCCAGCTCGGCGCGGGCGGCGCGGGCGCGGCCGTGGCCCATGCGGCGCTGCAGATGGGCGCGGCCGAACTGACGATTTTCGATGTCGACGGCGCGCGCGCCACCGCGCTCGCGGGCGAGCTGCAGCAGCGCTTCCCGGCCGCGCGGGTTGTGCCGGGCGGCGTTCCGTCCGGCGACGATCTCGCGGCCGCGATGCGCGCCGCGACGGGCCTGATCCACGCGACGCCGACCGGCATGACCAAGCACCCGGGCCTGCCGCTGCCGGCCGAGCTGCTCCACGTGGGCATGTGGGTGGCCGACATCGTGTATTTCCCGCTCGAAACCGAGTTGATCCGCGCCGCGCGCGCGGCCGGCTGCGCCACGCTGCCAGGTGGCGGGATGGCCGTCTACCAGGCCGTCGACGCGTTCGAGCTCTTCACCGGACGCACGCCCGACCCCGAGCGAATGTTCGATCACTTTCAGTCGCTCGTCGCGCGCTGACCCCCTTATAGAAAGAGAGACCAGGAGACGACCATGCAGCACACCACCCATACGAGTGCCGCGCCGGCGCAGGCGGCCGGCACGGTCCGGCGCACCTCGGCGCGCTACAAGATTCTCGCGCTGCTCGCAATCGGCACGATGATCAACTACCTCGACCGCACCGTGCTGGGGGTGGCTGCGCCGCAGCTCACCAAGGAGCTCGGCATCAACGCGGCCGTGATGGGCATCATGTTCTCCGCGTTCTCGTGGACGTACGTCGCGATGCAGGTGCCCGGCGGCCTGTTCCTCGACCGCTTCGGCAGCAAGATCACCTATTACTGGTCGATGACGCTGTGGTCGCTGTGCACGCTCCTGCAGGGCTTCGTGCCGGGCATCGCGACGCTGCTCGCATGCCGGCTCGGCCTTGGCGTGACGGAGGCGCCGTGCTTCCCGACCAACAGCCGCGTCGTCGCGACGTGGTTCCCGCAGAACGAGCGCGCGATGGCGACGGGCACCTATACCGTCGGCGAGTACATCGGCCTCGCGTTCTTCAGCCCCGTGCTGTTCGCGCTGATGGGCGCGTTCGGCTGGCGCTCGCTGTTCTGGGTCGTCGGTGCGGTCGGCATTGCCTTCGGCCTCGTCTGGTGGAAGTTCTACCACGAGCCGCGCAACCATCCGGGCGCGAATGCGGCGGAACTGGCCTATATCGAGGCCGGCGGCGGCCTCGTGCACGCCGCGCGCAAGGCCGGCGACAAGGACGGCAAGGCCGCGCAGACGAAGTTCAGCTGGTCGATGGCCGGCAAATTGCTGAAGAAGCGCCAGCTCGCGGGCATCTGCCTCGGCCAGTTCGCCGGCAACTCGACGCTCGTGTTCTTCCTGACCTGGTTCCCGACCTATCTCGCGACAGAGCGCCACATGGGCTGGCTGAAGATCGGCTTCTTCGCGATCATGCCGTTCATCGCCGCGTCGGTCGGCGTGATGTTCGGCGGGATCTTCTCCGACTGGCTGCTGCGCCGCGGCAAGTCCGCGAACCTCGCGCGCAAGCTGCCGATCATCGCCGGCCTGCTGCTCGCGTCGACGATCATTCTCGCGAACTACGTGCAAAGCAACGAAGCCGTGATCGCGATCATGTCGGTCGCGTTCTTCGCGCAGGGGATGGCCGCGCTCGGCTGGACGCTCGTGTCCGACATCGCGCCGGACGGCCTGCTCGGCGTGACCGGCGGCATCTTCAACTTCGCGGCGAATCTGGCCGGCATCATCACGCCGCTCGTCGTCGGCTTCATCGTTGCGTCGACCGGCTCGTTCGTCGGCGCGCTCGTGTTCATCGGCGTGATCGCGCTGGTCGGCGCGCTGTCGTACATCTTCGTCGTCGGCGACATCAAGCGGATCGAGCTGTAAGCACCAACTCCACGCACATCACGTGTGTTCGCCCGGCGGCCGGTTGGCCGCCGGGCTTTTTTGTTGGTGCGCCGGCTGATGCGCCGGCTTGTGTCCCGGCGCGCGTGTCGCGTTATGCGCGCTGCACGGCGATTCCGAGCGATTCGACCGCCTGCGCGATCGCCGCGACCGCGCGCCGGATATCGTCGGCATCGATCGCGCCGATGCAGCCGACGCGGAACGTCTCGAGCTGCGTGAGCTTGCCCGGATACAGGATGAAGCCCGCGTCGCGCACAGCGTCGTAGAAGCGGCGGAAATCGTAGGCCGGATGGTCGGGCGCGTGGAACGTGACGATCACGGGCGCCTGCACGCTCGCGTCGAGGAACGGCACGAAGCCGAGCGCGCGCATCGATTCGACCAGCGTCCGGCAGTTCTCCGCATAGCGCGCGCCGCGCGCCGGCTGGCCGCCTTCGGCGAGGTACTGGTCGAGCGCGGCGCGCAGCGCGGCGATCACGTGCGTCGGCGGCGTGAAGCGCCACTGGCCGGTTTTGCGCAGGTATGAATATTGATCGTGGAGATCGAGCGCGAGCGACCGCGAGTTGCCTTCGCTCGCATCGAGCGTGTCGCGCCGCACGATCGCGAAACCCATCCCCGGCACGCCTTCGAGGCATTTGCCGCTCGCCGAGATCAGTGCATCGATGCCGCTGTCCGCCAGCGCGATCGGCAGCGCGCCGAACGAACTCATCGCATCGACGATCAGCCGCTTGCCGTGGCGCCGGCACGCGGCCGCGATTGCGTCCAGCGGATTCAGGATGCCGGCGCTCGTCTCCAGGTGCACGAGCGCGACGTGCGTGATGCGCGGCTCGCGTGCGAACGCGGCCTCGACCGCGGCCGCGTCGACGGCCGCGTCCTCGCCGAACGGCAACGCGATCGCGTCGATGCCGAGCCGGCCGAGGATCTTCAGGATGCGCGCGCAATACGCGCCGTTGTCGGGCACGAGCACGACGCCGTCGCGCGGCACCAGCGTGCCGAGCGCGGCCTCGACCGAGAACGTGCCGCTGCCCTGCATCGGCACGCACACGTAGTCGTCGTCGCCGCGCGCGATCGCGACGAGGTCCGTGCAGACGCTGGCCGTCAGCTGGTTGAAAGCAGTGTCCCACGACCCCCAGTCATGTTGCATTGCGTGGCGGGTTGTGGCGGACGTGGTGAGCGGGCCGGGCGTGAGAAGGATCGGATCTGGCATGGTTTTTCTCCAGCAAAGGGCGAACGAAACGCCGGGCGGCATTTCCGGATGACTTGCATGATATTGGCAAAATGTGTCATTTTTTGGAAATTGTGGCACTCGTCACGGGTTTGTCATTGAACGCTGTGATCCTTCGGTTGCCGCGCGAAACCAACCGCAGCGCGGCGGCGAGGCGGGCCGCTTATCGGCCTGCCCGGAGATAACAGGCCTTGCATGGGACCGGAGGAAGCGCGGAAGCGCCGACGCCGGCCGACCGCTTTGCATGGGGCCAGAGTAAGCGCTGAAGCGCTAACTCTGGCCGACAGCGCCGGACATGCCCCGGCCGTTTGGTGTTCCGCCTACGGAGAAGTGAGATGACACTGCAGAATTCCTCGCGCGCCGCTGCCGGCGCGTTCCGCAAGCTCGCGCTGGCCGCCTGCGCCGCCGGTCTGCTGCAAGGTGCCGCGCTGCCGGCGCATGCGGCGAACGCGGTCGTGCTGTATACGGCGGACGGTCTCGAGAACCTCTATCGCGATGTGCTGCCGGCCTTCGAGAAGAAGGAAGGCGTCAAGGTCAACATCGTGACGGCGGGTAGCGGCGAGGTCGTCAACCGCGCGAACATCGAGAAGAATTCCCCGAAGGCCGACGTGATCGTCACGCTGCCGCCGTTCATTCAGCAGGCCGGCCAGATGGGCCTGCTGCAGGCGTACCAGAGCGTGAATTACAAGAACGTGCCGGCGATAGCGAAGGCCGAGGACGGCACGTGGGCGACCTTCGTGAACAACTACTTCTCGTTCGCGATCAACCCGGACGTCGTGAAGAACCAGCCGAAGACGTTCGCCGACCTGCTGTCGCCGAGCTATGCCGGCAAGGTCGCGTACTCGAACCCGGCCACGGCCGGCGACGGGATGGCCGTGCTGATCCTGACGACCTCGCTGATGGGCGAGGACAAGGCGTTCGACTACCTCGCGAAGCTGTCGCAGAGCGTGAAGTTCCACACGAAGGGCACGGGCTACCTGAACGTGCTGCTGTCGCGTAACGAGATCAGCGTCGCGAACGGCGATCTGCAGATGGACCTCGACGATGCCGAACACGGCGCGCTGTCCGTCAAGCCGATCTTCCTGGCCGCGAAGGACGGCGACCAGCCGACCACGTTCCAGCTCCCGTACGGCATCGGCCTGATCAAGAGCAGCCCGAACCAGGACGCCGGCAAGAAGCTGATCGACTACCTGATGTCGACGGAAGTGCAGTCGAAGGTGCCGGACATGTACGGCATCCCGGGCCGCACGGACGTGCCGCTGGCAGGCAAGAACGGTGAAGCGGTCAAGAAGGCGATCGCGGGCGTGAAGCTGATCCCGGTCGACTGGGCCCAGGTGATGGCGAAGAAGCCGGTGTGGATCGAGCGCTGGAAGAAGGACGTGATCGGCAGCTCGGGCAAGCAGCTCGACGTCGTCAAGCCGAAGTGATCGGCGCACGCCGCCTGTATCAGCGAGCAAGAGGATGAACCCGGTGGAAACCACCCTGACCCATCCCGGCGCATTCGGCGCCGCCGAACCGCACGCGACGCTGCGGTCCGGCGCGCCGGGCGGCGTGCAGATCCAGCACCTGAGCGTGCGCTACGGCGCACGCACGGTGCTGGAAGATCTGTCGCTGTCGATCGGCGCCGGTGAATTTCTGACCGTGCTCGGCAAGAGCGGCTGCGGCAAGACCACGCTGCTGCGCTTCATCGCCGGGTTCGTGAAGGCCGACGGCCTGACCGGCACGCTGACCGTTGCCGGACGCGACCTGACCTATGCGCCGCCGCACAAGCGCAATCTCGGTCTGCTGTTCCAGAATTACGCGCTGTTCCCGCACCTGTCGGTGTTCGAGAACGTCGCATTCGGGCTGCGCGCGCGCGGGATGGCGTCGTCGGAAGTGACGCGACGCGTCGCCGACGCGCTGAAGCTCGTGCAGCTCGGCGATGCGGGCCACCACCTGCCCGCGCAGCTTTCGGGCGGGATGCAGCAGCGCGTCGCGCTGGCCCGCGCGCTCGTGATCGAGCCGGACGTGCTGCTGCTCGACGAGCCGCTGTCGGCGCTCGACGCCAACCTGCGCGCGTCGGTGCGCAGCGAACTGAAGGCGCTGCACGAGCGCCTGCCGAACCTGACCGTCGTCTGCGTGACGCACGACCGCGACGACGCGCTCGTGCTGTCCGACCGCGCGCTGTTGCTGCGCGACGGCCGCATCGCGCAGCTCGGCACGCCGCAGCAGCTGTACGACGCGCCGCGGGACGGCTACGTCGCGCGCTATCTCGGCCCGGCGAACCTGCTGCCGCCGCACGTGATTTTCCCGCTCGGCGATCCGCGTCACGAAGTGCGCGACAAGGTCGCGTGCGTGCGCCCCGAGCGCCTGACCGTGATGCCGCTCGCGGCCGGTGGCCTGCACGGCACGGTGTCGTCCGTCGAATGGCAGGGCGCGGACCTGTCGATCGCGGTCGTGATCGACGCGGCGCCCGACGAGCCCGTGCGCGTCACGATGCAACGCGGCCGCGGCGCGGCTCCCGAGCGCGGTGCGCGCGTTTCCCTGCATTGCGAGGCAGACGATGTCGTCCTTATCGAGCCCTGAAGCGGGCCTGTCGCCGCACGTGCTCGCGTCGGCCGCCGCGCACGCTGCCGTCGCGCGGCGCCGCAAGCGCATGGGCGACCTGCACCTGGCCGCGCTCGCGGTCGTCGTGCTGGGCCCGCTCGTCGTCTATCCGCTGGTGCGGCTCGTACTGCTGAGCGTATCGGGCGATCACGGGCTGAGTTTTGCCGCATACCGGACCTTCTTCGGCAACCCCGACACGCGCAACGTGCTGTTGACGACGCTCGGCGTGCTGTTCGCGAGCGCCGGCACCGCATCGGTGTTCGGCGTGCTGCTGGCCGCGCTGCTGTTCTTCAAGCCGTTTCCGGGCGCATCGCTCGTCACGCGCTTCCTGGAACTGTACGTCGCGTTTCCGTCGTTCCTCGTCGCGTTCACGCTGATCTTCCTGTACGGCTCGCAAGGGTCGATCGGCATCGCGCTGCAGCACCTGTTCCATCTCGAGAATCCCCCGCTCGATTTCCTGTTCGGCATCGGCGGCGTGATTCTCGCGCAGACCGTGTTCTATACGCCGTTCGTCGTGCGGCCGACGCTCGCGTCGTTTGCGACGCTCGACCTGCGGCTGATCGAAGCCGCGCGCAGCCTCGGTGCGCCCGGCTGGATGCTCGCGCGCCGCGTCGTGCTGCCGATCGCATGGCCGGGCATCGCCGCCGGCACCGTGCTGTGTTTCCTGCTGACGCTGAACGAATTCGGGATTCTGCTCGTGCTCGGCAGCGCGCGGCTCGTGACGCTGCCGGTCGCGATCTACAGCAGCGCGACCGTCGATCTCGACCTGCCGACCGCGTCGGCCGGCGCGGTCGTGATGCTTGCGCTGTCGCTGGCGCTGTATACGGTTTATCGCCGGGTGAACCGGCGTGCGACGGGAGGGAACGATGTCCGCTGAATTCCGTATCGGGCAGGCCGTGCCGCGCCACCGGATCGGCTGGAGCGACGCGCTGCTCAAGCATGCGTCGCGCGCCGCGCTTGCGCTGGCCGCGTTCGCATGCTTCTGGCTGTTCGTGTTGCCCGTCATCGTCGTCGCGCTGTCGAGCGTGGCGACGCGATGGTCGGGCACGATCTTGCCGGCCGGCTACAGCCTGCGCTGGTTCGAGCGGCTCGGCTCGCCGGAATACGATGCGCTGCTGACGAGCCTCGAAATCGGCTTCGGCGTGTCGGCGATCGGCACGATCCTCGGGCTGTGGCTTGCGCTTGCGCTCGAAGGGCGCGACCGGCGCGGCCTCGGCGCGGTCGTCGACGCGCTCGTGATGGTGCCGAACGGCGTGCCGAGCGTCGTGCTCGGGCTTGCGGTGCTGATCGCGTATCACCAGAAGCCGGTCGACCTGTCGAGCTCAGCGGCGATCGTCGTGCTCGTGCAGCTCGCGCTGATTTTGCCGTTCTGCTATCGCTGCGCGGCCGCCGCGCTGCGTCCGGAGCTGACCGTGCTGCGCGAAGCTGCGGCGAGCCTCGGTGCGCCACCAGCGATGGTGCTGCGCCGCGTGCTGCTGCCGCAACTCGTGCCGGCGCTGCGCGCGAGCCTCGCGCTCGGCTTCGCGCTGTCGCTCGGCGAGCTCGGCGCCACACTGACGGTTTATCCGCCCGGCTTCGCGACCGTGCCGATCGTCGTGATCGGCCAGGTCGAGCGTGGTTATTACCTTCCGGCATCGGCGCTGTCGCTGCTGATGCTCGGCGCGTCGCTCGCGGCGCTGCTGCTGATCGCCGCGCGTGTGCCGCGCGGCACGCGGGCGGCATCATGAACGCCGCGTTCGCATTGCGCCGTCCCGATGAAGCGTCGGCGGCCGGCGTATCGCCGGATCTCGCGGGACGCTCGGTCGACGTCAACGGCCGGTGCTACCGGCTGCCGGTCGAGCCGACCGTCGTCGTCTGTGTCGACGGCTGCGAGTACGACTATCTCGAACGTGCGGTGGAAGCGGGCGTCGCGCCGTTCATTGGCCGGATGATCGCGGAAGGCACGGCGTGGCGCGCCGATTGTGTCGTGCCGACCTTCACCAACCCGAACAACCTGTCGATCGTCTGCGGCGTGCCGCCGTCGGTCCACGGGATCTGCGGCAACTATTTCTGGGACGCGACCGCCGACGGCGGGCGCGGCGCCGAAGTGATGATGAACGACCCGGCCTATCTGCGGGCCGGCACGCTGCTCGCGGCGGCGTCCGACGCCGGCGCGCGGGTGGCCGTCGTGACGGCGAAGGACAAGCTGCGCCGGTTGCTCGGCTGGCAGCTGAACGGCATCTGCTTTTCCGCCGAGAAGGCCGCGCAGGCGAATCTCGCGGAAAACGGCATCGCCGACGTGCTCGACTGGGTCGGCCTTCCGTCGCCGGATGTCTACAGCGCGGCGTTGTCCGAGTTCGTGTTCGCGGCCGGCGTGCGGCTCGCGCAGACGCGGCAGGTCGACCTGATGTACCTGTCGACCACCGACTACGTGCAGCACAAGTGCGAGCCGGGCAGCGCCGGCGCGAACGCGTTCTACGCGATGATGGACGGTTACCTCGCGCAGCTCGACGCGCTCGGCTGGGCGATCGCGCTCACGGCCGACCACGGGATGAACGCGAAGCACGATCCCACGACCGGCCGCCCGAACGTGATTTATCTGCAGGATGCGTTCGACGGCTGGTACGGCGCGCAGGCCGCGCGCGTGATCCTGCCGATCACGGATCCGTACGTCGTGCACCACGGCGCGCTGGGCTCGTTTGCAACCATCTACCTGACGCCAGGCGTCGACCGGGCCGAGGCGATGTGGCGCGTCGGCGGCCTCGACGGCGTCGAGCTCGTGCTCGACAACGCGGAAGCCGCCGCACGCTTCGAGCTGCCGGCCGACCGGATCGGCGATCTCGTCGTGATCGGCCGTCGCGACATGACGCTCGGTACGCGCGAGCGCGAACACGACCTGTCGGGCCTCACGGTGCCGCTGCGTTCGCATGGCGGCGTGTCGGAACAGGAGGTGCCGCTGCTGTTCAATCGCCGTATCGAGCGGGACGATCCCGCGCGTCGCCCGCGCAACTTCGACGTGTTCGATTTCGTGCTGAACCGGATCGCGACATGATGGCCCACCCCCGGCAAGACCATCCCGAGTTTCGCGCCGAGGCGCTGCGCTGGTGCGGCACGCGCGCGACACGCGAGCGCACCTTCGATATCGACGATCCTTATACGGGCGCGCGGGTCGGTACCGCGCCGCTCGCCAGCGTCGACGACGTGCGCGCAGCGTTCGATTACGCGATGGCCTACCGGCCGAAGCTCACGCGCTACGAGCGTTCGCAGATCCTCGAACGCGCGGCCGCGCTGCTGCGCGAGCGCACCGAGGAAGCGTCCGACCTGATCACGCTCGAATCCGGGCTGTCGAAACAGGATTCCCGCTACGAGATCGGCCGCGTTGCCGACGTGCTGAAGTTCGCGGCGGTCGAGGCGCTGCGTGACGACGCGCAAAGTTTCTCGTGCGACCTGACGCCCCACGGCAAGGCGCGGCGCGTGTTCTCGCAGCGGCAGCCGCTCGACGGCGTGATCGTCGCGATCACGCCGTTCAATCATCCGATGAACCAGGTTGCGCACAAGATCGCGCCGGCGATCGCGACCAACAACCGCGTGATCGTGAAGCCGTCGGAGAAGGTGCCGCTGTCGGCGTTCTATCTGGCCGATCTGCTGTATGAGGCCGGACTGCCGGGGCCGATGCTGCAGGTGCTGACCGGCGATCCGCGCGAGATCGCGGACGAACTCGTTACGCATCCGCATGCATCGCTGATCACCTTCACCGGCGGCGTTGCGATCGGCAAGGCGATTGTCGCGCGGGCCGGCTACCGGCGCATCGTGCTGGAGCTGGGCGGCAACGACCCGCTGATCGTTCTCGAAGACGCCGATCTCGAACGTGCGGCATCGCTGGCGGTGCTCGGTTCGTACCGGAATTCGGGCCAGCGCTGCACGGCCGTCAAGCGGATGCTGGTGCAGCGCTCGATCGCGCCCGCGTTCACCGAGCTGCTCGTCGAGAAGACGCGCGCGTGGAAGTACGGCGATCCGTTCGATCCGGCGAACGAAATGGGCACGGTGATCGACGAGGCGGCGGCGCGGCTGTTCGAGGCGCGGGTCGACGAGGCGGTTGCGCAGGGTGCGCGCCTGCTGACCGGCAACGTGCGGCGCGGCGCGCTGTATGCGCCGACCGTGCTCGACAACGTCGATCCGTTGATGACGATCGTGCGCGAGGAGACCTTCGGTCCCGTATCGCCCGTCATCACGTTCGACACGATCGACGACGCGATCCGGATCAGCAACGGAACCGCGTTCGGGCTGTCGTCGGGCGTCTGTACGGACAGCACGGCGGCTGTCGTGCGGTTCGTGAACGAGCTGAACGTCGGCACCGTGAATGTATGGGAAGTGCCCGGATACCGGATCGAGTTGTCGCCGTTCGGCGGGATCAAGGATTCGGGGCTCGGTTACAAGGAAGGTGTTCAGGAGGCGATGAAGAGCTTCACGAACCTGAAGACGTTTTCGCTGCCTTGGGAGTGAGCGAATGGCATTGACGGTGGAAGATATCCACGGGCTGTATCGCGAGCACGGCCATGTGGCCTATAGCGGAGAGCCCGTCACGCAGCTCGAGCATGCGTTGCAGAGCGGATTGCTGGCGGAAGAAGCGGGGGCTGACGAAGCGCTGGTTGCGGCGGCGTTCCTGCACGATCTCGGGCATCTGCTGAATCGCCAGGGCGAGACGCCGAGCGCGCGCGGGATCGACGATCTGCATCAGTATTACGTGCTGCCGTTTCTGCGACCGCTGTTTTCCGACGCGGTGCTGGAACCGATCCGGCTGCACGTCGATGCGAAGCGCTGTCTGTGCCGCGCGGACGCCGGCTACTTCGAGAGCCTGTCGCCGGACTCGGTGCGCAGCCTCGCGCTGCAGGGCGGCATCTTCAGCGAAGAGGAGACGGGGGCGTTCCTGCGGCGTCCGTTTGCGGAGGACGCGCTGCGCCTGCGCCGCTGGGACGATACGGCGAAGGAAGCAGGGAAGGTGACGCCGGATCTCGATCACTATATGGAGATCGTCGCACGGCAGGTGCGCGAGGCCTGACCGTTTCGTTGCTTCTATATATGGCCCCGCACGCGGCAGCGTGCGGGGTCATATATTTTTTGCGAAACCCCTTGCGCGATCGACGCGGGGTGCATAGAATCACGCCTCTTTCGCGCTAACGGAAACGCGGCGCGGGAGAGGGAAGCGAAGTCGGTGGTGTG
>NZ_JAGXKA010000170.1:0-305 GCF_019091065.1 Burkholderia sp. GbtcB21
GATCGCCGAGAACGCGGCGCTGGGGCTGCCGATTCACCGCGCGATCGACCAGGCACAGGAGCGCCTGCGCCGCGAACCGATCGGTGCCACGCTGCGCGGGATCGGGCCGGCCTACGGGGACACGGTCGGGCGTCGCGGGCTGCGCATCGGCAATCTCGCGGAACCCGGCCGGCTCGCCGACAAGCTCGACGTGCTCGTCGACCATCTCAACGCGTGGTTCCGTGGCCTGGGACTCGACGAGTGTTCGCGCGACGCGAAGCTGGCGACGCTCGTCGATCTCGCGCCGAAGATCCTGCCGTTCGTGC
>NZ_JAGXKA010000171.1:0-302 GCF_019091065.1 Burkholderia sp. GbtcB21
CAGCACGCGAAGGCGAAGCAGCCGGCCCAGCGCCTGTGGCTGCAATCGATGACGCCGCAGGCGACCCGCGACGGTTTCGCGAACCTGCGCAGCGACACGGACATGCAGCCGCCCGCCGACGCCGCACGCTGCCGCTCGGAAGCCGACTGGCTCGTCGGGATCAACGGCACCCGCGCGATGACCGCGTACAACAGCAAGGGCGGCGGCTTCTTCCTGACGACAGTCGGCCGCGTTCAGACGCCAACGCTGTCGATCGACGTCGAACGCGAAGAGAAAATCCGCCGCTTCATCCCGCGCGACTA
>NZ_JAGXKA010000172.1:0-302 GCF_019091065.1 Burkholderia sp. GbtcB21
GTGATCATGTTCTCCTCATGTCCAGTTATTTCCAAGAAGCCCAGGATCATGGTGCTGAAATGGACAGTGCTACTCAAGTAAGTCTTATCTTGAACAGCCTGACTCCAGCATTTCTACCATACACATCAAATTATGTCATGAATAAGAAGGAAATTGACTTTCATGAATTAGTCAATGACCTTCAAACTTATGAAAATTTGATTGGAGGACCCAAGAAGAAAGGGAGTAAACCTCACAATCCTGGTAATGGTAATGGGACGATAAAACCTGAAGCAAATGTTGCCTCTGCTTCAAAGCCCAAA
>NZ_JAGXKA010000173.1:0-302 GCF_019091065.1 Burkholderia sp. GbtcB21
CCGGCGATCCGCCCACCAGCGTCTACGCGGTGAGAACCGGGCCGTCCAAGACCGTCGTCATGCACCGCGACGGCGACGAGCAGGTGACCGGCTTCCAGATCGTCGGCGAATCGCTCGGACTGGGCGGTGTGCACACCGGCCATCACAACGGCGATGCGATCGCGCTCGAAGACAGCACCGTCTGCATCATTGCGTTCGGCCAGCTCGAACAGGACTGGCGCGAAGTACGGACGATGCAGCACCACGTCTACCAGATGATGAGCGGCGAGATCGCCCGCGAGTCCGCGTTGATGCTGCTGCTC
>NZ_JAGXKA010000174.1:0-301 GCF_019091065.1 Burkholderia sp. GbtcB21
TCAGCGCGACATTCGGATCGGTGATGATCGACAGGAAGCGGCTGAGCCAGTCGGGTAGGCCCACGACGAGCGGCGCATGCGCGGTCGCGGGCCGCAGCGTGCCGGCGGTGGTCGTCGCGCTGTGGCCGTCGAGCTGGCGCGCGAGGGCGGCCGGATCCTGCGCGATCAGGTCGACGACGTGCTGCGCGCGCGCGTCGGTCGCCGACAGGCTGACGGCCTCGCGCACCGCGCGGTCGGCCCATTCGGCATTGCGCCCGCGCAACTGCGCGAGGCCGCGGAAGTAGCCGGGGGAGTCCTGGAT
>NZ_JAGXKA010000175.1:0-301 GCF_019091065.1 Burkholderia sp. GbtcB21
ATTATAAGCACATAGCAAGTAGGAATGATATGAGAAAATACTTAAAAAATTCAATCCTAAATAATTTCCAAGGTTTTCAACAAACTGATATCAGTGTCCCGTTTAGGCGAGAGTCAAAGCTACCATTCATTGAATAGAGTTGTCAGCTCGTCTAAAATGTTAGACATTCTAGCAACCTTTTATTCGATCAAGATTGGAATTCAGCGTTGTCTCATTTAGGCGAGGGTCAAGGCAATTCTATCTTATGAGCTTCCACCATTGTTTCATATTCTTGCAAGTCTTATACAGTCGCCAGCATTAT
>NZ_JAGXKA010000176.1:0-301 GCF_019091065.1 Burkholderia sp. GbtcB21
GGAGCGGGTGACGCAGGCTGACTGAGATGCGGAACGGCGCAAAACAGTGCTAACGGATTACGGTCGGCGTTTGTGGCAATGTTGCCAGCGGTGAAATCTTGTCGCGTTACGGCCAGCCCGAAATGCTCTGCAAAGTAAGGTTCACCCACAATTTCGTCGGGCATGGCGTACGAGTGCAGCAAGTCAAATGCAGCCTGCGCGAGTAGCCACTCACGGACGCGATCATGCCTAAACGCGAGCTTCACGTCGGTTGAGGGGCCGGCAAGGCGGATAACGCTACCCTGATGAACGAGGTGACTGA
>NZ_JAGXKA010000177.1:0-301 GCF_019091065.1 Burkholderia sp. GbtcB21
CAGCGAATAACTGACAAGCGATATTCCGCGCATTTACCCCCTGATTTTCAAATTAATATTTTCATTATTTTAATGCCAAATAATTCCTAACCTAAACCTAGTAGTTGCCTATAAATAGAAAGTGATGGCTCAGTCAAATCACAAGTTTTCAATAACCTTTTCTGACAGAAATTTCTCTCTTCAGAAAAACTGAGCCTTTCCTCACTCTCTACCTTGGCCGAAATCTCTCTCTCTCTTTTCCCTTCATCTTTTTCGTGACCCTAGTGAAAGAGTAAGTTCCCACACACAGCAAGCAGTAACT